>DASYAE010000161.1:0-63781 GCA_036501535.1 Actinocrinis sp. | reverse complement strand
ACGCATACCGCCGTGCTGCCCGACGGAACCAGGACCGTGATCGCGCACCCGGCGCGGACGTCCGAGCCGGGCACCCTGCCGGGCCTCGAGACCGACCTGCCCGAACCGCTGCCGCCCGGCCCGACGCACCGCGCGCCGCTCGGCCTGGTCGCCGGCGCGCGCAGCGGCGACAAAGGCGGCGACGCCAACGTCGGGGTGTGGGCGCGCACCGAGGAAGGCTGGCGCTGGCTGGCGCACGCCCTGACCGTCGAGCGTTTCAAGGAACTGCTGCCGGAGACCGCGCACCTGTCGGTCGAGCGGTTCGTCCTGCCCAACCTGCGCGCGCTCAACTTCGTGGTCACCGGGCTGCTCGGCGAGGGCGTCGCGGCGCAGGCCCGGTTCGACCCGCAGGCCAAGGCGGTGGCCGAGTGGCTGCGCGCCCGCCGCCTCGAGATCCCGGAGTCGCTCCTGTGACCGTCCTCGCCTCCCGCCTCGACCCCGCCTCGGCCGACTACGCCGCCAACCGCGAGGCGATGCTGGCCAAACTCGCGGAGCTCGAGGCCGAACACGCCAAGGCGCTGGCCGGCGGCGGGCCGCGCTACGTCGAGCGGCACCGCGGGCGCGGCGGGCTGCTCGCGCGCGAGCGCATCGAGCTGCTGCTGGACCCGGACAGCCCGTTCCTGGAGCTCTCCGCGCTCGCGGCGTGGGGCAGCGACTACCAGGTCGGCGCGGGCATCGTCACCGGGATCGGGGTGATCGAGGGCACCGAGTGCGTGGTCACGGCCAACGACCCGACCGTGCGCGGCGGCGCGAGCAACCCGTGGACGCTGCGCAAAGCCCTGCGGGCCAACGAGATCGCGCTGCGCAACCGGCTGCCGCTGGTCAACCTGGTCGAGTCCGGCGGCGCGGACCTGCCCGCGCAGAAGGAGATCTTCATCCCGGGCGGCGCGCTGTTCCGCGACCTGACCCGGCTGTCCGCCGCCGGGATCCCGACCGTCGCCGTGGTCTTCGGCAACTCGACCGCCGGCGGCGCGTACGTGCCGGGCATGTCGGACCACGTCATCATGGTCGGGCGGCGGGCGAAGGTCTTCCTCGGCGGGCCGCCGCTGGTGAAGATGGCCACCGGCGAGGAGTCCGACGACGAGTCGCTCGGCGGCGCCGAGATGCACGCGCGCACGTCCGGCCTGGCCGACCACTTCGCGCTCGACGAGCCGGACGCGCTGGCGATCGCGCGCCGCGTGGTGCGCCGGCTGAACTGGCGCAAACCCGGGAATCCGACACTTAATATCGCCGCGCCGCCGAAGTACGACCAGGAGGAGCTGCTCGGCATCGTGCCGGGCGACCTGCGGGTGCCGTTCGACCCGCGCGAGGTGATCGCCCGGATCGCCGACGGATCGGACTTCGACGAGGTCAAGCCGCGCTACGGGACCAGCCTGGCCACCGGCTGGGCCGAGGTGCACGGCCGGCCGGTCGGCATCCTGGCCAACGCGCAGGGCGTGCTCTTCAGCGCCGAGTCGCAGAAGGCCGCGCAGTTCATCCAGCTGGCCGACCAGCGCGGCATCCCGCTGCTGTTCCTGCACAACACCACCGGCTACATGGTCGGGCGCGAATACGAGCAGGGCGGCATCATCAAGCACGGCGCGATGATGATCAACGCGGTCTCGAACAGCCGGGTCCCGCACATCTCGATCCTGATGGGCGCGTCCTACGGGGCGGGGCACTACGGGATGTGCGGCCGGGCCTACGATCCCCGCTTCCTGTTCGCCTGGCCGAGCGCGAAGGCCGCGGTGATGGGCCCGCAGCAGCTGGCCGGCGTGCTCTCGATCGTGGCCCGGCAGTCGGCGGCGGCCCGCGGCCGGCCGTACGACGAGGACGCCGACGCCGCGATGCGCGCCGCGGTGGAGCAGCAGATCGAGGCCGAGTCGCTGCCGATGTTCCTGTCCGGCCGGCTGTACGACGACGGCGTGATCGATCCGCGCGACACCCGCGCGGTGCTCGGCATGTGCCTGTCCGCGGCCGCCGGCGCGCCGCTCGAGGGCGAGCGCGGCTACGGCGTCTTCCGGATGTGAGGTTGTGGGGCGTGACGGACACGGGAACGGAAGCTGTGTGAGGACTCGGCGATGACGATCAGGACCCTGCTGGTGGCGAACCGCGGCGAGATCGCGCGCCGGATCACGGCCACCTGCCGGGAGCTCGGAATCGGCACGGTGGCGGTGTTCTCGGACCCCGACGCGGACGCGCCGCACGCCCGGGAGGCCGACGCCGCGGTCCGGCTGCCCGGCGCGGCGCCCGCGCAGACCTATCTGCGCGCCGACCTGATCGTGCGCGCCGCGCTCGACGCCGGCGCGGACGCGGTGCACCCCGGCTACGGGTTCCTGGCCGAGAACGCGGACTTCGCCGCCGCCGTCGTCGAGGCCGGACTCACTTGGGTCGGCCCGCCGGCCGCGGCGATCGCGTCGATGGGCTCGAAGACACAGGCGAAGCTGCTGATGGCTGAGGCGGCAGTGCCCGTGCTCGGCGCGATCGACCCGCAGCGCGCGACCGCGGACGATCTTCCGCTGCTGGTCAAGGCGGCGGCGGGCGGCGGCGGGCGCGGGATGCGGATCGTGCGGAAGCTGGAGGAGCTGCCCGCCGCGCTCGCCTCGGCCCGGACCGAAGCCGCGTCCGCGTTCGGCAGCGACGAAGTGTTCTGCGAGCCCTATCTCGAGGCGGCGCGCCACATCGAGGCGCAGCTGATGGCGGACGCGCACGGCACTGTCTGGGTCGTCGGCGAGCGCGACTGCTCGATCCAGCGGCGGCACCAGAAGATCGTCGAGGAGTCGCCGGCGCCGGGGCTCACCGCCGAGGTTCGCAGGGCGCTGCAGGAGGCCGCGACGGCGGCGGCGCGCGCGGTGCACTATGTCGGCGCCGGGACGGTCGAGTTCCTGCTCTCCCCCGAGGGCCGGCTGTTCTTCCTGGAGGTCAACACCCGGCTTCAGGTCGAGCATCCGGTCACCGAGTGCGTCACCGGCCTCGACCTGGTCGCCCTGCAGCTGGACATCGCCGAGGGAGGAGCGCTGCCGGACGCTCCCCCGCAGCCGCGCGGCCACGCCATCGAGGCCCGGCTGTGCGCCGAGGATCCGGCGCAGGACTGGCGGCCCCGGACCGGCGCGCTGCACCGGCTGGACGTGCCGGACGTGACGGTGCGGTTCGGGACGGCCGCGGCCGAGACGGGGCTGCGCCTCGACAGCGGCGTGGAGGACGGCTCGGTCGTCGGCGCCGACTACGACTCCCTGATCGCCAAGGTGATCGCGTGGGCGCCGACCCGCGCCGCCGCGGCCCGCAAGCTCGCCGACGCGCTCCGCCGCGCCCGGATCCACGGCCTGGCCACCAACCGGGACCTGCTCGTCAGGGTGCTGCGTCACCCCGCGTTCCTCGACGGCGGCGTGGATACCCGGTTCCTTCATCAGTACGCTGCGGACCTGGTCGGCGCGGACGCGACGGCCGACAAGGACTGCGCGGGTCTCTCGGCTCTCGCCGCGGCCCTCGCGGACGCCGCCGCCAACCGGGCCGCGGCCCCCGTGCTGCGCGGCCTGCCGAGCGGATGGCGCAACCTGCCGTCCCAGCCGCAGATGAAGCGCTACCGCCTGGCCGGGGACGCGGCCGGCGAGGAGCACGAGGTGCGCTACCGGTTCGCGCGCGGCGTACTGGAGGTCGAAGGCGCCCCGGACACGCGGCTGGTCGCGAGCGCGTCCGATCGCGTCGTGCTGGAGGTCCAGGGCGTCCGGCGGGCCTTCGCCGTCGCCGCCTACCCCGGCGACGAGCGCACGGTCCACGTCGATTCGCCGCTCGGCTCGGTGGCGCTGACCGCGGTCGACCGCTTCCCCGGCCCCGCGACGCAGGCCGAGACCGGCGGCCTGCTCGCGCCGATGCCCGGCACCGTGGTCCGCATCGCGGTGTCCGAAGGCGAGCCGGTGGCCGCGGGCCAGCCGCTGCTGTGGCTCGAGGCGATGAAGATGGAGCACCGGATCGCGGCGCCGGCGGACGGGATCCTCACCGCGCTGCGGGTCGGCGTCGGGCAGCAGGTGGAAGTCGGGGCGGTGCTCGCGGTCATCGACCCGCACGTCGGATAGCAGGAAGAAGGGCAGGAGTCATGGCCGAGGCGAACAGCGACAGCCTCCGCGGCGAGCACCTGATCGACGGCGAGGAGCGCACGGCCCTGCGCCGGGCGGTGCGCGCGCTCGGGCAGCGATACGGCGCCGCGTACTTCCAGGGCAGGGCGCGCGCCCACGAGCCCGCCGCCGAGCTGTGGGCCGAGGCCGGCAAGCTCGGCTACATCGGGGTGAACCTGCCGGAGCAGTACGGCGGGGGCGGCGGCGGGATGGCCGACCTGGCCATCGTGCTCGAAGAGCTCGGCGCGGTCGGCTGCCCGCTGCTGATGCTGGTCGTCTCGCCGGCCATCTGCGGCAGCGTCATCACCCGGTTCGGCACCGAGGAGCAGCGGCAGGCGTGGCTGCCCGGCATCGCCGACGGCAGCAGGATCATGGCCTTCGGCATCACCGAGCCCGACGCCGGCTCCAACTCGCACCGGCTCACCACGACGGCCCGGCGGGACGGGGACGACTGGCTGCTGAGCGGCCGCAAGGTGTTCATCTCGGGAGTCGACAACGCCGACGCGACGCTCGTGGTCGGGCGGACGCAGGACGCGCGGACCGGGAAGCTCAAGCCGGCGCTGTTCATCGTGCCGCGGGACGCGCCGGGCTTCGAGTACCGGCCCATCCCGATGGACTTCATCGCGCCGGAGCGGCAGTTCCAGCTGTTCCTCGACGACGTCCGGCTGCCGGCCGACGCGCTGGTCGGCTCGGCGGACGCCGGTCTGCTCCAGCTGTTCGCGGGCCTGAACCCGGAGCGCATCATGGCGGCGGCGTTCTCCTCGGGGGTCGCCCGGCACGCGCTCGCGACCGCAGTCGACTATGCCAAGACGCGCACGGTCTGGGACGCGCCGATCGGGGCGCACCAGGGCATCGCGCACCCGCTGGCGCAGTGCCGGATCGAGGTCGAGCTGGCCCGGCTGATGATGCAGCGGGCCGCGCAGCTCTACGACGCGGGGGACGACCAGGCCGCGGGCGAGGCGGCCAACATGGCGAAGTACGCCGCGGCGGAGGCCGCCGTGCGCGCGGTCGACCAGGCCGTCCAGACGCTCGGCGGCAACGGCCTGACCGAGGAGTACGGCCTGGCGGCGCTGCTCGGCGCGGTCCGGGTCGGCCGGATCGCGCCGGTCAGTCGGGAGATGGTGCTCAACTTCGTGGCCGAGCACACGCTGGGGCTGCCGAAGTCGTACTGAGGCGGCGGGACGCGGCGGCGCGGCACGGAGACAGGCGAGTTGGAAGGGTATTGCGACCGATGACCGAGAACAACACCGAGACCGGCGGCGCGGCGGCGGACCCGGCCGAGGCGCAGGCGCCGCTGGTCCGGTACGGCGTCGAGCGGAGCATCGCCACCCTGACACTCGACTCGCCGCGCAACCGCAACGCCCTGTCCACCCGGCTGGTCGCAGAGCTCGAGCAGGGCCTGGCGCAGGCCGCGAAGGACGGCGCGGTCCGGGCGGTCCTGCTCGCGCACACCGGCACCGTCTTCTGCGCGGGCGCGGACCTGAGCGAGGCGAGCAGCGGCGACCCGACCGGCGCTCCGCGCAAGCTGGTCGAGCTGATGCGCGCGCTGGCCGAGCTGCCCAAACCGGTCCTGGCGCAGGTCGACGGCCACGTGCGCGCCGGCGGGCTCGGCCTGCTCGGCGCCTGCGACCTGGTCGTCGCCGGCCCGGCCTCGAGCTTCGCGTTCACCGAGGTGCGGCTCGGCCTGGCCCCGGCGGTGATCTCGCTGCCGCTGCTGCCCCGCCTCGATCCCCGGGCCGCGGCCCGCTGGTACCTGACCGGCGACACCTTCGACGCGGCCGAGGCGGCCCGGATCGGCTTGATCACGCTGGCGGCCGACGACGCCGGCGCCGCCGCAGAGCCGCTGCTCGACGCGCTGCGCAAGGCCTCGCCGCAGGGCCTCGCCGAGACCAAGCGGCTGGTCGCGGCGGACGTGCTGCGCAGCATCGAGCGGGACGGCGCGGAGCTGGTCGCGCAGTCGGCCCGGCTGTTCGGCTCGGACGAAGCCCGTGAGGGCATGCGTGCTTTCCTCGAGCGGCGCCCGCCGTCCTGGGCGCAGCAGCAGCAACAGCAGTAGCGGGACGGTGATGGCGGTGCCTCAGATCACCCGCGAACCGCAGCAGGACCGCAGCCGGGCGACCCGGCGCAGGCTGCTGGAGGCGGCCGTCGAGTGCCTTGCGGAGCTCGGCTGGAGCGGCAGCACGGTGACGGTGGTCGCCGGGCGCGCGGGGGTGACCCGCGGCGCGGCCCAGCACCACTTCCCCACCCGCGAGGACCTGTTCACCGCAGCCGTCGAATACATGGCCGCCGAGCGCCTCGAGGCGGTGCGCGCGGCCGCGGACCGCCTGCCGCCGGGCGGGGCCGGGCGCACCGAGGCGATCGTCAGCATGCTGGCCGAGCTCTACACCGGTCCGCTCTTCCACGCCGCGCTGCACCTCTGGGTCGCCGCCGCCACCGAGGAGCCGCTGCGCACCCGCATCATCGCGCTGGAGAACCGCGTGGGCCGCGAGGCGCACCGCGCGGCGGTCGGCTTCCTCGGCGCGGACGAGAGCGCCACAGGCGTGCACGAGACCGTGCAGGCCACCTTGGACATGGCCCGCGGCCTCGGACTTGCCGGCCTGCTCACCGACGACTCGGGCCGCCGCGCCGGCGTGGTGCGGCAGTGGTCCCGAATTCTTGATACCGCCCTTGACGCTGCGCTCGCAGTCGAGCCCGACCGATCGACCGGATGATGCGGGTGATGCGTTAGCGACCTTTCCGCGGAATAGTCGAGAGCGGCAGGAAGCAGGAACCGCGGACCGGGAAGGCCACGCAGTGTCGGAGCAATCGGAAGCCCTCACCGGCGGTCCGCTCAGCGGTCGGCTGCCGACCAGCCACGAGCGGATGTCCGGCAGGCCCTGGGACGCCTCGTACCACGACGGCCCCGCGCCGTGGGACATCGGCGCCCCGCAGCCGGCGGTCGTGCGCATGGCATCCGACGGTGCGTTCACCGGGACGGTGCTCGATGCGGGCTGCGGGACCGGGGAGAACACGCTGCACATCGCCGAACTGGGGCTGTCGGTACTCGGCATCGACGTCGCCGAGACGGCCGTGGCGATGGCCCGCGGCAGCGCCGCCGAACGAGGGATCGGGGCCGAGTTCGCCGCAGCCGACGCGTTCCGGCTGGAGGACCTGGGCCGCACCTTCGACACGGTGCTGGACTGCGCGCTGTTCCACACCTGCGACACCGACGAGCGGATGCGATATGCAGCGAGCCTGGCATCGGTGACCAGGCACGTGGGAATGCTGTACGTGCTCTGCTTCAGCGACGAGGGCCCCGAAACCGACATCGGCCCGCACCCGGTCAGCCGGGAGGAGCTGCGAGCGGCCTTCAACCCCGGCGCCGGATGGCACATCGTCGCCCTCGAGCCGGACCGCCTTCGCACCCGCTTCCACGACGAGCACGGTGCACCCGCCTGGCGTACCACGATCGAGCGGCTCTGACGGATGTGAGGACGGATGTGAAGCGGCCGTCGGCCGGCCACGCGAACGGTGGCCGGCCGACGTTGCAGACGCCTAAGCGGTCTGCAGGAATACCCGGAGGTTGAGCGGCGCGACATTGATCTGACGGTTCGTCAGTACGGCGTACGCGTGGCCGTCGCTGAGCCGGACGAACAGGGACACGCTCGCCCCCGCGCCGAAGCCGGTCTCGATGGCGAAGCCGCGCGCCGTGTTGACGTGCCAGCCGAGGCCGATGTGGCCCGGACCGGCTTCGGCGGCGGCTTGCGGCTTGAGCGCTTCGCCGGCGAGGGCGTCGGGCAGCAGCGTGTGCCACATGGTGCCGAACCTGAGCAGGTCGAAGGCGTCCGTCCACATGCCGCCGTAGGCCGGTATCGCCGAGACGTCGTCGATTTCGGGCACGAAGACGCCGTTGGGCTCCAGCACGTAGGAGGTGACCGCGTCCGGGTCCTCGTGCGGCCAGCCGGTCGGGAACGACGAGCCGGCCATGCCGAGCGGGTCGAGCACCAGCCGGGCGGCCGCCGCGGCGAAGTCCGAACCGGTGATGTCCGCGATGAGCTGCCCGAGCGCCCCGTACCCGCCGCTGCTCTCCTTGAAGGTGCCGCGGGCGCCGCTGCACGGAATCACCGGGCCGCCGAACAGCGATGTCAGGGCCGGAACGGTGTCTGCGTAGCGGTTGGCGGGGCTGTCGACGCCTCCGGTATGACTGAGCAGTTCCCGGACGGTGACCTCGTCGCCGGCCAGCCGCACGGTGCGCAGGTGGTCGTTGGCGGCGTCATCGAGCCCTACCTTGCCCTCGGCAACGAGGCGCAGCACCGCGACGGCGGTGACAAGCCTGGTGACGCCGTAGGCGGGGAACCTGTGGCCGGGGCGCATCGGCTCGTTCCGGTCGAGGTCGGACCGGCCGCGCGCGACGGCCCAGCCGATCTCGCCGCCGGCCCCGCCCGCCCCGCCCCCGCTCCCGTTCCGCGCGGCCCCGGCGAGGACGACGCCGACGAGGCCCAACTCGCCGATCGCGGCCGCCGCCGTCTCGGCCGCCGCGGCCGGGACCGCGCCCGAGCCGGCCGTGGGCGGCGCCGCCACCCGCGGGTCGGTGACCTCGCTGCCGATCGTGTAGATCCGCAGGCCGCGCAGGAGGTGCGGCGGCTCGGCCTCCGCCTCCGCCTCGAACTGCATGCCGCCGACCCGCGCGCGGGCCTGCAGCGGCTCGTCCGCGGTGACCACGACCTGCTGGCGCAGTCGCGCGGACCGGTAGGTGAGCGCCTTCATCGCTTTGTCCATCGCGACGCGGCCGAGGAACTCCTCGGTGAAGTGCTCGCGCATCTCGCCGTCGGTCGGCGCCGACCAGCCCGGCTCGTCGGCCTCGCCGAACCGGGAGATCAGCCACCCCACCTGCCTGAGCGCGGCGTGCTCCACGGGCTCGCGCCGGCTCTCGATGAGCTCCTTGAGAACGGTCCAGCTCGACTGCCCGTGCTCGCGGGCGATGGCCAGTTGGGCGTCGTGCAGGTTGTCGAACTCGCCGGCGGCGAGGCGGCGCCGGGCCTCGAGCTTCAGGTAGCGAACGCTCGGCTGGTCGGGCAGGGAGCGCGACGGATCAGACATGGCAGTCCTTCCTCGGGCCCGAGGATCCGCGGCTTCGGGCGGGAAAGACCGACCGTGAAAGGGGTCTTGCCGTTGTGTGCAGCCGGTGAGCTTGAAGCTCTGCCCGCGGATCCAGAGGCGGCCGGGAACCACCGCCACACAGTGTACATCGATGCTATTGGAACATCAGTAATATCGGCGTGACCTGCCGTCAGGTCGCCGACCGCAGCGCGAGGGTCGGGAAGTCCGCGCCGAGGATCCGGTGCGGATCGGCGCCCAGGACGTCGGCGAGCACGGTCGCGTACAGGGACCGGAAGTCGGTGGTGAAGTTCAGGTCGCCGGCGTTCAGGTCGCTCAGCGACGGCTCGTCGCCGACGAAGCCCCCGCGCACCGACTCGCCGACGACGAACACCGGGCCCGCGGTGCCGTGGTCGGTCCCCTCGTTGGCGTTCGCGTTCACCCGGCGGCCGAACTCGGTGTAGGCGACCAGGGTGACGTCCTTGGCCCGCGGCGAGGTCGAGATGCGCTGTTGGAAGGCCGAGACCGCGGCGCTGACCTGGCCGAGCAGCTTGCTCTGGGTGCCCTTCTCGTTGGAGTGCGTGTCGAACGAGCCGAGGCTGACCGAGTAGACCTGGGTCGGCACCGAGGACTCGATGCAGGAGGCGACGATGTCCAGCTGCTGGCCGAGCGCGTTCTGGCCGCCCTGCTGCGTCAGCTTCTGCTGCGTGGGCAGGATCGGGCCGAACGCCCCGGCGACGGTGAAGAGGTCTGCGGTGTCGTGCGCGGCATATGCGGCGTAGGGGCAGTCCTGCGGTGAGCTGTTGCCGAGCGCGCGCAGGCTCGTGTCGAGCTCGCCGGTCGGCAGCCTGAACTGGCCGAGCGGCAG
This sequence comes from Actinocrinis sp., assembly GCA_036501535.1. GTDB lineage: Bacteria > Actinomycetota > Actinomycetes > Streptomycetales > Catenulisporaceae > DASYAE01. Next base: position 53,707 of record DASYAE010000161.1, on the reverse strand, counting down.
GGACGAGCCGGCCGTGTCGGTCCCGGCCAGCAGCGGCGGCAGGGTTCCGCCGACCGAGACCGCGCGCAGCGCCCGCAACTGGTCGTCGGGCTGGGTGTCGAGCCAGCGGCCGAGCCAGCCGGAGGTGCTCGGGTCGGTCGGCGAAGCGCTCTGCCAGATGTCCATCGACACGAAATGGCTGAACTGCGGGTTCGGATAACCGGTGCCGCGCACGATGGCGAGCTTGCCGGCGCCCCACAGCTGGTGCATCCCGGTCATCGCCGGGTTCAGCCCGAGGCCGTCGCCGAGGTCCAGCACCTCGGACTCGGAGTAGGCCAGGTCCGGCCGCAGCGACTGGTACACCGGGTCGGCCGCCGGGATCACGGTGTTGAGACCGTCGTTGCCGCCGTACAGGGTGACCAGGACCAGTACTCCGGAGCCGGCCGGCAGGGGGTCGGTGGCGGCCGCCTTGTGCAGCTGCTCCCAGGTGATCGCGCCGGCGCCGGCGGCCAGCGCGGCGGCGCCGGTCACGCCGGAGGCTATCAGGAACCTGCGGCGGGTCAGGGTGTCCATGCTCTGGTCTCCTCGGCTGGTCGCCGTGTTCTCTCCGGTCAGTTGACCTGGTATTCGGGGCTGAGCAGGGCCATCTCGACCACCGCCTGCGGATTGGCGGCGACGTCCGACAGAGCGCTGCGGGTGCGGTCGGAGAATGAGTCGACTCCGAGCAGGTAGGCGGTCGCGTCGATGCGGGAGCCGGTCGCGGTATCGGAGATCGACGATATGTCGCCGACGCCCGCGGCCCACCGGGCGAAGACGATCCGGGTCTGGGCGGCCGCGGTGGTCAGCCAGAGCCGTCCGGACGGCCAGCCGCCGACGTTCGGCGGGGCGAACGGCACCTGGCCCAGGCCGTTCAGCGCCGTGTGGAGCACCTGCGCGTTCTTGGCGGTGCCGTCCGCCGGCGGCGTGATCTTCAGCGCCCGCAGCACGCCGACGACGTATTCGACGGGCTGCTTCACCAGCGCGTAGCGCGCCGTCGTGCCGGTGAACGCGGGGTCATTGAACAGCGCGTGCTGCAGGCCGCCGAGGCTCTGGCCGGAGCCGTAGGCCTTGAGCAGGTTGGCCTGGGTGGCGGCCGGGATCGTCTGGTCGGAGCCGAGCCGGAACCAGTGCCTTGCGACGATGAACCTCGGGTTCGCCGGCTGCGCCATCAGCAGGCTGTTGAACGAGTCGACGTCGAACGAGGCGCTGCGGCCGAAGATCGTCTCCGGGCCGGGCGCGTGCGCCGCGGCCTCGAAGTAGGCGGTGCCGCTGGTGCGGTCGAGCCGCCAGCCGGTCAGCGCGAGGGCGGCCTGCCGAACGTCGGTCTCGTTGTAGTTGCCGAAGCCAAGGCTGAACAGCTCCATGGACTCGCGGGCCAGGTTCTCGTTCGGCGCCTTGGCCGTGTTCCCGGCCGCGTCGAGCCAGATCATCATGGCCGGGTCGGTGAACATCGCGCGCATCAGGGTCGTGAAGTCCCCGCCGCCGAGGCTGCGCTCGGTCTGGTTCTGCTGCAGCATCAGGGCCGCGCTCTGCACCTTCGTGATGGAGGTGGCGTAGTGGCCGTGCCAGAAGAAGGTGCGCTTCTCCGGCCACGGGTTGCGCGCTGCGGTCATCCGGCCGAGCCACCAGGCGACGAGATCCGCGGACTGGCTGGCGCTCCGGGCGATCGCGCCGGTGAAGCCGGGCGGCGGCGTGGCGTCCACGCCGGGATCGTCGCCCGAGCCGAAGAGGGTGGTCAGCGTCGCCTGATATCCAGCCGCGGACGCACTGTCGATTTCAGGACCACTCGCGCCGAACCCGGTCCGCCTTAACAGGTGTCCGATCAGCGCCCGATCCGCATCGCTTGCCGTCACACCCGCTGTGATACTCCCTCAGCAATAAGTTCGCGCTAAAGATGTGGCGGCAGCTAGGTAACGGCGCGGCGTCTATGCAGCTCACCTGGAAGGCGCGGAACCGGCGGACGACGCGGGCGGCACCGGCGGCGCGGCGATCGGGCTGAGGTGCAGGCCGACCAGCCGCCACGGGTTGGCGCCGGGACCGTCCCCGCCCGCGCGCACGACGACCTGGGTGACCCGGAACCGGCCGTCGCTCGCACGACCCTGATATGCGGCCTGCTGCGTCTGGCAGCCGATCGCGACGGCCGTGTCGCCGTAGTCGCGCACGACGACGTCGTCCCAGCTCAGCGCCGAGGTGTGAAAGGCGCCGCTGCGATAGCGGTCGAGCCACTGCTCCTTGGTGAGCACGAAGCCGAGCGGGCCGACGAGCGTGAAGTTGGGCACGGCCATCGCGTCGAGCACGGCGGTGTCCGCGCGCAGCTCGGCTTCGACCCAGCGCCGGCCGAGGTCCCGGATCTGGTCTTCGGTGCTGGTCGGGCTGGTCGGGTCGGTACTGGTCATGGCGATCCCTCCGAGGGTCCGGGCGGCCGTCCGCCGCCCACGCTCAATACGTTAGACATCTAAGTGTTAGCTGTCAAAGCTTTAGACATCTAACTTTTCCTGCTAGGCTGCAAGCATGAGACCGCCGTTCCGACCCCCGATCGGCCTGCAGCTGAGCCAGGCCGCGCGCACCGTGAGCAGGGCGTTCGACGAGGCCCTGGAGGCGGCGGGCGGAACGCTGCCGGTGTGGCTGGTCCTGCTCAACCTGAAGATCAACCGGCCGGCCAACCAGCGCGAGCTGGCCGAGGCGGTCGGTGTGCGCGAGGCGACGCTGACGCACCACCTCAACGCGATGGACGCCCGCGGCCTGATCACCCGGGCCCGCGATCCGGAGAACCGGCGCATCCACGTGGTGCGGCTGACCAAGGCCGGCGAGCAGGCGTTCCTGCAGCTGCGCGAAGCCGCGGTCGCCTTCGACACACGTCTGCGGACCGGCCTGACCGACGCCGAAGCCGACAGCCTCGGCAGCGTGCTCGGCAAGCTCGTCGCCAATGTCGGCGGCGCGGACGACGGTGCGCCGCCCTGGGCGGGACTCGCCGAGCCGGCCCGGAAATCACCGGCGCAATCGGCATCGAGACAGCACGCGATTCAACACACGGATACGGAGGATTGACCGATGGCACTCTCCTCGAACACGGCACCGTCCGGCACCGCCGTACAGAGCCGGGGCAAGCCCCCGCTGAGCCGGCGCGTGCAGCGGCGCGTCATGAGCGCGGCCAACGTGCCGATGCGGGTGATGCTCAGGCTGCCCTTCCACACGCCGATGAGCCGCCGGCTCATGCTGGCCTACATCATCGGCCGCAAGAGCGGGCGGACCTATCGCCAGCCGCTCAGCTACGTCCGGGACGGCGACACGCTGCTGACCCCCGGCGGCGGCGCGTGGAAGCTGAACCTCAAGCGGGGAACGCCGGTGCGCATCCGGCTCGACGGCCGCGAGGTCACGGCCGACCCGGAGCTGGTGCGCGACCCGGCGGCCGTCGAGGCGCTGCTCGCCAGGATCATCGAGGTCAACCCGACGGCGGGCCGGTTCGTCGGCGTCCAGCAGAGCCCTGACGGGCGGCTCGACCCGGAGCGGCTGGGCCGGGCGATCGAGTACGGATTCTGCATCGTGCGCTGGCACCTCGACGAGACAGCCGCCGGCAAGGCGGCCGCCGGCCCGGCCTGAGCCGACCGGCGCAGACCTCTGCCTCACTCCACCGCGCGGATCCGGCGCACGAACACCGAGCCCAGGACCGTCACCACGGCCACTGTCACGTACAGCGTCGAGTAGCCGCCGAGATACGTCACGATCGGCGCCGCGAGCGCCGGGCCGAGCACCTGCGGCGCCGAGTTGGCGATGTTGATGACGCCGAGGTCCCGGGCCCGGTCCGCGGCGTTCGGCAGGACCTGCGTGATCAGCGCCTGGTCGACGGAGAGGTAGACGCCGAATCCGAGGCCCAGCAACGCGGCCGCGCACTGCGCGCCGGTCCACGTCGGCCACACCGCCAGCAGCACTGCCGCCGCGGCCATCACGTAACCGGAGAGGATCACCGACGGCTTGCGTCGGCCGGTGCGGTCCGAGACCGCGCCGCCGACGACCACCGTCAGCAGCGTGGTGAAGGTGTAGATCAGGATCAGGACGAGCAGGCCGTCCTCGGCCTTCTTGCCGGGGAAGAGCTGCGCGTAATGCACCTTGTCCCGCAGGAAGTAGAGCAGGTACAGCGTGGCCAGCGCGTTGCCGAGCTGGACCAGGAAGCGGGTCCCCCACGCCCAGGCGAAGTCGGGGTTCTGGCGCGGGCTGACCCGGAAGGCGCGGGCGAGCGAGCGCGGCGAGAGCTGCCGGACCGAGAGCGAGGCGGCGGGCAGCCGGTCGCGCGGCACCTGCGGATCGCGGCCGCGCAGGACCGGCAGCGCGGCGAGCACGACGAGCGCGCCGAGCAGCAGATAGCCGGAGACGGTGCCGGTGACGATCGAGGTGACCAGGACCACGCCGACCACGACGCCGAGCGACTGGGTCAGGCCGACCCAGCCGGAGACCAGCCCGCGCTGGCGCACCGGCACCCGGTCCGGCACCAGCGCGGTGAGGCCCGCCTGCATCGCGTTGAGCCCGGCCTGCGCGACGCACCAGCCCAGCGTCACGCCGATCAGCGTGTGCTGACCGGAGAGCAGTGCGAGGCCGGCGCAGCCGAGCAGCGCACCGCCGGCGATCCACGGCCGGCGCCGGCCGAAGCGCGAGCCGGTGGCGTCGGACAGGGCGCCGGCGATCGGGCCGACCAGCACCGCGACCAGCGCGCCGAAGGCGGTGGCGATGCCGAGGTCCGTGGTCTTGTGCGCGTTGTCGATGTTCTGGATCTGGTTGGGCAGCAGCACCTGCAGCGGGCCGAAGTACCCCATCCACAGGCCGAGGTTGGCCAGCGAGAGCGCGGCGGTCCAGGTGCGCCGGACCAGCAGTGTCGGATCAGCCCCCTCATATGCTGCCGCGGCGCCGGCGGCGGCCGTCGCAGAACCCGGACCCGCTGCCCCGGCGGCCCCGGACGACTCCGCGGGACCGGCCGGGTGCGCGCCCGGGAGCGAGGTCACCGTTGCGCCGCCAGGACGTCGCGGTACCAGGCGAAGGAGTCCTTGGGCGTGCGCTCCAGCGTGTCGTAGTCCGTCCGGACCAGGCCGAAGCGCTGGCTGTAGCCCTCGGCCCACTCGAAGTTGTCCAGCAGCGACCAGACCATGTATCCGCGCACGTCGACCCCGGCCGTGATGGCGTCGTGCAGGGCCCGGAGATGGCCGTCGAGGAACTCGATCCGGTCCGCGTCGTGGACCTCTCCCCCGGCGTCCACCTTGTCCGGGGCCGAGCAGCCGTTCTCGGTGATGATGATGGGCGGCAGCGCGGCGCCGTACCGCTCGCGCAGCCCGACCAGCAGCTCGGTCAGCCCGGCCGGCACGACCGGCCAGCCGAACGCGGTGGTCGGCACGTCGTCGATCGGGAGCCGGGTGAACGGGAGGCCGCTCGCGGCCTGCTCGGCCGGGTCCGCGGCTCTGATGACCGTCGGGTGGTAGTAGTTGACGCCCAGCGCTTCGAGCGGCGCCGAGATCAGCGCGAGGTCGCCGTCCTGGACGTAGGAATCCTGCGGCGGCGCGTCGTAGGCGGACAGGTCCGGGTAGCTGCCGAGCAGCAGCGGGTCGTTGAACAGCCGGTTGTGCAGCGCGTCGTACGCCTCGGCCGCTGCGACATCGGGCTCTGAGTCGCTGGCCGTGCGGACCGGCGTGCAGCTGTTCGCGACCATCACCTGCAGGCCTCTGCTGCGCAGCTGCGCCGCGGCGAGGCCGTGACCGAGCAGCTGGTGGTGCGCCGCCGGCAGGGCGTTGATTCCGATCGCCACGCCCGGCGCGTGCTGGCCGAGGCTGTAGCCGAGCGCCATCGTGACGAAGGGCTCGTTCAGCGTGATCCACCGGCCGACCCGGTCGCCGAGCCGGTCGGCCACCAGCGCGGCGTAGTCGCCGAAGCGCAGGGCGGTCTGCCGGTTGAGCCAGCCGCCCTCGTCCTCGAGCGCCTGCGGCAGGTCCCAGTGGTAGAGGGTGGGCAGCGCGGTGATGCCGCGCTCGGCGAGCGCGTCGACCAGCCGGTCGTAGAAGTCGAGGCCGGCCGGGTTGGCGGGGCCGGTCCCGTCGGGCTGGATGCGCGGCCAGGCGACCGAGAACCGGTAGGCGTTCACGCCGAGGTCGGCGAGCAGCGCCACGTCCTCGGCCCAGCGGTGGTAGTGGTCGCAGGCCACGTCGCCGGTGTCGCCGTCCCTCGTGCGGCCCTCGGTGTGCGAGAAGGTGTCCCAGATCGAGGCGCCGCGACCGCCCTTCCGCACGGCGCCCTCGATCTGATACGCGGCTGTGGATGTTCCCCACAGGAAGTCGTCCGGGAACCTCGGTAGCGCGGCCATGGCGTCCAATCAGGTAACGTGAGTGCCGCTCATGTTAGGAGAAGGGAAGCCGGTATGCCAGAGGCGGCCGAATACGGTGGTCTCGTGGGCGGCGTCGCCTCCGAGGGCGCCGGGACGACCGGCGCCGGAGCCACGGGCACCGCGTCGGCGAAAGCCGCCGCGGGCCCGGCAGCGGCCGGCGGGACCGGGGCGGGGACGGTCCGCCGCCAGCCGGTGCAGCGGCGCAGCGTCGAGCGGTTCGAGCGGCTGCTCGACGCCTGCGCCGCCCTGCTCGACGAGGTCGGCTACGAGGCGCTGACCACCAGCCAGGTGGCCCGCCGGGCCGGCGTCCCGATCGGCACCCTGTACCAGTTCTTCGACGGCAAGCCGGCGCTGGCCCGGGCGCTGGCCCGGCGCAACCTCGACCTGTTCGCCGCCCGGCTCGGCCGCCGCTTCGCCGCCGCGCCGGTCGCCAGCTGGCCGGACGCGGGCAGCGCGGTGGTCGCCGAGTTCGTCGCGATGAAGCGCGAGGTGCCCGGCTTCGCCGTGGTCGACTTCGGCGAGGCGGCGCCCGGCCGGGACTTCCTGCTGGACCCGGACCGCGAGCTGGAGAACAACCAGATCGTGGCGCAGCGGCTCAAGCGGTTCGCCCTCGACGACCTGGGCCTGCCGGACGGCCCCGGCCTGGACGCGGTGCTGCTGGTCGCGGTCGAGGCGGTGGACGGGGTCCTGCGCCTCGCCTTCCGGTACGGCCCGGCCGGCGACCCGGACCTGATCGCGGAGGCCGACGCCCTGGTGCGCGGCTATCTCGCCGTGCGGCTGCCGCCGAACGGACCAGCGCCGGAATAGAAGAGCCGGAACAGGGAGGCGACGAGCGGCGGGGCGGCCCATCCGGGGGCGCCGCCCCGCCGCTCGTCTCGACCGGCCGGTGGGCTCAGCCGGTCACGGACCCGACGGGAACGAGACGACCTGCTGGTAGGTCGGCCGGTTCTGCCAGGAGATCTGCGGGTCGGTGATGCCGCCGAGCGGGTCCTGCACGATGCTGTCGGCGCACCACTGGTCGCCGGCCGAGCAGTACGAGTCGGACGGGTAGACCGTCGAGGTCGACTCGGCCGCGGCCGCGGTCAGCGAGTTCAGCAGCACCGTGCGACAGGCGGAGAGGCTGCCGCCGCCGCAGTAGGTCACCGGCAGCGGGTCCTGCACCGACTGGCCGAGCACCTGCCGCATGTCCTTGCTGACGTAGCCCCACCAGCCGAACTGGAAGGCGGAGCCCTTGTGCGGCTGGGCCTGGTTGTCCGACTCGGTCACGCCGGGCACCGGGATCTCCTGCCCGCCGGACGGCGAGTCGTTCACCGCCATGGCGGCGACCAGCGCGTCGAACAGGCTGGTGCCCATGCCCGGCTCGAACTCGGCCTGCATCAGCAGCGGCCACCAGGCGTCCATCAGCTCGATCGCGGCCGAGTTCTGGAAACTGGTCGCCCCGGACGAGGTCGGGGTCAGCGTCGAGCCGGCGTTCATCCAGGTGGTCAGCTCACTGACGAGCGCCGCCTGCGAGGAGTTGGTCACCGGCTGACTGTTGATCACCTGGAGCAGTTCCGGCAGCACGTCCTTGGCCCGCAGGTCGGTCAGTGCGGCCGTCTCCATCACCTGGATCAGCGAGGTCTCGGTGAACTTCTGGCCGGTCGCCAGGTAGTTCCTGATCCCCTGGTCGAGCAGGTCGACGCGCTGCACCGGGCCGTAGCTGAAGTTGCCGTCCGCGGCGCTGTAGTCCAGCGCCTGCTTGTTGTTCCAGCTGACGTAGTAGTCCTGGTCGGTGGAGTTCGGATGCGCGGAGGCCGCGGTGTAGTCCGCCGAGTCGGTGGACGGGTTCCAGCCGGCCCACTCGTTCGCCGCGGTGCCCCAGGCCGGCAGGTTCGGGTCCATGCCGGTGGCGCGCACCGGGTTCATGCCGGAGTTGAAGTACGCGGTGTCCTTGTCGTTAACGTAGAACCAGTTGAAGTCGTACCCGACCTGCGCCGCGGCGTTCTGGAACTCGGCCGTCGTCGCCATGTCGGCCGGATTGTTGAACATCATGAAGCCGATCGCGGAGCTCGCCTCGTGCATGTAGCTGGATCTCTGCACGGTGAAGGCGACCGGGGCCCCGCCGACCGTGCCCGTATATTCGACCAGGCCGAAGTTGGTCCGGTACATGGCCAGGGTGTACGAGCCGGCCGCGGTCTCGTCGGCGAGCGTCGGGCTCCAGGAGTCGGTCTGCGTGACCTCCTGCATCGGGGTGCACACGCCGGCGTCCATGTACGCAGTCGAACTCGTGGTCGGCGCGGTGCCGTCGGTGTTGCACAGGTCGACCGCGAAGGTGTCGCTGGTGCCCTGCTCGCCGGAGGTGGCGCTCCACGCGTAGCTGGGCCCGCGGCCGAGCTCGACGTAGAAGTTCAGGCCGGCGAACGAGACGCCGCGGGCACTCAGGCCCGGGCCCTCGACCTCCTCGAGCATCAGCAGCTGCGGGGCGAAGTAGCCGGTCTGCGGGCCGAACACGGCGACCGGGTTTCCGGTGGCGCTGTCCGCGCCGGAGACCACCAGCGCGTTGGACATGCCGGGGTGCTGCTGGCCGGGGGCGGGGACGTCGACGCCGGGCAGCGCGCCGCCGTCGAACATCCCGGCGACCGAGCCGGCCTTCGAGCGCAGATTCGCCGGCAGCCCCGGCGCGATCTTCGCGACCTGTGACGCGACGGTGGCGGAGCTCACCGCCGGCTTGGCGGCCGATGTCGCGGTATCCGATGTCGCAGTGCTCGAAGCAGCCGTGGTCGCCGCGGTGGACCCGGCGCTCAGGTTGTCCGCGTCGCTCGCCACGGCGGTGCCGCTGGCGTTCTGCACGATGTTGACGTCCGAGACGCTGCCGGAGTCCGGCAGCGCCGCCGCGGTCGCCGTGCCGGAGACCTCGCCGTAGGGGAAGGTCTGGCCGTCGTGGACGGTCAGCGTCGCCTCAGGATCGTTCTGCTCGCGCAGCGCGGTCCAGATCGCGTCGCCCTCGGTGACCCCGTACTCCTGCTCGGCGGCCTCCTTGACCAGCGCGGACTGCATCTGCGCGCCGCCGCCGTTGCCGAACAGGGCGCCGATCACGGTGGCGATGGCGATGATGTCGGTCTCGGTGAACGGCTGGATCGACTGGACGGCGAGGTCGTACTCGCCCGGGAAGTCGTCCGCGGCTTCGACTACTGAGATATAGTCATTGACGCCGCCGAGGTAGGCGTCGATGTCCGACTTGACCTGCGCGCCCGCCGTCCCGTCCGACGCCAGGGCATTGACCTGCGACTGCAGGTCGGCCGCGGTGTAGGGGGCGTTGCGCCACAGGTTCTGCTCTTCCGCCTGGTTGCTCGCGTCGCCGCCGGCGAACGAGGTCAGCTCGGCCCGGCCGAGGTGGCGCAGCAGGTCCATGACCCACAGCCGGTCCTCCGCGCCGGCGTACCCGGACGCGTACTCGGTCTCCGGGCGGGTGGTGCCGGAGACGTGCGGGATGCCGCTCTTGTCCCAGACGATCGTGGCGCCGCTCTCCGGCGTCTCGGTGCGCGCCACGTCGCCGGAGGGCACGCCCAGCGTGGAGCTGTTGTAGAACGAGTTGATCTGCGAGCTGGTCAGGCCCGTGTAGGAGGAGACCAGGTTGGCGTACGGGCCGAGCTCGTCGTCGTTGTTCGACGGGTGCACGCCGAACAGCTTGAACAGGATGATCTGGGCGAGCGTCTCGTTGCCGTTGGCCCCCGGCGGCAGGATGTCGTAGCACTGGCCGTCGCAGTAGTCGGTCACCGAGGACTGGCGCGGCGCGGCGAGCGGCGCGGCGGCGCCGGTGACGGTGGTGCCGAGCAGCGCGGCGGCGGCCACCGCGACGACGGCCATGGAGGTGCGGCGGGTTCGGCGGGAGTGCATGTGGGATCGGCGCATTGCTGACCCTCCCGGGCAAGCGGCGGGCGGAATGACTAGGTGCCCGTGCCCCCACTGGCGCCGATGCGGGGTGTTACAAGCACCTTGCGACCCGTCAACGTACTCGCGAGTAGCGTCAAGAGTCTGCCACGCGGTGCCCAAGCATTGGCCAAAACATGAATCGCTGTCAGGTTAGCCGAGCGGAACGCGGCCGAGCGGGCCCGCCGGCGCCGGCGCCCGGCGTCAGTCCTCGTGCAGCGCCGGGTCGGCCGGCCCCAGGGTGAACCGGGTGAAGCGCACCCGCAGGCCGCCGCGCTCGGGCGAGCAGCAGAACGGCCCGGCCTGCGCGTCGGCCTCGGGGTCCAGCGGGGCGAGGCGGACCAGCCGCCACGGCGAGCCCTCGCACCGCGCGCGCACGGTGACCGCGTCGTCGGCCCGGCTGACCCGCAGCGTGACGAGCCGCCCGGCCCAGTCCGGCACCGGGGAGACCGACCAGTCCGACACGTCGCGGGTCACCACCGCGCCGAGCTGCGGCAGGCCGTCCGACATCTCGATCCCGGCCTTGATCCAGCTGCGCGCGGACACCCGGATCATGACCCCGGCCTGGTCGTAGAGCTCTTCGAAGTCGGCCAGGAAGGTCACCTCGACCGCGGAGCCCATCGGGAAGGCGGCCAGCAGCGCGTGCCCGTCGTCGCGCACGAAGCCGTAGCTGGTGGTGCGCCAGAAGTCGCTGCGCATCCTGGTGGAGACCACGAGGTGCGCGCCGTCGTGCTCCACCGCCGCCGGCGGGTTGAGCCAGGCCGCCCCCGACCAGTCGACCGCCTGCTGCGCTGCCACGTCCCTGCCCATATCCCGCCTCCGGCTCGCCGCTTGCGATCTTACGGTACGAGACCGGCCGGGGACAGAGCGCGGCGGCGCCGGGGCCGGCGCGCGGTGCGCGCGGCCAAGGTCCTGAGCTCAGGCTGCTGCGTCGTCGAGCGCGCCCTGGATCCGGGCGAGGACGCCGGGCCAGCCGCGGCCCATGCCCTCGTGCGCCTGCCGGCCCATCGGCGAGTCGAGGTCGAGCCCGCTGTGCTCGAGGAACAGCCGGGTGCCCGCGCCCTCGGGCTCGAGCCGCCAGGTGACCGTGCTGTCCAGCGTGCCCGGGGCGAAGCTGTAGCGCAGCAGCCGCTCCGGCTCGACCGCGAGCACCTCGCACTGCTGCTGTCCCCAGGCCCCCATGTCCAGGGTGAACCGGTGGCCGACCTCGGCCTTCACGTCGCCGGCGGCCCACCAGCGCGCGTGCAGCCCGGGATCGGTCAGCGCGCGCCAGACCGCGGCGGGCGGGTGGCCGATGAACTGGTCGCAGGTGATGGCCGCGAGATCGGTCGTGGACATGCCTTCTCCTCACTCGTCCTGCTCGTCGAGGACGTCGCTCAGGGCGCTCATACGGGTGCGCCAGTAGTGTTCGAACGGGTGCAGCCAGGTGCCCAGCTCCTCCAGCGGCGCCGGTTCGAGGTGGTAGTAGCGGTGCCGGCCGCGCGGCTCCTCGCGCACGAGCCCGGCGTTGCGCAGCACGGCGATGTGCTCGGAGACGGCCGGCCGGCTCAGCGCGAACTGCCCGGCCAGGTCGCCGGCCGCGCGCGGGCCTGCGCGCAGCGCCTCGAGCAGCTGCCGGCGCACCGGATTGGCCACCGCGCTGAACACGTCGACTCGGGGCATGCCGCCATTATGCGTCGGGGAATTCCGACGTGTCAACTTTCCCCGACGCGTTATGCTCCGGCGCCGGGATCCCCGTCGGCGCCGCACTCCTCGCAGCGCGCCAGCAGCAGCGTGACGTCGTCGCCGAGCGCGGTGTGGTCGAAGTGGTCCTCGATGACCTGCCGGGCCAGGTCCGCCACCGGGACGTCGCGGTGCCGGCGCAGCCCCTCGATCAGCCGGTCGGTGCCCTGGTCGATCGAGACGCTGCGGCTCTCCACCAGTCCGTCGCTGTAGAGCGCGAGCAGGGTGCACGGCGGCACCTGTGTCAGGACCGCGCGATAGGTCTCGGCCGGGTCGACGCCGAGCGGCAGCCCGGCCGGCAGGTCGACCAGGGCGCAGTCCCCCTCGGCGGTGCCGAGCACCGGGGCCGGGTGGCCGGCCCGGGCGATCCGGGCCGAGCCCTGGGCCGGGTCGAGCTCGGCGTAGCAGCAGGTGGCAAGCAGGTCCGGGTCGAGCTCGGTGACCAGCCGGTTGACCCGGCCGAGGATCGCCGCCGGGCCGTAGCCCTCGTAGGCGAAGGCGCGCACCGCCGTGCGCACCGTGCTCATGCCGCCGACCGCGTGCGCGTCGTGCCCCTCGACGTCGCCGACCACCAGCCCGACCCGGCCGCGGGCCAGCGGGATCACGTCGAACCAGTCGCCGCCCACGGCCAGGCCGAGGCCCGGCGAGCGGTACTCGCTGGCCAGCTCCAGGCCGGGCACGTGCAGCGGGATGTCGAAGACCGTGTCGCGCAGCCGCGCGGCGAGGGAGAGCTCGTCGTCGTAGCGGTGCGCCCGGTAGAGCGCCTGGACCAGCATGCCGCACATGCGCTGGACGAACGCGAGGTAGCCGTCGTTGAAGGTGCGCGGCCGGTCGAACCGGACGCAGACCAGGCCGAGGACGGAGTCCTCGTACTCGAGCGGGACGACGAGCAGCGCGCTGGTGCCGGTCACATCGGTCACGTCGACGTTTCTCGGATCGCGGGCTATCAGGTCCTCGCGGCGCGGGTACACCTGGATCCGGCGCTGGTGCAGCGCGTCGGTCATCGCGCCGCCGTCCTCGATGTCGAGCACGCGCAGCAGGGCCAGGCCGGCCGCGTTGTAGCCGACCGCCGCGATCAGCCGCAGCCGGCCGTCCGCGACCACGTGCATGGCCACGCCGTCGGCCTCGAGCAGCGCGGGCAGCAGCTGCTCGAAGACCGCGCTGACGTCGTCCACGCCGAGGGTGCCGCCGAGCGCCGCGGCGAAGGCGGCGGACTGCTCCCGCCGCCGGCTCCTCTTCCGGTCCCGGTCGGCCCGGATCCGCCGCTCGTGGATGTCGCGCACGTGCAGCGCGATGCGGTCCGCGTCGACCCCGGCGCGCACCTCGTACCAGCGGCCCCTGGCGGCGTAGAAGACCTCGAAGGAGACCTGCCCGCCGCTTTCGAAGGCCTGTGCGAGATACGGCTTCCAGTCCTGCGGGTCCAGCGGGGCCATGATGTCGTCGGCGGTCCGGCCGATCATCTCGGCCCGGCCGAGCCCGACGATCCGGGCCGCGCTCTCGTTGGCGTAGACCACCCGCCAGTCCCGGTCGAGCACCGCGAAGCCGTCCGGCAGCGCGTCGACCTGGCCGGAGGCGAGCCGCAGCCAGGTGGGCCGGTCGGTGGTGTCGGTCAGCAGGCCCACCATGACCGGCTCGCCGTGCTCGTCGACGGTGACCCGGCCGCGCGCCTCGATCCAGCGCACGGGGCCGTCGGGGCGGTTCACCCGGTATTCGATGGCGAACGACTCCCGCCCGGCGATCGCCTCGCCGAGGGTGCGGCGCAGCAGCGGGTAGTCGGCCCGGTCGACCCGGGCCAGCAGCGGTACCACGCTGCCGGCGTAGGGCCGGGCGGCGCCGTACGAGGACATCGCGATCGCGTCGAGGTGGATCACCCCGGAGTCCAGGCGCCACCAGAACGCGCCGCAGGAGATCGCCGCGCGGATCGCCTCCGGGTTCTGGAACGAGGCGGGCGGCTCGGCGGTGTCCGGCCCGGCCGCCGGCCGCGGCTCGAAGATGTGCCGGGCGATCAGGTCGAGCAGGGCGGGGTGCTGCACCGCGACCAGCGCGGCCAGCTCGTCGAGCACCTGCTCGAGCAGTACGAGCAGCGCGTCGGCGCCCTCCTCGGCCGCGCAGACGCTCGCCGAGACCAGGCCGATCACCTGGCCGTCGTGCAGCAGCGGCAAGCACGCGACCCGGCCGAGCGCGGCGAGCGAGCGGCCGAGCCCGACATAGGCGCGGGTGCGGCTGTCGAACTCGCCGATGTCCGCGACGCCGTTCCGGATCGCCTCGGTGACCGGCAGGTTCTCGTCGATGAAGACCCGCGACCAGAGCTCGTCGAGCGGCGGGTAGAAGCCGGTCTGGTCGACCAGTTGGAGCACGCCGTCGGCGTAGTCGTACACGTACAGCTCGACCGCAGCGGCCTTCAGCACCGCCTGGACCCGCATCAGCTGCGCGGAGAACCGGCCGGCCGCGGGCACCGGGCCCGGCTTCGCCGGCGGCCCGGTCTCGGAGCCGGCGGCCCCGGCCGGGGCGACCTGGCTCATCGCGCGTCCCCGATCCCGGCCTGGCGCGGCAGCCGCGGGTCGCGCTCGCCCTCGAGCAGCACCGCGACCTCGCCGGCGGTCATCGGCCGGCCGAACAGGTAGCCCTGGCCGTAGTCGCAGTCGGTGGCGCCGAGCAGGTCCCACTGCGCCTGGTTCTCGACCCCCTCGGCGACCACCTGCAGGCCGAGCGCGTCGGCGATCCGGACGATGCCCTCGACCAGGGCCGCCTGCTCGGGCGAGGCCGCCACCTCGGCGATGAACGACTTGTCGATCTTGAGGATGTCGATCGGCAGGTCCCGGAGATAGCTCAGCGAGGAGTATCCGGTGCCGAAGTCGTCGATGGCGATGCGCACTCCCCGGTCCTTGAGCACTGTGAGCGTCTCGCGCGCCTGGTCGTCGTGATGGTGCATCAGGTCCGACTCGGTCAGCTCCAGGGTGAGCAGCTTCGCGGACAGCCCGGCCTCGTCGAGCAGCGCGGCGGTCTCGTCGGCGAACCGCGGATCACGGAACTGCTGGATGGATACGTTCACGGCAATGGACAGCGGGGACACGCGAAGTACCGTACCGGGAACGGCCGTATTCGCACGAGCACTCTTCGCTCGAGCACAGTTCCATGCTGATATGTCGAGTACCGCGCGACGTAGCAGCAGTCTGCCGAGCGGGAGGATCTGGCCGGTCTCCTCGGCCAGCGGGATGAAGACCTCTGGGCTGATGATTCCGCGGGCCGGGTGCGGCCAGCGGGCCAGCGCCTCGAACCCGCACACCCGGCCGTCGCCGAGCTCGACGACCGGCTGATAGCGCAGCTCGACCGATTCGTCGGCGATCGCCCGGGCCAGGCTCTCGCGCAGCGCGGCCCGCTCGACCGCGTGGTCGTGCAGCGCCGCCTCGTAGTGCCGCCAGCGCCGCTTGCCGTCGGCCTTGGCCGCGTACAGCGCCAGGTCGGCGTTGCGCAGCAGCTCCTCCGGGCCGGCGCTCTCCGCCGTGCTGGCCACCCCGATGCTCGCGCCGGTGCTGACCGGGCCGTCGGACAGCTCGAAGGGCGCGTCGAAGGCGCGGGTCAGCCGCTCGGCCAGGCGGTCGGCGTCGGCGGGGCGGGGCACGTCGGGCAGCAGCACGGCGAACTCGTCGCCGCCGAGCCGGGCCGCGACGTCGTCCGGCCGCAGCCCCGTGCGCAGCCGGTCGGCCACCGCGGCCAGCAGCTCGTCCCCGGCGCCGTGGCCCTTGGTGTCGTTGACGTCCTTGAAGTCGTCGAGATCCAGCAGCAGCAGGCAGGCCACCCGGCCCGAGGCGCGCACCCGGCGGATCGCCTCCTCGATCCGGTCCTGCACCCGGCGCCGGTTGGCCAGGCCGGTGAGCGGGTCGTGGTACGCGTGGTGGCGCAGCTCCCCCTCCAGCCGCCGCTGCTCGGTCACGTCGCGCAGGGTCAGCACCACGCCGCCGACGGTCTCGTCCGCGCGCAGGTCGTCCGACCTGACCTCGACCGCGGTCCGCGCCCCGCCGCCGGTCTCGATCTGCCAGTCGACCGGGCCCGGCTCGGCGCCGGAGAGCACCGCCGCCGCGCTCCCGTCCGCGCAGCACGACTGGCCGATCAGGTCGTTGAGCACGGCGCCGGGCAGCTCGCGGCCGCCGAACAGCCGGCCGGCCGAGGGGCTGGCGTAGCGGATCCGGCCGGCGTCGTCCACGATCATGATGACGTCGGCCGCGTTGTGGACCAGGGTCCTGAAATACGCCTCGCTGTCCCGGCGCCGGACCTCCTGGTCGAGCAGCACGCGGGACAGCGCCAGGGCGACCTGCCCGGCCAGGATCTCCAGGTTGTCGCGCACCGCGGCCAGCTCGTCCGCGGACCCGGCGGCCACGAGCGCGCCGCCGGCCGCCTGCCAGCCGTCCGGCTGCTTGACGGTGATCGGGATCGTCAGCCTCGCGCCGGCCGGGTCCGCCGGGCCCGGGGCGACCGGGCCGCTGGTCAGCGTGATCCGGCCGCTCGTCTCGGAGCCCAGCAGCATCCCGCCGGCCGCCTCGACCGCGTCGGCGACCTCCTCGGCGCTGACCGCGGCGACGAGCGCGTCCCCGATGATCCGCAGTGCCCGCCCGCGGGAGATCGCCCGCCGGTAGTTGTGGATGACGACGGCCAGCCGGGTGAGCACGAGCGCCGAGGAGACCAGCGCGAAGGCCGACAGCGCGCCGGCGTTGTCCACGTCGCCGGACAGGGATGCGGCGAGCAGCACGCCGGGGGCGAACAGGGCGGTCACGGCCAGCAGCGCGATGCCGAGCGGGGAGATCCCGACGGTCAGGTTCGGGCCGGGCTCGCCGACCCGGGTCATCGAGGGGTGCTGCGCGGCCAGGCCCCACGTGGCGAAGAAGACGATCCAGCCCAGGTCGGCCAGGGCACCGGGCCGCCACGCGGTGTGCAGGATGTCGAGCTGGAACAGCGAGTCCGAGGCGAACAGGCCGATCGTGCCGGCGGTCAGCAGCCAGGCCGAGACGGTCCTGGTGCGCGCGCCGGCCATCAGCCGGGCCAGCAGCGCCAGCAGCAGGACGTCGCCGAGCGGGTAGCAGATCGACACCCCGCGGGAGACCCAGGTCCGGTCCGGCGAGTCGACGATCGGCCAGATCAGCACGGCCCAGGCCAGCAGCGCCAGCGCGGTGGTGACGGTGAGCGCGCCGATGAGGCCGGCCCAGTCCCGGGTGTGGTGCTGGTGCCGGACGAACAGCCAGAAGCCGGCCGCGGCGAGCGGATAGGCCGCCAGCGCGACGCCGTCCGGGACGGAGGGGAACGAGCTGCCGTCGAACGCCTTGGAGTCCAGCGTGTTCTCGATGGCGTCGGTGATCACGAAGGCGGCGTCCGCGGCGGCGAGCAGGCACCAGGCGATCATGTACTGCGGCCGCCGGACGGCGATGCCGGCCACGAGGCCGACCACGCTGACGCACCCGATCAGGGCGTAGCTGTAGCCGCGCAGCCCGGGCACGGCGAAGTACAGGGCCGCGAGCAGGCACATGGCGACCAGGTAGACGCGGATCGCGCCCGGCCGGCCCGGCGCTGTCGCGATCCTGCCCGCACCGGCCACGACCGGTCGCCGGCGGTCTCGGGCTTCGCCTCCGGGCGGCGGCATGGACATGACTCTATGAGCGCACCGACCGTGTCTGCCTACCTCACTACTGCATTTGAGTCCGTTTCGGTATCAGATAAACCACGACGCGTGATCAATCTACTGCGCTGCACGGTGCCTTCGACGCACATCTCGCGGAACATCCTTTCGAGCTACCACGTACTATTACATTGAGTACATGAGATATGACACAGAGTTTGACGCTGTTGCCCGTGAACCGGCGGCGATCGCATCAGAGGAAGGCCCGATCCGGGTCGGGTAAATCAGGCAACGCGGTCTCCTGGATCCAGGACCGGAACAGGTCGTCGAGCGGCTGGGCGCTGTGGTGTTGGGCGTGCTCGACGAACTGCGCCGTTGTGACCACGCCGTGCCGGTGCGCGGTCGCCCACCCTTTGAGCAGCGCGAAGAACGCGTTGTCGCCGACGGTGAGGCGCAGTGCGTGCAGGGCGAGACTGCCGCGCCGGTATAGGCGGTCATCGAACATCAGGCGCATCCCGGGGTCCGCGAGGCGCAGATCCTGGGGCAGCGCCATGAGGTGCGCGTGCGACTCGGCGGCGTGATGCGCCGCGGGTCGGCCGCCGGAGCGCTCCGACCACAGCCATTCGGCGTATTTGGCAAAGCCCTCGTTGAGCCAGATGTGCCGCCAGTCGGCGATGGTCACGCTGTTGCCGAACCACTGGTGCGCGAGCTCGTGCGCGACCAGCCGCTCGCTGCCGCGCACGCCGTCCACGTGGTTGCGGCCGAAGATGGACAGGCCCTGCGCCTCCACCGGCACGTCGAGTTCCTCGTCCACGAGCACCGCGGCGTACTCGGCGAACGGGTACGCGCCGAAGAGCTCCTGGTAGAGGTCCATCATCCGGGGCTGGCGGGCGAAGTCGTGGTTGAACTTCCTGCGCAGCCGGTCCGGCACGGCGCCCGTCTGCGGCACCGGCCGGTCCGAGACCCAGGCGTTCACGTACCGGCCGATCTGCACGGTGACCAGGTAGCTCGACGTCGGCGCCGGCTGTTCGTAGACCCAGGTCGTGGTGCCCGTGCCGACGCTGCGCGCGGTGCGGCGGCCGTTGGCGACGACCGTGTAGGCGTTGGGCACGGTCACGGCGATGCGGTATGACGCCTTGTCAGCGGGCCGGTCGTTGCACGGATACCAGGAGGGCGCGCCGATCGGCTGGCTGGCCACCAGGGACCCGTCGCCGAGCTCCTCCCAGCCGACGCCGCCCCAGTGGCTCTTGGCCGGGCGCGGCGTGCCCGCGTAGCGCACGTCGACGGTGAACGTCGCGCCTGCGGGGATCGCGTGCGGGAGCCTTATGCGCAGCTTCCCGGCGCGGTGCGTGTAATGCACGCGGATCTCATCGACCGTGACGCGGTGGACGCGCAGCTCGCCGAAGTCGAGATTGATCGCGGGGAGCGCCTGAGCGGCGACGGCGGTGAGGCGCGCGTCGCCGGTCAGGCGGTTCGATCGCGGCTTGTATCCGAGATCCAGGCCGTAGTGCGTCACCCGATAGGAGGAGTCGCCGTGGCTCGGGAAGTAGGGGTCCGGCGAACCGGGCGCGTCGACGTGTCCGTACTCGGGCACCGCTACCAGACTCCCTCCACCTGCCACGCTTCGATCGGGTTGCCCAACCAGCGCGTCCCGGCGGGCACGCACTCGCCGCGCATCACCAGGGACGCGGGCCCGATGGTAGTGCGCTCACCCACAGTGGTCCCCGGCAGCACGATCGCGTGCGGGCCGAGCGTCGCGCCGTCGTCCAGCGCGACCGCGTCCATGCGCATGATCCGGTCGTGGAAGAGGTGCGTCTGCACCACGCAGCCACGGTTCACGCTCACCCCGTCGCCGAGCCGGACCAGGTCGGCCTCGGGCAGCCAGTAGCTCTCGCACCAGACGCCGCGGCCGATGCGCGCGCCGAGCCCGCGCAGCCAGAGCCTCATCAGCGGCGTGCCGCCGATCGCGCCGGCCAGCCACGGGACGGCCAGCACCTCGATGAAGGTGTCTGCCAGTTCGTTGCGCCAGACGAAGGAACTCCACAGCGGGTGCTCCACCGTGCGGAACCGGCCGACCAGCGCCCATTTGCCGGCGATGGCGATCAGGCACGCGACCGCCCCGGCACCCAGAAGGACGAGTCCGCCGAGCAGTGCCGCGGCGGGTTCACCCCATCCGCCGGCTACCGCCTCCAAGGCGGTCAGCACGAGTACGACGAGGGCAGCGCTGCCCAGCACCGGCACGATCCGGCAGGCTTCGACGACCGCGCGGGCTATGAGCAGCTGCCGGGACGGGGCGAAGGTACGGCGCTGGTCGGCCGCGGCGACGGTACGCGGCAGCTTCATCGGGGGCATGCCGAGGTAGGAGCTGCCCGCCTTCGACCGCTTCGGTGCCGCGGACAGCACGCCGATCAGCGAGTCGTCCGGGACCGAGCGGCCGGCCGCGGCCATGCCGGAGTTGCCGAGGAAGGCCCGCCGGCCGATCTCGGCCCGGGCGACGCGCAGCCAGCCGCCGCCGAGCTCGTAGGAGGCGACCATCGTGTCGTCGGCGAGGAACGCGCCGTCGCGCACCGTGGTCATGCTCGGCAGCGCCAGCACGGTGGAGATCTCGGCCCGGCGGCCGACCTTCATGCCGAGACCGCGCAGCCAGACGGGTGTCAGCAGGCTGGAGTAGAGCGGGAAGAGGGCCGTCCGGGCGTGGTCCATCAGCCGTTCGGTGGTCCACGCCTGCCAGGCGACGCGGCTGTGTATCGCGTGGCAGCCAGGGCGCAGGCCGATGCCAAGTGCGCGTACTGCGATAAGCACGATCGCTGCGTACGTGGTCAGCACGCACAGCGCAGCGGGCGCAATAAACAGCAGGGCCTGCGTAAGAGCGTTGCCGAGTGTCGCAGAATGCTCCACGGCGAGCCCGATGATCAGTGCACCGGGCAGCAGCGAGACCACCGGCAGCATGCTCAGTGCGAACGTGGTGGCGCCGTACATGAAGATCCAGCGGCGGCGGCGGGCCGGACGCTCCTTGGGCCAGCGCCGGTTCGTCTTGCCGGTCTTGGCCGCGGGCACGCCGGCCCAGTGCTGTCCGGTCGGAACCTGGCCGGCTACCGCGGAGCCTGGGGCGATCTCGGCGCGCTTGCCGATACGCGTGCCAGGAAGCAGCGTCGCGCGTGTGCCTACTGTCGCCCGTGCGCCCACACGCAGCGGTCCGAGATGGAGCACGTCGCCGTCGAGCCAGTAGCCGGAGAGGTCGACTTCCGCTTCGACCGCGCAGCCCCGGCCGAGCCGCAGCATGCCGGTGACCGGTGGCAGCGAGTGCAGGTCGACTTCGGGCCCGATCTCACAGCCGAGCGCGCGGGCGAAGGAGAGCAGCCAGGATCCGGAGAGGCTGGTCGCGCCGCTCAGGTCGGCCAGCCGTTCGGCGGTCCAGAGCCGCAGGTGCACCGCGCCGCCGCGTGGGTGATCACCGGGTCGCACGCCGCGCAGCAGGAGCCGTGCGCCTCCTGCGGCTATCGCGATGCGGCCCGGCGGGCTCATCAGCGCGGCCCAGCCGAGCAGGATCCACCACCAGGACACCGTCGGTGCCCAGCTGTGCGCACCGGCCCAGCTGAGCATGTTGTTGAACACGGCCAGCGCGACGAGGCAGCGCAGCCCGACCAGTGTGTAGAGCGGCGCCATCAGCAGGGACTGGATCACGTCGGCGCGGCGCGGCGTAGGCGCGATGACGCGGTCGGCGGCCGCGGCCGGCTGCGGTGTGGTGCTCGCGTCGAGCTTGCCGGCCAGCGCGCGCAGCGTGGAGTTCTGGTAGATGTCCGCGACCGCCACCGCGGGGAAGCGGGAGCGGATCGGCGTGATCAACTGTGCGGCGGCCAGGCTGCCGCCGCCGGCGGCGAAGAAGTCCGCGGCCGGGTCGTCGATCTCGAGGCCCAGGATGTCCGACCACTGCCGGGCGAGCCAGGCCTCGGTGCCTTGGAGCGGTGCCCGGCCCTCGGCCGCAGCGCGCTCGACGCCGGGCAGCGGCCAGGGCAGCGCGGCGCGGTCGACCTTGCCGGAGGTGCGAGTGGGCAGCTCGTCGACGACGGCGAGCAGCGGCACCATCGCGGCGGGCAGCGTGGCGCGCAATAGGCGGACTGCTTCGGTGTGGTCGAACACGCCGTCCGCAGTGGTGGCGAGATAGCCGACGAGGAGCTGGTTACCGCTCTTCGCAGTGCGCACGGCGGCCGCCGCGCCGGCGACGCCAGGCAGCGCCTGAAGCGCGGCGTCCACCTCGCCGAGTTCGATGCGCCGACCGCCGAGCTTGATCTGCTCGTCGGCGCGGCCGACGAAGACCAGCCCCTCAGGCTCGGCGCGCACCAGGTCGCCGCTGCGATAGGCACGCGACCAGCTCAGGGATTCCAGCGGTGCGTATTTCTCGGCGTCCTTTGCAGGATCGAGGTACCGGGCCAGCCCGGCCCCACCGATCACGAGTTCACCGGTGCCGCCCATCGCGACCGGCTCTCCGGCGCCGTCCACGACCGCGAGCCGCCAGCCGTCGAGCGGCAGCCCGATGCGGACCGGCCCGCGCCCGGTGAGCTGCGCGGCGCAGGCGACGACGGTGGCCTCGGTGGGCCCGTAGGTGTTCCAGACCTCGCGGCCGTCGGCCACGAGCCGCTCGGCCAGCTCGGGCGGGCAGGCCTCGCCGCCGAAGATCAGCAGCCGCACGTCGTGCAGCGCCGCGGCCGGCCACAGCGCGGCCAGGGTCGGCACCGTGGAGACCACGGTGATCTCCTGCTCGACCAGCCACGGCCCGAGGTCCGCGCCGCTGCGCACGAGCGAGCGCGGCACGGTGGCCAGGCAGGCGCCGTGCCGCCAGGCCAGCCACATCTCCTCGCACGAGGCGTCGAAGGCGACGGAGAGGCCGGCCATGACCCGGTCGCCGGGCCCGATCGGGTCGTCGGCGAGGAACAGCCGGGCCTCGGCGTCCACGAAGGCCGCGGCGCAGCGATGCGGGACCGCGACGCCCTTGGGTTTGCCGGTGGACCCGGAGGTGAAGATGATCCACGCGTCGGCGTCGGGTGTGGGACCGCTGGTTCGGTTGGGGTAGTCGGCTGCGTGTGCGTCTTCCGGGCCGGCCGCCGCGCGCAGCACAGTCAGCTCGCGCCGCTCACCGAGCACCGCACAGACCCCGGCTTCGCTGAAGACCAGCTCGGCGCGCTCATCCGGGTCCTCGACATCGACCGGGACATAGGCAGCGCCAGCGGCCAATACGGCCAAGATCGAGATATAGAGGTCGACTGTGCCTGAGGGAACCCGGACGCCTACTCGGTCGCCGACACCGATCCCGGCCTCCGCGAGGCGGCTGCGGAGCGCCTCGGTCTCGGCAGCGAGGGCACGGTAGGTGAGGCTCGTGGCGCCGTCGTCGAGGGCAGCCTCGTGGGGATACGTGCGCACGGTCGCGTTGAGGATGTCGATCAGTGTGCGCCGCGTGGCAGCCGACCGGCCTGGAAAGACCGCCGGAGCGGCCGAGAAGGCGGCGGGCGCAGGAGGCGCGGCGACCGTCGCAGGCGAAGCGTCAGTCAGTTCCCGAAGTTGCGCGATTGCGGTCATAAATCCCCAACGGTCTCTTGGCCGACGGGACCAAGCCGTCCCGGTCAATCCGATCTACAGGTCGTCCGGCGGCCACGGCCGCGGTGCGGCAGAGCAGCGATCCTGCCGGGTGCCGCCCGCAAGCCTCGCCGCCGGACGATTCCGGTCGGCACTGCCCGCTCGCTCAGATGGACGACGAATCTCGGGCAGCATCCTATCCGACCGCGACAGGCCCAACGGCCATACAGGCTCCTTACTCAGTCCGGCGATGACGACCGATGGAGACGAAGAGCGCAGGTCGGAGGCGGCGCCACCGCCGATGTCACAGCCGCATGCGATCATGTTCAGGACGTCCCGTTTCACCCTGATCAGTCCCGAGTCACAACCCGAGCCCGAGCGGAGCCGCCCGTGAACATGCGAAGCAGCACCGAGAACGGCGATGAGCCCGTTCTCGTGTGGCGCGACGGTCATGTCGGCCGGATCACGGTCAATCGGCCGCGCGCGATCAACGCGTTAACCCATCCGATGGTGCGTCACATCGATGAGGCTCTGACCGCGTGGGAAGCCGATGACGCGATACGCGTCGTGCTGGTCACTGGTGCGGGTGAACGCGGGCTGTGTGCGGGCGCGGACATCCGCGCGATCTATGAGGACGTCCGCGGCTCACTGGCGCTCAGCGGCTTCGCCCAAGCCTCCCAGGCGTTCTTCCGGGACGAATACCGCCTCAACGCGCACATCGCCGCCTATCGCAAGCCTTATATCGCAGTGATGGACGGCATCACGATGGGCGGCGGAGTCGGGATCTCGGCGCACGGCAGCGTGCGGATCGTCACCGAGCGCTCGACCGTCGCGATGCCGGAGACGCTCATCGGCCTGGTCCCGGACGTCGGCGCGACCTACCTGCTCTCCCGCGCACCCGGCGAGATCGGCACCCACCTGGCCCTCACCGGCGCCTCCATAGGTGCCAGCGACGCGATCCTGTGCAGGCTCGCCGACCACTACGTCCCGGCAGCGCGTATCGACGAGCTCATCGACGACCTGGCGGCCGAGGCCCAAACGGAGGCCGATCCGGTCCAAGCGGTCCGCCGCCACGCCGAGCCCGCGCCGCACGGCGAGCTGGCCGCGCAGCGCTCGTGGATCGATGCCTGCTATGCCGCGGACCCCGACGGCGACCCGGCCAGAGACACCAGAGGCGCCGGAGACACGGTCGAGCGCATCGTCGCCCGGCTGGAGGCCGACGGCAGCGCGGCGGCGAAGGAGACCGCCGAACAGATCGGCGGGAGGTCGCCGACCGCGCTGAAGGCCGCTCTGCGCTCCATGCGCACGGCGGGCCGGCTCGCCTCGCTCGAGGCGGTTCTGCAACAGGAGTACCGCGTGTCGTGCGCGTTTTTGTCACACCCTGATCTCGTCGAGGGAGTCCGGGCCCAGATCATCGACAAGGACCGCCGCCCGCGCTGGTCACCGCCGCGCCTCGACCAGGTCGCGCAAGCCGACGTGGACCGCTGCTTCGCCCCGCCGTTCGGGGGCGAGCTGACCTTCGGCCGCAGTCCCGCGAACGGAACGGAAACGGAGCAGTCGCGATGACCATGACATGGGCCGAGTTGCACGCATATTGCCTGGCCAAGCCCGGCGCGTGGCCGGACGAGCCATGGGAGGACGGGGTCGCGGCGAAGGTCGGCGACAAGATCTTCGCATTCCTCGGCTCCGCGCCGGGCGGCGCCGTCGGCGTGAAGTGCGGCCCGAACCGGGACCAGGCGGACGAGTGGCTGGCACGCTACCCGAACGACGCGTCGGCCTCGGCCTACATCGGCCGCTACGGCTGGAACAGCCTGAAGACCGGCGGCGCGATCCCGGACGACGAGATCCTGGAGGCGGTCGACGTGTCGTACGAGGCGGTCGTCAGCAGGCTGCCGAAGAAGGACCGGCCCGCATCCGAGCGCTGACGGCCCGGCCGCGGCGCGGCGTCGCACGAGCATCACCGGCACACACTGCGCGCCACCTGTCACAGCAGCCGCATGAGCCGGCCCGCATCTCGCGCTGTGAATCCCGGCACGACCAGTCTCTTTGCGGCAATCCTTTGACTTCTCGCAGGCTCGTTCTACGGTGGGTCGGGATGAACCAGCAACCGGCAGCCGGATGGCGGTGCGCGGCGCCCGGCCCGACGGGAACCGGGAGCACGGGCTCGTGAGCGGACCCGATCAGATGCCTGCCGACGACGTCGCGCAGCAGTCGCCCGACGACGCCGGACCCGGTCCGGACGCACCCAGCGGGCGCGCCGAAGCGGACCCGGATCTCGGCCGAACCGACGCGGGTGACGCGCGCGAAGCCGGCGAAGCGGGCACCACCGAAGGCGGGACGCGCCGCCGCACGGTCGTATCGAGCGGCATCCGGCTCGCCGTCTTCGAGGACGGAGACCCGGCGGACCAGACCGTGCTGCTCGTGCACGGGTATCCCGACACGCACCGCATCTGGGACCGGGTCGCCGCCGATCTCGCGGCCGACCACCGCGTCGTACGCTACGACGTGCGCGGCGCGGGCGGCTCTGACGCCCCGGCGGACCTGCGCGGCTACCGGCTCGACCGGCTCGCCGACGACCTGTTCGCGGTGATCGAGGCGGTCAGCGCGGACCGCCCGGTGCACCTCGCCGCGCACGACTGGGGCTCCATCCAGGCCTGGCACGCCGCCACCGACCCGCGGGCCGCCGGCCGCATCGCCTCGTACACCAGCATCTCCGGGCCCTGCCTCGACCACGTGGGCCGGTGGTCCCGCCGCCGGCTGGCCAAGCCGACCCCGCGCAACCTCGGCCAGCTGCTGAACCAGCAGCGCAAGTCCTGGTACATCGCCGCCTTCCACGTGCCGCTGCTCGCCCCGGCCGCCTGGCGGCTCGGCCTGGCGAGGAACTGGGGCGCCCTGCTGCACCGCCTCGAGGGCGTCACGCCGGGCCCGGACCACCCGCAACCCACCCTCGCCGACGACGCGGTCCGCGGCCTCAACCTCTACCGGGCCAACATGCTGCGCCACGTCCTGCGCCCGGCGAGCCGCCCGACCCGGGTCCCGGTGCAGCTCATCACCCTGACCAGGGACCGGTTCGTCAGCCCGGCGCTGTCCGACGACCTCGACGAGTGGGTCCCCCGGCTCTGGCGCCGCTCCATCCCGGCGGCCCACTGGTCCGCCCTCACCGACCAGAGCGCGGCCACAGCCCGCGTGATCCGCCAGTTCGCCGCGCACATCTCCGGCGCGGCACCCGGCACGGACACCTCCGAGGCGGACGCCGAACTCGACCGCGCCCGCTCCGTGCCGCGCGTGTCGGCCGTGCCGGGCGACCAACGCGATTGACCGCCAAATACGAATCCGTATTCAGTCGGGAGAAGCAAGGCCGAGAGCATCGCGAGTGCTCTTTCGCACCCGATGCGTCGCATTTGCGCGGCGCAGTTGCGAGCTGCTCACTCGCATATCCCGGGAACGCAACCGCCCCACGAATAGAAACGCACCACAAATCGATCAACAAGGGGCCGACTACTCTTCGGAATTCCACCGTAGCTCAACCATGAACGGCGCATACCTCGACCGCGAGTGCGCTCCCACGAGCCCTCTGAGCAGCGCCGGTGCGCATCAACGAGGGCGCTTTGGGGAATAACGGCGGCAAGAGGCCAGCCATGGACCGAGGTCACGACCGAGCCTGCTGAAGCCGCCCTGAACGGCCTGTGTCCGGTGCAGCGATCGTTTCCGAACAACCGACAACCGAATGACCAACACCGGTCTCCACGAGTCTGATTTCAACCGGGCCGGAGCCGGACTCCCCGAACCGAAAGGTGCAGAGGGGGCGCCCCATGACCTTCGAAGAAGGCAGTCGGACCTCGCGACTGATCCAACGGGGTATGAGCGTTCGAACCGGTCCTGTCGTCATCCTCGGTCTCATCGTCGCCATGGTCCTGGTCAGCGTCGGCATGTCCGCGCTCATCGAGGCGATATTCGGCACCAACCGGGCCGACAATCTCGGCCAGACCGGCCAGCTGTTCGAGTCCGTTGGAGCTGTCTTTTCAGGCCTCGCATTCATAGCGCTCGTCACCACCTTCCTGCTCCAATTGGAGGAGCTCCGGCTCCAGCGGCAGGAACTGGAGAACCAGCGCTACGAGATGAGCCGCACGCAGGAAGAGCTCCATCGCAGTGCCGAGGCGGACCTGCGAACGCTTCACATGGAACTGCTGAAAATGGCGATCAACGACGATGAACTCGGCCGGGTCTGGCCCGACCCGGACCCGGCGACGGTGCCGCACTCGACGCGGCGTCAACTATGGTATGCCAACCTCGTGTACCAGCACTCCCGCCTCGCGCTTGAGCTAGGCAACTCAGGGATCGAACCGACGCGGGAAATGGTGCGCAACCTCTTCCGGAGTCCGATCATCCGGGACTACTGGCAGTCCGGCGCCCAGGTCAGGGCCACGACCCTCACGCCCGGCACCACGGAGTGGGATTTCGCTCAGATGGCCGATGAAATCTTCGGCGAGATGCCGGACCCACCGGAACGCGACCTGCGAATCGTGGACTAGAAAACGAAGAAACGGCCGCGAACGGCCGTTTTGAAAGCTTCGTCCGAGAAACGGCTAGGCATGTCCCATATCTGAGAGTGCGTCACGCACGGCATCCCAGGGCAGTACGACCAGCTTCTCATCGGCACCGATGCCAGCATCCGCCGGAAGCATATCCCTGAGCTGTTCTGTCATGTCCCGGCCGATATACGCGATGCTGCCGTCTGAGAGCGCGAAGATATCAGGGCAGTTCATCCCCTGCTGGCTCCCGCGCTGCTGTGGCGTCGACCCCAGCCGCCGGACGATGGACACCAGGGACTGACCACGGCCATGCTCTTGCCTCATTTGAATTACCCCTCTGGTCGCGCAGCTACTTGAGTATGAAGATCATAGAAATAGGGAAACAGGGTTTTTCTTTTACCTCGCTCGACCTTCGAGTTACGCGTGAACGAGGCGGCGGTAACCCTACAACAAAATCGAACATCATCGACGCAAGCAGAGGCATCAATCGCGACCCAGTTTTCCCCGGCCTGCTGTCGAACATTTCGACGAACCGCAAAATCGACGTCGCTACGACGCCGTTCAGCGGTCCGCTGCGGAGATCCTAACTGAGCGCTCTGCGACCGGATGCACCGGTGTCGGCGTCGCTCGTGGCGGCGGCCCGGCGCTCAGCCCTTGACCGAGCCGCTGAGCATGCCGCGGACAAACAGTCGCTGCAGGAAGAGGTAGAACAAGACGCTCGGCACCATCAGGATGGCCGCGGCGGCCAGTCGCACCCCGTCGCTCAACTCGTCCGAGGACTGCAGCGAGGTCACCACCACCGTCAGCGGGTCCATCGACGGGGTCTGGATCACCAGGAGCGGCAGCAGGTACTGGTCCCAGATCATCAGGAAGCCGAAGACCGCGCAGGTGCCGAGTGCCGGCCCGCACAGCGGCACGATGATGCGCAGGAAGATCCGCAGGTCTCCCGCGCCGTCGACGCGGGCGGCCTCCTCCAGTTCCAGCGGGATGCGCTTCATGAAGCCGGTCAGGATGTAGATCGGCAGCGCCCAGCCGACCACCGGGAGGATCAGGCCGCCGTACGAGTCGAGCAGGGTCCCGCCGGTGAACGGGTTCGGGATCTTGCCGATGATCAGGTAGAGCGGGACCGCGACGACCTCGTCCGGCATCATCAAAGTGGCCATGATGAGCGTCATCACGATCGCGGCGCCGCGGAACCGCTTGCGGGCCAGCGCGTAGGCGGCCAGGGACGAGACGGTCAGCTGCAGGGTGAGCCCGAACACCTCCATGACCAGGGAGTTGAGCAGGCCCCGGCCGGCGCCGAAGTCCCAGGCGGTGCTCAGGTTGGAGCCGCTGATGCCGTTCGGCACCAGGTCCATCTGGCCGAGTTGTCCCTGCGCGGCGCTGAGCGCCGTGGCGATCATGGACCAGAGCGGGAGCACGAACACTGCGACGACCAGCGCGTAGGCGAACAGGCGCAGGACCCGGTTCGCGATCCGGCGGCCCGGCGCGGCGGCGGCGCCGGGACCGTGACCGGAGCCGGGCCGGCGTCGGCGCCGCGCGGGCAGCCCGAGCGCGGTGGGCGAGGATCCGACGATCGCCATGGCCAGTCAGTGTCCTTATCTCGGTGTCTCGGTGTCTCGGTGTCTCAGTCTTCGACCCGGCCGCGCCACCAGCGCACCAGCAGCGTGAGCAGGAAGGTCGCCAGCAGCAGCAGCGTGGAGACCGCGGCGGCGTATCCGACGTCGTTGTTCGTCGTCGCCTGCAGGTAGTCGTAGGGCACGACGGTCTGGGTGGAGCCGGCCGGGCCGCCGTCGGTGAGCACGTAGATCTCGGTGAACACGCGCAGGCCGCGGATCACGCCGAGGGTGAGCACGATCGTGGTCACCGGGCGCAGCGCGGGCAGCGTGACGTACTTGAGCCGGTGCCGGAATCCGGCGCCGTCGATCGCCGCCGCCTCGTAGAGCTCGCGGTCCACGCCGGCCAGGCCCGCGACGAAGATGAGCATGTCGTAGGGCGCCGATTTCCAGACCTGCACCGCGATCACGGTGGCCAGCGCCGAGTGCGGGCTGTTCAGGAACGGTAGCGGGCCCAGGCCGAACGCGCCGGCCAGCGAGTTGACCGCGCCGTAGCGGCCCGGGTAGAGCAGCGAGTTCCACAGCTCGGCGACCGCCACCATGGAGACCACCACCGGCAGGAACACCGCCGTGCGCAGCACCTTGAGATGCCGGGCCGGCCCCTCCAGCAGCAGCGCGAGGCCGAATCCGAGCACTGCGGAGAGCAGCACGGTGGCGAGGGCGTCGACCAGCGTGTGCGCGACCGCCGAGCGCAGCGCCGGATCGCTGAAGGCCTGCCGGAAGTTGGCCAGGCCGATCCACTCGTTGCCGAGATAGGGCCGCACGTCGTAGAAACTCAGGTACGCGCCCCACACGGTGGGCCAGAACCGGAAGACCGCGAAGAACACCAGCGCCGGGGCGAGGAACAGCCACGGCACCAGCCCCCGCAGGGACCGCCGGCCGCGGCAGCGCCCTGGCACCTCCGCCGGGCCGCGCCGCCACCGGGGCCGGCCGGCCCCCGTTCCCGCGCGCGCATCGCTCTGCGCGCCGACCTGAATCGCCATGTCAGCTTGCTTATCCTGTTGCCTATCCCGTTGCTTATCCTGTTTGTTGCTTATCCCGCGACGCCCTGGGTCTTCAGCGTGCTCTGGAACTGCGAGTTCAGCGAGCTCATCGCCGAGGACGGGGACGAGCAGTTGGCCATCATCGAGTTCAGGTCGTTCGAGGTGAGCTGCCGCAGCGCGGTCCAGTTGGGCAGCGAGTCGTACTCGTAGTGCCCGTCGTCCTGGTAGACCTGCTCGGCCAGCTGCCAGCGCGGGTCGTTCTTGTGCACCGCGGCGGTGTTCACGTTCTTGTCCACCGAGAGCCGGACCACGGTGGCGCCCGGCACCGCGGTCATGCCGAGGGTCTGCGCCTGCGGGGTGATCATGAACTCGGCCAGCTGCTTGGCCTCGTCGGTCTTCGCCCCGGCCATCAGGTAGATGCTGGTGCCCTCGGCCAGGGTCTGGCCGCCGCCCGGGCCCTTCGGCGGCGCGACCGCGACGTACTTGCCCTTCAGCGACGTGGCGTCGAAGGTGGCGAAGGCGTACGGGCCGGTCAGGTAGATCCCTGCGACGCCGGTCTCGAAGGCCTTGTTGGTGTCCGCGGTGTCGTCGTTGAGATAGCCGGGCTCGACCACCTTGTCGGTGCAGGCCAGGTTCTCGAACTCCTGCGCGGCCTGGACCGCCTGCGGGGAGTCGAGCGTGGCGGTGTACTTGCCGTCGCCGGCGCTCTTGACGTAGTCGCCGCCCGCCTCCCAGAGCATGGAGGACCACCACCAGGAGATGTAGCCGCTCGCGGTGGTTCCGGGCACGTCGATGCCGTAGGTGTCGGCCTTGCCGTCGCCGTCCGGGTCGTCCTGGGTGAACGCCTTGGCGACCGCCTCGACCTGGGCCCAGGTGGTCGGCACCTGCAGGTGCAGCGCGTTGAGCCAGTCGCTGCGGATGAACAGCAGGTTCGCCTGCGCGGAGAACGGGATCGCGTAGGTGGTGCCGTGCACGTCCTTGGCCGAGTCCCAGGCCAGCGCGGTCAGCTCGTCCCCGCCGGTGACGGAGGACTCGTCGACGGGCTGGATGATGCCCTCGGTCTCGAAGTCGCCGAGCTCGGAGGCGTTGTCGACGACGACGTCGGGCAGCTTGTGCGCGGACGCGGCGGCGGACAGCTTCGTCTCGAAGTCGGTCGACGTGCCGAAGAGGTTCACCTTGATCCCGGTCTTCTTGGTGAACGCGGCGAAGATGTCCTGATAGGCCTTCAGCGAGTCGGTGGCGCCGCGCACCCAGACGTTCAACGGCCCGGTCGCGGAGGCCGAGGAGCCGCCGCCGCTGCCGCCGCAGGCGGAGAGCGTCCCGGCGGCCAGCGCGAACGCGGCGCAGGCGCCGGTCAGGGCACGCAGACGCCGCTGCGGTGCCACCGGTCGCAAGGGTCGAAGCGGGGTTCGGGTCCGCGGCGCGGGCCGGGCCCGATCGCCGCGTCGCAGCAGTGCCGACAGTGCCATGAGCGCTCCGCCCGTCAGTTTTCATGTATGTGAACACATGACAGCATTATGAATATCTTGCGCCTGACGCACCGTACGCACCGGGACTGGAAGAGTCAAGGTTTAGACCACTCGCCCATGCCCTGCGCGCGATTCATGTCCATGAACACAAATCAGGTTTCTGAAGATTTTACGAAACTCGCCTTGCTCGAGCCCGGACCCGCCGCAAACTCGGATTAGGCCAAGTTGGCGTATCCGACTGGAGCCGTCAGGGCCGGGCGCCGACGATGGGCAAGTCAGGGCAGTCATCCCGGCGGCCCGCGATACAGAGCAGGAGGCGCCCCATGTCTGACGCGAGGGTGGCCTTGGTGACGGGGGCCAGCAGCGGAATCGGCGCGGCCACCGCGCGGCTGCTGGCCGAGCGGGGTATGAGCGTGGTCGTCAACTACCTGCACAGCGCAGCGGCGGCCGATCGGGTCGCGGCCGAGATCGAGGACGCGGGGGGCCAGGCGATGGCCGTGCAGGCGGACGTGCGCGACCCGGCGGCGGTCGGGGACATGGTCGAGCAGGTCGCGGCGGCATGGGGCGGCGTCGATGTGCTCGTACACAATGCGCTGACCCCGTACGTGATCAAGCCGTTCCGCGAGATGACCTGGGACGAGCTCGGCGGCAAGCTCGAGGACGAGATGCGCGCGGCGTTCGTGGTCACCAAGGCCGTGCTGCCCGCCATGCTCGACAGCGGCAGGGGGCGGATCATCTACCTCGGCGCCGGCCCGGGCCGCCGGCCCCGGGAGGGCATGATCGCCCTGGGCACCGCCAAGGCCGCGCTGTCACAGTTCGCCCGCTTCCTGGCCCAGGAACTCGGCACGCAGGGCGTCACGGTCAACATCGTCGAGCCCGGCCCGGTGGACGAGACGCACATGACGGGCACGCTCGACGAGGAGGTCAAGGCACGGCAGGTCGCCGCCACGCCGATGGGCCGCCTGGCCCGAGCAGCGGCTGCGCCGCTGCGCCACGATCGGGCTGGGCCGGGCGCTGCTCTCCCGGCTGACCGACGGCGTCCCGTGGGTCGCCCTGACGGTCAACACCGACCGGCCGCTGTTCTGGTTCCTCGCCCGCCCCGGCCCGAAATCCCTGTCCGACCTGGTCGGCCGGCGCCTCGCGGTGCACGGCCCGCGCACCGCACCCGGCTGCTTCACCCGGATCGTGCTGCGCCGGGCCGGACTCGACCCGGACCGCGATATCGACGCCGTCGTGCGCCCGCCCGGCGACTACGGCATGGACCTGCGCCGGCTGCACGACGGCGAGTTCGACGCAGCCCTGGTCGGCAGCACCATGGCGCCCGAGGCGATCGCCGCCGAGTACGACTGGCGGGTGCTGGCCTGGGTCGGCGACCACTTCCGGATCCCCACCGTGGGCGTGGCCGTCGACCCCACCCACATCAGCCCGGACGACCCCGCGGTCCAAGCCGTCGTCCGCGCCCATCGCAGAGCTCTACAGGTGATCCACGATGACCCGG
Source organism: Actinocrinis sp. (assembly GCA_036501535.1). GTDB lineage: Bacteria > Actinomycetota > Actinomycetes > Streptomycetales > Catenulisporaceae > DASYAE01. The sequence continues at coordinate 20,420 of DASYAE010000161.1, read as the reverse complement.
ACACCACGCTGCGGCATCTCCATACCTTCCTCGGCCACCACACCCCCAAGGAGATCAGCGCCCACTACGAGGCGTTCATCGCGCCGTACTTCACCACCGACGGTCAAGCCGACCTCGCCGTCGGCGCCGCCGCGATCGACGCGGTCGCCGCCGAGCTCGGCGTCCCAGCCTCCGTCACCGCGGCAGAGTTCTACCGCACGGCAACAGGCTAGGCGGCGGCCTCGGCGATCCGCTCCGTCACGCCGTCCCGGCGCTCTCCGCGGCCGGGCGGGCGGTCGGCGGCGGATCGGGCAGGTCCGGCAGGTCGGTCGCCGCGCGCCGCGCCGAGTCCGCGGTCAGGTCGTCGGCCTGCGCGTTCGCCTCCAGCTCGGCGGCCACCCGGCTGAGGTAGCGCTCGACCTCGGTGCGCACCGCCAGCTCGTCCCAGCCGAGCACCGGTGCGGCCAGTTCCGCGGCCTCCTGCGCCGCCGCGACGCCGCGGTCGCGCTCCTCGAACGAGATGCGGGTGCGGCGGGCCAGGATGTCGTCGAGGTGCAGCGCGCCCTCGTGCGAGGCCGCATATACGGCCTCGACCCGCAGGTACTCGTCCGCGCCGGCCAGCGGCCGGGCGAGCTCCGGGTCGGCGTCGATGAGCTCGAACAGTTCGTCGATGCACGAACCGTACCTGTGCAGGAGGTGCGCGACCGTCGCCGTGGACAGGCCGTGGCGCGCGGCCAGCCGGTGCCGCTCGTTCCAGAGCGCCGCGAAGCCCTCGGCGCCGAGCAGTGTGACCTTGTCGGTCACCGATTCGGGCACGTATGCGCCCAGGCCCTCGGCCGCGGCGTCGACCGCGTCCTTCGCCATGACCCGGTAGGTCGTGTACTTGCCGCCGGCCACCACGACCAGGCCGGGCAGCGGCGAGTCGACCACGTGCTCCCGGGACAGCTTCGTGGTCTGCCGGGCCTCGCCGGCCGAGAGCAGCGGCCGCAGCCCCGCGTATACGCCCTCGATGTCGTCCCGGCGAAGCGGCCTGGAGAGCACCGCGTTGGCGTGCTCGAGCAGGTAGTCGATGTCCGCCGCGCTGGCCGCCGGGTGTCTGCGGTCCAGGTCCCAGTCGGTGTCCGTGGTGCCGACGATCCAGTGCCTTCCCCACGGGATGATGAACAGCACGCTCTTCTCGGTGCGCGAGATCAGGCCGGTCTCCAGGTCGATCCGGTCCCGCGGCACGACCAGGTGCACACCCTTCGAGGCGCGCACCGTGACGCCGCCGCGCACCTTGGCCAGGTCGTTGACCCCGTCGGTCCAGACGCCGGTCGCGCAGACAACGCGCTTGGCCCGGATCCGGATCTCCCGGTCGCTCTCCAGGTCCCGCACGCACGCGCCGACCACCCGGCCGCCGCGGCCGTCCCGGTCGCCGCTGCGCAGGAATCCGGTGACCCGCGCCCGCGTCGCAACCACGGCGCCGTACTGCGCGGCGGTGCGCGCGAGCATCATCACGTACCGCGCATCGTCGACCTGCGCGTCATAGTACTGAATCGCGCCGACCATGCCGTCCGGGCGCAGCCCGGGAGCCCGGCGCAGCGCCGCGGTCTTGGTCAGATGCCGGTGCCGCGGCAACGCCCGCGCGCCGCCCATCGTGTCGTACAGCATCACGCCGGCGCCGATATAAGCACGCTCCCACACGTGGTGATAGAGCGGCAGCAAAAAGGGCACCGGGTGCACAAGGTGTGGCGCGATCCTGTGCAGCAGCACACTGCGTTCGTTCAGCGCCTCGCGCACGAGGCCGAAGTCCCGCTGCTCCAGATAGCGCAGCCCGCCGTGAATCAGCTTGCTGGAACGACTGGAGGTGCCCGCGGCCCAGTCCCGCGCCTCGACCAGCGCGACCGACAGGCCCCGGCTCACCGCGTCCAGCGCCGCGCCGGCGCCCACCACGCCGCCGCCGACGACCAGGACGTCGAACTCCTCCTGCGCCATCTGGCCGAGCGCGGCGAGCCGGTACTGCGCGCCGAGGGGAGTTGATTTCATCGTCCGCTCCTTCCGATCCCTGCGCTGCAAACCCGTTTCGGGCGGGGCCGCGGCGCGCGCAGTGCGGGCGCGCGCCGCGGTCCGCCCCGGCCGTCAGTCCTCGAACTCGATCCAGTCGAGGGTGCGGGTGACGGCCTTCTTCCAGTTGCGGTATCCCTTGGCGCGCTGCTCCTCGTCCCAGTGCGGCTCCCAGCGGCGGTCCTCGTTCCAGTTGCTGGTCAGCTCGTCGGTGTTCTTCCAGAAGCCGACCGCGAGGCCCGCGGCGTAGGCGGCGCCGAGCGCCGTCGTCTCGGCCACCACCGGCTTGGAGACCGGCACGCCGAGCACGTCCGCCTGGATCTGCATGGCCAGGTCGTTCGCGGTGACGCCGCCGTCCACCCGCAGCACGTCCAGCCGCACCCCGGAGTCCTGCTCCATCGCCTCGACCACGTCCCGGGTCTGGTAGGAGATCGACTCGAGGGTGGCCCGGGCCAGGTGGGCGTTGGTGTTGTAGCGGGAGAGGCCGACGATCGCGCCGCGCGCGTCCGAGCGCCAGTAGGGGGCGAACAGGCCGGAGAACGCCGGGACGAAGTACACCCCGCCGTTGTCCTCGACCTGCCGGGCCAGCGACTCGCTCTGCGCCGCGCCGGAGATGATGCCGAGCTGGTCGCGCAGCCACTGCACGGCCGAGCCGGTCACCGCGATCGACCCTTCGAGTGCGTAGACCGGCGCCGCGTCGCCGAACTTGTAGGCCACCGTGGTCAGCAGCCCGTTGTTCGAGCGCACCAGCTCGGTGCCGGTGTTCAGCAGCAGGAAGTTGCCGGTGCCGTAGGTGTTCTTGGCGGTCCCGGGGGTGAAGCAGACCTGGCCGACGGTGGCCGCCTGCTGGTCGCCGAGGTCGCCGGTCAGCGGCACCTCGCCGTGCAGCGGGCCGTCCGGCCGGGTCACCCCGTAGCCGCCGGGCTCGGAGGAGGGCCGGATCTGGGGGAGCATGGCCCGCGGCACCCCGAAGAAGGACAGCAGTTCGTCGTCCCAGTCCAGGGTCTCCAGGTTCATCAGCATCGTGCGGCTGGCGTTGGTCACGTCGGTGACGTGCACGCCGCCGTCGACGCCGCCGGTCAGGTTCCACAGCAGCCAGGAGTCGGTGTTGCCGAACAGCGCGTCGCCGGACTCGGCGGCCGCGCGAAGCCCGTCCACGTTCTCCAGCAGCCACTGGATCTTGCCGCCGGAGAAGTAGGTCGCCGGGGGCAGGCCGGCCTTGCGCCGGATGGTCTGGCCGCGCTCGTCCTTGTCGAGCGCGGCGGCGATGCGGTCGGTGCGGGTGTCCTGCCACACGATCGCGTTGTAGTAGGGGCGGCCGGTGCGCCGGTCCCAGACGACCGCCGTCTCGCGCTGGTTGGTGATGCCGAGCGCGGCCAGGTCGGCGGCGTGCAGCCCGGCCTTGGTCAGGGCGGTCTCGATCACCGCCCGGGTGCGCTCCCAGATCTCGGTGGGGTTGTGCTCGACCCAGCCGGCCTGCGGCAGGATCTGCTCGTGCTCGAGCTGGTGCCGCCCGATCTCGTTGCCGCCGTGGTCGAAGATCATGAAGCGGGTGCTGGTCGTGCCCTGGTCGACTGCGCCGACGAAGTCTGCCATAGCGCGCTGCCTTCTTTCCTTACCGCCGTGCCTGCGCACGGCGCGTGCTTCTGGATGGGGTCTTAGGTACCGGGGTGCGCCCGATACTTAACCAGCCGCTCTGACGTCGGGCTGCTCCGAACCGGCCGTGGATGTGGCCGCGGACGCCACGGCGCCGTCGACCGCAGGCACGCCGGGGCCGGGCGAGTCGAGCGTGGTCACATCCGCCGACGGCTCGGACGGCGACTCGACGTCCGCCAGGAAGTAGCCGACCAGCAGCTTGTACAGACCGGCACCGATGATGCCGCCGATCAGCGGCCCGACGATGGGCACCCAGAAGTAGAAGTGGCCGTACTGATCACGCCACGCCCCGCCGTATCCGGTGATGAACTCCGCCAGGCGCGGGCCGAAGTCACGCGCCGGGTTGATCGCGTAGCCGGCGTCCGTGCCCCAGGCCATGCCGATCGCCACCACGATCAGGCCGATCACCACGGGGGCGAGGTTGGCGGCCGGCGAGGTGTTGCGGGCGTCGGTCACCGCGAAGACGAGGAACAGCAGGATCGCGGTGCCGATGATCTGGTCCCGCAGCGCGCCCCACTCGCTGACCGGGTTGGCGCCGTTGCCCGGCAGGGTCGAGAAGATGAACTGCGACTTGATCGTGTGGCCGGGGTCGAACTTGGCCAGCACCTCGGTGTAGTTCCACCGCACGATCAGCGCGGCGATGAAGGCCCCGAAGGTCTGGGCGAACGAGTAGGGCAGCACCTTGCGCCAGGGGAATCCGCTGAACACGGCCAGGGTCACGGTCACCGCGGGATTGAGGTGCCCGCCCGTGGTCTTGCCCGCCACGTAGACGCCGAGGACGACGCCGAGCCCCCATGCCCAGGCGATGCTGTCGTGGTCGCCGAGCCCGGTGGTGGCGACCACCTGCGCCACCACCCCGAGGCCGAACAGAATGAGGATGAGCGTGCCGGCGAACTCGGCCGCCATCTCTCCCAAGAGCCCGTAGGCCTTGAGCCTTGCCACCATGTCTCCTCCTTGAGACGAGCGGACGTGCCGCGGCGGAGCGGCGCACCCGGCGCGGCCGGCCCCGGGGGACGAGGGGCGCGCGGTCGCGGCTTACCTGTTACAGGCTGGCATCAGAAAAACAGCAGTCAACGTACATCGTTCGACAATGCCGAACTCTGGTCATCTTCGACGGCGTGAGTTATCATTGCGCGGCATGGCGGTGACAGGCGAAGCGCAGGCTGCCCGAGTTTGCCGGGGTTGCTTCCCGTCCGCCCCCCGAATGCCCATTCGACATAGTCGAACGCTCTTCGAACGGCTACCATCACACCCATGCCAGGAGCCGTACAGTCCATCGAGCGGGCCGCCGCGATCCTGCGCCTGCTGGCCCGCGGCTCCGGGCGGCTCGGGGTCGGCGAGATCGCCACCTCACTGGGCCTGGCGAAGGGCACCACCCACGGCATCCTGCGCACCCTGCAGGAGGTCGGCTTCGTCGAGCAGGACAGGAGCAGCGGCAAGTACCAGCTCGGCGCGGCGCTGCTGCACCTGGGCACCAGCTACCTGGACGTCAACGACCTGCGCTCGCGGGCGATCAACTGGGCCGACGCGCTGGCCTCGCGCAGCGGCGAGGCGGTCCGGATCGGCACCCCGCTCGAGGGCAAGGTGCTGGTGGTGCACCACGTGTTCCGGCCGGACGACTCGCTGCAGACCCTCGACGTCGGGGCGCTGCTCCCCCTGCACGCCACCGCCCTGGGCAAGATCCTCATGGCCTACGACGCCGAGGTGGCCGCGGGGATCGCCGACGCGGAGCTCGAGCAGTTCACGCGCAGGACGCTGACCACGCCCGCAGCGCTGAAGCGGGCCGTCTCCCGGGTGCACGAGCAGGGCTGGGCCTTCGAGTCGGAGGAGTTCACCCCGGGCCAGGCCTCGATCGCGGCGCCGATCCGCGGTTACGGTGGTCTGGTGGTCGGCGCGATAAGCATCGCGGGCTCGGCCGACCGGCTGTGCCCGACCCCCGACCGTGCGGACCCGGGCCTGGTCGACGTGGTCCAGAACGCGGCCCGCGCGATCTCCCGCGACCTCGGCGCCGGCCGCTGGTAGCGCCGGCCCCGGAAGGGGCCCGACAAGCCCGACCGTCCGCCGCGCTCCGACAACCACACCGACAACGACAACGACACCAACAACATCGGCACCGCCCGTCCGACCCCGTCTCGCCGCCGCGAAAGGCTCATCCATGGTCGCGCACTACGTGATGGCCGTCGACCAGGGCACGACCTCGACCCGCTGCCTGCTGTTCGACCAGGCCGGGCGGATGGTGTCGGTGACGCAGCGGGAGCACCGGCAGCACTATCCGAAGCCCGGCTGGGTCGAGCACGACGCGGTGGAGATCTGGCGCAACCTGACCCACCTCGCCCCGGACGCGGTGAACCGGGCCGGCATCGACCTGAGCCAGGTGGTCGCGCTGGGCATCGCCAACCAGCGGGAGACCACCGTGCTGTGGGACCGGCGCACCGGCACGCCGATCGGCCGGGCCGTGGTCTGGCAGGACACCCGCACCGACGAGCTGGTCGAGCAGTTCGCGCACCGGCCCGGCGCCGCGCTGGTGCCCGAGCGCACCGGCCTGCCGCTGGCCACCTACTTCTCCGCGCCGCGGCTGCGCTGGATGCTGGATCACACCCCGGGGCTGCGCGAGCGGGCCGAGCGCGGCGAGGTCCTGTTCGGCACCATGGAGAGCTGGCTGATCTGGAACCTGACCGGCGGCCCGGACGGCGGCGTGCACGTGACCGACGTGACCAACGCCAGCCGCACCCTGCTGATGAACATCAGCACCCTGAAGTGGGAGCCGGAGCTACTGGACTTCTTCGGCATCCCGGCCGCGATGCTGCCCGAGATCCGCTCCTCCACCGAGTCCTACGGCACCGCGACCCGCGCGGTGCCCGGCGTGCGGATCAGCGCGGCGCTCGGCGACCAGCAGGCCGCGCTGTTCGGCCAGACCTGCTTCGCCCGGGGCGAGGCGAAGTGCACCTACGGCACCGGCAGCTTCCTGCTGCTGAACACCGGCGACACGCCGGTGCGCTCCAGCCACGGCCTGCTGACCACGGTGGGCTACCGGATCGGCGACGAGCCGGCGGTCTACGCGCTGGAGGGCTCGATCGCGGTGACCGGCTCGCTGGTGCAGTGGTTCCGGGACAGCCTGGGCCTGATCTCCAGCGCCCCGGAGATCGAGACCCTGGCCCGCACGGTCGAGGACAACGGCGGCTGCTACATCGTGCCGGCCTTCGCCGGGCTGTTCGCGCCGCACTGGCGCAGCGAGGCGCGCGGCATCATCGTCGGGCTGACGTCGTACATCACCAAGGGGCACCTGGCCCGCGCGGTGCTGGAGGCGACCGGCTGGCAGACCCGCGAGGTGGTTGACGCGATGAACGCCGACTCGGGGCTGGCGCTGAGCACGCTGAAGGTGGACGGCGGGATGACCGCGGACAACCTGCTGATGCAGTTCATCGCAGACGTGCTCGACGCGCCGGTGGTGCGCCCGATGGTGGCCGAGACGGTCTCGCTCGGTGCGGCCTATGCGGCGGGCCTGGCGGTCGGGTACTGGCCGGATCTCGAGGGCCTGCGCCGCAACTGGCACCGCGCGGCGCAGTGGCTGCCGAAGATGGACCCGCAGCACCGGGAGAGCGAATACGCGAACTGGCAGCGCGCGGTCGAGCGCACCTTCGACTGGCTCCGGCCGTCGTCCGCGGCCTGACGGGCCGTCAGTACCAGCCCTGTCAGCTGTCTGACAGCGGCTCCGTCAGCTATCTCAGCGGCTCCGCCTTGGCGGCGGCGCGGAACGCGGCGAGGGCGCGGGCGATGTCGTCCGCGTCGGTCTGCCAGTTGCTGACCGACAGCCGGATCGCGCGCCGGCCGTCGAGGGTCGTGCCACTCAGCCACGCCTCGCCGCCGGCCACGACGCGGCGCAGGATCCGGTCGGTGCGGTCGTCGTCCTCGAACCGGAAGAGGACCTGGTTGATCACGACCTCGGCGAGCAGGCGGCAGCCGGGGATCGCGGCCACGCCCTCGGCGAACGCCCGCGCGTGCGCGCACGAGCGCTCGACGAGGTCTGCGACGCCGTCCCGGCCGAGCGACCTGAGCGCCGCGTAGACGGCGAAGCCGCGGGCCCGCCGGGAGAACGTGGGCGTCCAGTCGATGGCGTCGCGCGGCTCTTGCTCGCCGCCCTGGATCAGGTAGCCGGCGGTCGCGGCCATCGCGGCGCGATGCGAGTCGGGGTGGGCGCAGTAGGCCAGGCCCGAGTCATAAGGCACGTTGAGCCACTTGTGCGCGTCGAAGGCCCATGAGTCTGCGCGCCCGGCGCCGGCGACCAGGTGACGGTACTTCGGGCTCGCCGCAGCCCACATCCCGAACGCGCCGTCGATGTGCAGCCACGCGCCCGCGCCAGCCGCCGCGTCGGCGACCGCCTCGAAGTCGTCGAAGGCTCCGGTGTTCACCTCGCCCGCCTGCGCGCAGACGATCGCCGGTCCGCTGTCCTCGGCGAGTTGCGAGCGCAGCGCGGCGGCCTGCATCCGGCCGGAGCCGTCGACCGGGACGAGCCGGAAGGACGCGCGGCCGATGCCCAGCAGCCGCAGCGCGCGGTCGATGGTGACGTGCCGCCTGGCTCCCATCAGGACCCTGATCGGCGGCGACCCGGCCAGGCCCCGCTCCTCGACGTCCCAGCCGGCCGCCCGCAGCACGTGGTGGCGGGCCGCGGCCAGGCCGGTGACGTGGGCCATCTGGCATCCGGTCACGAACGCGAACGAGGCCTGCCGCGGCAGCCCGAGCAGCTGCGCGAGCCAGCCGCCGGCCACCTCCTCGGCGACCATCGCGGACGGCCCGCACGCGTACAGGCCGGGGCACTGGTCCCAGGCGGAGGTGAGCCAGTCGGCGGCAAGCGCGGCCGGCAGGCTGCCGCCGATCACGAACCCGAAGTAGCGGCCTGAGGGCATCGCGACGAGCCCCGGGTCGGCCGCCCGGACCAGCTGCTCGACCACCTCCAGCGGATCGGCCGGAGCATCGGGCAGCTCGCCGCCGAGCCGGGCGCGCAGCTCCTCGACCCCGGCGGACTCGCCGACCGGCCGCTTGTCGAGCGACTCGAGCCAGTCGATCGCGATCTGCGTCGTGCGGGTGAGCAGCTCGCCCGTTTCCGTGGCCTGCATCGGTGACCTCCCTGGCCCGGCGCAGCGACTCGGCGCTGATCGCCTTCTGCACGGTAGGCCGGGTGCGCGCGGGCGGTCTTGTACGAAATTGCTGGGCCGGCCGGCCGGTCCGGGATGCCCGATAGCGCGCACACACGCGCGCGATTGTCTACCTGTTGTGGCACATCGAGCCCGGCCGGGCGCCCTAACCTCGCAGAGCGGGAGCCGCGCGAGACGATGCGGAGGTCTGTCAGAGGTGGATTATTCGGAGTGGCAGAACTGCACCGAGCTGCTCAAGACGCTGTTCAGCGTCCCGGTCGCGGACGACGGCGGCACCGGCGACTACGCCGGCCAGCTGCCCGACAGCGCGGACACGGGGATCCGCGAAGCGCGCAAGAACAAGAAGACCGACATCGAGGGCTTCGCCTCGCAGCTCGCCACCCTGCTGGACAACACGCAGTGGTTCCTGACCGACACCAGCCAGCTCGCCGACATCCTGTCGCGCCGCGCGTCGGAGGAGCAGGCGTCCACGCTCTATTCGCTGATCGCCAGCCATGACGAGAACGACCTGGAGCAGATCGTCGTGCTCTTCCAGCAATGGGTGACCGGCTGGCTGGAGCCGGACCCGTCGTCGTGAGAAGTGCCCGCGCACGAAGGACGCTTATCCTGCAGCGGTGACCACATCCCATCCCGGCCCGGCCGGGCGGCCCGACACCGCCGTCCGGATGTGGCAGGCCGGGGACCTCGGCGGCCTGGAGCTGTTCCGGGCCACGATCAGCGAGTTCGCGTTCCATCCGCACGCGCACGAAGAGTTCTTCATCGCGCTGACCGAGGGCGGCCGCGCGCACGCTGTCTACCGCCACGACACGCACCTGATCGGCCCCGGCGACCTGATCGCGCTCAATCCGCAGGAGGCGCACGCCGGCGGTCCTCCGTCGCAGAGCTCGTGGACGTACCGGGCGCTGTATCCCGGCCCGCGGCTCATGCGCGTGATCATGGAGGAGTTCCCCGGCGCCGGGCCCTCGCTGCCCGCATTCGGCGGCGACCTCGTGCGCGACCCGGCGGCCGCCGCGCGCCTGCGCCGCTTCCACCGGCTCTCGGAGCTGCCCGGATCCAGCCCGCTGGAGCGGGCGGCCTGCCTGGCCGAGGCGCTGGTGCTGCTCGTCGGCCGGCACTGCAGGCCGGCGCAGGAGCCGCGCGGGGCGGGGCGGGAGCGGGCCGCGGTCCTGCGCGCCAAGCAGTACCTCGAGGACCACGCGGAGCAGAACGTCTCGCTCGACGCGCTGGCCGGCTTCGCCGGCCTGAGCGCCTTCCACCTGTGCCGCGTCTTCCGGCAGGCCACCGGGATGACGCCGCACGCCTACCAGACGCAGGCGCGGGTCTGGCGGGCGAAGCCGCTGCTGCGCAGCGGGCTGCCGATCACGCAGGTCGCGACGCAGGCGGGCTTCTACGATCAGGCGCACTTCACCCGGCACTTCAAGCGCATCATGGGCCTGACGCCGGCCCGATACGCCGCCGACGCCGGCCTCGGCGCCTGATCCGCCGCCGCGACCTGCGTCCGCGACCGCGGCAACACCTTGGCTAAGATCGCGGGTACCCGGCGCAAGTTCGCGCCCCTCGCGTTCCTCGACCGACTCCGGAGCTGCTCATGGCGGATCCCGCACAGGGCGGCGGGGCGGTGGCGGACCGCGCCCCCGCGCATCCCGCCGCCCTCGCCCACGCGCTGCTGCACGCGGCCGCCGAGACCGCCGCGCGCCATCTGGAGGCGGTGCCCGATCGGCCGGTCTGGCAGGCCATGCCGTCGCGGCTCGCCGCCGAACTGGCCGGCGCGCCGCTGCCGGTGACCGGTGCCGACCCGGCGCGGCTCCTGCGCGACGCCGAGCGCAGCGTTCTGACCTACCCGATGGGCAACGGCCACCCGGCGTTCTTCGGCTGGGTCAACTCGGCCCCGCACCCGGCCGCGCTGGCCGCGCTGCTGGTCGCCGGCGCGATGAACCCGTCGACGGCCGGCGGCGACCACGCGGACGTGCCGCTCGAGCGGGCCGCGGTGCGCTGGCTGGCCGAGCTGGTCGGGTTCCCGCACGTGCCCGGCGCCGGCCTGCTGACCTCCGGGGCGTCGATGGCCACCATCGTCGCGGCCGGCGCGGCCCGGCACCGGGCGCTGGCCCGCGCCGGCTGGGACGTGCGCGAGGACGGCCTGGCCGGCGCGCCGCGGCTGACCGCGTACGCCTCGGCCGAGGCGCACTCCTGCGTGCGCAAGGCGGTCGAGCTGCTCGGGCTCGGAAACAGGGCCCTGCGAACCGTGCCGATGCGGGACGGGCGGCTGGACCCCGATGCGCTCGCCGGCCTGGTGGCGCGGGACCGGGCCGACGGCTTCGCGCCGTTCCTGGCGGTCGGCTCCGCCGGGACGGTCAACACCGGCGCCGTCGACCCGCTCGACGCGATCGCCGGCCTCTGCGACCGGGAGGGCCTGTGGTTCCACGTCGACGGCGCGTACGGCGCGCTCGGCGTCCTGGATCCGCTGATCGCGGCGCGCTACGCGGGCATGGAGCGGGCCGACTCGCTGGCCCTGGACCCGCACAAGTGGCTCCAGGTCCCGGCCGGGGTCGGCGCGCTGCTGGTGCGCGACCGGGAGAACCTGCGGTCCGCCTTCAGCCTGGTGCCGCCGTACCTGCGCGACCCGGCCGACGCCCCGCTCGGCTGGTACAGCGAATACGGCATCGAACAGACCCGGCCGTTCCGGGCGCTGCCGGTCTGGGCCGCGATCGCCGCGCGCGGCCGGGACGGCGTCGCCGCGGACGTGGCGGCCTGCACCCGTGCGGCGCGGACCCTGGCCGACCTCGTGCGGGAGGCGCCCGACCTGGAGCTGGCCGCGCCGGTCGAGACCTCCATCACCGCCTTCCGCTACGCCCCCGCAGGGCTCGCTCCGGCCGCGGCCGACGAGGTCAACGCCGCGCTGCCAGCCGCCGTGCAGGCCCGCGGCCGGGTCTTCGCGACCGGCACGATGCTGGCCGGGCGGCCGGTGCTGCGCGCCTGCATCATCAACCCGCTGACCGGCGAGGAGCATCTGCGGCTGCTGGTCGCGGAATGCCGGGCGGCCGCCGCGGACCTGGCCGCGTCGGTAGGCGCCGCACACGGCTGAGCCACGCGAGAGACTGGCCCGACGAACGACGAACGGAGCCCGATGAGCGGTATGGGCCGCGAGCGCGGCGCCCGGCGGGGCAAGCCGAAGGGCCACGACGCAGCGTCCGTGGCGACCCTGCGGCCCGCCGCCGCGGACGTCACGGCCGGCGTGGCCCGGATACTGCCCGATCTGGACCGGCCCGGCGCCGCGATGCTCACCGTCGAGGACGCGCCGCAGTCGCACGTCGACCTGGCCGACCCGAGCCGGCTGGAGTTCGAGTACGCCCAGCGGCTGGCGCACCTGGTCGACCTCGCGTTCCCGGCCGGCGCGCCCGTCAGCGCCCTGCACCTCGGCGCCGGCGCGCTGACCCTGGCCCGCTATCTCGCACACACCCGGCCGGGGAGCACGCAGCTGGCGGTCGATCTCGACGAGGCGCTGATCGCGTTCGTCCGCGAGCACCTGCCGTGGGACCGGCGCTGGCGGCTGCGCGTGCGCGCCGGCGACGCGCGCGAGGTACTCGTCTCCCGGCCGCCGAGCAGCGCCGACGTGATCATCAGCGACGTATTCGCGGTCGCGCGCACTCCGGCCCATGTGACCACAGTCGAGTATGTCCGAGCTGTCGCAAATGCCTTGCGCCCGGCCGGCATCTACGCCGCGAACGTCGCCGACGGCGCGCCGCTCACCTTCTCCCGCGGCCAGGCGGCCGCGCTGCGCGCAGTGTTTCCGCACGTGGTGCTCGTCGCGGAGCCGTCCGTGCTGCGCCGCCGCCGGTTCGGGAACCTGGTGCTGGCCGGCTCGCGCGTCGAACCGCCGGTCGCCGAGCTGGCCCGGCTGGCGGCGGCCGACCCGTTCCCGGCCCGGGTCGTGGCCGGCGAGGACTTGGACCGGTGGATCGGCGACGCGCCGGCCCCCACCGACGCCGACGCGACCGACTCGCCCGCCCCGCCACCGGACGCGTTTCAGGTATAGCGCCTGTATAACAGGGTATTACTCGTATAAGCTGCAAGGGAACGGCATCGGGGATCGGGGGACAACGGAGTGCACCTCGTCCCGAGGCACGCTGCGGCATGCTGCGGCGCGCCGCGCTCATCGCCGAGCGCAGCGCTCGCGCCGACGGCAACAGCTCACGGGTTCACAGCGCGGCCCGCGGAGACGTCCCGCGAGGTCGGCGGAGCCGAAAGGCTCCGCAGTGCTCCCGGTGCCTCCACCGCGCCGCGGCGTGCGCCCCGCAATTGCAGGTACGGTTTTTATTCTGAGATGGATGCGACGGATGGGATCGAGCGTGCCCAACTCCTATCTTGATCATTCGGGTCCCCCGCAGGCCGGGGCGCCCGAGAAGACCCCCACCGAGCTGGTCGCGGTGCGCCACGGACAGTCCACCGCGAACGCCGCCTTCGCCGAGGCCGAGATCTCCGGGGCGCTCAGCGTCCCGATCACCGACCGCGATTCGGACCTGCTGCTGACCGACCTGGGCCGCGCGCAAGCCGACGCGCTCGGGCGCCGCCTGGCCGCCCAGCCGCCGGACCTGGTGTACTGCTCGCCCTACCGGCGCACCCGCGACACCCTCGCGATCGTCCTCAAGCGGCTCGCGGACGCCGGCGCGCAGGAGCCGCCGGTGCGTTATGACGAGCGGCTGCGCGACCGCGAGACCGGCGCATGGGAAATGAAGACCAGCGCGGCACTGCAGCGCGCCTATCCCGAGGAGTGCGCGCGACGCGACCGCATCGGCGCGTTCTACTTCCGCCCTCCCGGCGGCGAGAACTTCCCTGACGTCGCGCTGCGTATCCGCTCTGTGCTGCGCGACGCGCTGCCCGACGCGGTCGGCCGACGCCTATTGATCGTCGCGCACGACGCGGTGGTGCTGATGCTCCGCTTCGTGCTCGAGGGCCTCGACGTGGAGGACGTGGACCGGATCGTGGACCGCGGCGGCGTCGTGGGCAACTGCACCGTGACGCGCTGGACCGCGGCCGGGCCGGCCCTGCAGCTGGCCGAGTTCAACGGCTCGGCGCACCTCGCGGACCTCGAGCGCGTGCCGGGCTGAACCGGGCGGTCGGGATCGGGGCCGGCGGGACGATCCGCCTCAATACCATCGACAGCAGATACGCATGGCGGCGCCTTGTTTCAGGACGCCCTCTCACTGCGCGCTGCGGCGAGAACCTTGTTGCGGATGGCGTCCGGCAGCGCGTCTCCGGCCGCGAGCAGCTGCGGCAGCAGCCCGCGTTCCGTGGTGATCGCGCGGAAGAAGAGGCCTATCGTGACGTCGTGGTCGGGACGCCCGACCAGTTCGACACGGTCGCCGGGGGCGATCGGGCCGGGGACCACGACGCGCAGGTACGTCCCCGTGACGCCGTGCGCGGTGAAGCGCTTGATCCAGTGCGGCTCCTCCATGCGCTCGGCGAACTTCTGGCAGGGCACCCGGGGCCGGGAGACCTCCAGCACCGCGGCCGGGCCGACCCGCCAGCGCTCGCCGACCCGCGCGCCGGTCAGGTCGACGCCGCGGGTGGTCAGGTTCTCGCCGAACATCCCGGCCGGCAGCTCGCGGCCGAGCTCGTCCTCCCACCAGGCCAGGTCCTCGCGCGCGTAGGCATAGACGGCCTGGTCGTCGCCGCCGTGGAAGTCGAGGTTGACGATGGTGTCGCCGGCGATCCCGCTGCCGCCGACGCCGCTGGGGCCGGGCGCGCTGGCCCAGACCGGGCCGGCCACCGGGGTCTTGCGGATCCCGGTCAGGCCGCTGTCCACGGCGGTCGGCGCCGGGTCCGCGGCCAGGTTGACCGACTCGACCGACCCTGATTCCCAATGCCCGATGTGCGGCGTATTCTCCACCCGACGAAGCCTAACGCGAAGATCCCCAGGCCGTCGCCGGCATTTCCCGGCGGCGGCCGGATCGGCCTTATCCGGCCTGCCGGGCCTCGCGCACCGCCCGGCTCGTGCGCGCGCCGGCCGGGCCATCGGGCTCGTCCGCCAGGTCGAGGTCGGCGGCGCGGGACGCGGCGGGCCCGGCGAGGTACTCGGTCAGCGCGTGCGAGAGCAGGGTGTTGCGAGCCGGGGGCGCGGTATCCAGCGCGCGGCGCAGCGCCGCCGGCTGGCCGACCAGGACGACCGTCTTGCGGGCCCGGGTGACCAGCGTGTAGAGCAGCGAGCGGGTCAGAAGCAGCGGCGCGTCGAGGGTGAGCGCGGCGACGACGTGGTCGAATTCACTGCCCTGCGCTTTGTGCACGCTCAGCGCGTAGGCGTGGATCAGATCGTCGAGCTCGGTGAACTCGTAGGAGACCTGCTCGCCGTCGTCGGTCAGGACGCCGACGCGGCCGTCCTTGAGGTCGAGGTCGCAGATCGTGCCCAGCGTCCCGTTGAAGATGCCCGCCTCGCCCTTGGCGTAGTCGTTGCGCGCGGCCATCACCCGGTCGCCGGCCCGGAAGACGCGCGCGCCGGCCCAGTACTCCTGCTCGCCTTCGACCCGCGGATTGCGCTCGGCCTGCAGCAGGCGGCACAGCTCCAAGGTGCCGGCCGCGCCGCGGCGGGTGGGGCACAGCACCTGGACCGAGGCCGGGTCGGCGCCCAGCTTCGCCGGCAGCCGGCGGGTGGCGATCTCCACGGTGGTGCGGGCGATCTCGTTCGGGTCGTCCATCTCGGCGAACCAGAAGTCGGCCCGGCGCACGTCCGGGACGCGGCCGGCCCGGATCAGGTGCGCGTTGGCGGTGATCGTGGAGTCCTGGGCCTGCCGGAACACGTGCGTGAGGTGGGTGCGCGCGATATCGGACACGGCGAGCAGATCGGCGAGCACGGAGCCGGGGCCGACGGAGGGCAGCTGGTCGTCGTCGCCGACGAGCAGCAGGTGGGTTCCGGCGGGGATCGTCTCGGCGAGCCGCCCGGCCAGGTGCACGTCGAGCATCGAGGCCTCGTCGACCACGATCATGTGCACCATCGTCGTGCGCGCGCCGAACAGCGCTCCGCCTTCCGCGCCCTGCGGCCCGCCGGGGTCGGCGGCCAGCCGGTGGACCGTCATCGCCTGCGCGCCGGTGAGCTCGGCCAGCCGCCGGGCCGCCTTCCCGGTCGGCGCGGCCAGCGTGACGCTACCGCCGCCCTCGCGCACCAGGCCGACTATCTCGCGCACGGTGTGCGACTTGCCGCAGCCGGGACCGCCGGTCAGCACCGAGACCGTGTGGGTCAGCGCCATCCGCACGGCCTCGCGCTGGCCGGGGTGCAGGTCCTGCCCGAACCGGTCCTCCTTCACCCGGCGGCGCACCGGCCTGGGCATGTCGGACTCGGCGCCCGCCAGCACGGCCAGGGCGCGGGCGAGCCGGCGCTCGGCCCGGCGCAGCGAGCGCGGCGCGAGCAGCAGCTCGCCGGTCTCCGGGTGCGGTATCTCGACCAGCGCGGCGCCGCGCCCCGCGGTCAGGCGCGCCGCGGCGAAGCGCATCGGCTCGACGTCCTGTCCGGCAAGGGCCGCTGCGTCTATCACCGCCTCGTCGTAAGGCAGGAAGCAGTGCCCTGCGCGGCGCGCCCGCACGGCGCACACCTCCCAGACCGCCGCCTCAAGGCGTTCGGGCGCCTCCAGCGATCCGCCGCGCTCTAAGGCGATCCGGTCCGCGATAGCGAACGCGACGCCGTCGACGACGCCGACCATGCGGTACGGATCGGTGGAGACCGCCTCCAGCGCGTCCTCGCCGAACTCGCGGTAGATCGGGTCGGCCAGCAGCGGCGAGACCCCGTGCCCGCGCAGCCAGCCCATCAGCTCCCGCACGGTCTTCTGCGCCCGCCAGGACTCGGCGATCCGGCGCGAGCGGCGCTCGCCGATGCCGTACACCTCGGCCAGCCGGGCCGGCTCCCGGTCGATCACCTCCAGGGTCTGCTCGCCGAACCGCTCGGTGATGGCCTGCGCGAGCAGCGGCCCGATACCGCGCACCAGGCCGGAGGAGAGGTACATGCGGATCGCCCGCGCGCCGGCCGGGTCGGCCCGCTCGCAGGACTCGACGGCGAAGCGCTGCCCGAACCGCGGGTGGTCGGTCCAGCGGCCGAGCATCCGCAGCGTCTCGCCCGGCCGCGCGCCGGCCAGCTCGCGGCCGACCGCGGTGACCGCGCCGTCCGGGGACGCGTTCGGCCCGGCGGCGCGCAGCACCGTGAAGCCGTCGTCGCGCACGAAGAGCACGAACTCGACGACGCCCTCGAGCTGGACCGTCTCGCCTCCTGCCTGCATAACGGCAAGGTATCGCGAGCCGCCGACAGTCGCTGAACTCACTCGTTCGGGCGACATCGGCAATCTCGCGTCATGGCCGGGCCGAATCCCGCTCTCAGCCAGTGGAGCACAACTCCGCGCGCTCGTACGTAAGGGAGACCGCCGTGCCGAACCAGACCGTGCCGAACGAGAACCGGGATCCGACCCCGGGTGAGACCGCGTCAGCCACTCCCGTCGCGCTGTCGCAGCAGTCGGATCTGGTCCTCGGGCTGGACCTGGACCTGGCGCTGGTCGCCCCCGGCGGCCTCGGGCCGCAGGGCGACCCCGATCCCGCGCTGGCCCGGCCGGTGGAGGCCGGGCCGTCGTTCGACGCCGTCAGCGTTCCGATGGGCCTCGGGCTCGACGCGCTGGACCTGCTGCTGCGCGGCGGCAGCCCGGTCGGCCCGGTGGCCGCGGACGGCCGCTGCCAGGTGCGGCGGGTCGGCTTCCTGCTCGACCCGGGCACGCTGGAGCACTCGCGCGGATTCGCCTGGTGGTGCCGCCAGCACGGCGTACGCACCCTGACGCACGGGGCGGTGCTGGCGCTGCCGCGCGCCGCTGCCCCCCAGTCCCGGCTGCTGTGGCTCGTGCCGCCGGGCTGCGGCCGCACCGATCCGGCGGCGCTGCTCGCCTGCCTGCGCCGGGCGGTCCACCGCGCCGGACACCTGAGCGGGTGTCAAGCCTCAGTATCCTAAATCACTCCTTCGGGTGGCCTTTGGGCCAGGCGGGTGGATACCGGGTGCCCGCGCATAGAACCCTTAGCCGACGGGTCATACTGGCGGACGAGACGCCTCCGGCATGGAAGGTGGGGGCATGCGGCGGCACGCCAGACTCGAGCCGGAGCCGGTCGAGGGGCCGTCGGACCGGGAGCTGATCGACCGGGTGCGCTCCGGCGACACCGAGGCCTTCGACCCGCTGTACCGGCGGCACGCCCGCTCCGCCCTGCTGCACGCGCGGCACTTCACCCGCACCGAGGCCGGCGCCCAGGACCTGCGCGCCGAGTCGTTCACCCGGGTGCTCGCGGCGATCCGCGGCGGCAACGGGCCGACCGAGGCGATGCGCCCCTACCTGCTGACCACCATGCGGCACGTCGCGCGCGACTGGGCCGAGAGCGAGCGCCGCACGACGCTGGTGCCCGACCCGGCGGACCTCGAGGCCCCGGCGGAGGGCGCGGACCCGGTCATCGCCGCGCTGGAGCGATCGCTGGCCGGACAGGCGTTCGCCGCGCTGCCGGAGCGCTGGCAGACGGTGCTGTGGCACACCGAGGTGGAGGGCGAGGGCCCGGCGCAGCTCGCCCCGATGCTCGGCATGGAGGCGCCGGCCGTGGCCGCGCTGGCCTACCGCGCCCGCGAAGGCCTCAAGCAGGCATATCTGCAGGCGCACATCAGAGAGCTCGGATCGGAGGCCTGCCGCCCCTATGCGGGCCGGCTCGGCGTGCTGGTGCGCGGGCGGCTCGGCACCCGCGAGGACGCGAAGGTCAACCGGCACGTGCGGGAGTGCGCCGAGTGCGCGGGACTGCTGGCGATGCTCAAGTACGTCAACAGCCACCTCAGCATCCTGATCGGGCCGGCGGTGGTCGGCACGGCCTATGCAGCGAAGGTCATCGTCGCAAGTGCGGCCGGGGGTGCCGCAGCCGGCGGCTCCGGCGGCGCGTCGCACAGCGGCGGGGTCGTGGCGCGCAGCCTGTCCAAAGCGCGGCACGCCTCGCCGCGCCAGCAGGCCGCCGCGGCACTGACCGTCGCCGCCGTCGCGATCGCGGCCGTCGCGTTCGCACTGACGGGCAGTCAGGTCGCCGCGCCGTCCACGGCTCCGAGCCCGAAGCGGCAGCCGCCCTCGGCCGAGCCGACGTCGGCCGCCCCGGCCAGTCCCGCGCCCCCGGCCAGCAGCCCGCCGCCACCGCACTCCGCTCCGCCGTCTTTGGCGCCGTCGTCCCCAGCGCCGCCCGCCACGTCACCGGCACAGCCGCCGCCCCCGCCGCCGAGTAGTCCCAGCCCGCCGGAGTCGCCCACGCCGTCGCCCTCGCAGCCTCTGGTGATGTGCCCCGGCCTCACGATCAACATCGACGTGCTGGTGCAGATCGAGATCGAGCTCGGCATCATCCTGCCCGGCGCGCCGCCGATCCTGGACTGCAACCCGCTGCCGACCGAGTTCTGACTCCGGGTCAGTCGATGCGCACGGTGCCGTGCGGGGTGCGGAAGTCGACCGCCACCAGCCCGGCCTCGTCGTACACGACCGCCGGGTCCACCGGATCGAGCCAGTTGACGTGGACGTGCGGCAGCGGGTCGCGCTCCGGGGTGCCGAGCCAGTCCAGGATCTCGGTGCGCCGGCCGGCGATCTCCAGCATCTCCACCCCGATCTGCCCGGTGGCGCCGGACGAGGGGTGGTCGGCGCCGGGGCAGTCCCACTGGATCAGATACGGGATCTGCGGGTCGCCGAGCAGCTCGAGCACGCCGATCTGCAGCCACTTGAGCAGGACGCCGTCCGGGCGGCGGCGGTGCCCTGCGCCGGCGGAGCGCCCCAGGCGCTGCTCGAACGGCCCGATGTCGTCGACCGCGACGACCCAGCCGAGCCAGCCGCCGCCGATCTCGGCCCGGCGGCGCACCGCGCAGCCGAACGGCATCCCGTCCGTGGAGGGGTGCTCCAACGGCGTGACCACCTCGACGTAGCAGTCGCCGTCCAGCGGCAGCACGGCGTTGCGGGTGCCGTAGCGCGGGTGCACCCCGCCGTCCGTGAACGCGGCGCCGAGCAGTGAGCCGAGGCGGGAGACGGTCGAGGCGAACTCGGCCGGCTCGACGGCATAGGAGACGTGATCCAGTCGCACGGCACTGGCCTTCCCGCGGCCCGGCGCACTCATGCGCACCCGAAGAAAGTCACTAATAAGGATCATACAACTGGTGCCGCTATGTCCCCTACGCCCGACTGGCGCCCTGGGTACCGGGCGCACGCGGTAGCCGTGGCGCATAGGCTCAGATTCAGCATCGATCGACGCGGCGTGCGATGGACGAGAGACGAGGCACACGATGAGCACTCCCCACATCGGCTACGCGGCCATGCTCGAGCAGTTCGGGCCGGCCGAGGCGCTGGCCTACAGCGAGCAGGCCGAGGCGGCCGGCTTCACCGGGGTGATGGCCGCCGACCACTACCAGCCGTGGGTCCCGCGGCAGGGTCAGGCGCCGTTCGTCTGGAACGTGCTGTCCGCCGTGGGCGCGCGCACCTCCGGCGACCTGGGCCCGGGCGTGACCTGCCCCTCGTTCAAGATGCACCCGGCGATCGTGGCGCAGGCCTCGGCGACGCTCGCCGCGATGTACCCGGG
>DASYAE010000160.1:0-24979 GCA_036501535.1 Actinocrinis sp. | reverse complement strand
TGTGCGAGCTCCCCGAGATCGTTCAACGTCAGCCGTCCTTCGTGCCGGAGGACACCGGTCCGGGCAGCGCGGCGGCCGGAGACGGCGATCACTCGCTCGAGTCTGCGAACAGCCGCTGTATCGGATCTAATGCGGATCTAGGCCGGGTGGTCTCCAGGTCGCCCGTACCAGTGCGTAAGCGTCCGGATCACGCTGCGGTACCAGACCGAGGACTGTGGTCCCCTGGCCGACCGTGGATTACCCTTGTTGACAAGCGGCTCCACCCCTACCCCCGGCGAAGGACGCGACATGGCCTCCACGATCGCCCGACCGGCCCCTGCTGCCACTGCGGCCCCGGGACGGCGGCGGCGCGGGCAGGTGCTCGAGGACGCGATCCTGCAGGCCGCCTGGGAGCAGCTGCACGAGGTCGGATATGCCCGGTTCACCATGGACGGCGTGGCGCTCGCGGCCGGCACGGGCAAGGCGGCGCTCTACCGCCGCTGGTCCAGCAAGGACGAGCTGATCACCAGCGCGCTGCACAGCATGCTGCCGGACCCGGCCCAGGTGCCCGCGACCGGCGACGTGCGCAAGGACCTGCTCGCCCTGCTCGGCTGCGTGCGCGACACGATGGACCTGGCGCAGGGTTCCGAGTTCCAGGCGGTGAAGCGGGAGGCCGGTCCGGCGCTGGTCAACGTGCTGGTCACCGGGAGCGTCAACGAGCCCTGCCAGGAGCGCATCCGCGAGGTGCTGGCCCGCGGCGTCGCGGACGGCGTGCTGCGGCCGGAGGCGGCCGATCCGCGGATCGCCGACATCGGGCAGGCGCTGATGGTGCATCACCTGCTGGTGTCCAAGGTGAAGATCACCGACGACTACCTGGAGTGGATCGTCGACGGCGTGATGCTGCCGCTGGTGACGGTGGACAAGAAGGCCGCACGGCGCTGACAGGAATCTGATACACGTCGCCCGACCGAAGTTCCCAGAGGTCTGTTTCACTGCGCGGCGTGCGGCGTAGCGGTTCCCTGATGCGTGTCTCCGGCCTGCCGTTTCACGACGGCGGAGGGCCGGCGCCCGGCGGCCCGTGTCCAAGACCGCCGATAGGCGGGGCTTAGATCGACTCGTCACCATGGGTTGATTCCCGTCCCCCGTCTGGAGGCTAGTCCATGACTGGAACCGTGATCATCGCCGGCGGCGGACCGGCCGGCCTGATGCTCGCCTGCGAGCTGCGCCTCGCCGGCGTCGAGGCCGTCGTGCTCGAGGAGCGGCCCGAGCCGATCCCGTGGTCGCGCTCGATGGCGCTGCACACCCGCTCGATCGAGGCGCTGCGCCAGCGCGGCTTCGACTTCTTCGAGGGCGCCCGGCCCTGGAGCTCCTACAACTTCGGCTTCCTCGAGCTGACCCGGATCCTGGACGACCCCGCCCAGATCCCGCTGCTCGTGCCGCAACTCGACGTCGAGCGGGCGCTGGAGGCGCGGGCCCGGGAGACCGGCGCCGACATCCGCCCCGGCCACCAGGTCGTCGGGCTCGTCCAGGACGAGCACGGCGTCGAGGTCGAGGTGCGCACCGCGACCGGGGACTACCGGATCCGCGGCGACTACCTCGCCGGCTGCGACGGCGGCCGCAGCGCTGTGCGCAAGCTCGCCGGGATCGAGTTCCCCGGCACCGCGTCGAGAGTGCACGGGGTGACCGCAGACGTCGAATTCGCCTCCGAGGTCCCCTCGGAGATCAATGCCCGCCTTTACCCGGCCGGGCTGTTCGCCAGCGGTGAGTTCGAGCCCGGGGTGCACCGCGTCACCTCGATCGAGTTCGACGTGCAGCCGCCGGGCCGGGAGGTCCCCATGACGATCGACGAGGTACGCGAGAGCGCCCGCCGGGTCGCCGGCGTGGAGCTGGACATCAGGAAGGTGCGATGGGTGGCCAGGTTCGGCGACGCGACCCGGCAGGCGACGGCCTACCGCAGCGGCCGGGTCTTCCTGGCCGGGGACGCCGCGCACATCCACTTCCCCTCCGCCGGGCAGGGGCTCAACACCTCGATCCAGGACGCGCTGAACCTCGGCTGGAAGCTCGCCGGCGCGATCAAGGGCTGGGGCGGCTCGGCACTGCTCGACACCTACCACGCCGAGCGGCACCCCATCGGCGCCCGCGTGTGCATGTACTCCTCGGCCCAGGTGGCGCTCTACCACCCGCTGGACAAGGTCGGACCGCTGCGCGAGCTCTTCAGTGAGCTGCTCCGCCTCAAGCAGGTCAGCACCCACCTGCTCGGCCTGTCGACCGGCCTCGGCCTGCGCTACCCCATGGAATACCCGGGCATTGCGCGCACCGAGGCGCCGCACCCGCTGCTCGGCGGCCGGGCGCCCGACGTCAAGCTGGCCAAGGACGGCGGCGTGACGAGCGTGGCGGCCACGCTGCAGAGCGGCCGGGGCGTGCTGCTCGACCTGACCGGGAGCGACACGGTCGGCGCCGTGGCGGCCGGCTGGAGCGACCGGGTCGACACCGTCGCGGCGCAGCCGGTCGAGGACCTGGATGCCGCGGTCGTGCTCATCCGCCCCGACGGCTACGTGGCCCACGCGGATCGCGACGGGCGGGACGTGGAGGGCCTGCGCGCGGCTCTCTCGTGGTGGTTCGGAGCTCCGGCGCGCTGAACGGGCCGGGGGAAACATCACAGGGCCGCTCGTGTGGTGAACACGAGCGGCCCTGTGATGTGGGGATCAGGCTGCCGGCTTGGCGGCCTTGGGCCGCAGCAGGAACAGCACGACGAGCAGGCCGATGGCGGTGAACACGGCCCCGCCGACCATGGCGCTCGAGACCCCGTGCGCCAGGACGTCCTGCGCCTGCCGGGCCGCGGTCGCCCCGGACGGGATCCGCGCGTCGCGCTGTCCGATGCCGAAGACGGTGACCAGGATGCCCAGGCCGAGCGAGCCGCCGACCCACATCATCGACTGCGCGAGCCCGGAGGCGGCGCCCGACTCCTGCGGGGCGACCCCGGTCATGATCGTCATGTTCAGCGGCATGAAGGTGCAGCCGACCCCGACCCCGAACAGCACCAGCGGGCCGAGCAGCAGCCCGGCGTAGGTCGAGCCCGCGTTGATCTGGGTGAGCCACGCGTAGGCCGCGACGATCAGCACCGCACCGACGATCATGATCCGCCAGCCGCCGAACCGCTTGAGCAGCTTCGGCACCACGCGCGCCGTGGCGAACAGCCCCACCGACATCGGCAGGAAGGCCACGCCGGCGGTGAACGGGCTGAAGCCGAGCCCGGTCTGCAGGTACTGGGTCACGAAGAAGAACACGCCGAACATCGCCGCGGAGAACAGCAGGAGGTTGACCAGGGCGCTGCTGCGCACGCGGCTGCGGAACAGGTGCAGCGGGACGATGGGCCGGGCGGCGCGCCGCTCGACCACCAGGAACGCCGCGAGCAGCACGATGCTCAGCGCGAACGCGACCAGGGCCACGCCCGAGCGCCAGCCGTCGCTGCCGACCCGGATGAACGCGTATACCAGGGCTGTCATGCCCACGCTCGAGGTGACCGCGCCGGCCACGTCGAACGTGCCGCTGTGCCGCGCCGGCTCCTTGATCACCTGCGGCGCCACCAGCACCAGCAGGACCCCGATCGGTACGTTGACCAGGAACACCCAGGGCCACGACGCCCACGAGGTCAGCACGCCGCCGAGGACCAGGCCGAGCGAGCCGCCGATGCCGCTGACCGCGGAGTACACCGCGAGCGCCCGGTTGCGCCGGTCGCCCTCGGGGAAGTTGGTGATGAGCAGGGCCATGGTGCTCGGCGCGGCGATCGCGGCGCCCACGCCCTGCAGCGCCCGCGCCGAGACCAGCCAGGCCGACGAGTCCGCCAGGCCGCACAGCAGCGAGGCGGCCGAGAACAGGGCGATCCCGGCGATGAACGTGCGCTTGCGGCCGAGGATGTCCCCGGCGCGCGCGCCGAGCAGCAGCAGGCCGCCGAAGGAGAGCATGTAAGCGTTCTGCACCCATGCCAGGCCCGTGGCCGAGAAGTGCAGCTCGGTGCGGATGTGCGGCAGGGCGATGGTGACGATGGTCGAGTCCAGCCCGACCATCAGCTGGCAGGTGACGATGACCGCGAGGGTGATCCCGAGCCGCGGCATCGCCCGGACGGTCTCCTGCTGGTCTGCGGACGGCGGCGCCGTCGGGGTGGCGGTCACGGAGCTCCTCCACGAAGGATGTCGGATGATGCGGAAGCTCGCAGATAATGAACTACGCGTTCACTATATCGGCGGGGCGTCTTCCAGGGCAAGGCAGCGGCCTGACCTGTCATGGCCACTCGAGGTCGAGGCTCTCCACGCCCCGGGCGGGGGAGTACCGCCGGATCGGGGTCGTGCCCGGCGACAGCCGGTAGGCGGGGATGTGCGCGTGCCAGACCTCGAGCGCGGTCGTGATGATCCGGCGGGCCACGTGCATACCGAGGCACCGGTGCGGGCCGATGCCGAAGCCCAGGTGGCGGGTGGACGCGCGGTCGAAGTCCACGGTCTCGGGCGAGGCGAAGACGTCCGGGTCGAGCCCGGTCATCCCCCAGGGCATCAATACCCTGTCTCCCTTGTGCATCGTCACCCCGTGCCGCTCGACGTCCTGGACGACCAGCCGGCCGGTCGTGGAGACCGGCTCGTGCCGGATCAGCTCCTCGGCGATCACCGGGATGCGCTCCGGCTGCTCCCGGACCAGCTCCTGGGTCTCAGGGTGCTGCGCCAGGTACAGGAAGATCTGGCTCAGCGACGCCGTCGTGGTGTCCAGGGCGGCGAGCATCGAGACGAACGCGGCGTTCACCATCTCGTCCTGGGTCAACGCCCTGCCGTCGAAGGTGGTCTCCAGCAGCCGGCTGAACACGTCGAGCCGGCCCTCGGTGCCCTCCGCCCTCCGCCGGTCGATGGCGTCGCTGAAGAAGCTCCAGAGCGGCTCGTTGGCCTTGAGGATGTCCTCGTCGGTCTTTGCGTTGGGAATGCCCTCGCGGCGCAGCCAGTCCTTGTGCCCGAGCATCTGCCCGACGTACTCGCGGCCGATGCCGAAGGTGATCAGGAAGGTCTCGGCCGGCAGCGCGACGGCGACGTCCTCGACGAACTCCGCCCGGCCCCGCGCGGCCAGCGGCTTGATCGTGTCCAGCGTGGCCTGGCGGATCTGCGGGGTGAAGTGGTTGACGACGCCCGGGTTGAACAGGTCGGACAGCGTCCGGCGCCAGGCCCGGTGCTCGTCGCCGTCGAGCTGGATCGGGATCTGCCGGGCCGGGAAGATCGTCCGGTGCGGGATGGCCACCTCGGCGTTCGAGAAGACCTCGGGAGTGCGCGCGGCCCACTCCACGTCCTCGTACCTGGTCAGGATCCAGTAGCCGCCGAAGGCCTCGGACCGCGCGATCGGCGCCGCCTCGCGCATCTCGTTCCAGTACGGGATCGGGTCCTGCTGAAGCCAGGGCTGGTACAGCGTCCACTGCCGGATGCGCTCGGCCGTCGTGTCCGGGGCCGAGAAGGGACAGGCGCGCGTTCCGGGCGTGTCCGTCATGGTGGGCTCCCTAGGGATCAGGGCCGCCGCTGTCGGAGGCCTTACCCGACTCTCCCGGGACCGGCTTGCAGCCGCCTTGGCCTGATCTAACTTCGGCCTGGCTCGCGTGGGATCGCAGAGTCCGGGCATACGCCGAGGTCGTACGGTTGGGCCGGGCCGCCGGGACGGCCGGCGGGATCGCGGCCGGGCCCGTCTCGGAGGCCTGGCCGGGACGGGATGGGGAGGAGAGGGCGCAGCCGTGAGTCACCCGGCCGGGCGGGTCTCCAATCGCTCCTGCACGTCGGCGAGCAGGTCGGCCGCCTCCGCGCCGTCGATCACCCGGTGGTCGAAGGCGAGGTTGAGCCGCATGACCGGGGCCACGGACAGCAGGCCGTCGCGGACCACCGGCCGGTCCCGGATCCGGCCCACCCCGAAGGTGGCCGTGGTCCCGCCGACCGAGTGGAAGCCGTCCACCACGCCGTGCCCGAGCGAGGTCACCGAGTAGGTGCCGAGCAGGTCCGGCCGCCGTCGCAGGGGCCTGGCCCGGGCGCGGAAGGCAAGCCGGCCGGCCGGGACGGGCAGCCGCTGCAGCGCGCGCACCGGGGCGAACCGCGGCGCGGTGTCCGGGTCGGCGTCGCGCAGGTCCTCGAGGCCGCGCTGGATCTCGTCCAGCGAGGCGGTGTCCGTGCCGGGCAGCACCGCGGAGAGCACGACCCGCCGCCCGTTCATGACCTTGTCCAGCGTCACCTTCCCGTTCGCCCGCGGATAGCGGGCGACCCGCGGGTGCAGCCGCCCGCGCACCGCGGCGTTCGCCTCGGGGTGCTCGGCCAGCGCGCGGCCGGCTGCGGACAGGACGTAGGAGACGATCGAGTAGCGCGACCCGGCCCGGCGCGCGGCCTCCCGGTGCTCGCGCACCGCGGTCATGTCGACCTCGGTGTCCAGGAACACCGGGACGACGCCGCGCAGCTCGGCGAGCAGGTGCAGGGTCTGCCGCCGCTCACGTGCCAGGGGCCTGATCCGCAGCGGGGCGGGGCGGCCCGGCCCAGCCGCGGGTACGAGTGCTGATTCGTGAGTCGGCTGCACCGCCTCGGCGACGGCGCCCGCCGCCGGCCCGGCTCCGCCCGGCCGGTCCGCCATCAGGCCGTCACCAGGCTGTACATCTCGCCGAGGCTGTCCGCCTCCATGAGGTCGGCCAGCGGGACGGCGCGGCCGGTGCGCTGCTCGATCAGGGTCAGCAGCCACAGCAGGTGTACCGAGTCCCAGCCCTCGATCCGGTCCAGGCTCTCCTGGGCGTCGGCGGCGGTGACCGCGAGGCCCAGCTCGTCGCGGACCAGGGCGATGAAATCGTCCAGTGCGAGCATCTCAGTCTCCTTCTCGGCACAGGGGCGGCAGGTCGGCGGCAAGCCTCAGGTGGTCCGGGATCGCGACCGGCTCGTGCAGCGCGAGCCGGAACTGGGTGCAGTCGTCGGCGTCCGCGGCGGCCGCCGGGACCCGGTCGAAGCCGTACCGCGGGTAGAAGTCGGCCACGATCGCGTTCTTCGGCGTGGGCCGGTACCGGCCGGCCAGCTCGGCCGCCCCGTCCTGCAGCGCCCGCGCGCTGATCGCGGCCAGCGCGGCCTGCTCCACGCCGCGGGAGAACACCCGGCAGCTGAGCACGAAGTTCTCGATCTGCACGGTGTCCCCGGCGCGGTGCAGGAAGACCGCGCCGACCAGGCCGTTGTCGCCGAAGCGGTCGCGCGCCCGCACGGTGAGCACCGCGCGGCCCGGCTCGGCGGCCATCGCCGCCACGTCGGCCTGCTGGAGCCGCACCGTGGTCAGGTTGAACTGGTTGGTGCGCAGGGTCAGCTGCGAGACCCGGGGCAGGTCCGCCGCCGCGGCAGCAGCCACGTCCACCTCGACCTGTAGCTCGCGCAGGTAGTCCCGGACCGAGTCGAAGCTGTCCAGGAAGTCCTTGCGCTCCAGCTCCTGCCGGTACTGCCGGGTGCGCTCGCGGTCGGTGGCGGTCAGCTCGGCGCAGTCGAACCACCCGTCCGCCAGCAGCCGCTCGGCGTGCAGAGCGGGGTCGCCGTCCACCTGGACCACGGCCACGCCCGGCAGCTCCCGGCGCACCAGCCCGCACTCGGCCGGGTTGTCGTCCACGAACACGAAGCTGTCAATACCCAGATTCAGCGCGGCAGCCAGCTCGGCCAGGTTCTCGTGCTTGGGCCGCCAGTTCGCCGCGATCCGCACGAAGTCCTCCTCGCGCAGCGTCATGTCCGCGCGGGTGCGCAACGCCTCCTGGACCGGCTCCAGGTTGTTCTTGCTGACCACGGCGAGCATCACGCCCTGCGCGCCGATCTGCTTGGCCGCGCGCTGGAAGGCGCGGAAGGCCTCGCCCCGGTGCGTCTCGGAGACCTCGATCCCCTCGGGCCCGTCGTCGCCGAGGATCCCGCCCCAGACCGTGCCGTCCAGATCCAGCACCAGGCACTTCTTCGTCGCGCCGAGCTGGTGCCTGGCCAGGTGCCCGATCTGCCGGGCGTAGCGGGCCAGCAGCGGGGCGGACAGGTGAGCCTTCGCATACACGCTCAGCCGCGGGTCGGCGCCCGGCAGGCCCTCCCACGCCAGCGCCTCGAGGTCGATCACGCACAGCGCCGGATTCGCCTCGGTCAGCCGCAGCAGCCGCGCGTTCGCCTCCCGCCACAGTGCACTGAGTCGGGCCCGGGAGCGGTAGTCGACCAGCTGGACCAGCCGCGGCTGCGGCAGCGGGATGGTGTTGAGCACCAGGGTGCCGTGCCCGGCGGTGCCGAAGGCGGCCACGATGCCCTCGACGGTGCGCAGCTTCGACGCGAGCACCCGCTCGGCGTCGGCCGGGCCCCACGGCACCGGCAGCTCATCGAACACGATCTCCGGGTCCAGCACGCACAGGGTTATGTCGGCCTGCTCCGCGTAGAGCGCGCTGCCGGGGTCGGCGAGG
Organism: Actinocrinis sp.; assembly: GCA_036501535.1. Classification (GTDB taxonomy): domain Bacteria; phylum Actinomycetota; class Actinomycetes; order Streptomycetales; family Catenulisporaceae; genus DASYAE01. The sequence continues at coordinate 16,551 of DASYAE010000160.1, read as the reverse complement.
CCGAAGACATAGGTGTCGAACTCCGCGACCACCGGGCGCAGCAGGACTCCGTGCCGGGCGAACTCCCCGGCCAGCGCGGGTACCAGGGCGGTCAGCGTGCCGTGGCCGGTGATCGCCACCGTCCGCACCGGGGTGGCCGGATGCGCCCCGAGCACGGCGTCCGGGTCGAGCCCGGCCAGCAGCCGTCCGGCCCGCTCCAGCTGCGCCGGCGCCAGCTCCCGCACCAGGCGCAGCGCATCAGGGTACTGCTCGGCCAGCCGGCCGGACCGGGCGAGGGCGGCCAGCGCGTCGACCCCGGCAGGTCCGGGCGACTGCGGCGCCGGCCCGCCCTGCGGCCCAGCGTATGCGGTGGCTGATTCTGCGGTGCGCATCGGATGGTGCCCCTTTTGAGACGGTCGACGGCGGCCTTTCACGGCGCTCGGCCCGTCCCAGGGTTTCCCGGGCGGCTTAAGCAGATCTATCCCATGTCTAGGATGCGGAGCGGCATCGGCTGATCGTAGGGGGCGCGCGCACGCCTCCGTTGCTGCCTCCTACCAGCCCGGATGCGGCGGCTCCACAACCCGTAACCCAGGCCGCATCAGTTCTCTGCGCAACATCTGGTGCCTATGGTGACAACATGAACTCCGCGGATCGCGTCACTGTGCGATCCGCCCTCGTCGGCGGGATCGTGCCGCCCCAGATCGCCACCTGCGAGGTGCGCGGCGACATCGACGCCGAACTCCTCCCGGCCGAGCGGCCCGCCGTGGCCCGGGCCGTGCCCGCCCGGCAGCGGGAGTTCGCCACCGGACGGGCCTGCGCCCGCGAGGCGCTGGCCCGGCTCGGCGTGCAGCCCGGCCCCATCCCGCCGGGCCGGCACGGCGAGCCCCGCTGGCCCCGCGGGATCGTCGGCAGCATCACGCACTGCGCCGGCTACCGCGGCGCGGCCGTGGCCCGGGACTCATCAGTGCTCTCAATAGGCATCGACGCCGAGCCGAACACCCCCGTCCCGCAGAGCGTGCTGGCCTCGATCGCCGACCTGCGCGAGCGCAACTGGATCGAGCACCTGCGCGCGGCCGCGCCCGAGACCTGCTGGGACCGCCTGCTGTTCAGCGCCAAGGAGTCCGTGTACAAGGCCTGGTACCCGCTGACCCGCGCCTGGCTGGACTTCACCGACGCCGTCATCGCCGTGGACCCCCCGCGCGAGCGCTTCACCGCACGCCTGCGAGTGCCTGGCCCCGTGGTCCACGGCAGCCCCCTGACCGGCTTCTCCGGCCGCTGGACCGTGCAGGACGGCCTGATCCTGACTGCTGTCGTTGTGCCCTGACATCCTGCCGCCCGCAGCGCCTCATTCGATGCTCAGGCCGTCCGATCCGCTGGTGATGGTGTAGCTCTGGCCGTTGAATGCGAGGCCTGAGAGCGTTCCGCCGAGGCCCCGCGGGGCGCTCGCGTCCTTGAGCGCCGGCTGCTGGCCGTCGGGGGCGTATCCGAACAGGTCGGTGACGATGACTCCGGCGAACGCCCCGCCCTCCGTGCCGTTGTAGACCTGGGGGTTGTCGTTGGCGATGAGCCCGACGTCCGGCGGCGTCGCAAGCGGTCCGGACACCGGCTGGTACCACAGCTGCATCGCCGGATCGGCGTGGGCTGCGAAGGTGTTGCCCGCCGCGTAGATCCCGGAGACCTCGGCCGAGGACAGTGCCCTGCCGTAGATCCGCGCATCGTCGATGCTGCCGACGAACTGGCGCGTCATGTCCGACGGGCAGTTGCCGACCATCGCGCTCAGGCCGGTGGACGGGTAGATCGACCCGGTCTGCGCTTTGGCGGCGATCTTGGTCCCGTCGGCGTAGATCGACATCGTCGAGCCGTCGTAGGTCGCTGCGACGTGGTGCCAGCCGGAGGCCAGCGCCGTCGTGCTCTGCAACTCGGACCAGCCGCCGCCACCCGTGTAGATCAGGAACGAGAGCAGCCCTCCGGCGCCGCCGCGGAAGGCGTATCCGGCGTTGGCCGGGAAGGACTCCTTGTTGATGATGCTGCCCTGCCAGATCTGCGCCGGCCACGAGGCGGCGTCGATCCAGGCGGCCAGCGTGATCGCGCCGGTGGGGTTCAGCGCCGGGCCGTCCGGGATGAGGTCGGGCAGCCCGAGCTGCATCGGCCGGTGCAGCGCCAGGGCCGGATCGTCGTTCGCGAAGGGGTTGCCCGCGGAGTGCGCGGCGGCGATCTCGGTGGCCGTCAGCGCCCTGCTGTACATCTGCGCGCCGGCGATCGTGCCGTCGAACTGCCGGGTCGGGTCCGAGGGGCAGTCGCCGACGACCAGGTCGGTACCGGTCGACGGGAGGATCGACGCGGTCTGCGACTGGGCGGCGATCTTGGTCCCGTCGGCGTAGATCGACATCGTCGAGCCGTCGTAGGTCGCTGCGACGTGGTGCCAGCCGGAGCTCAGTGCGGTCGTCGACTGCAGCTCGGACCAGCCCCCGCCGCCGGTGTAGAGGACGAAGGAGAGCAGCCCTCCGGCGCCGCCGCGGAAGACGTACCCTGCGTTGGCCGAGAACGAGTCCTTGGCGATGATGCTGCCCTGCCAGATCTGCGCCGGCCAGGACGCGGCGTCGATCCAGGCGGCCAGCGTGATCCCGCGGGCCGGGTTCAGCGCCTCGCTGTCCACGACGCGGTAGCCGAAGCGCCCCGGCGCCAGCTGGTGCGCCTGCCCGAACGGGCCCTGGCTGGTGACGCCGCTGAAGGTTTCGAGCATCGCGAGGAACGAGGCGTAGTTCCCGAAGCGGGCGAAGGTCTGCGCGGTCAGGGCGGGCCAGGCCTCGTAGGCGCCGGTCGAGCCGTGGTCGGGGCGGTCGACCGGCGCTTCGCCGTCCTTGAGCGACAGGGCCCGCATCCAGTTGCCGTCGAGCAGCTCGGCGTCGACGAACCCCATCATCTCCTGCCGCTGCGTCGAGCTCAGCTCGCTGCCGGCGGCCAGCGCGTTGGCCCCGATGCAGAAGTCGACGACGGTGCGCACCGGCACCAGCGTCCCGTCGGAGTGCCGGCAGTTCCAGACGCCCTGCCCGGCGACGTAGAGGTCGAGCACGTTCGGCAGCAGGCTGTTCGCCAGCGATGTCAGCGTGCTGGCCTCGGCCGGATTGCCGGTCCGGTTCTGCAGATCGGCCACCTGCTGCATCAGCCACACGTTGGCGGCGTTGAGCGAGGCGACCTGGTTCGTGTACTGCGGCAGCACCTCGAGCAGGTTGATCGCGCCGCCGTAGTCGGCCAGGTGCTGGCCGCTCGGCACGAAGCTCTGCCAGTACGTGGCGGACTGGGTCAGGTGCCCGAGCACCGACTGGCCGCCGAGCGACGAGGTCAGGAAGGACCAGTCGCCGGCGAGCTTGACGTAGTTCATCGTCGTGGTGGAGACGGTCAGGTCGTTGGCGCTGTAGTAGTTGCCGACCGTGTTCCCGCTGAGCATGTCGACGGCGTAGCAGGTGTGGATGTTCGAGGTCAGGAAGTAGGAGGCGATCGCCTTGGCCATCGCCGGGTCCAGCAGCGCCAGCACCACGGAGGCGTAGGAGGTGTCCCAGAAGAACATCGTCGTCTCGCCGAACTCGTTGGCCCCGGTGGTGTAGATCCGGGGGAAGCCGGTGAACCCGCCCGAGGCCCGGCCCAGCAGGGTGCTGAAAGCGGGGCCCAGGTTGGTGCGCTCGGCGCAGATCACCGACAGGACGCTCATGTAGTAGAGCCGGTCGACGGCCGGGTGGTCGGTCGCGATCGTGGGCAGATACCCCGAGTAGTGGCTGTTCCCGGGCGTGAAGGCGTCGCTCCAGCGGGTCGACCAGCCGGTCTCGGCGGCGCCGAAGACGCTCTGGAACGAGCCGATCGACGTGTTCGCCGCGGCGACGACCGCGCTCGCGTCGGACGCGGCGGACAGCGGCCGGCCGGTCGTGGTGTCGCCGACCGCGACGACGATATCGAGCGTGCCGGTCGCGCCGGCGGCGAGCGTCAGCGTCCACGTCGCGGTGCCGCCGGTCCCGCTGACCGAGAGGCTCTGCGGCGCGGGGGAGAGGGCGACGGCGCTGACCGCGGGCCCGGTCCTGTCCGACACGATCAGGTTCTGGCTCGGCGCGGAGCCGACCAGCTGCGCGGTGAAGTCCTGGTCCGCGGGCCGCGGGATCTGCCAGTCCCATCCGGAGGTGTACTTGCGCACCACCGGGTCCAGCGCGACCGAGACGGTGGTCGAGACCTGCGACGCGGTCGGGTTCGTGACGGCGAGCGTGAGCAGGACCTGGTTGGCCTCGAACGCCATCCGGGTTCCGGACAGCACCCGCAGCCCCGAGGCCGTCTCGGCGAGCCGGTGGATCTGGTACGGGTACCAGCGCACGAACTGCGAGTCCAGCGCCGCGCCGTCGAAGGTCGCGTCGAACCCTGAGCCGCCCTGTGTGTACGGGGCCATGGCCAGCCGCTGGAAGCCGCAGATGTTGGCGTCGGCCTCGAGGCCGCCGTAGAAGTTGCTCGCCTCGGGCTGGTGCACGATGCCGCTGACCGGCTGCCAGTCGCCGGCCATCGCGTCGAGGCTCGGCGGGGATCCGGCCGCGCCCGCGGCCCGGGCGGTGGGTGCGAGCCCCGGCAGCAGGTCGGACGCGAGCAGGACCAGTCCGGCTCCCGCGCTGCCGCGCAGGAAGGTACGCCGAGTAAACTCAGACATCGAAGATACTCCTTGTCGGCACGACGGGCAGGACGAGCCGCGGCGGCCGCGCGGGATCGTGGTGTACGGCTTGGCAGGCGGCGTGGTCCCCGTTGCGGTCCCAGCGCGGGAAGCAGCCCGCGGCGATCTGGAGGCGTATCCGGTGGCCGGGCAGGAACACGTGCGCCGTGGACCACAGGTCGATCAGGATCTCGACCGGATCAGGACCCTGTCCATCTCGGCCGGGAGCCTGGCGGGTTCGCCGGATGCCGTCGGTGATGTTGCGGGACACGCCCTCGGGATCGACATCGCAAAGCCGCGCGACCCAGTCGCTGCCGAGAGCCGCGGACTCCACCGTCAGGTGGAGCAGGACCCTGCCGATCACCTCGAGCGGCGCGTCCAGCGGCACGCCGGTGTATATGAGTACGTCGTCGCGTTTCTCGGTCTGCTGCTGGTCGAACTGCCCGGCCGGGAACTCGGGAGGCAGCAGGAGCGCGCCGCCGTGGGTCCTGACCGGGTCGTGCGGAATGTGCAGGAACGCATTTGGCGGCGCATCCGGTCCGGGGGAGTCGGGCGAGAGGCTGCCATCGCCCCGCGGATACCACGGCGTCTCGACGGACTCCGGCGGCCAGACCGGCAGCCGGCGCCAGGTGTTGACGCCCATCACGAACAGCAGAACAGGCGGCTCCTCTGAAGTCTCCTGCCTGAGCTGCCGGACGAGCCAGTCCAATTCCCGTTCGAGCAGCGAGGCCCCGCCGTCGACCGCTGTGCTGTCCGCCGCGTCTCCGAAGTCGGTCTCGCCGATCCGGCTCGTCTGGTTGTCGTGCGACCAGGGGCCGACGATCAGCGTTGCGGGTAGGCCCTTGTCGTGGACCCGGATGTAGTTGTCGAGGCTGCCCTGCAGAAAAGCGTCGAACCAGCCTGCGACTATCAGTGCCGGAACAGCGGCGCGCTGCATATCCGCGTGTGCTGCGACGGCGCGGCCGGACATCGGCGTGGGCAGGCCGAGGCGGCGCAGCGGCTCGTCGGCGGGAAGCTCCCAGTACGTGCGCGTGACCAGGTCGTCGAGTGCGCGTCCGAGTTCTGCGAGCCGCCGCCCGAGTTCTGCGGGATGCTCGGCGTGCCGCCGTTCCAGGACATCGACTCCCAGCGTCAACGTCCACTGCGTCACCAGTCCGAGTTCGTACGCGCCGCCCCGGGCGACCAGCCCGTCCTGCGGATCCGACCAGGTGAATTCGGTCGCTGCGGCGATCAGGCGGGGCGGGCCGGCCGCGGCGGCCGCCCACAGGGTGTGGCCGAGGTAGCTGGGTCCGTACATGCCGACGCGTCCATCGGCGCCCGGCAGGCCCGCAGCCCAGGCGACGGTGTCGTACCCGTCGGCGGCCTCGTGGGCGAGCGGCGTCCACTCGCCGCCGGACCGGAACCGGCCGCGGCAGTCCTGGACCACGACCAGGAAGCCGCGGCCGGCGGCGCGGATCGGGTCGAGCCGGGCCAGCGTGCCGGGATCCCGCTTGCCGTACGGCGTGCGGGCCAGCAGCACCGGCCACGGACCGGTGCCGGCCGGCCGGTAGGCGTCGGCGCGCAGGATGGTGCCGTCGCGCATCGTCGCTTCGAGCTCGAACACGGTCTCGACCTCGCGGGGCGTCCGGTTCGCCACGGCACCTCCTACGCGTCTCGTCGGCTGCTGCTGCTCAGCTGATGGTCAGGTCGTCGATGTAGCCGCGGTAACCTCCGCTGGAGCCGGGATCGTCGTAGCCGACCAGGATCCGGCTGATCTGCTTGTTGGCGTTGTTGGTAGCCAGATTGACGGTCACGTGGTTCCACGCGTCGAGCGTCAGATGCCCGCACTGGTACGCGGGATGGATGCGGTTGCCGTTCTGGTCCACGGCCCCGGAATCTCGCAGGGTGCTGCCGTCGGTGAAGATCAGGTCGACGGCGACGCACGTGCTGTCGTGGGATCCGGCCGGAACCCACGTACTGGTCGCGTTGCTCTGCGGATAGATCCAGTAACTCAATGTCTTGCTGGTCCCGATGGCCAGGGGACTGCCGCTGAGGTCGTAGATCTTCAGGTACGCGTAGTCCGTGCTGCCGCCCTCCGCGCCCCCGGAGTACATCAGTTCACTGCTTCCAGTGTGGGAGGTCTCGCCGGTGCGGACGCCGGCCTCGGGCCCGGTCAGCCCGCAGCAGATCCCGGTCACGTCGGAGATGCCGCCGCCACTGGTGTCGACGGTGTCGGTCCAGGTCAGCGCCGGGTCGGTGGACTCGAAGCCGGAGCTGAAGCTGCTGCTGGTGCCGGAGCTCGTCTGCAGCGGCTGGGCCAGCTCGGTCTGGATCGTGGCGAGCGCGGTCCCGGCCGGGGCCAGGTCGAGCGTGTCGCCGGCCGAGGTGGCGATGGTGATCTTCGAGCCGGAGACGGTCCCGGTGTCGGTGCCGTTGCGGTAGACCTCCACGCTGCCGGACCACGGGTTGGTGAAGGTGAAGCTGCCGCCGCTCTGGCTGACCGCCCGGATGTACTGGACGCCGTTGCCGGACTCGCTGCTGGAGATCAGGAAGTCGCCGTAGGCCAGCAGGTCGCCGAACTTCGCGTTCGTGTTCGCGGGCCAGTCCGCGAACACCTTGACGTCGTTCTGGAAGGACTGCAGCAGCATCTCGTCGAGGCCTGAGGTGGTGACGTTGAGGTTCTCGACGCCGCCGCCGTTGTGGTGGATCGCCATGTTGTTGTAGCTCTGCGCGGTCGCCTCGTTGTCCAGGTTGGACAGGATCGTGCTCGGGTTGTAGCCGACCCGGGCCGCGGCGGCGTAGAAGGTGGTCGGCGCGTTGCCTCCGTCCCAGGCGTTGGTCAGCTGGCCGATCGTGTTGCGCGCGTCCTGCAGCAGCGTGGCGTTGCTGTCGAGGCCGACCTGGCTGCCCGGGTAGACGGACTGGATGTCGACGTCGTTGCCGTCGTTGACGAAGCCCGCGCCCTGAGAGGTCTCGGAGAAGACGGTCTGGCCGTTCACGCTGGTGGTCGGCTGCGCGGCCAGGTTGTTGTTGATGTTCTGCCAGGTCGCGATCTCGGTGGAGTTCTCGCCCAGCGCGGTGCTCATGTCGATGAGCCCCTGGAACACCAGGTGCACCAGCGCCAGCGACACCCCGCTGTCGGTCTGCGGATCGGCGTCGTCCTCCTGCGGCGCGTCGTTGTCGTCGTGGTAGACCCCGTTGCTCAGGGTCAGGTAGTTCTGCCAGAAGTCGCCGACCTGCACCAGGTACGGCAGCACCTGGGTCGCGTAGGCGGCGCTGTGGGTGTACTCGTACTCCATGACCATGTCACTGGCCAGATATGCCGCGTTCGACTTCTGGTTGTGCAGGCTGGAGTCCGTGGTCATGCCGTTGGGCCCGATGCCCACCGGATACAGCACGCCCTGGAACCCGTTCTGGCTCGCCAGCGCCTGCGCGTTCGCCTGGTACTGCAGGACCGGCTGGGCGTAGGCGCCCATCTGGGCGATGTGGTTGGTCGACAGCGCGGAGTAGAACGCTGCTTCGTAGTCGTAGTTGGTGTGATAGTCGCCGTTCCAGTTCATGCTGCTCTGGGTGATCCAGTTGCCCCACAGTCCGGGCGCGTACTTGCCCGAGCGGGTGACCGAGCCGAGCAGGTAGAGCGAGCCGTACCAGCTCTTCTCGACCGCCTTGTCCGGGATCTCCACGAACGACTGCGACCAGTAGCTCTGCCACCAGGCGCGGTGCGCGCTCTGGTGGTTGTTGACGTCCGTCTGGGCCATGTTGCCGACCAGCGAGTCGGCGGTCGACTGCCAGGACGAGCTGTCGATGCTCGAGATGATGCCGGCGACCAGCGTGGAGCTGGTGCCCGGCTGCAGCGACAGGTTGATCGTGTTGCCGGAGAACGACTGGCTGTCGCCGATGGTGCGCGCCGCGATCCGGGCGTGCGGATCGCTGCCGGTGCCGGTGTCCGCGTACACGTCGGCGTCGAGGTCGTTGCCCGTGGTGGAGATGGTCGGCGTGCCGCCGGAGCCGTTCTGCAGCGTGATCCCGATGTTCTGTGTGCTGCCTCCGGTCAGCGTGAATGAGGTGACGAACAGACCCGCGTTTGCGTCCACCCAGCTCGACGTGCTCAGCGTCTGGCCGTTGAGCGTGTAGGTGCCGTCGACTTCGGCCTCGGCGATGTTCTGCACCACGTGGTAGGACGAGCCGGACATCGCCGGGTCGGTCAGCACGATCCGGCCGAGCGGCTTGATCGAGTTGGTCGCGGTGGAGAAGAAGTCGTTCTTGCCGATGTACATGGTCTGATCCGCGATCGAGCCGCCGACCGCGACGCCGATGTCGCCGTTGCCCATCAGCGGCGCGTCGACAGTCTCGCCGCTGGAGAGGTTGGTCGGCGGGCTGGTCCAGTTACCGGTGTACTGCTGGACGATGCGCCACGCCTGGTTCGCGGTGACCGTGTCCGCCGCGGCCGGGCGGGCGAAGGTGGTGGCCGTCATCGTGCCGGCGGCGAGCGCCGCGACGGCGGTCGTGCTGACGGCGCGTCGGAGCCGCGCGCGTGGTTTCATGAACCGGGCCTCTCATCATTGAGATCCATCAGCGAACAGCGATGGAGGCAGGCCCTGGCCGGACCCTGGCACGGCCCCGGACCGTCGGCGCGGCGGACGTCCGAAGGCGCCGGGGCCGCCCGCGGGCGGATCACCCCTCACGCGATCGCTGATTCGACGGGAGCGCGCCGGCAGCGTCGAAATAACGTTATCGCGAAGACTGCGGGCTGAGCGGCCGTCTGTCAAGAGCCCGGACCGGTCCGTGACCGAAGGGGCGAGTCGCGCGCGGATCGGGCGCGGGTCAGGCGGGGGGCACCTCGCCGGAGCCACGGACCTTGAGATCCAGCGGGACCACCACGGTCTGCAGCGGCCGGGCCGGGTCGGCCATCCGGGCGCGCAGCAGCTCCACCGCGGTCCGGCCGATGGTGGCGGTGTCCTGGGCGACCACGGTGAGCGCGGGCTGCAGCAGGTCGGCCAGCGGGACCTCGTCGAAGCCGACGATCGCCAGCCGGGACGCCGCCTCGCGGCCCAGCAGCCGCAGCACCGCGATCGTGGTGTCCATGTTGCCGGTCACCAGCGCGGTCGCCGGCTGCGGGCCGTGCAGCGCGGTCTTCAGCGAGGCGGCCACCCGCTCGGGCGTGAGCTCGCCGGGGTGCACCAGGCCCTCGACCGGTTGGCCGTGCGCCCGCAGCGCGGCCCGGAAGGCCCCGGCGCGCTCGCGCCCGGAGAAGACGCGCTCGCTGTCGCCGACGTAGGCGATGCGCCGGTGGCCGTGCTGGTGCAGGTGGTGGAAGGCGGTGCCGATGCCGGAGGCGTTGTCCGACATGACGTAGTCCACCGAGACGCCGCTCATCGGCCGGTCCATGGAGACCATCGGCATGCCGGCCTCGAGCTCCGGCTGCAGGTAGCCGTGGTTCTCGCCGATCGGCTCGACGATGATGCCGTCGAGGCGCTGGCGGCACATCGAGACCAGGATGTCGTGCTCGCGGGACTCGTCGAAGTCCGTGGAGGCGGCCAGCAGCGTCAGCCCCGAGGCGCGCGCGGTCTGCTCGATGGCGGCCAGCTCCGGGTTGATCTCGGCGATCCGGCGCACCGCCGCGCCGATCGTGCCGGTGATCCCGGTGCGCAGCTGCCGGGCCCGCTCGTCCGGGCGGAAGTTGAGCGCGGCGATCGCCGCCTGGACCTTCGCAACGTACTGCGGGCCTACCGTCGGGTCGGCGTTGACGACCCGCGAGACCGTGCGCAGGGCCACGCCGGCCTCGCGCGCGACGTCCACCATGGTCGGGCGCTTTGGGCGTCCCGCGGTCCCGTTCCCGGCCTGTGCTGGGCTCATCCCGGCCTCTCTCCGTCGTGGCTAGGCACCGTAATCAGACCGGCTCTTGACATGGTGTCGCAACCTGAAACCATGTCTCGCGATAACGTTATCTCAGCCGGCGGTCCGGCGTCGAGCCTCCCGCCGCCCGAGCCACTCGTCCCAGGAGACTTCCATGCGGCACAATCGCCTGCTCGCAGCCTGCTTCGCCGCGGGGCTCGCCGTGGCAGCCACCGGATGTTCGGCCGCGTCCACCGGCGGCGCGAACGGTGACGTGACACTGACGTACCTCGTCTTCGAGACGCCCGACCTGACCGCCTCGTTCTGGAACACCTCGATCAGCAACGCGGAGAAGCAGGTGCCGGGCCTGACGGTCAAGAAGATCGTCTCGCCCAACACCGACCGCGACGCCTACGCCAAGCAGCTGCAGGCCTCCGGCCAGTTCCCCGACCTGCTGCAGTCCATCACCCCCTCGACGTTCGCCCCGGCGGGCCTGCTCCAGCCCTACCCGCAGAGCTGGGTGAACGCGAACTTCCTGGACCCGACCGGCAACGCCTACAAGGGCAAGGTCTACATCCCGCCGACCAACTCGCAGATCATCCCCATGGTTTTCTACAACAAGAAGCTGTTCGCCCAGGCCGGCATCAGCACCCTGCCGAAGACCTGGGCGCAGTTCATGGACGACTGCGCGAAGCTCAAGGGGGACGGCATCACCCCGATCGAGCTCGGCGGCGGCGACTCGTTCGCGGCCGCGATGCCCATGACCGGCGCGCTGTCGGTGGACGTGCTGGGCAAGGACCCGAACTGGCTGCAGCAGCGCTACGCCGGCAAGGTGCACTTCACCGACCCGGACGTCGAGACCGCGGTGGGGAAGTACGTGACGATGGTCCAGGACGGCTACTTCGAGCAGGGCGCGCTCAGTGTCAGCTACGCCGACTCGATCACCGACTTCCTCAAGGGCGACGCCGCGATGTACATGATGGGCAGCTGGTTCCTGGGCTCGATCCCCAAGGCCGGCGCGGACAACTTCGGCTCGTTCCTGACGCCCTCCGACAGCGGCTCCGCCGTGGTGCCCTACGCCGTCGGCGGGTCGATGGCGATCAGCGCGAAGACCCCCTCCCCGGACAAGGCCACCGCCTTCGCCGAGGCCTGGTCGCTCAATCCGGCGAACCTGTCGACGCTGATCACCGGGGACGGCGCGTTCCCGCTGATCAAGGGCAAGACCCTGGCCGACTACGGGGTGCAGACCAGCCAGGTGTACAAGGACTCGTACGCCTACGTCCTGCAGAAGAACGACAAGGTCTCCGCGATCGGCTGGGCGACCAACGACGACGCGATGCCATCAGGCCTCAACGACGACTTCTACGCGGCCGCCCAGGCGCTCTACAACTCCACCGACGTCGCCGGGCAGATGGCCAAGCTCGACAGCGACTGGGACACCGCGACCCAGTAGAGATCGCGCAGACGACACAGACGGCACAGAAGCCTGATATCCAACAGCCTCCTGCGACGCCGGCGCCGGGCGCGCGACCCGGCGCCGGCCCGTCCCCGCCCCATCCTCACCACCGGAGCCGCCATGACCACCCGAGCCCGCCGACGCCGCGGCGACCCCGCCCTCGGCCTGATCGCCTTCGTCGCCCTCGGCCTGTACGCCCTCTTCATCATCGTCCCGGTGATCATGAGCGGCTGGAAGAGCCTGACCGACGAGAACCCGCTCGCGGCCCAGGCCCGCTTCGTCGGCCTGGCCAACTACCGGGAGATGGCGCACGACGGCACCCTGGCCGCCAGCCTCACCTTCACGCTGGTCATGGCCGCCGCGGTGACGATCGTCGCCAACGCGGCCGGCATCGGGTTCGCGATGCTGCTGAACCGGACCTCGCTCAGCTTCCGGGTGATGCGCACCGTGGCGTTCCTGCCGCAGGTGCTCTCCGGCGTGATCGTCGGCTTCGTCTGGCGCTACATCATGGCCGAGGACGGCATCCTCAACCACATCCTGCTGACCCTGCGGGTCGTCGGCCGGCCGATCTCCTGGCTGGGCAGCCCGGACCTGGCCATGTTCTCGGTCGGCCTGGTCGCGGCCTGGGTGCTGACCGGGTTCACCACCGTCGTGCACCTGGCCGCGCTGCAGTCCATCCCGGTCGAGATGTATCAGGCCGCGAAGGTGGACGGGGCCGGGCGCTGGCAGCGGTTCCGCTGGATCACCTTCCGGATGCTGGCCCCCGGCACCACGATCAGCGTCACCATCTCGCTGATCACGATGCTGAAGCTGTACGACATCATCGTGGCGCTCACCGGCGGCGGCCCGGCCTTCGCCACGCAGTCCACCGCCCTGTACATCATCAACCTCGCATTCACCGACGACCGCTTCGGATACGCCTCGGCCGTGGCGATGCTGCTCCTGGTCGTCTCCGCCGTCATCGCGCTGTGCGTGACCAGCCTGCTGCGACGCCGGGAGGTGGACCTGTGACCGTCCTGACCCCGCAGCGCCGGTCCGCCCCGCCGGCCGCGCCGGCCCCCGCCGGGAAGCGGCGCGCCTGGGCCTCGCGCGGCCACCTCGTCGCGGCCGGGCTGCTCATCCTGGCCTTCGTCAGCCCGATCTACCTCACCATCGTCAACGCCTTCAAGACCCAGGGCCAGATCATCCAGAACCCCGAGGCGCCGCCCGCGCCGCCGACCCTGCAGAACCTCTCGGACGCGCTGTCCCGGCCGGACCGGATCGTCCAGATCGGCCTGGCCAACTCCGCGGTCACCGTGGCCGCCTCGCTTGCGCTGATCATCCCGCTCGGCGCGGCGTTCAGCTTCTGGCTGACCCGGCGCTCGGCCCGGCTGCGCCGGACCGTGCTGGCAGTGTTCGCCGCGGGCCTGATGATCCCGCCCGCGGTGATCCTGCTGCCGACCATCAGGATCCTCACGTACGTGCACCTGGACCACAGCTATCCGGGCCTGATCCTGGCCAACGCGGGCGGCGGCTACCTGTCGTTCGCGGTCTTCGTCTACTCCGGCTTCCTGCGCGCGGTCCCGGACGAGGTCGTCGAGGCGGCGGCCATCGACGGCGCCGGCCCGCTGCGGATCTGGTGGCAGGTCGTCATGCCCCTGATGCGGCCGGCGACCGCGACGGTGGCGATCTTCCTGTCCCTGTGGATCTGGAACGACTTCATGAATCCGCAGTTCATCCTGGGCCCGGTACGCGGCCAGACCATCACGACAGGGCTTTACCTGTCCCTCGGCCAGTACTCCACCAACTACGCGCAGCTGTTCGGCGTGATGCTCCTGGCCGCGGTCATCCCGGTGGCCGGCTACCTCGCCCTGCAGAAGCAGTTCGTCGCCGGCCTGACTGCGGGAGCCACCAAGTGACCCAGACCGACGCGAGCGAGCCGGGCGCCGGGATTGAGGAGGTCGGGATCGAGGAGATCCTGGTCCTGCACCACAGCCACCTCGATGTCGGATACACGCACTCCCAGCCGATCCTGTGGCGGCTGCAGGCCGAGTACATAACCCAGGCCATGGACTGGCTGGAGCGCACCGCGGACCTCCCGCAGGACTGCCGCCCCAAGTGGACCTGCGAGGCGACTGAGCCGGTGCTGCGCTGGCTGGCCGACGCGACCGCGGACCAGACCGTCCGGTTCAAAGACCTGTGCGACCAGGGCCGCATCGGCCTGTCCGCGCTGGGCTGGAACGTCAGCTCCCTGATCGACCGCCCGGGGATCCGCCGGCTGCTGGCCGGCAAGCGCGCGCTGGAGGACGTCGTCGGCCGGCCGATCCAGGTCGCCTGCCAGCACGACGTCAACGGCGTGCCGTGGCCGCTGGCCGACGAGCTGCTCGACGCCGGCGTCGACCTGTTCGTCATGGCGGTCAACCGGCACCTCGGCGGCCCGGTGCCGCCGCGCCCCGGCCTGTTCGCCTGGCGGACCCCGGAGGGGCGGCGGCTGCGCGTCTTCAACGGCAGCCACTACACCATGTTCGACCAGCTCCTCAACGCCTGGGACGACGAGGTGGACCGAATGGCAGAAGGCTGGAACGCCTTCCACGAAAGGCTGCGCCGGACCGGCTACCGCCTGCCGTTCGTCTACCTCACCTCGACCTGCTCCCCGATCATGTGGGACAACGCGCCCCCGAACCCGTACCTGCCCGACCTGATCCGGCGCTGGAACGAGCAGGGCCGCGGCCCCCGCATAAGGTACGCGACCTTCGACGATCTCAGAGAACGAATCATGCGGATCGCCGACGACGACGAAAGAATGCCGGAGCTGACCGGCGACTGGACCGACTACTGGAGCTTCGGCGCCGGCAGCATGCCGACAGCCACCGCAGTGAACCAGCAGACGAAGCCACTCCTGGCCGCCGCCGAGGCACTGAAAGCCGATCCGGCCCTAGTCGCCGCCGCGGCCGAGCAGGCCGACCTGTTCGACGAGCACACCGCCAGCAGCTGGAACACCGACCCGGCCAACCCCCAGGCCCAGGCCATCGAGGCGATCAAACAGGCCGGCGCCCACGAGGGCCACGAACTGGCCGCCTTCGCAGTCATGGACGGATTAGAGCGGCTGGCCGGCAACCCGGTCGCGGACAAGGGAATCGAAGGCGTACTGCTCGCGAACCCGACCCCATATCCCCGCACAGTCACACCCACCCTGCCAGAGTCCTGGTTCACCGAGCCGACCCCGGCCACCGAGCGGACCTACCGGGCCAGCCGCATGGCGTACGAGAACCGATCCTGGCGAGTGCCGCCCCCCACTCTCACCACCACCACCACGACCGTCACTCCCACCCCCACCGCCGGCCAGTGCCGACATTTCGGACCGATCGACCTGCCCGCCGAAGCCTGGCGGATCATCGACCTCGACGACCTCCCGGCGCCGGACTTCCCGAACCGCCCGACGCACGAGATCATCCGCCAGAAGAGATCCTCCCGCGAGCTGAACTTCGCCTCAGCCGTCGACCGCGCGCCTGCCGTCGGAAGGATCGAGTCGCGATTCCATGTCCTGACCTACGATCCGGACTCCGGGCGCATCACATCCCTGATCGACCGCGCCACCGCTCGCGAGATCCTGCGCCCAAGGCCCGGCATGGACCTGATGTCCTTCGTCCTGGAGCGCCCCGATCCGCTGGTAGAAGGCACCCGACGCGCCTTCTACCAGCGCGACCTGGACCGGGAGATGGTGGACGAGTCCTGCTGGGAGCCGTGGTCCCCGATCCACGAGACCGCCGAGCGGGTGCTGTCCTGCACAGCCCAGGAGCAGCCCGGACACGTAACCCTGGAACGCCGCTTCGTCGCACTGGGCACCAGAAGCCTGATCCAACGAATCCGCCTGGACGCGATCGACCCGATCGTGAGGATCGACATAGACGTCGACCTAGCCGGCGAAGCAGACCCCAGAGGCGTGTACTTCGCCCTGCCCCTGGCGATGAACCAGGGCTGGCAGGCCGCCTTCGACACGGCAGGCCAGACAGTAGCCCTCGACGACGAACAACTCCCCGGCGCCTCGCGCGGCTGGGTCACAGTCCAGTCGACCGCCGCAATGTGGGACGAACACGGCGCCGTCGCACTCCTCACACCGGACGCCCCGCTGATCCAGTTCGGCGGCTTCCACTTCGGCCCGCCCCCCGAAGCCGTCCCCCGGGTCCCCGATCCGCTCCTGCTGAGCTGGGCCGCGAACAACTACTGGGACACCAACTTCCCGCAGGTCCAGAACGGCCCAGTCAGCCTGCGCTACGGCCTCCTCACACTCCCCACCCCCGACCCGGCCACCATCGCCGAACACGCCGCGAAGCTACGCAGCCCGGTCCTCGCCTGGCCGGTGACCACCAGGGGACACCCGCCGTCAGCAGGCGTGCTCTGATCCCGGTCTCCCGAGGCCAACGGCAACGGCGACGGCAGCGTTCACAGGAAGATCAAAATCGCCTCCGGCGGGCCCTCCGCTGAGATTGGGGGGCGGGGGTTGGGTGGGTTGGGCTGGGGTTTTGTTGGGTGTGGGTGGGTCGGTCGGTGGCTCTCCGCGTCGGTCACCTGAAGGCGTATCAGCTTTCTGTTGGGGGCGCAAACGGAGAAGCTGTTTGCGCCCCCAACAGAAAACTGATGC
>DASYAE010000159.1:0-18776 GCA_036501535.1 Actinocrinis sp. | reverse complement strand
CTGGCCGTCCCTGCCGGTCAGCGCGGTCGCGGCCGCGCCCGGGCACAGCAGTTGTACGAGGGCGTACTCGATCGGGCGGGCGGCGTCGTCGCGCACGATGACGGTGATCAGGACCGGGTCGCTGTACGGCACCGGGCCGGGCCCGGCCGGGACCGGGCGCGGGTCGCCGTAGCCGAGCGGCCAGTCGGGTTCCACGTAGAGGCCGGGCAGTGCGGACAGAGCCGCCGCCTGCGCGGATCCGGCCTCGATCACGGCGATCCGGGTGGCCGTGGCCGGGCCGCCGAATCGGGGCTCCGGCCGGCCCTGCGCGGCGATCGTCCGCAGGACCCTGACCCCGGCGTCCCGGCTGAGCAGCCCGGCGAGGTCGCGCTCGTCGGTGTGCGCGGCCGAGGCGACCAGCCAGCGATCCGGCCTGGGCACGACGTGATCGGGGCCCGGCGTCCTCGCGTGGTGCCGGACCGAGGCCGACGCGGACCCTGGGTCGGGCGGCGCCGTCCGGCCGGCCTCGGTGTTCTTGTCCGCCGCTGTCCTCGTGCGCTGCTGCGCGGGACGCGTCTCGCGGGTCTCCTGGGGCATCAGGCGCTCCTCTCTGCCACCCGGTTCAGCGCGGGTTCAGGCGGGGCGAAGATGGGAGGAGAGGGCCTGCCGGGCCGGGCCCTGGGTCAAGGTGCTCACGGAATACCTCCGGAAAGCGGTGCTGCGCGGAACCTGCGGGTGCTGACGTCGGGAGCTGCGCCGAGCGCCGGCCTGCGGGGCCGGCCTCCGACATCCGGGTATCCAATGTCACTGGATGTCCGTCCAACAGCGTTGGACAATAGAACGGTTCTGCGGTGTCTGGCAAGCGCGCAGGTCCGGCACCCGCTACTCTGGGGCGCGGTGTATCGGCAACTGCGTCTTCTCATGCGTGCGTCTTCTCATACGCAGGCGCCCCACCTGCGGCGCGGCAGCCAAGCCGCGCGTGGATCCGGCCACGAAGACACCGAGGCAGTACCGTGAACCCCCTGCAGGAACTGATCAGGACGCGAATGGCCGAGCGCCGCTGGTCCTTCGCCGATGTGGCGCGCCGCGGCGGCCTGCCGCACTCGACGGTGCACCACCTGGCCACCAACGAGCGCCCGACCCGGCCCCCGCATCCGCAGACCCTGAACCGGCTGGCCGCCGGGCTCAGCCTGCCCAAGGAGCAGGTGCGCGCGGCCGCGGCGCGCGCGGTCGGCTACACCGTGCTGGGCGAGACGTCCCAGGATCCCGCGGTGGAGATCCTGGTCGCGGCGCTGGGCAAGCTCAGCAAGCAGGACCTGCGGCACGTCGCCGCGCTCGTGCGCTCGCTGCTCGACGAGAACGAGGCCGGCGCCGACGCCTTCGCCGAGGCGTTCACGCAGGTCTCCGAGGTGAAGCTGGCGGACGACGGCGCGCAGCCGGGCGCCGGCCCGGCGCCGGAGGCGCAGCGGGAGCCGGGCGTGGCCACGGCGGGCTTCGAGACTACTGAAAGCAACTGAAAGACTCTTTCAAAGCAGCGCCCTGCGCTATACGGTCCCGTGCCAGGACACCGGTCCGGACCCTCGATCGACCGATCCCCGAACGGGGGCGCCGACATGCGCATCACCAGCCGACCCGAACTGACGTCGGCCGTGGCCCGGATCAGGACCGCGCGCGAGGTGGTGGTCGCGAGCCCGGCGCGCCTGCCGAGCGACGCAGTGCTCGACCTCGCCCGACTGGTACTCTCGGCGGCCGAATACGAGCAGCTGCGCCAGGCCATGCCGGCCGGACGCGACCACGGCCGGCCCTGCGTGGCCACGCTTGAGGGCTACCGGCCGCCATAGGACGCCCGATCGGGTCAGGCCGGCGCCGCACACGCAGGTGCGCGCCGCGTGGCCTGCCGGCCCACCGCGACGCGCACCCGGAGGCTGAATCTCAGAAGTCTGAGGGCGCGGGAACGCCCCAGTTCGCCTCGCCCCCCTCGCCGACGACCAGCGAGTCGACGAACGGGTTCGGGGTCAGCCGGGTGTCGGCGGCGTTGAAGGAGTAGTCGTTGGTCTGGGTCATCTGCGAGAAGTCCTGGTGGAAGATGCGGAACTCGATCGGGCCGGTGTGCTGCCCCGGCTCGAGGGTTCCGGTGCCGGCGATCCTGAGCACCACCTCGGTGTTCGCGGTCGCCGGGGTGCCGACACCCACGAGGAAGGTCGCGCTGATGTTGGCGCAGCCGACCGCCGCGAAGTCGCAGGCGAACTCCAGCGGCGAGGCGGGATCCTCGTCGGAGAACCAGTACTCGGGCACGATCTGGGCGAGGTCGACCGGGTTGGTGCCGGTGTCGACGACGTCGAGGTCGATGTCCGGCTCCGGCGTCGTCGCCGCGGTCGACAGGGCCCTGTAGTCGACCTGGACGGTGATGCCGTCACCCTCGTACTGCTGCCAGGCGGTGCCGAACGACGAGCCGTCGGGGCTCAGGGCCCCCACGGTCTGCTTGGTGATGCCCTCGGAGCTGACCTCGGTGATGTTGTCGGTCGCCCAGTTGGGGTTGCTCAGGGTGCCGGTGTTTCCGTTGACGTCGGTCACGCCGGCGTTCGTGAAGGTGTCGGTGCCGTAGTTGGGCAGCGAGAACAGGCCGTCGATGTTGTCGGCGCCTCCGGTGTCCTCGGAGATGACCTCCGCGGAGCTGCGCAGGCAGCCGCCCGTGTCCGGCTCGCAGGGGACCGACTCGGACAGGCCCTGGCCGAGCGTCTCGTCGGTGACCACGATGTCGAACACGTTGTTGACGGTGTCGAAGGTGACACTGCCGTGGATCGTGTCGCCGGCGTTGATCTGCACCGTGTCCTGCTCGCCGTTGAACGGGAACATCTCCCACCACAGGAAGCAGCTAGGTGTCACGGTATTGATGCACTGCGCGGAGCTGCCGCCCTGCTCGACGCTGACGCTGGCCGGCAGGAAGCCGTCGAAGCCGACCCAGGTGGAGCCCAGGCTGCCCGAGGCGTTGCAGGTGACCGCCGGCTGCACCCAGGTGGCGCTGACCGAGTCGAAGGCGGTGGTGTTCGTGCCGGCCGTGTTGGTGACGGCGTAGCCGTCCCAGTTGGTCGAGGTGAACGACGCGTTCCTCCCGGCGACCTGTGGCGCCGGGAGCCTGTGCAGGCCGCGCGCCGGACCGACGACCGGCCCGGCGTCGTGCCGGGCGGCGGGTTGTGCGGCTGTCGGCGGTGTCGCGGCCTGGGCCGCCGGTGTGCTGAATATGCCGACGCCCACGGCTGTGAGCAGTGCCAGAAGGCTGATCAGATGGACTCTGAGCTTGTCGGTACGGTGCTGACTCTTGCCGATCACACGGTGCTCCCATCAGGATGCTGAGCAGGGTGCCCCATCCGTGTGATTGATACGGCGCCGAGTTACATCGAGGGCTGACCGGGAGCGGGTCGCAGGGTCCTCACCCGTGCCGGGTCATCGAGACGAACCGGCGCTGCGGGTCCTCCGGGGTGTTGCGGTGCACGATGTCTGACAGCGTCCTGGTGTGCTGCACCGTGCGCAGGCCGAGCGGGGTGAACGTCTCGGCGTTCAGGACGCGGGGCGCGAGCAGCGGGTTGGTCAGCGCCTGGGAGAACGCGTCGATGGCGATGATCTTGGTGAGCAGCGGGCCGAGCATCGTGGTCGGCGAGCCGGGCTGCTCGGCGAAGATCCCGACGTAGAGGTCGACGTCGTCGACGCTGCGGTAGAGGGCGCGCAGGGCGTCGCCGACCCGCCGGTCGTCGCAGATCTGGTTGAAGCTGCGCACCCGGGGAAACTTCAGGTGCTCGCGGTAGGCGTTGTAGGGCGCGAGCCGCAGGACGCGCGAGTCGGCGATGCTCTCGAGGTCGATGTGCAGCAGCGCGTCGTCGGTGTTGAACAGGCCGATCCGGCCGGCGCGCTGCAGGGACGCGTCCTGCATCACCCGGCCCAGCCCGTGCTGCGCCAGCAGCGGGCCGTTGAACAGGGTCTCGGCCAGCGGCACCTCGCCCGGGCCGACCTGCAGCGCGGAGGGGATCAGGCTGTGCCAGCGGTAGACGAGGTTGAACTCGATCGACGCCCAGTTCTCCCGGTGCCAGGTCGAGCGGGCCAGCCGCGTGCTCAGGTCCTCGTCCAGGGTGAAGCGGAAGTGGTACGGGGTGATGTGGTTGATGTACTCGCCGAGCACGATCTTGCACACCATCAGGGTCGTGATGTTGCGGGCGGTCTGGAACAGCCGCTCGTCGTCCCAGCCGGGGTACTGCCGGGCCAGCGCGCGGGCCAGCCGGTTGTGCTCGCGCAGGAACAGCACGGTCAGCATGGCGAAGCCGATCTGCCCGTTGGCCCGGTCGCTGCCCATCGCGAACAGCCGCCGGCGCTGCTGCAGGGTGAGCTGCTCGAAGCGCAGCACCCGCAGATGCGCGAACTCCTCCTTTCGCTCACCGCTCTGCGTGCACAGGTACGGCGGGAACTCGCCGCCGTTGATCTGCTGGCTCTTGAGCAGCCCGCCCTCATGGGTGCGCAGCGGCGCGGTGGACTGCTCGTCGAGCCCGTAGAGCTGGTTCATGTCGATCTGGTGGTTGGAGGTGTTGCGGCGCGGGTCGCGCGGCGTGTTGATGTCGCCGCGCAGGAAGCCGTCGGTGAACCACTGGGCGAAGTATGCGAACAGCACGGTCGAACGGGGGCACAGCGAGGTCTGCCCGCCGCGCCGGAACAGGTCGGCGCACTGCTGCGCGGGCGGCAGGTGCTGCGGGTCGCCCTCGTGCGGCGGCAGGTGCCGGCCGTTGTAGCTGCGGTCGGTCAGCGACGGCCACGAGGTGTACGGCGCCATTGCGGACAGCGGCTCGGGCCGCGGCGGCATCTCCCGGATCGCGTGGTCGATCAGCGCCGCGTTCAGCCGCCGCCGCACCGGCCCGACCGCCTGGACGGCCTGCCACAGCGGGCCGCCATGGGTCAGCGCGAGGAAACGCAGCCGGTTGGCCGCCCCGTCGGAGGCGATGGACCGTGCCTTCATCAGGGCGCTCCTTCAGTGGCCCCCGCGGCCAGCCGCAGCGGGTAGCTGTCCGGGAAGATGGCGTCGAACACGATGTCCTCGCCGCTCTCGCGCCGCGGTCCGCGCCGCAGCAGCCGGCGCACCGTCTCCGCGATGATCACCCGTGCGGGGTGCACGCCGAGGCAGTTGTGCGCGTGGCCGGTGCCGAAGTGCAGGTGGTGGGACTGCGGGCGGTTGAGGCGGAACTGCGCGGCGTCCGGCACGACGTCCTCGTCGTACATGGCGGAGGCCAGTGCGGGCAGCACCATGCTGCCGGCCGGGATGACGGTCGCCCGCGGCGTTCCGGCGGCCAGCAGGTGGTCCTGCTCGCACAGCCGCGGCGGCATGAGCCGGAAGAAGGTGTCCAGCCGCAGCGCTTCCCACACGTAGGGGTCGAAGCCGGCCGGGTCGGGTCCGGCCGCCGCGTGGACGGCCTCGGCGAGCACGCCGGGCCGCTCGACCAGCTGCCGGGTGGCCAGCGCCATCGCCGCCGGCGCGCTCTCCACGAAGCCGAGCGGCAGGCCCGCCATGTTCACCGCGATGCGCTCGTCGTCGATGCCGCATTCGGCCGGGATCGACGCGCGCGCCAGCCGGCCGAGCACGTCGTCGCCGAAACCGGTGCTGCTGTCGGTGTTTCCTTGGTGCGCTGAGGCGCGGCGGGCGGCCAGCTGCCCGCGCAGGTAGTCCATCAGCTCGGCACCGGCCGCCACCGACGCGGCGCGCACGTCGGGGTCGCGGGCCGGATTGGCGTAGCAGTCCTTGACCACGGCCCGCACCCAGCCCGAGAGCGTCGCGAGCGGCACGCCGCGGTAGCCGAAGTACTCCTCGCACACCCGAAGCGCGACCGGGCGGAACACCGCGCGGACCACGTCGATCCGGCCGTCCTTCTCCGGCGCGGCTCCTGATGCGCCGTCCAGCGCCTCGTCGGCGGCCCGGCCTGCCAGCTCGCGCACGGCGGGCACGTCCTGCGGTGCCAGCATCAGCTGCATCAGGCCCCGCTCGCGCCAGTGCAGCGGCGTCGCGTCCCGGGCGAGCATGAACCCGCTGCCCAGCGCGGCGTCGAGGGACGGCGCGGTCGGCCGCACGGTGAACGTCCGCTCGTGCGCCAGCACCTCGGTGACGTCGGCGAACTTGGTGACCAGGGTGTAGCCGGCCGTGGCGAGCACCGGGCGCTCGGCCCGCAGCTCCGCGAACAGGCCCCGCCAGTCGTCCCGGACCCAGCTCGTCACCATCGCGGCCGCCCGCATCGGGTCGCGGCCCGCCGCCTCGTCGTACGTCGTCAGGTATCTGCCCACTGGCATCCCTCATCCCGGCCGGTTCCCGTTCCATTGCAGCCCGCGACCTGTTGCCCCGGAATCATCCTTTGGGTCCGATCCGTTTGGATGCGCCTATTTTCCTATGGGTTGCACCGCGTCCGCGGGCCGACAATGATCGCGCGGGCCCAGCGACGCCGACCGGAGGGTGCAGCCGCCTATGAGTGCTGATCTGCTGGCATCCGCGGATCCGGCCGCCGTGTCATCGATGACTGAGCCAGTCCCGCACTACGGGTATTGGACGCCCGGCTCCCACACGCCCGTGTTCGACGACGGCGCCGCGCTGGCCGAACTGGTCGCGCGGACCGGCGAGCCGCTGTTCGTCGTCCGCGTGCCTGCCGAATCCGACTCCGAATCCGAATCAGACTCCGGCTCCGGGTGCCGCCGCGCGGTGGCCGTCGGCGGTTCGCTCACTGACCGGCCCGGCGGGTACCGCGTGGAGGGCATCGTGCCGCCGCTGGGCCCGGAACGGCTCGGGGAGCGCGCGTTCTGCGTGGCGCACGGAACGCAATACGCGTACATCGCCGGCGAGATGGCCAACGGCATCGCGACGGCCGAGCTGGTCACCGCCGTGGCGCGGGCCGGCGTGCTGGGCTTCTTCGGCGCGGCGGGGCTCAGCGCCGACCGGGTCGACCGTGAGATCTCCCGGATCGCCGCCGCCCTGCCCGGCCGCGCGAACTGGGGCGTCAACCTGATCCACGCGCCCGCCGAGCCGCGCGCCGAGCAGGCGCTGGCCGAGCTGCTGATCGCCCGGCGGGTGCCCGCCGTGTCCACCTCGGCTTTCATGGAGCTGACACCGCCGGTCGTCCTGGCCGCCGCGCGCGGGCTGACCCGCGACGCCGACGGGCGGGTGCGGCGGGCCCGGCGCATCCTCGCCAAGGTCTCGCGGCCCGAGGTCGCCGCCGCGTTCATGGCGCCGCCGCCCGCGCGGCTGCTCGGCGAGCTGGTCGGGCGGGGACTGCTGACCGAGGCCGAGGCGCAGCTGGCCGCCCGCATCCCGGTCGCCGAGGACGTCACGGTCGAGGCCGACAGCGGCGGCCACACCGACAACCGGCCGCTGGTCGCCCTGCTGCCGGAGATCCTGGCGTGCAGCGACGCCGCCGCACGCGAGTACGGGTACGAACGCCCGGTCCGGGTCGGCGCGGCCGGCGGGCTCGGCACGCCCGCCGCGCTCGCCGCCGCGTTCGCGCTCGGCGCGGCGTATGTGCTGACCGGCTCGGTCAACCAGGCGGCCGTCGAGTCGGGTCTCTCCGAGGACGCCAAGCGCATGCTGGCCGACGCCGGGACGGCCGACGTCGCGATGGCGCCCGCGGCGGACATGTTCGAGCTCGGAGTCCGTCTCCAGGTGCTGCGACGCGGCAGCATGTTCCCGTTCCGCGCCGAGCGGCTGTACCGGATCTACACCGGGCACGCCTGCTGGGACGAGGTCCCCGAGCCGGTCCGCGGCCGGGTCGAGCGGGAGGTGCTGCGCGCGCCGTTCGAGGCGGTGTGGGCCGAGACCCGGCGGTTCTGGCTCGGCCGCGAGCCGGAGCAGGCGGCGCGCGGCGACCGGGACCCGAAGCATCGCATGGCCCTGGTCTTCCGCTGGTATCTGGGCATGTCGAGCCGGTGGGCGATTCAGGGGCGGGCCGACCGGCGGGCCGATTACCAGATCTGGTGCGGCCCGGCGATGGGCGCGTTCAACCGGTGGGCCGAGGGCAGCTTCCTGGCCGACCCGGCCCGGCGCACCGCGGTCCAGATCGCCCGCAACCTGCTCGAAGGCGCGGCCGCCGTCACGCGGGCCCAGCAGCTGCGCGGCCACGGCGTCGCGGTGCCCGCCGCCGCGTTCACCTACGTCCCCCGCCCCCTGGAGCCCCGATGACCGCCAAGGCCGCCCAGCCCGCCGTTCCCCGGCCGAGAGCCAAGCGCTCGAGCCCGCCGGCCCCGCCGCGGCAGGCCGGGCCGCCGCCCGGCGAGCACAGCGCCCCGCGCCCGCCGCGCCGGCCTCCGCCGCGCTTCGTCTCGCCGCACGAGCGGGTGCGCCACGATGACGTCGAGTGGCACAAGGCCGTGGCCCGGGAGCTGTCGCGCATCGCAGAGGTCGTGCACGGCGTGTCCGGCAACGTGACCGCGTTGCTGGCGGCGACGGGCCCGGCATCCGCGGTCACGGACCTGCGCGCCCGCTATCCGCGGCAGCGCGCTCTCGTCAGGGCACTGACCAACGAGGAGGGGCTCGGCTTCGCGTTCGCCGGCGGGCCGCTCGGCCGGGCCGGCACGGCGCTCGGCGACCTGCTCGGCCGCAGCGGCCTGGCCGTGCGGTTCCTGGTCGCCTCGCTGCGGATGCGCCTGGCCGGGCTGCAGCTGGTCCACCCGGAGATGACCGAGGACCCGAAGCTCGCGCGCTTCATCGAGGCCGTATACGCGCACCGCGGGTTCGAGACGGTGCAGGCGCTGCGCACGCTGTTCAAGGACGAGGGCGGCGTGCACGCGCTCAGCTCCCTGGCACCGATGTTCTCCGAGATCCTTTGTCTCAAAGCGCTGCTGGACCGCAATCCGTTCAACGACACGACCGCGTGGCGGATGGCCACCGGCGCGGACGTGCCGAGCGCGGAGCCGTTCCTCGGCGTCACCCTCAGGCTGATGACGCGTCAGGACAAGGGCCCCGGCGCGGCGCGCCCGATCGAGCCCGAGCCGCACGAGCGCGCGCAGCTGGCCAGTCGCGGCTCGCTGCTCGGCTTCCTGCGCAACATCGCGCTGCTCGGTAACGACGGGCGCATCCTCATCCAGACGGTCCGCGGACCGGACGGCGTCGAGCGGCACGTCGTGCAGGTGCCCGGCATGCGCCCCGGCGTGGCGGGCAACGGCTCACCGGCCTCCCTGGTCGGCGCGTTCCGCTCGCTGCTGGACAAGACCTCGGCCTACAGCGGCGCGCTGCTCGCCGCGATCGAGCAGTACGGCCTGCCGGACGGGGCCGAGATCGCGCTGATCGGCCACAGCGCCGGCGGCCCCGCGGCGATGAACCTGGCGCAGGACCACGGGTTCTGCGACCGGTACAAGGTGACCGACGTGATCGCGGTCGGCGCGCCGATCCACCAGAAGCGCCCCGCCGACCCCGGCACGTTCGTGGCACTGGTCGCCAACCAGCACGACATCGTGCCGACCCTCGACGGCATCGACGCGGGCAGCTGCTTCGACCTGCACCCGGACTGGTACCTGGTGGACTACACCGAGGCGACCCACCAGTTCCCCGAATGCCACGGCGTCGAGCACTACCTTCGCGACCTGGAGCACCTGTTGGCCGAGCCGCGCGAGTACCTCGACCTGCAGCTGGCCCCGTACCGCGGCGAGGCGGTGCGCACCCAGCTGTATCAGACCTATGAGCATGAGCCCAGGCCGGCCGGCTACCCCTTCCTGGCGGTGGCGACGCACCGGGTGCAGGCCGGCGGCGGCTCGGTCGAGCTGCCGGTCACCTGCGCCGAGGGCGACGGGCTCATCGCGTTCTTCCCGGCCGACCGGGACCTGGTCGCCGCGCTGGCGCGGGACGGGTCGGCCACCGAGCCGGTGGGCTTCGCCGGGCGGGCCGTGGTGGCGCTGCTCGTCGTGGACCACCGCGAGAGCAGCCTGGGGCGGCACCGGCAGGCCGCCCTGGGCGTGGTGGTCGACGGGCCGTGGCGCAGCGGCGCCCTGCCGTGGGCGGCCCTGCTCGGGCGCGCCGACCTGCGCGGGATCGGGATGCGGGTGCTCGGCATGGCGGTCACCACCGCCGCGGCGGCCGACGCGTACCGGGAGGTCTGGGGCTTCCCGGCGGCGCGGGCCCGGGTGGACCTCTCGCTCGGCTCGTTGCGCGCCCGCGCCGCCGTGGCGGACGGCGACGGGGGCGGCATCGGCTTCGGCGGGCTGCTCGGGCCCGGCGCGCCGAGCGCGACGCGCGACCTGGTGCTGTTCTCGCGGCTGGCCCGCTCGACGATGCGGTCGCAGGTTGACATCAGAGGTCACATCCGGATGCATCCGGGCGCCGGCCTGCGGCTCGGCGTCGCAGGGCACGGCGGCGGGGGACTGGCGGACCAGGTGCGCGAGCTGGGCCTGGACGGGGCCCGGCCGCTGCTGTGCCTGACCTCGCGCGGGCTGCAGGCCCGGATCAGCGGCGCCGTCCCGCTCACCGCGTGAGCGCGGCGGCGAACCGCGTGCGAACCCTGACCCACGGTGAAAGGGGCCGGACATGACCGCGAGCGCACCCGCCATCCTCGACCTGTTCGCCGCCGGATGCGAGCGCGATCCGGACCGGACGCTGTTCACCTACGTCGACGCGAGCGGCGGCGACCACTGCGCGCAGACCGCGGCCTCCCTGGCGGCGCAGGCCGCGAGCGTGCGGCTGTTCCTGGAGGAGACCGGCTTCGCCCCCGGCGATCGCGCGGTTCTGGTTTACCCGCCGGGCCCGGACTTCGTCGTCGCGCTGGTGGCGTGCCTGATGGCGGGCGTGATCCCGGCCGCGGTCCTGCCGCCCGGCCCGGCGCACGGGCGCGGCAGCGAGCGGGCCTTCGCCGCCGCCGTGGCGGACTGCGGCGCGCGCGCAATCCTCACCTCGGCCGAGTACGACGACCTGCGGCGCCTCGCCGCGGCGTCAGGGTTCTTCACCAGCAAGGGATTCCAGTGGCCCGACGCTCCATGGCACTGCACCGACGGCATGGGCGAGTGGCGCACGGATCCCGCGCACTGGTTCCGGCCCGAGCGCGCCGACGCGCCGGCGGTCCTGCAGTACACCTCCGGCTCCACCGCAACGCCGCGCGGCGTGGTGATGACGCACGCGAACCTGCTGGCCGAGATGGCGTGCAACGCCGCCGACTTCCGGCTCGGGCCGGACACGGTCGGCGTGTCCTGGCTTCCCCAGTACCACGACTTCGGGCTGGTCAACGCAATCTTCAGTGCCCTGAGCGGGAATATGACCCTGTACATGCTCGCCCCGCTGGACTTCGTGCGCCGCCCCGCGCTCTGGTTCGAGACGATGGCGCGGGTCGGCGCGACGCTGACCGCCTCGCCCAACTTCGGCCTCGACCTCGCCGTGCGCCGCACGACGCCCGAGCAGCGCGCCGCCTGGGATCTCAGCTCCCTGGCGACCCTGGTGTGCGCCGCCGAGCCGATCCGCGCGGCGACCGTGGACCGGTTCCTCGACGCGTTCGCGCCCGCCGGCCTGCGCCCGGAGTGCTTCTGCCCGACCTACGGGCTGGCGGAGGCCACGGTCAGCGTCAGCTCGTGGGGCCGCGCCCGGATCCGGGTGGACGCCGACGAGATCGCTCGGGGCCGGGTCGTCCGCGTCCCCGACGACGCTGAAGGCGAGGGCGGCGCGGCAGATGCGGCGCAGGCCGATCCGGCGTGGCGGACCGTCACGTACGTGGGCTGCGGCACGATCAGCAAGCCAGGCTCGCGGGTCCGCATCGTCGACCCGGACACCTCAGTGCCCTGCGCCGCCGACCGGGTCGGCGAGATCTGGGTCGACTCGGCCACCAAGGCCGCCGCCTACTTCCGCCGCCCCGAGGACACCCGGGCCGGCCTGCAGGCAGAGGTCTGCGACGAGGCCGACCCGCGCCGCTACCTGCGCACCGGGGACCTCGGCTTCTTCGCCGACGGCGAGCTGTACGTCACCGGCCGCCGCAAGGACGTGATCATCGTGCGCGGCCGCAACCACTACGCGGAGGACCTGGAGGAGAGCGTGCGCTACTGCCATCCCTCGATCCGGCCCGGCGGTGTCGCAGCCTTCGCAGTCGGCGGCGGCGATGGCAGCAACGGCGACGACGGGGACTCGGACGGTGCCGAGCCGGAGGGCGTCGCCGTCGTGGTCGAGGTCAAGGACTTCGAACAGTGCCGCTCGCAGGGCGCGGGCGGCCTCGCCGCGGCGGTCTGCCGCAGCCTGCGAATCGACCACCAGCTCGGCGGCGCGCTGGTGATCGCCGTCCCGCCGGGTACCGTGCCGAAGACGACGAGCGGCAAGGTGCGCCGGGCCGCCTGCCGTCAGCTCTACCTGGCTCGGGAGATCCCGGACGCGATCACCGTGCCGGCAGCATCGGCGGCCGTCCGCTCGGGGTGAGAATCAGGACACCCCTGTCCGCGTTCAGCCGCGGCTGCCCAGCAGCGCGACAGCGAGCTGATGCTGATCCTGCGAGGGCTGCCGTGCCCAGGTGTGTCCCGGCATGCCCTGCTCCACCATCCGTGTCATCACGGCGGAGAGGACATCCTCAGGCCCGCCGTTTGGCATGTTCGGCCTGGCCGCCCGGTACTGCTCGGCGACGCGCCGGAAGCAGAAAGTCAGCGTGTTGGCGTAGTTGCTCTTATCCGCCTCGGCGCGGGCGAAGGCGGCGACGTACTCCGGGTTGTTCGCCCGCATGACCTCCCTGGCGGCGCCCAGCGTGGTGGTTATCGGCTGGCGGTCGCGCGGTCCGAGGACGTCGTAGGCCTGCTGGTACATCTGGTCGACGTGCTGCGGATTCTGCCCGAGCACGCCGATGGTGGCAAAACCGTGATTCTCGTCGGCGTAGCCCCCGGCGAACTCGTGCTGCACGCCGTGCCCGCGGGTCGCGGACATCACGGCGTGGGTGAACTTGTACTTGTCCATCCCGTCGATGTCCCCGGCGCCGCCCATCCACTCGTCGCTGATGTGCAGGACGTCGCCGCGCTCGGCCTGGGCGGCGTCCGTGAGCAGCGCGTGGACGGCGCGGGCCGGATCCTGCAGCGCCGCCGGGCCCATCGCGCCGAACTGCTGGGTCAGCGAGAACAGCGAAACGATCATGGACGGGTTGGCGACGTGCAGGACCCCGTCCTGCCGCCGGGGATGGCAGTCGGCCCCGCTGTCGTGGAACGCCTCCAGGCCGGCCATGAACGCCTGCTCGTGCTCCGGCCGCAGCGTCAGCTCCCACGGCCACTTCTGCTCCGCGTGGAAGCGGTAGTACTTGCCCTTCGACGCTCGCGACTCTTGAACAACCCCATGCCGAACCACCCCGCTCGAGTGATGAAACCGCGTGAAAAGTGCCTTGCCAGCATTGCGTTTCGTTGTGCGGGCATCGACCACCCCCGCAGCGGTCTTACAAGGCCGAGAAAGGTATCACGACCCTGCGGCAATCGCGAGACGCACCGCGCCGCCCGCGCTTTCTCACATCTCTGCGTCGGGCAGTATCTTGTTGGCCGCACTCGACACGTGGGCGATCTCAGGTACGGGGGCTTGTCCAGTGGGCCGAAAAATCAGCGTGCTGCCGCACCCGTCCCCGCAGAGCGGGATGAGCCTGGTCGTGCTCACCCTGGCCACGGACATCCCGCACGAGCGCTCTGCGGCCGAGATGATGGCGCAGTACACCGAGGAGCTGGCCGGCAACGGGGAGACGGCCGAGGCGCTCGACTGGTTCGCCCGCATCGTCGAGGGCGGCGAGCCCGAGCTGGCGCCGCACGCCGCCCTGCGGATCGGCCAGGTGGTGGTGGACGAGGACCTGGCGGCCGCGCTCGCCGCGATGCGATACGCGGCGGACCACGCCGCCCCGCAGGTCGCCGAGTGCGCGCGGGAGAACCTGGAGGCGATCGAGCGGCACGGCGGGGGCGGCCGGCCGGAGCAGGCGCCGGTCGAGGAGGTCCTGGGACGCGCGGCGTTCGCCCGCGCCGTGCTGTGGCACCGGGCCGGCGAGGGCGCGGCCGCTGTCGACGCGTTCCGCGACGCCGCCGACTGCCCGGTGCCCGACGTGGCCGTCGCGGCGCTCAGCCCTCGCGAGCGTCGCCCTCGGCGGCATCACCGTGCGGCGCCTGGGCGATCTGCCGGGCGGCGTGGCCAAGCTGCGGCACGCCGCGGACTGCGGCATCCCGGCCATCGAGGCGAACGCGCTGTTGGACCTCGCGATCATCCTGGAGGACAACGGGGACGCACCGGGCGCGAAGGAGGCGTATCAGCGCACGATCGAGCTGCGCCAGCCGGAGCACAGCGGCAAGGCAGCGGTCAATCTCGGGATCCTGCGCTCCCGGGAGATGGACCTCAAAGGCGCGCGGGCGGCCTGGAGGGCCGCGCTGGAGGCCGGGGATCCCGACGAGGCGGCCAAGGCGCGCTTGATGCTCGCCCGGTTGGCGCAGCTCGGCGACCTGGACGAGGCACAGGAGGCCGTGCAGCAGGTCGACATGAACGATCCGGCGATCGTCGGCCCCTCCGCACTCGCGGCCGGCCAGGTGTTCCTCGAGCGCGGCGACCTCCAATCGGCCGTGCGCTCGTACGAACGGGCGATGAGCACCGGCCATCCCCTGTACGCGGCGAAGGGGGCAGCGAGCGTCGGTGTGATATTCAGCTTCGTCCCCCAGCAGCCGGAGACGCGAAGGCGGCGGCGCGGCCGGCAGGCGGCCTCGGAGCAGGAACATGTGCAGATCGCCATCAACAAGCTGACCGAGGTGGGGCACGGCCATCTGATACCGCGCGCCTGGGTCTGTTATGGCGTGATGCAGGTGCACGGCGGCAAGCTCGCCGAGGCGGACGCAGCGTTTCGCCAGGTACCCGACTCGGCGTCAGACGCACATGCGGCGGCGCTCTGCGCACTGTCGATACTGCGCGGCGACTTCGCCCGATCGGAGGCCCCGTACCGCCGTCTGGTCGATTCCGCCCCGGATCTGGTGGGCGAGGTCGTCACGCTGGTACTCGACCTCGGCGCGTATCACGCGAGCACCGGAAACCACGGCGCCGCGCGCAGCACGTTCGACCTGGGCTGCCGGATGG
The DNA here is from genome assembly GCA_036501535.1 of Actinocrinis sp. Lineage (GTDB taxonomy): Bacteria > Actinomycetota > Actinomycetes > Streptomycetales > Catenulisporaceae > DASYAE01. Next base: position 3,757 of record DASYAE010000159.1, on the reverse strand, counting down.
CGGAGCTTTCCGGCGATCCGGACCTCATCGCAAGTGCCCGGCAGGCCCGCGACGGCTGACCCCGGTGAGCAGCAGGGCGTCGATGAGGGCTGTCACGGCGTGCCCTCTTCGCGTGTGACGAGGCCTGCGAGCGCCGGTGCTATCACGTCCTCGACGCGGTCGCGCTTGGCGTACAGGTCCCAGAGCCGGTCGGCGAGGTCCCGGGCCGATACGACCGCCTGCGGCCGTCCACCGACGGCCGGCGCCGCCGCGACGCGATGGGTCCGGCTGCCCTCGATCGTCGCGCCGATCAACAGGGCGCCCGCGTAGACGCCTGTGTCGCTGAGCGCGCCGTTCAACGTGTGCACGTAGCTGCGCAGACCCGAGAGCGCGATGCCGCCGGCGGCCAGCGCGGGAATCGGGTATTTGGCGGCGGCCCCCATCGCGAACAGCAGCCCGCCGCCACCGCGCTCCCGCATGCCCGGCAGCACCCTGCCGACCAGGGCGATCGGGGCCAGCACGTACAAGTCGAGCAGCGCGGCGATCCTGGCCGGGTCCAGCTCGAGCGGGCCGGCGAACAGGCGGCCGGGGTCGCGGCCGGGTGTCGGACTGTGTTCGAGCACGTCGATCGCGCCGAACCCGGCCTCGATCTCGTCCGCCGCGCGCAGCACCGCGGCCCGGTCGGCGATGTCGGCCTCGAACCCGGCCGCCTCGATGCCGTCGGCCGCGAGGTCCCGGGCCATCGTGTCCAGCCGCTCCCGGCTGCGCGCCACCAGTGCCGCGCGGAAGCCCTCGCGCCCGAAGCGCCGGGCGACCGCCAGGCCCAGAGCCGGGCCGGCGCCGTAGATCGCGATCGTCGGCATGTGCCCCTCCTGTAAGTTGAGACTGCCCTCATGTTCAGGGCGACCCTAGCATAACTTGAGGGCGTCCTCATGTTGTGCGCCGTAGAATCACGGCATGAACACGGTGCGCCCGCTGCGCCAGGACGCGGTACGCAACCGAGAACGCCTGCTGAGCGCCGCGCGCGAGACGTTCCGGCGCAGGGGCCTGGACGCCCCGCTGGAAGAGATCGCCCGGCAGGCGGGCGTCGCCATCGGGACTCTCTACAACCGGTTCCCCACCCGGGGGGACCTCATCGACGCCGCGCTCGGACCCCTGGCGCGGCAGGCAGCGCAGATCGCCGAGCAGGCGGCGCGCGCCGACGACCCGTGGGCCGGGTTCGCGTCCTTCCTCGAAGGCGTCTGCGAACTGCTCGCCGAGGACCGCGGCTACGCGGACCTGCACCGCACCCGCATCGGCGGCACCCCCGAGATCGACAGCGCCCTTCAGCGGATGTCAGTGCTCAAAACGGCGATCGTGGCGCGGGCCAAGACCGCCGGCGTGCTGCGGGAGGACGTGGAGCCCTCCGATCTCGTGCTGCTGATGTGGGGTGTCGCCGCCACCGCCGACTCCACCCGCGACATCGCCCCGGACGCATGGAGGCGCCACCTGGCGCTCCTCCTGGACGGACTGCGCCCCGCCGCGGCGCACCCGCTTCCCGCCCCGCCGCTCACCTTCAGGCAGCTGCGGAACAGCGCACCCGGGTAACTGTGCCGGGTAACTGCAGTCCAGGCGCGCGACTCACTCGGGCACGCCCGCCGCGACCAGCCGCTCGGCGATCGCGCCGATCTGGTCCTCCATCGTGATCGGCGGGCCCGACACGGTGACGCCCAGATCCTCCTCCAGCACCGCGGCCAGCTCGATCAGGGCGATCGAGTCCAGGTCCAGGTCCGCGAGGCGGGTGTGCGGCGCGATCTGCTCGGGCGGGATGTCGAACTGGACGCTGATGACGGCGGCGACCTTCTCGAACAGGGCGGCGTTTCGCTCCATGCCCTGATTCTCCGGGCGCGGCGGCGCGGCGGCCAGCGGGCGCAATGACCCGGTTCGTAAGTACTATGGCGCATCTGCCCGCTTCCGGTGATCCTCGGACAGGAGACAGGGCAGGCGGCGCGAGCGCTGGTAGGGAGGTTCGTATGACTGCGGACCCCCGAGGGGCGCGGCAGGCGAGCGCGTGATCCGCCGCGAGGCGCGACGGATGCTGCGCGCGCACGTCGATGATCGGCAGCTCGCCGCTCTCGCCGCCCGGTCGAAGACCACTGAGCAGGAGGCGCGGCGGCAGGTCGGCCGCCACCTCGGCCGGCTCGCCGCCTCCAGGCGCGGCTGGGCGCAGTTGCTGCTCGGGCTGCTGGCCCGGGCCGTGCTGTGGCGCACGCAGCGTATCGAGGTCGAGCCCGAAGTGCTGCTGCGGCTGCGCCGGCTCGCCGGGCGCGGGCCGCTGGTGTTCCTGCCCGCACACCGTTCGTACGCTGATTCGCTGGTCCTGGCCGCGGCGCTGCGCGGCGCCGGGGTGGCCCGGCCGTGGCGGCTGGCCGGCGAGAACCTGGCGTTCTGGCCGCTCGGCGCGCTGGCCCGGCGCAGCGGGACGGTGTTCATCCGGCGCGACTTCGGGCCCGATCCGGCCTATCTGCTCGCGGTGCGCTGCCGGCTCGCGGACCTGCTGGCGCGCGGGCAGAGCGTGGAGTGGTATCCCGAGGCGGGCCGCAGCCGGACCGGTCGGCTGCGCCGGCTGCGCCACGGCATGCTGCGCGTCCTCGTGGGCGCATATATGGACACATCTATCGGCACAGCGATCGGCGACGTGCACGTGGTGCCGGTCTCGATCGTCTACGACGTCTCACCCGAGGTGCCGGCACTGACCGCGCAGGACGCCGGGGCGCCCAAGCCGGCCGAGGGATTGCGTGGCCTGATGCGGTATCTGCGGGCCTGTCGCGGGTCGGGTCCGCGCACCGCGCGCGTGGGCTTCGCCGAGCCGATCGCGCTGCGGGAACTGACGCAGGCGGCCACCAGCGAGTGGGCCGCGGCCAGGGCGCTCGCGCGGCGGGTCGGCTGCGGCCTGCGCGAGGCGACGCCGGCGACGACCGAATCGCTGCTCGCGTTGGCGTTCCCGCCCGACGCGCGCGGGCCGCTGGACGCCGCCGCGCTCGGCAGGGAGGTCAAGGCCCTGCTGGACTACGCGGCCGACCGGGGGATCCCGGCCTGCGGCCGGCTCTCGGTGCCCGTCGCCCTCGAGCGGATGCTGCGGGCCGGCGTGCTGGTCGCCGGGCCGGACGGCTTCACGGTCGCGCCCGGCCGGGAGCGGGACCTGGCCTACCGTCGCAACATCGCAGCGCACTGGTTCATGCCGCGGGCGGTCGCCGAGCTCGCCATGGCCGGCGCCGCCGGCTCGCGGCGGGTGCGCGACCTGCTCGCGCCGCTCGGTGTGCTGCCGGCCTCGCAGCGCGTCGAGCGGCTGCTGGAGCGTGAGTTCGTCGCGCTGGCCGGCAGCCTGGAGCGGCAGCCGTTCCTGCTCGCGCCCCGCCTGCTCGGGCCGATCTTCGAGGCCTACTGCAGCGTGGCGGCCGAAAGCATCGGCAGCACCGACAGCATTGGTAACGGCACCGGCACCGGCGCGGCGGCCGCGCCGCCGCACTGGCCCGAGTCCCGGTCCGCGGAGCTGCGCAGCGCCGCGACCGCGGCGATGGCCGCCGACGGGCTGCTCGCCCCGGGCGCCGACGACGCGGCCAGGGCAGCCTTCGCCCGCGAGATGGCCCGGCTCGTCGCCCGGCTCGTGGAGCTGGCCGGGATCGACGCGGGGCGCCGGGCCGGGGGCGCGCATGCCCGACGCTGACGCCGTGCACGCCCGGGTCGCGTCGATCCTGCGCGGCCCCGCCGGCCCGCGGGTCGCAGCGTTCTTCGACTT
>DASYAE010000158.1:0-5149 GCA_036501535.1 Actinocrinis sp. | reverse complement strand
GCTCCATGTGCGACAGCTTCTCGGGGTTGCGCACGGCGTACAGCCCGGTGATGAGGCCCTCGTCGATGCGGACCGCGATGACGGTGTCGATCTCGCCGTTGAACCGGATGGTCAGCGCGGGGAACCCGTTGACCTGTGCCGGCTGCAGCGAGGCCGCGCCGGCGATCCTGTCCAGCCCGATGGCCAGTAGGCGGGCCACCCGGTCGGCCCCCACGACGGGCGCCAGCACGGCCTGCACGACTCCGCCGCCGTCGCCCAGGAAGACGACGTCGGGCGCGAGGATGTCGAGCAGGCTCTGCAGATCGCCCGTTTCGGCCGCCCGCTGGAACGCCTCGAGCGCGTCCCGGGTCTCGGCCGCGGAAACCACCCCGCGCGGCCGGCGCGCCGCGACGTGTGCCCGCGCCCGGTGCGCGATCTGGCGGACCGCGGCCGGGCTCTTGCCGACGGCTTCGGCGATCTCGTCGTAGGCCAGGTCGAACACCTCGCGGAGCACGAATACCGCCCGCTCGTTCGGCGTGAGGGTCTCGAGCACCAGCAGCATCGCCATCGAGACGCTGTCGGCCAACTCGACGTCCTCGGCCACGTCAGGCGCGGTCAGCAGCGGCTCGGGTAGCCAGGGGCCGACGTAGGACTCCTTGCGGCGGCCGAGCGTGCGCAGTCGGCCCAGCGCCTGGCGGGTAGTGATCCGGACCAGGTAGGCACGCTGGTCCCGCACCGTGCCGAGGTCGACACCAGCCCACCGCAGCCAGGTCTCCTGCAGCACGTCCTCGGCGTCAGCGGCCGAGCCGAGCATCTCGTAGGCGACGGTGAACAGCAGGTTGCGATAGGCGACGAACGCCTCGGTAGCGGGGTCCGGGCGGCCATCGCGGCTCATGCTGCCGCCGCGATTTCCGGGCGCGGTCTGCGGCGTGCCGGTCATTGGGCGGCTCCTGTTCACTCTCGATTGCGTTACCCACCAGACACCGGGCCACGCCGTCTTGTGACGCCGGGAGGGTTGTGGCGCACGTCACGTAAGCGGCGCAGTCACAGCGACCGGACCGCCGGCATCTCGTGTTCGTCCGGTCCGGCAACACGCAACACGGCAATACGCAAGACGCAACACCACGAGTGAGGAACAAGTCATGGAATCCCGGTTCAGCATGTTCGACAACGAGATCGGCGCCAAGTTCAGCAAGCGGTTCGCCAGCGCCAGCCTGGTGATCGCGCAATCGCCGCTGCCGAAGTCCACGCAGGAACTGATGGCGCTGCGCGCCAGCCAGATCAACGGCTGTGGTTGGTGCGTCGACCTCCACACCAAGGAGGCCGCGGCCGCCGGCGAAACCGCGGTCCGGCTCAACCTGGTCGCCGCCTGGCGCCATGCCACCGTGTTTACCGAGGCCGAGCGTGCCGCGCTGGCGCTGGCCGAGGAGGGCACCCGGCTCGCCGATGCCTCCGGCGGCGTGTCCGACGAGACCTGGGCCCAGGTGCGCAAGCACTACGACGACGATCAGACCGCCGCGCTGGTCTCCTTGGTCGCCCTGATCAACGCGGCCAACAGGCTCGGCGTGATCCTGGACCAGAAGGGGGGATCCTACGAGCCCGGCATGTTCGCCAGCCTGACGAGCTGACCGGCCGGTACATCCCGGCCCGGCCTGCGATCATCCGATCCGATCCGGGCCGGGCCCCCGACACGCCAAGGCTCGGACACGCCAGAGCCCCGGACACGCCCCGGACCCGGCTACTGCGGCGGGGCCTCAGCCCGGGGGACGAGGGCGAGTTGGCGCGACTGACCCACCAGGCGCCCGGTGCTGTCCCACACCTCGCCGTCCTCTTCGAGGAAACCGGCGGAGACGAACCGGGTCGCAAAGCGGCAGCGGAGCCAGCCGGGTGCCGGCCTGGCCCGGATATGGGCCGTGAGCTCGACCGTCGGCGTCCATGCGATCGGCAGCCGGGCGTTGAAGACGGTGGGCGGGAATGCGTCGACCGCGCACAACAGGGCGAGGGTGTCGACAGGCTCCGCACCCGGAAGCCGGAACCAGCCTCGCATCAGCGGCTGCCCGGACTGGCGTCCTGTGGCAAAGGCGGCGTCGTCGGGATGCAGGCGCAGATCGACCTGGCCCATGAACGGGGGCGGGAAGGTGTCGGCCGGCTGCACGCGGACGCAGTCCTCGGGTGCGGGCAGCTCGGGGGGCGCGCCCTCGATGAGCTCGGGTCCTTCGGCATGCGACAGATCGCCGAGCGTTCCGAGCACGGCCAGCAGCGGGCGGGTACCCGCGAACATCGTCGCGGTCCCGGTGGCGAAGCGCTTTCCTTCCTTGATGATCTGGGTGACGATACGGACGCCGCCCGGCCGGCCGGGGGACAGGTAGTGCGCGGTAACCGTCACGGGATCCGGCCGCCCGGTGGCGCCGGTCAGGGCGCGGGTGGCCATGGCGAGCAGGTACCCGCCGTTGGCGTTGCCCGCGATTTCCCAGCCCGCGTCGATGGAGGCCAGCCACTCGCCAGCCGCAGCGGGCTGGACCGCCGTCGCACTGGCAAACGGGCCGGGCAGGGGACACCTCGCTAGGACGGGGATTCGCGCCATGCTACCAAGCAGCGATGCGCCGGCCCTCAGATGGCGCCCTCGTCGACCGCGAGCTGGATCGGAGCGGCGCGGCCCGCGCGGAACATCAGGCCGCGGCCGAGCGGTCCCGGCCCGGCGTTGCGTGGCAGCCTGACGCCGAACAGGTCCCCATCATCCGGCGTGTCCACCGCCACCAGAACGCCGCACCGGGACTTACGCGCCGTGGCGATGAAGCCCGAGTAGCAGCTGCTCAGGTCCGCGGTGGTGCCGGCCAGGATCAGGCCGTGATCGGCGTCCCGGCCGGAGACGATGATCCGCTCGAGGATCTCCGAGTTCGGCGCGTTGTACAGCATCTCGGCGTCGTCGACGAGCACGACGTAGCGGTCCAGCGGGTTGAGCGTGGCCCGCAGGTACTCGACGTCAAGTTCGGATCCGAGCACGGCGAGCACCCCCGGCGTGCCCTCCAGAGAGCGCAGCGGAGAGCGCCGCGGAGCGATCACCAGGACGGGCGTCTGCTGGGCGATCAGCGACCGCGCCATCGTAATCAGCGTGGTCGACCGCCCGCTCCGCGGCGGCCCCGCGACCACGATGCCCGGCCCTTCCTCGGCCACGTCGAGGCCCTGCGGCGACAGTTCGTCCCCGCCGGCGCCGGCCATCGCCCACAGTGCCGACGGCGGGGCGAAGTCCGGGTCCAGCCGGTAGGTCTCGGCCACGGTGATCCGCGGCGGGAGCGCGTCGACCCGCAGCGGGCGGTGCCCGGCCGGCAGCCGCCCGGACCGCTGCCGTGCGTCGGCGGCGATCCGCCGGAGCGCGCTCACCTGCGCCAGGCCGGCCGGATCCGGGTCGAGCAGCGCGACCTGGGCTTCCAGCGGGTTCGGCTTGGCGTAGAACATGAGCCGGCCGTCGGGCTGGTGCGCCGGGAGGCTGCGCTCCCTGATCTCGGCCAGCGCGCAGTCGCTCCTGTCGGTCAGCCGGAAGATCATCCGGCGCCCGAACACGGTGCCGATCTGGCCGAGCAGCGCGGCCCGGTCAGTGGTGACGACCGCGCGCAGCCCGACCGCGCTGCCCTCGCGGAGCACCTGGAGCAGGCTTTCGACCAGCCGCCCCATGTCGTACTCGCCGAAGGCGGCGACGTACCCCTCCCACCAGTCGAGCAGCAGGAGCATCCAGGGCAGCCTGTCCTCGCCGGCGGTCGCCGCCCGCTGCTCGGCGAGCCCGGCGAACCCTTGCGCGGCGAGCACCTGCTGGCGGCGCGCGATCTCGTTACGGAGCTTGCTGAGCAGCCGCTCCACCCGGTCGGTCTGCTCCCTGGCCACCACGGCGCCACAGTGCGGGAGCTCGCTCACCGGCTGCAGGGCGCCGGTGCCGCAGTCGATCCCGTAGATGTGCACGTCGGCGGGTGAGGTGTGCGCGGCCACCGCGCCGGCCAGCGTGCGCAGCAGGCTGGACCGCCCGCTGCGGGCCGCACCGGCCACCACTGTGTGGGTGGCGGATCCGAAGTCGAGGGTGAGCGGCTCCCGGGACTGCCGGTGCGGCAGGTCGGTGAGCCCGTAGGGGATCGGCGGGACGTCGGCGCGCCCGGCCGGCCCGCCAGATCCGGCCGGCCCGGCAGATCCGGCAGGCCCGGCAGATCCGGCAGATCCGGCCGCGGGCAGATCGCCAAGCGTGACGACCTCCGGCAAAGGCTCCAGCCACGGCCTGCGCTGCTGGCCGAGTCCGGCCTTGCGGTTGGCCGTGGCGATGGCGTCGACGAGCACGGACAGGTCGGTCGCCATCGTTTCCTCGTCGGCTCCGCCGGCCTTCGCCGGAGTCGGCAGCGCGCGGCCCAGGCCGCGCCAGGGGACCGTCATGACCCGGGCGCTGGCCGTGACCGGCCCGGTGCCGGGCCGGCGGCCTCCGATCCGGGCCGACTGGACGGCGACCAGATTCGACGCGCCTGACCGAACGTAACACCGGCCGGGCGTGGACTTCCCGATGTAGGCCGAGTCAGGTGCGTCGATGACGTCGGCCGATTCGTCGCTGCTCGTGACCCGCAGCGCGATCCGTAGGTTGGTGTTGGCCCGGATGTCCGCGCTGACCACGCCGGCCGGCCGCTGCGTGGCCAGCAGCAGGTGCACGCCGAGCGAGCGGCCGCGGCGGGCGATGTCGATGAGCCCGTGGACGAAGTCCGGCAGTTCGGCGACCATGGCCGCGAACTCGTCGATGATCAGCACGAGCCGCGGCATCGGCTCCAGGTTCAGCTCGGGCCGGAGCCGCCTGGTGTCCCAGTAGTCCTCGATGTCCTTGGCCCCCGCGTGCAGCAGCATCTCCTCGCGCCGCTTGAGCTCGGCGCCGAGCGAGTCGAGCGCGCGCACGGTCAGGTGACCGTCCAGGTCGCTGACCATGCCGACGGTGTGCGGCAGCCGCGCGCAGTCCTTGAACGCGCTCCCGCCCTTGTAGTCGATGAGCACGAACGTCATCGCGTCCGGCCGGTTGGCCACGCAGAGCACGGCGATGATCGTCTGCAGCAGTTCGGACTTCCCGGCTCCGGTGGTGCCCGCGATCAGGCCGTGCGGGCCGTCCGCGGACAGGTCCAGGATGTACAGCCCGTCGGCGCTGACGCCGATC
>DASYAE010000157.1:0-173945 GCA_036501535.1 Actinocrinis sp. | reverse complement strand
TCGGCCGACCAGGACAGGTCGTTCACGTCGACGCCGAAGTTCACCGAGCCGCCGTTCATCAGCACCTTGTCGGTGCCATTGCTGATGGTCAACGCGGTGCCCGCGGTCCCGTTCGGTCCGGAACCCGAGGAGCGCGACGCGGGGGCGCCGGGCGCCGCCGAGTTGCCGGACGTGCCTGATGCGGTGGCGCCGGCGGAACCTGCGCCTGCGGCGGTCGGCGCGTCCTTCGAGGCGCAGCCCGCCATGCCGAGCGTGACGGTGATCGCGGTCGCGCACAGCGCCGCGCGCACTAGTGGACGCTGGCCGTGAATAAAGCTCGTGATACTTCCCCCTTGTGAAACCGAGACTCGTGGGCTGGGAGAACACACCGGACACGCCTCGGGACCCGGCGGTGGGTGGCAGACGTCGGGCGGCGACTGCCGAGCCGGGTCGCGGTTCGGCGCTTATTCCCCCTCGAAGATGGTATTGGGTCGGCCGCGCCCGAGGGTGGTTTCGCGCGAGAGCCCGGGAGCCGGCGGTCCGGTCGGGTCTCCTCGCGCTACTGCGGTCGAGTGAACACGTCTGTCAACCCGGTCGGGTTCCCTCGCACTGCTGCAGTCGAGTGAACACGTCTGTCAACCGGATCGGTGGCCACGGCGTCTACTGCGGCATGACGGACATTCACCCGACTCAGTGGTCAAGGCGCCGCTTCATGGGCGGCGCCTTCGGGCTGGCCACGCTGGGTTCCTTCGCTGCGGCGTGCAGCGGCGCGAGCGCGAACGGCTCTCCAGCCAACGCGGCCGCGTCGCGCAGCGGCACGGCTGTGCCGAGCGGCACCGCCGATGCCGCCGCCAAAGCGACCGCCAGCAGCACGGCCAACACCGCGGACGCAGACATGCTGATGGCGCGCTACGGCCTGGCGCCGTTCGCGCCCGCGCCGAAGCCGCCCGCGGTCAAGCCGGTCCAGCTCGACCCGCAGAATCCGACGATCTTCTCGAGCATTCCCACGACCGAGAAGATCTGCTTCGTCACCATAGACGACGGCATCGAGAAGGACCCGGGGTTCATCCAGATGGTCGAGGACTTCCAGATCCCGATCACCGCCTCGCTGGCCGACACGCTCATCAGCGACGACTACGCGTACTTCGCACAGCTCAAGAACACCGGCTACGTCTCCATCCAGAACCACACGCTCAGCCACCCGCTGTACATGCCGTCGCTGTCCTACCAGCAGCAGCTCGACGAGATCGCCGGGCAGCAGACCAAGCTGGAGGCGGAGTACGGGACCACGCCGTACATCTTCCGGCCGCCCGGCGGCAGCTACAACACGACCACCCAGGAAGCGTGCGCCGCAGCGGGCCTGAAGGGCATGATGCTCTGGAAGGAGACCATGCAGATCCACGACATGGAGTATCAGACCTCGTCCGACCTGCTGCAGCCGGGCGACATCATCCTGTGCCACTTCCGCGGCCCGGCCCAGCTGCAGGGCGAGACGATGGTGGAGATGATGCAGGCCCTCTACACCCACATCCAGGCGCAGGGCTTCACGGTCGCGAACGTCACCGACTACGTCTGAGGTCTGAAACGATCGCGCCGGCGCGGACCGACTGTCGCAGAGGGCGGCAGCGAGCAGCAGAATGCAGCAGAGAGCAGCAGAGCCCGGCCGGATCCGCGGTACGCCGCGGATCCGGCCGGGCTCGTCACTCCCGTGCGCCGGGCCCCTGCCCCGGCCGGCGGCGGTCCGCCTTCTCCCACGGACCGCCGCCCCGGAACCCCCCGATGGGGCCCGGCCGCCGGCTCAGCTGGGGAAGAACGGCAGCGACGGGCCCGGCTTCTCCACCCGGCCCTTGGGCTCCTCCCACTCCTCCTGCCGGCCGAGCGCGGTCAGGTCCAGCATCGTGTAGGACCCGCCGAGGTATTCGGAGCCCCGGGCGAAGGTCGAGTACGTGTGGTAGATGGTGTCGCCGTCGCGCAGGAAGCAGCTGAGGCCCGGCTGCTCGGACGGCTCGCCGAGGATCCACGCGGCGCTGGAGTCGCGAAGCTCGCCCTCGTCGCGGTAGTTGTACTCGATCGGGGTCACGGTCGCGTCGAGCGAGACGTGGTAGTCGTAGTTGAAGTCGCTGCCGTTCGACGAGAACCAGGGCGTGATCCAGCCGCGCTCGGCCTTCTTCGCCGCGATCTTCGGGTACGGCGCCCGGGAGACGAGCACGAAGTTGGTGCCGCGCGAGCCGAGGTGGGAGAGCAGCCCCTCGCTCTGCTCCGCGATGCTGCCGGAACAGCCCGGGCAGACCTCGTCCCAGTCCGGTCCGAACATCACGTGCTGCACGATCAGCTGCGGCTTGCCGGCGAACAGGTCGACCAGCCGCACCGTGCCGTCCGGCCCCTCGAAGGCGTAGTCCTTCTCGACCTTCACCATCGGCAGCCGGCGCCGGTCGGCGTTGAGCGCGTCGCGCGCGCGGGTCGCCTTCTTCTCCTGGTCCAGCAGCGCGCGCCTGGCCTCGAGCCACTGCTCGCGGGTGACGACCTCGGGAAGAGCCATCGGGTTACCTCCATCGGTTCCGCATTCGTCGAATGCCCTCACCGGCTTTGACCGTCCGGCGGCCGGGAACTCATCGCTCCCGCGGCGGCCTTCTTCGGTATTCGGTTTTCCCGGGCCTCCCGCGCGGCCGGCTCAGAGCGCCGCCGGGAAGCCGTAGGCCTCGAACAGCTCGGGGAAGACGTACGAGTGGATCTCGCTGATCCGCCCGCCGTCGATCTCCAGGACCTGCAGCGACCACGGCTTGTGCCCGCCCCTGCCGTCGGAGCGGTACTGGGCGAACGCGGGGGATCCGTTGGCCTGGAACGGGACCAGCCGCGAGCCCCGGCAGTCGGCGCCTGCGCCCAGCATCCAGGCCACGATCTCGTCGGCGCCGTGGATCCAGATCGGCCACGGCGGCATCGACTGCATCGCGTCCTCGCGCAGCAGCGCGGTGAGCCGCTTCATGTCGTAGCTCTCGAACGCGGCGACGTACTCCTCCAGCAGCTCCTTCTGGTCCGGGTCGTCCGGTCCGGCGGTGCGTATCCCGAGCAGGACCGGGTCGCCGTCGCTGTCACCCTCGCGGTAACGCGCATCCTGGCCGGGTATCGCCGCCATCGCCGCTCGGGCCCGCTGCAGCGCGCTGTTCGCCGACGCGACCGTGGTCTCCAGCAGCTCGGCCGTCTCGGCGGCGGAGAAACTCAGCACCTCGCGCAGGATCAGCACGGCACGCTGGCGCGCCGGAAGCCGCTGCAGCGCGGCGATGAACGCCAGGCGCACGGTCTCCCGGTCCGCGGCCACCTGCGCCGGATCCGCGGTGGCCGCCAGGATCCGCGCATCCGGCGCCGGCAGCACCCATTCGTGCTCGGGCAGCTGCTGTCCCGCGTCGCCGGTGCGCGCGGATATCGCCGGGCCGAGATCCATCGGCACGGCCCGGCGGCTCCGACCGCGCAGCATGTCTATACACACGTTGGTGGCGATCCGATGCAGCCACGTGCGCACGGCCGAGCGCCCCTCGAAGCGCTCGATTCCCTTCCACGCGCGGATCATCGTCTCCTGGACCGCGTCGTCCGCGTCGAAGAGCGAACCGAGCATGCGGTAGCAGTAGCCGGTCAGCTCGCGCTGGATGCGCTCGTACTCGTCGCGGCCGAGGCCGGCGAAGACCGCGGTGGTTGTCGGTTCCGTGTCCACCTCACGGAGTCTACGTTTCGGCACCGACAAGGTCAGCCGATCGGACGGACCGTCGTCAAAAGGGGGAGCGTCGATGCCTGTGAGCTGCGCAGACGCAGACACCTTGAGACTTTGTGCAGGCGGGCCGATCCGCCCGGTCACGGCGAGGCGGTCAGCCGGTCAGGCGGTCAGCGCCGCCTCCAGCGCCGCGCCGTTGCGGTCGAGCCACGCCAGCCGCCGCTGGATCAGATCGCCGACGCCCTCCTCCCACATCCGCAGCCAGCCGCCGCCGTCCCGCTCGGCGCGCAGCTTCATCAGGTGCCAGGCCCGGCGAGTGCGCATCGTCGCGACCTCGACGAGCTTCACCCGGTCGGCATCCGACATCCCGTACCCGTCCGCGAGCAGCCGGCAGCGGCGCAGCGGATCGACGTCGCGCATGAGCGGATCGCGGTCGGCCGGATCCCCGAGCGGCGCCCAGCACACCATCATGTTGGAGATCTCGTCCACGCGCGTGGCCGGGCGCGCGAGATCGAAGTCGATGAAGGTGAGCACGTCGCGCCCGGCGGCGTCGATGCCCAGGAACCGCGGCGCGCCCTCGAAGCCGACCGCCTCCAGGTGCGTGAGCAGCGCGCGCACGAGCGGCGCACTCTCGCCCGGCGGGCGCCGCACCGTCTGCCCGACGCGCACGATGCCCTCAGTCACGTCGCCGCCGAGCAGCGGAATCTCGGTCTCGGAGCCGTCGTCGACCCAGGTTGGCGTGGAAGCCATCGTGATCAGTCCCCGTTGTCGTCTTGTGTTCCTGGCGGTGCCCTACCTGTCGGCGGCGCTCCCGACGATATCGATCAACGCGTCGAGGCCAGCGGCATGGTGCGTCACGTTCCCCGGATCGGCCGCGCGCACCAGGATCGCACCGAGGCCGGCGGCCGTGGCCCCGCCGACGTCCGCCACTGGGTTGTCGCCGATCATCCAGACCCGCCGGGGCTCGGCCAGTGCGGCCAGCGCGGCGCGGAAGGCCCGCGGGTTCGACTTCTCGTAGCCGGTGTCCGCGGAGTTGACGACGGCCTCGACTCCCAGAGCAACACGTGGTCATTGGCCATCGATCCGTCTTTCCGGTGGCGGGCGCGGGGCGGCTCGGGAGATGATCTCGGCGTGGCTTGTGTGTCATATGATAAGCCCTGATAAAAGTCGTGAACCAGAACGTGTGGAGACGATGACCAGCACACCGGTCGGGGGCGGCGTGGAACTCGTCGCGACGGATCACGAGGTCGTGCATTGCCGCGCGGTGCCGGACGCCGCCGGCGCGGTCGCGGCCGTCGAGCCGCTGGTGCACAACCTGGTGAACGCGGCGGTCGGCGGGATCTGGCGGGTGCGCGGCTCGCGCGGCTCGGCCGTGCTCAAGATCGCCCGGCCGCCGGCCGCGGCGCCGGACGGCCGGTCCTCGTGGCAGTGGCAGACCAGCGACGAGCCGACGCACTTCAACTACTGGCGGCGTGAGGTGCTCGCGTACGAGACCGGCCTGGCGGCCACCGTCTACGCCGACGCGGGGATCACGGCGCCCGAGCTGATCGCGGCGGACCCGCGGGCCGACGGCGGCGTCGAGCTGTGGCTGGCGGACGTGGGCGGGCCCTCCGGGTTCCGGTGGCCGGTGCCGCGGCTGGCGCGGTTCGCGTACGAGCTCGGCGCGGCGCAGGCGCGCTGGACCGGCCGTGTTCCGCAGACCGAGTGGCTGTCGCGGAACTGGCTGTCGCAGTACCTCACCTACGGCCCGATCAGCACCGTGAGTCAGGTGCGTCGGGCCGACTGGGACCACCCGGGCGTCGCGGTGTGGCCGGCCGAGGTCCGGTACCAGCTGCTGCGGCTTTGGGCCGAGTGGGACCGGGCGCTCGCCGCCGCGCAGGCCGCCGAGCGGACCCTGTGCCACCTCGACGTCTGGCCGGCCAACCTGCTGCTCGACGACGAAGGCGGTGGGTCGGTGCTGCTGGACTGGGCGTTCTGCGGCGACGGCGCCGTCGGCGAGGACGTCGCCAACCTCATCATCGACAGCTGCACCGACGGCCTGATGGACGCGGCGCTGTTGCCGGAGGTGGCGCAGTCGGCGACCGACGGATATATCAGCGGTCTGCGGGACGGCGGCTGGAGCGGGGATCCGGACGCGGTACGGCGCTCGATCGCGGTCTGCGGCGCCGCCAAATACTGCTGGTTCGCGCCCGCTGTGCTGCAGAGGGCCGTCAGCGGGGACGTCGGCAAGTCGTCCTACAGCAAGGACGCCTCGGTGCAGGAGCTGGTCGCGCGGCTCACAGGCCTGGTCACCCTGATCGCCCGGTGGGCACAGTCGGTCCCCGGGTGAGCGCGCGGCCGGGCCCGGTCAGCCGCTGATCACCGACGAGGTGTTGATCTTCCACTGCCCGTCCTGCAGCACCAGGCCGAACTCGGTGACCTCGGTGATGACGGAGCCGTCCTTCTCGTGATAGGTGATCGTCGCGGTCACCGAGTCCGGTGGCTGCGCGCTGACGTCCGTGGCGGTGACGCTCGCGATGTTGCCCCAGAACGAGGTGTAGCCGCTATAGCCTTTGGCCGTGTTCTCCTGGTACGAGGCGGTCATCCAGTTCCAGGCCGTGCTGAGGTTGCCGGGCATCATCGCGTAGTAGTCGGTGATGGTCGAGGACAACTGCTGCGCGGTGTCCTGCGGCGACGGCGACGGACTCGGGGACGACGACGCCGGGCCCGACCCGCCGGTCGGCGCCGGCGCGGCGGCGGTGGGCGAGCGCGCGGGCGTCGGCGAGCGGCTCGCGGCGGCGGACCGGCTGGCCGGCGTCTGCGCCCCGGTCGCCCCGGCGTTGCCCCCGCCGCCCTGATCGGTCGTCAGCAGCGCGATGACGACGATCATCGCGACCACCGCCGCGGCGACGGCGCCGATGAGCACCTGCCGCCGCCTATCGCCGAGGGCCGCCGCGACGGCGCTCGGCCGCCTGCCGGACGCGGGCTCCGGCTCGGCGGCGGCAGCTGACCCGGACCCAGGTTCGGAATCGGATTCGAGTCCGGATACGGGTTCCGGCGTCGCGTCCTTCGGCTCGGCCGCGTCCGACGGCGTGCCGGGCTCGGCCTGCGGTGCCTCCGGTGTCTCAGCAGCCTGTGCTTGTGCCGCTTCCTGCTGCGGCGCGGCCGGCTCAGCAGCCTGATCGGGGACCGGCAGGGCGGCGACCGGCCCGGCCGCCGCGGCCGCGGTTTCGACCGCGTCGGTGGCGTCGGCCGCGTCGGCGATCTGCTGCAGGGCCCGCTGCGCCTGCCGCATGGTCAGCCGGTGGATCGGGTCGCGCTTGAGCATCCAGGCGAGCACCGGGGCGAGCTCGCCGGCCCGCCTCGGCGGCGTGATGTCCTCGTGCACGATCCGGTAAAGCAGGGCGATGGGATTCTCGTCGTAGCCGGACGGCGGCTCGCCCTCGATCGCGGTGTACAGCGTGGCGCCGAGCGAGTAGACGTCGCTGCGCTGGTCGGCGACCTGCCCCAAGCCGGTCTCAGGGGCCATATATGCAACCGTGCCGACCAGCGCGCCGGCGGCGGTCACCGTCTTGTCGCCGACCGCGCGGGCTATGCCGAAGTCGGTGAGCTTGACGGTCCCGTCGGCCGCGAGCAGGACGTTGCCCGGCTTCACGTCGCGATGCACGATCCCTGCCTCGTGCGCGGCGGTGAGCGCGCCCGCGACCAGCGCGCCGACGCGGGCGAGCTCCCGGATCGGCAGCGTCGGCAGGGTCGGCTCGTCGACCAGGATGTCCGAGAGGCTGCGCGACTTGAGGAACTCCATGACGAGGTACGGCCGGTCGTCCTCCTCGACCACGTCGTAGATGCCGATGACGTTCGGATGGTGCAGCCGCGCGGCGATCCGCGCCTCCCGCATGGCCCGCTGCACGGCCTCGTCGGCCAGCGTCGCGCTCACGCCGATGTGGCCGGTGAGCTGCTTGACGGCGACGGTGCGGCCCAGCACCTCGTCCTTGCTGCGCCAGACCGTCCCCATCCCGCCGCGGCCTACCTGCTCGATGAGCCGGTACCGTCCCGCGATCAGCGCACCGCCGTCCCCGGGGCCGTCCTCGGGCTCAGCCACGGCCGGTCCACGCCATCTCGCGCTCCCCTGTCAGGCCACTTCTCCCCACGGTCGCCCGACTACCCCGGCGGTCCCGGGGGAAACGGCGCGCATCTCCTGGCGGGCGCGCCGGAATGCGCCCCTCGAGGGCTGATACAGCGGTGGCTTGCATGCGACTCTCTCGACCTCTCGTGCGGCGCCCGGACCCAGGCAGGTCCGCCGGCCCCACGCCGACCGGCGACTGGTGTTCGGGCAACTCACGTGTCGAGACTACCCAAGCCGGAGAACACGTCGGTTCCCTTGATCCGGCACCCGAAGATTTAAGACGCCGCCGCCACGCTCCGGGTTCCGGATTCCGACGGAGATATCAGCTCCCTTCGTCTCCGTGGATTCGCTAGGCTCGCCGGCATGAGACTCCACGTCGGATGCGCGATGTGGTCCCACACGCCGTGGCAGGGACGCCAGTTGCCCCATCCACTGCCGCCGGAGGAGCGGCTGCGCGCGTACGCGACTTGGTGCAACGCGGTAGAGGGCAACACGACGTTCTACGCGACGCCGTCCCGCGAGACGGCCGGCTCCTGGGCGGACCAGACGCCGGCCGACTTCCGCTTCCTGTTCAAGCTGCCGCGGCTGATCACCCACGAGCGGCGGCTCGCCGGCGGCGCCGGCGCGGACGAGTCCCTGCGCGGCTTCCTGGGCGCGATCGAACCGCTCGGACCGCGCGTGCACGCCCTGTGGATCCAGCTCCCGCCAACCTTCGGGCCGACCGGCTTGGGCACCCTGGCCGCGTTCATGCGCCGGCTCCCGAGCGAGAACCGGCTCGCGGTCGAAGTGCGCCACCGCGCCTTCTTCGAGGACCCGCGAGCGCAGCAGAACCTTGAGAGGGTCCTCGGCGACGTCGGCGCCGAGTGGGTGACCATCGACACGACCGTCCTCTACGCCGACCCGCCGGTCACCGCCGCCGAGCGCGAGGCCTGGACGAAAAAGCCGCGCCTGCCGCGCCGCTCGCTCGCCCTGACCGGCTTCCCCGTCGTCCGCATCATCGGCCGCGACGACCCGGCGCGCACCGTTGAGGGCTGGCAGCCCTGGGTCGGCACGGTCGCCGATTGGCTGCGCGAGGGCCGCTCCCCGACCGTCTTCGTGCACACACCGGACAACGTCGAAGCACTCGAACTCGCGCGCCGCTTCCACGACGAGGTGCGGGCGCGCGTGCCCGAGGTCGAGGCGCTCGCCGAGCCGATCCCGGCCGGTCCGCCGACGCTCTTCTGAGCAGCCGCCCCGGATACTCACTCGCACCCGCCGAAGAAAATGAGTATCAACACTCAGGCTCGGGACGTGCTGATCATGCGAGCTTGTTCGCATGCTCGCACTGTTGACGCCGAGCCCGAGCCGGACGGTGCGCCGCCGTGACCGCTTCTACCGGCTCGCCGCGCGGCTGCTCTCGATCGCGTTGCTGCCGCCGGCTTTCGCGGTCGCACCGCGCCGCGCCCGGCACGTCGCCTGCCGGTGGGCGCTCGCGGCCCGTTTCCCGGCGGAGAACCTGGACGGCCTGACCCCGGCGGCCCGCGCCGCGTTCGAGGCCGCGCGGACCGAGGCGTTGTGGTGCCACGGCGAGCTGATCGGACTGACCTGCGGCTACCGCGACGCGTACGCGCAGGCGCAGCTGTTCGCCGATACAGTGCGCCGTACTGGTTCGCACCGGCTCGCGCTGCAGTGGACCCTGCCGCCGCACGAGTCGCGCCACGTGACCGGCACCGCCATGGACGTGCGACCGGCCGAGGGCGCCCGGTGGCTGGAGCGGTACGGGTCGCGGCACCACCTGTATCGGCCCTACGACAACGAATGGTGGCACTTCGAGTACCGGCCGGAGGGCCGGCCGCCCCGCCTTCCCCATCCGGGCGCGACGATCACATCCGGTGTATGCGCGGCCAGGGAGTATCAGTCATGATTCCCGGCATGGAAACGCTGCGGGCCCGGGCTCCCGCTCCCGACCCCGCGCCCACCTCGCGGAAGCTACCGGCGGTGCTGGCTGGTGTCGGCGGGTGCCTATTCCTCGTCGCGGCCACTTCCACCAACGTGCCGTCGTTCCTCACTGGCGGCATGTACAGCACCGTCTTCTCGAACTACGCGCCCTCGACACTGCTGGAATGGCTGTACCTCGCGGTACCGGCGGCCGCGACGGCGTGCGGACTGTACCTGTTGCGCTGGTGGCCGTATCTCCTTGCAGCGGCGGGATTGTTGGCCGTGCCGGGCGTCCTGGCCGAGTGGGGCATCTCCACCGGGATGGTCATCGAGGGCTTTGCGCCGCCCGCCAGTTTCTATCTCGCGGTCGTCGCGCTGCTGGCCTGCGCCCAAGGGCTGGTCCGCACGACGGCGGGGTGGGGCGCGGCCGTCGCGGCGCTCGTCCTGGGCTCCTGCCTGGTCGGCTCAGCGATGACGCACGTCCTTCCGTGGGGCACTGTGCCGGGTACGGTGCCCGCCTGGCAGATCGCGCTGCTCGGAGTCGGACTCGCCGGCCTGGCGCCGGCGGTGTGGTTTCACCGGCGGGGCGACTCGGCCGCCGCGGGTTCGGCCGGCTCCCGGCCGGGGGAGCGGGTCCGCGTGATAGTGGCCGGCACGCTGGCGGCGGCCATGCGGATCCCGCTGTCGCTGCTCACCGCCCCGAGCCTGGCGCACCTGCTGGGGGTCAGCTGGTCCGCGATCTACCGGCACAACTTCGCGACGGGGGCCGTGATCGGTGCGATCGCCCTGGTCGCCGTGTTCCTGCTCGCGGCCCTCGCCGGCCTCTGGCCGCTTGCCGGGGCACTGATCGCCGCGGCGGCGCAGGTGGCCGTCGTGGCGCCGGCCCTCCTCGCGGTCTCGGCGCTCAACCTCGACGGTCTGGCGCCGTGGTTGGCGGCGCTGGCGGGAGCGGCGCTCGGCGCGGCCGCCGCGGGCAGCCGGCTGCGCCTCCCGCTGGCCGCCACGCTCACGCTGCTCGCCGCGACGGCGCTGGTCATCGCGTACGGCGCGACCACTGGGGACCCGGAGAAGCTGGCGGAGCAGCACACGACGATCCCCGCGGTGCTCATCCTCGTACTCTGCGCCGCCGCCGCCACCTCGGTCGTCGGATCCGTCGTGCCGACGCTGGCCCCGCGCGGCGCGGTGCCGGCCGTGCTCGGCCCGCTGGCCGGCGTGCTGGCCTTCGGCGGGCTGGAGCTGACCTCCGAAAGCTACGGCCTGTCGAACTACGCATACAGTCCCGTCACCTCACAGGTCATCATCTCGGCCGTCCTGCTCCCGGTGGCCGGCATCGCCCTCTGCGGCATGGGCTTCGCGCAACTGCTGGCCGCCCGACGGGCCGAGCGCAAGCAGGCCGAGCAGATCCGGCGCGAGGCAGCCGAGGCCGAGCGCGACCGGCTCGCCCGCCCGATCCACGACGGCGTGCTCCAGGTGCTGGCGCTGGTGCAGCGGCAGGGCGCCGAGCTCGGTCCCCGCGGCGGCGAACTGGCCGCACTCGCCGGCGAGCAGGAGGCGGCGCTGCGCGGCCTGCTGGCCGGCGGGGCGGACGCCGGTCGTGACGAGGCTGAGGACCTGCGCGCGCCGTTGAAGGCGCTGGCCGCATCAGGTGTCGAAGTCGTCACCCCGGCGCAGCCCGTGGAGCTGCCGGCCGCAACCGCGGCGGAGGTGATCGCCGCGGTCCGAGCCGCCCTGGACAACGTGCGGGAGCACGCCGGCGCCGACGCGCATGCCTGGGTCCTGCTGGAGAACGAGCGGGACGGGGTCCGCGTGACAGTGCGCGACGACGGGGTCGGATTCCCGCCGCAGCGGCCGGCCGAGGCGGCCGAGGCGGGCCGGCTGGGGATCGCCCAGTCGATGCGCGGCCGCATCGCCGACCGCGGCGGCACCACGACCATCGACAGCCGGCCCGGCGAGGGCACCACGGTGGAGTTCCGGGTGCCCCGGGTGCCTCCGGCCCGACGGTGAGGACGGTGAGGACGGTGAGGCGTCCCCAGGCCGGGATATCGTGTCGTGCATGCCGGTGCGCGTCATGGTGGTGGACGACCACCCCATCTGGAGGGACGCGGTCGTCCGAGACCTCGCCGAGGCGGGT
The DNA here is from genome assembly GCA_036501535.1 of Actinocrinis sp. Lineage (GTDB taxonomy): Bacteria > Actinomycetota > Actinomycetes > Streptomycetales > Catenulisporaceae > DASYAE01. The sequence goes on along the minus strand of DASYAE010000157.1, from coordinate 162,110 downwards.
TACCACGTGACGGCGGCCGTGGGCGACGGAGGGCAGGCGATACGCGTGGCGCCGGCGGCCCGGCCGGACGTCGTCGTGCTCGACCTCCAGCTGGGGGACCTGCCCGGCGTGGAGGTCATCCGCCGCCTGGTCGCCACCGACCCAACCGTTCGTGTGCTGATACTGTCGGCCAGCGGAGAGCAGCAGGACGTGCTCGACGCGGTGAAGGCCGGCGCCCTGGGCTACCTGGTGAAATCCGCCGGGCGCGCAGAATTCCTCGACGCGGTGGTGCGCACGGCAGCGGGCGATCCGGTGTTCACACCCGGACTGGCCGGCCTCGTCCTGGGCGAGTACCACCGGCTGGCCGTCGAGCCAGTCCCGGCCGCCGACACGCCCCGCCTCACCGGGCGGGAGACCGAGGTCCTGCGCCTGGTCGCCCAGGGCCTGTCGTACAAACAGATCGCCGAACGCCTCGTCGTATCGCACCGAACCGTGCAGAACCACGTCCAGAACACGCTCGGCAAACTGCAGTTGCACAACCGCGTGGAACTGACCCGATACGCCATCGAGCAGGGCCTCGACCACGAGGCCTGATTGCCGGTCAGCTCAGTGTCCAGATCGTGCCCGCAGACACGACTCATACCCTTGCGAGACCCACAGGACAACTCACGCGCCGACCGTGCCACGAGTCTTGACGGCACCACGAACACGCCTAGTACGGCAGCCGCCATTTCCTAGTTGACCAGGGCGTATTCGCGGCTGAGGCGGGTGCGTTGGTGGTACCAGCGGGCTCGGGCTTGGTGGCGGCGTCGCCAGGTGAGCCAGTGTTCGAGGTGTCCGTCGGGTGTGGTGCGGTGCAAGGCGGCGGCGAGCAGGCGTTGGATGTCGTGGACGGTCAACGGGGTCAGGCCGGGGTCGCGTGGTGGCGGTTGGTCCGGTCTGCGTGGCGGTGGGGCCTGGGTGTCGGTGCGGTGCCGCAGTCGGGCGGCGGTCAGGGCGCAGATGGCCAGGGCGAGCATGACCAGCACGGTGTGGCGCAGGATCGCGGTGTAGAGCCGGGCCTGGCACTGGTCCAGGCCGAAGTAGTCCTTGCCGAACTCGAATCCTTCCTCCACCGGCCATCGCAATCCCGCTGCCCTGATCAACCGGGCCATGGACGTCACCTGGCCTGCGGGGACGAAGCAGTAGTGGAAGGCGAGCTGTCCGGTGGTCAGGTGACGGCGCACCAGCAGATGGTGGCGCGGACGGTCGGTGGCGATCCACGACCAGGCATACCAGCGCTCGCCTTGCGAGCCGGTCCCGGCGGAGCGCACCTCCCCGTGGCGGTTGTCTTTCAACAGCGCTTTCACCGTGCCCGCGCAGGTCATCCTGACACCGGGGGCAAGTGTGACCGGGAAGGAGGAGGCGACGCGCAGCACGTATGCCTGCTCGCGCTCCTCGAGGAACTGGCGCAGTTCGGTGCAGCTGCCGTAGACCTCATCGCCGCACACGACGTCGAAGCAGACCGCGTCGGCGTAGGCGTCGGTGAGCACGTCGATGGCCAGTTGGCCCTTGGTGCGAAACCGCAGGTCCACCGGGAGTCCCGTGATCAGCGACTTGACCGGATCTTGGAGGTCCTCGGCCGGGATCCACTGCCTCGCGCCGATCAACGCGTGGCCCGTCTTGTCCCGGACATACGACAGGTGCACCGTGTTGATGCCGTTGGCGACCCGCCCGGCACAGCCCATGTACTGACGCTTGACACCGGCGGTGCACGAGCCCTGCTTTTCCTGCCCCGTTTCGTCGAGTGCTCCCACGGCCAGCCGTCGGTGGCGGCCGTGCTGCGCCGCCTGGTCCAACCCGGCCACGACATGCCTGCGCACCAGGCTCATCGCCGCCATCTCGTCCCACGACGCACGGTTGAGCAACCGCTGCGTGCGGTCCGGTGTCCGGTCCCCGATCTGCTCGGCGATCGACCAGCCATTGCGCGACGAGAGCTCGCTGGCCAGCGCGTTCACATACTTCCCGGCATGCAGCCAGGTCCCGGTGCGTGCGAAGCAGCAGCGCAGCGACCCCAACACCCGGTGGCGTTCCTGCACGGCGAGCCCGGCAGCTATCCTGGCGACGGCAGCCGCCTGCGATTCATTTGTCCTCACAAGCACATGATCGCCGGGCGACTGCCACCATGTACACAGAACCCTCACACGCATCACACCAGCTCACATCGCAACTGGCGGCTGCCGTACTAGGTTTGCTAGCTCATATTCCAGGCTCTTTGATTGGTCGGCCTCAGCGCGTTCTGTCTCATGTCCGCCGAAGGCAAGGAGGCTTTTCGAGATCGTTAGTCGTATGGCTGACAGGCCACGACGCGATATGGAATCCTATGTGGACAGCCTTGTAGATCAGCTCAACAAAGCAGCTGATCAAGTTAGTGCGGACCGACCTGGGCCATTCGTCCTTAACCTTGTGTGCAAGGTCACGGCCGATGCTGAGCTATCTGAAGAGTTTCGCCGTGAGCTAGGGCGCTTGAAGCGCTCACTGTGAACCGCGCCGGCATCCAAGTGTCGCCGAGCTCTTAGATGGCGCGCACACGTGCCTACCGCACCCTTCCCCGTGCGGACCGACGAAGCATCACGGGAGCACTAGTCGGCCTCACATGGCCATAAAACAGACACCTACAGACTTTGCCGAGGCCCTGGTGGGGCGAGGGGTCCGGGCGGGGTGCCGCGGGCGTTGCTCGCTCTCATGTGTCCGGTCCGGTCTCGTTTTCCTCGGCCCTGGCCTGCGGTGTCCTGTCCTTCCAGTCGCGGGCTTTGTCCTGATCGCCGGTTGGCGCGGCAATGTCGCCGAAAACGTCGCCGAAGGCGTCCCTTAGTTTTCCGCTCTCGGTCACCACGTGCAGCCAGTGGGCAGCGCCGTCGTCGTCTCCCTGGGCAGTCAGGGCGAAGTAGAGTCCGATCATGGCGAGCGTGTCGCCAGCCTCAGCGCCCGGGGTCAGCAACCGCACGGCCTCAGGTGGGTCGCTGTCGCGTAGCAGGAACGTGCCAAGGACGGTCATCGCCATGACGTCGCCGGCCTGCGCTGCGGCGCGCACCGTCGCCGGATCCGGTTCCTCGCCGAAGCGCTCGACGATCGGACCGACCAGTCGCTCCATCGGGAACCCCGCGGGCATGCGGCTGTGAGCCTCGTCCGCGCGGCGCTTCCACTGCCGGGCCCCGGCCTGGTCCCCGCGCTGCTCCCGGATCTCTGCCAGGTACCGCATCCCGGCGATGCCAAGTCTGCCGTCCAGCAGGCGCTGTGCCCAGGGTTCGGCAGCCTCCCAGTCCTGCTTGAGCATGTACGCCGTACAGACAGCCGACATGGCGATGGCGTCGCCCGCTTCGGCCCCGGGCGTCCACTCGCGTAGCAGGCCGTCGGGGTCGATCCCCTCGGATATCGGGTGAGAGCTCATGCCTCGAGCATGACGGGCCGTCGGATTGTGCTCCACTGAGCGTGCGAGGTAGGTGTCCGAGTGCGCGCACGAGCGAGCAGAGCATCGGGACCATGCTCCAGACTCCGTCCCTGCGCCACGACGCCCGCGACCCGGCCCGACCCTCGCCCTACTCGGCCCCATATAATCCGAAAACGGACATCACACGACTTTGCCGAGGCCCTGCTGCTCGTGGTAGTACGCCGACTCGGACACAAGTTCCCCGGCAGCGACGCCTCGGCGCGTCAGGTTTGGGATCACGCCCCATGTCGGTACTTGCTCTCCCGGTACTCGTTCGCCCACTCCGCAGTGCTGCGCCAGACGCCGTCGTCCCCCTTGACGGCGCGAAGGCGGCCTCTGATCGCGGCGACTCGGAGCGCGCCTTCCGTGGTCCGCGCATCTGCGAGGGCCGCCAGCGGTACGAGCTCTGTCGCCCCGGCGATGGCTGGGAGCACGAAGCGGTTGAGGTTGTCGGTGATGCTCCGAGCAAGGAGTTCGCCGAGCGGTCCATAGTCGTCGGCGTCCGCGCGTTGCATAGCGCGCAAGTAGCGATTTCGGTCCCTCTTGTAGATGATTGCGGGCGGGTAGCCGAGGCGGACGAGGATGAGGTTGACGGCGAGTCGGCCGGTTCTGCCGTTGCCGTCGAGGAACGGGTGGATCCGCTCGAATCTGTTGTGCGCCTTTGCGAGGGCTTCGGGTAGCGGCGCCCGTGCTTCGTCCTTCGCCATGGCGCTGGCCATGGCCACCCAGTCGTGCATGAGATGATCGACATCAGTCCAGGGTGGGGCCTTCATGCCCCCTGAGAACTGAGCGATTTCGTGCCGGCGGAAGTTGCCGGGCGTCTCGAAGTCGTCCGCTTGGGGATGTGGATCCACCGGCCAGACGGGCGTCATGCACAGGTAATGGATGTGTCGAACCTCCTGGAGGCTCAGCACGCCTTCGTCGAGTGCTACGGCTACTCGCCACCCGCGATCAGTTCGGCCCGCCACGAGGTGAACCGCTGCCTCATTGCGAAGACCTCTTCGGGGCCGACTCCGTACTCGCCGAACGCCATGTCCGTGATCTGCCGCAGTGCCCCGACAGCGTCGGCGAACAATGCGCGGTCGAAGCCGGCGTCGGCTTCTTCAGCCAAGGTCAGCAGCTGGTCGTGTGAGTAGATGCCCGATGTGATGGCTGCGTCGATGTCGAGGAAGTCTCGTGGCAAGGCGCGGCCATAGAGAGCTGCCATTTTGTTCGCGACCGCGTCGTCGCGGTGCAGGACGGGTCCGATGTCCATGGTCACCGGCTCGTGGGCGCGCCAGTCAGCCGAGATCTCCAGCTTCTCGGGCGGTGACTGGCCGTCCTCGGCGGCGACTTGTAGACGGGCGAAGGTTGCGCCGCGCATGAGAAGCTTGACAGAGAAGTTCTCGCGCGCGAGTGCGTCAGTCACCGCGTCGAGGGCGTGATCGAACTCTCCATGTCGGTCCCAGGCAAGGAACAGATCCACGTCTCCGCTGGGACGCTGACCGATTCCGTGGGCCTGCACCGCGTATCCGCCAGCCAGAGCGAGGCTGTAGTGACCGGCCGCGGCAAGGGCGATCTGCGCGATCCGCCGGTGGGAATCCTCCACCGGCTTATGCCGCCAGCTCGTGGAGCAGCGCGAGGTCCGTGAAGCGTGTCTCCCAAGCTGCCCGAAGTACTTGGGGCAGCCACAGCATGGTCCAGAGGCGACGCAGCGTTCCGACCTCTAGGTACCGAGCCAGATCGACCTGATCCGCGGCCTCCATCAGCACGGTCCGGTACAGATCGACGATCCTGCCGGGGCTGTCGAGGTCGTAAATCGCGTTACCCGACCAGTCCAGGTGCCCGGGAAGCCGGACGACACCACTCGTTGGGCCGGTCAGCTCGTCAAGTCGATCGGGCAAGACGTACGGCCTGGCATAGCGCGTCGATGCTCGGCGTTCGGTCACGCGTTCAGCATGCCACAAACTCTGCTGGTCAGCCCAGGGTTGCGCGTGCGGTTCAGCACTCGACTCCGGTCAAGCCAGCCGTGCAGCCGCCACCATGGCACGTGCTGCCTCGGCGGATGGACCGACGAAGCAGCACAGGAGCACTCGTACTCGCCGGCTGTCAGGCGGACGTGACTGCCTCGCCGTCTGTGGTCACCAGCCTGGTCGTATTCGAGCACGCCAGACCAGTTGCGCTCACTCGGCCTTGGCCAGGCCGATCGGGCAGCTCACGCCAGTCCCGCCCAGGCCGCAGTAGCCGTTGGGGTTCTTCGCGTCGGACAGGTACTGCTGGTGGTAGTCCTCGGCGTAGTAGAACTCGGTGGCGGGCTCGATGGTCGTGGTGATCCTGCCGTGGCCGGCCTCGGTGAGGACCTTCTGGTAGGCGTCGCGGCTGGCCTCGGCGGCGACGCGCTGGGCCTCGGTGAAGTACTGGATGACGGAGCGGTACTGGGTGCCGGCGTCGTTGCCCTGGCGGTTGCCCTGGGTCGGGTCGTGCGACTCCCAGAAGAGCTTGAGCAGCGACTCGTAGGACACCTCGGCGGGGTTGTAGACCACGCGGACCACCTCGGCGTGGCCGGTCTGGCCGGAGCACACCTCTTCGTAGGTGGGGTTGGGGGTGATGCCGCCCGTGTAGCCGACCGCGGTCGAGTAGACGTCGTCGTGCCACCAGAACTTCCGCTCCGCGCCCCAGAAGCAGCCGAGGCCGAAGATGGCCTGCTCGTAGCCCTCGGGTAGGCCCTCGATGGGCGTCTCGAGCACGGTGTGCACGTCCGAAAGGGTGAACGGGCGGGTAGGCCGGCCGGGGAGCGCCTCATCGCTGGTCGGCAGCCGGTCCTTGAACGGGTTCATCATGAAGCGGAACACGATCGGTTGCTCTCCTTGGTGCTTCTTCAGCGTCGTGATGCATGACGCGGGGTGAAGCGGTCACCCTCTCAACGCTCCGGCCGGGTCGCGGATTCCCGGGCCGGAAGCGAGGATGGCCGGTGAGGGCCGTCTGACGCATCTTTATCGTCGGTGTGTGAGGAGCCGGGAAGTGTCGAACTCGGACATGGCGAGTTCTGGTTGGGGCCACCTGGAATCCGGCCTTCCGGGCGAGTGGGCCGCGCTCATCCTCGTCCTTGTGGGCGTAACTCTCCTTGGTGGTGTGATTATCGCAGCTGTGTGTATAGGGCACGAGCGGACGATTACGCACCGCGCCTCGGCGCGAGCTGCCCGGGCGTCGGCTCATGAGCGCGACCGGAAGAGGGAACGGGAACTGCGCCTGTCGCGCACTAGCGAGCAGGAGCGGTTCTACCAACTGCGGGGGAGCGGGGACTCGCAGAGCGGTCACGCAGCTTAGGCGCATGGTGCGAGTCCGCGCGTGAGCGGGGGGTGGGGCGACGTAGCCTTGAGCCCATGAGCCAGATCGAGAACATCGGGGATGCCGGCGACGCGGACTCGGGCACGGGCGCAGGCACGGACGCGGGCGCGGCTGATCAACCCGGGCATGCCGGGCAGTCCGGTCAGCCCGGGCACGCCGGGGCGGGCGAGGCGGCGCAGGTGCCGCAGTTCCAGGGCTTTTCCACCCTCGCGATCCACGCCGGGCAGGAGCCCGACGCACTGACCGGCGCGGTCGTCCCGCCGATCTACCAGGTCTCCACCTACAAGCAGGACGGCGTCGGCGGGCTGCGCGGGGGATATGAGTATTCGCGCTCTGCGAACCCGACCCGGACCGCGCTCGAGGAGTGCCTGGCCGCGCTGGAGGGCGGCGCGCGCGGGCTCGCCTTCGCCTCCGGGCTCGCCGCGGAGGACTGCCTGCTGCGGGCCGTCTGTGTGCCCGGCAGCCACGTCATCATCCCCATCGATGCCTACGGCGGCACGTTCCGGCTGTTCGCGAAGGTGTACGAGCAGTGGGGCGTGCAGTGGACCGCCACGGACCTCTCCGACATCGACGCGGTGCGCGCGGCCGTGCTTCCCGGGACCACCAAGGCGATCTGGGTCGAGACGCCGTCGAACCCGCTGCTCGGGATCACCGACCTGGCCGCGCTCGCCGGCGCAGCCGCCGATGCCGGGGCGCTGCTGGTGGTCGACAACACCTTCGCGACGCCGTATCTGCAGCAGCCGCTCGCGCTCGGTGCCGACGTCGTCGTGCATTCGACCACGAAGTACATGGGCGGCCACTCGGATGTGATCGGCGGTGCGCTCGTGGCCGCCGACCCGCTGCTCGGACAGCGGCTCGCGTTCCACCAGAACGCAATGGGCGCGGTTGCCGGGCCCTTCGACGCCTGGCTCACCCTGCGCGGTATCAGGACCCTGGGGGTGCGGATGGACCGGCACTGCGCGAACGCCGCCGCGGTGGCCGCCATGCTGGTCCGGCATCCGAAGGTGGCCGAGGTGCGCTATCCCGGGCTGCCCGGCCACCCGGGGCACGAGATCGCGGCGAAGCAGATGCGCGGCTTTGGCGGAATGGTCTCGTTCCGGCACGCCGACGGGGAGGCGGCCGCGGTCGAGGTCTGCAACCGGGCCCGGCTGTTCACCCTTGGCGAGTCGCTCGGCGGCGTCGAGTCGCTGATCGAGCATCCGGGCCGGATGACGCACGCCTCGGCGGCCGGCTCCCCGCTGGAGGTGCCGGACGACCTGGTGCGGCTCTCGGTCGGCATCGAGGACGCGGACGATCTGCTGGCCGACCTGGAGCAGGCGCTCGGCTGACGCGCGGCGCGGTGTCTGACACGGTGTCTGACACGGTGTCCGGCATTGCATCTGACGTAGTGTCAGACCCGCCCGCGGCAGGGCCCTTCGCTGGTGTACAGTGCCGCGAGTGGTGGCCATATCCAGCCTTGAGCAGGGCACACTCGTAGGCGACCGGTACCGGCTGGTCGAGCCGATCGACCGCTTCACCCCGGCATCCGGCGGGCCGTCGGGGGCCGGCTTCGGGTACTGGCTCGCCTTCGACGAGGTCCGGGGGTGCGAGACCTGGCTGCTGTTCGCGGAGCACCGCGGCCGGGCCGCCACGGGCGCGGACGTCGCCGGAGCCGTCAGCATGCTGCGTCGGCTGGGGCACCGCGCGGTGCCGGCCGTGCCGGACTTCGGCGAGATCGAATTCGAGGTCGCCGATGCGGATGTGGGGCCGGGTGCCGAGGCGGATGCTGGCGATGCGGCCGAGTCAGTGGCAGACGCCGGGGCGGCGGTCGACTCGATGGTCGAATCGGTCGGCTACGCGGTGCTCGAGCCGGTGGACGGCGAGAGCCTGTCCGCGCTGCTGCTGCGCGGCGCGCTGACTGAGGCCGAGGTCTTCGCGGTGCTGCGGGAGACCGCGCAGTTGCTGCGCGAGTTGCATGCGGCCGAGCTGGTCCACGGGCACCTGTCCGTCTACTCGGTGCTGGTCGCCGAGCGCGGCGTGCGGGTGGTGGACCTGCCGGCCGCGCTGGCGCTGGAGTCCGCGTTCGACAGTGGTCTGACGGCGGCCGCGGACGTGTACGCGTTCTGCTGGCTCGCCTGCCTGGCGCTGGTCGGGGTGGACGGGATCGAGGTCGAACTCGGCGCCGGCTACGACGCGGGTTCGAGCCCTGAGGACATGGCCGCGCCGGCGTTCCTGACCGCCGACTTGATCGGGCGGCGCCGGGCGTGGGCCGAGGCGGCGCTGGTCGACGTCTACGGGCTGCAGGCGGATCTGGCCGCGTGGCTCGTCGCGGGGCTCGGCGAGGCTTCTCAGCGCCCGACGATCGACGTCGTCGCCGAGGCGCTGTATGCGGTGGGGCCGGGAGCGGTGGGGGCCGAGACGTCCGAAGCCGTCGCCGGGTCCGTGGTGGAGGACACGGCGGCCGAGGCGCAGGGCGAGATGATCGGGATCGTGGCCGGCGCGGTGGGATACGAGGTCCAGGTGGGCCGCCTGCCCGAGGCCGGAATCGGGTCCGGCATCGTCGGAGGAACGGAAGACGAGTGGGACGAGGAAGAAGCTGTCGCCGTCGCGGCGGAGACGGCTGGCCCGCGGGACGTGGCGCCGGGCGGCGTCGAGATCGTTTCGGAGCAAGCGATCGAGCAGACTGCCGGGGAAGCTGCTGGGGGCGTGGCTGTGGGGGGCGTGGCTGCCGTGGCCGCCGCGGCTGCCGTGGGTATGGCGGCCGAAGCGGTTATCGCGGGGGCGGCGGGAGAACAGCTGTCAGCGGAACGGGCGGCACCGGCACAGGTGAGCGCATCCCGGGAAACGCCGACTGCGGCGGAGGCGGTGAAGACGGCAGAGGCGTCAGAGATGGCGGAGATGGCGGAGACGTCTCAGGCTGCCGTGGCGTCGGCCGTAACGGCGGGTGCTGCCGTGGCGGCCCCGGCGGCCCGTGGCGGCGTGGGAGTGGCCCGGCGGCCGGCGGCGACGCACAGCCGCTCCGGCGGCGTCGGCGGGTCCGGCGGGTCCGGCAGGTCCGGCGGCTCCAGCCCGGCGACCCCCGCGGCCGCCCCGGTCGCCTTCACAGCGGGTGCGCACCGGCGGCCGCCTAGGTCGGCGGTGCTCGTGGCGGCCGGCATCACCGCGCTCATCATCGCCGGTGGCGCATGGGCCCTCGCAGAGCACCACTCCGCGCCGCCGAAGCCCACCGCCGGCGCGAGCGGTTCCGCCACGGTCCACGCACCGAGCCCGTCGGTTCCCGGCGCGGGAGCCGGATCCAGTGCCACTGCCAGCGCCAGGGCCTCGGCTTCCGCATCGGCCCCGCAGGCATCGCCGTCCTCTGCGACAGGCTCGCCCGCGTCCGGAACCGGCGCGACGCCGAGCGCCGCACCGACGACGCCCACGCCCGGCCCGCTGGCCACCGTGCCGGCCAGCCCGGGCCAGGCGCTCAACCAGGTCAAGCAGAACATCGCGCAGGCTCAGACGCTCGGCCAGCTCCCGGCCGCCGCGCAGGGGCCGTTCAACCAGGCCGTCGGCACCCTGCAACAGGAGATCTCGGCCGGCGCCTCGGTGCAGACCGGCGTCTCGCAGCTCGAGTCCGCCCTGAACAGCCCGGGGCTGCCGGACTGGTTCACCTCGCAGATGAACCAGCTGGTCCCGTACCTGTACAACCGCCCCGGCAGCTGAGGCCGCGGGCGCCGCGCCCCGGCCCCGGCGCCGATCAGTCGTCCGCCCAGCGACGCAGCGCGTCGATGAGCGGGTTGTGCGCCGGGTCGATCGGCGTCGCGCTGCGCGCGGTGAACCGCAGCGCGCGGTTCAGCGCCGGCTTCGGCAGGTCCCGGATCGTCGCGTCCAGCAGGGCGAGGCAGACCTCCTCGAACACCGGCCGCAGAACCTCCGGGTCCGCGGTGCGCCCACACGCCTCCTCCAGCAGCTCCAGCCGGGCCAGCGCCTCGGCGTCGTCGCCCGGCGCGGGGGCGTCGAACGAGTCGACCTGGCCGCACAGGCTCGGCCCGGTGGCCGGCGCCTCGAACGCGTTTATCAGAGGGCTGACGTCTCCGGCGGTGGCCGGGTCGTACAGCGCGGGGAACGGCGACTGCTCGTATCCGTCCTCGTAGCCGGCGATGTAGATCGGGGATTCCGAGCCGCTCTCCGCGATCATGCCGAGGGTCAGGTCCAGCAGGCTGACCGGCCAGTCCAGGTCGCGCAGCGCGTTGATCCGCAGCACGGTGTCACTGGCCCCGAGGCCGCCGGCGATCAGCAGCTGCGCCGCCTCGGCGCCGGACTGCACGTAGAACTCGATCTCCGCGCCGTGCAGCCGGATCACGCCGCTCTCGCACCAGCGGCGCAGCCGACCGGCGATGATCGAGTTGTCCGCCACGTGCGTGAACCGCACGGCGCTGATCTTCCGCCCGCCGGGCCGCGCAGCCGCGCGGGCGGCGATCCACTCGGCGACCCGCTTCGAGGCCGCGTACACGTCGGGGGAGTAGGGCCGCAGCGCCTTGCCCGTGGACGTGACGACGGTGTCGGGCACATCGAACTCGGCCGCGGCGGCGAGCACGTTGCGGGTGCCGAACACGTTCGTGGTCAGGGTCCGGTGCACCTCGGTCTCGGCCAGCCCCGGCTGGCGCTGCGCGGCGAGGTGGAAGACCACGTCCGGCCGCACCTCGTCGAACAGCCGGGAGAGCGCGGCCCGGTCGCGGATGTCGCCGTGCAGGTACTCGGTGCCCGGCACCGGACATCGCGGCTCGGTCTCCCCGCGGCTCAGGCACACCAGCCGTTTCGGGCCGAGGCCGAGCACCTGGCCGGCCAGGATCGAGCCGATGCAGCCGGTGCCGCCGGTGATCAGGACGGTGCGGCCCTGCAGCCACGCGCGGGTCTCCGGCTCGGGCAGCGCGATGGTGCGCCGCGATATCTCCAGGAACCGTTGGTACTCGGCCGGCGCGCCGGCGCGCTCCGCCACCAGCTGCCGCGTGAGCTTCGAAAGGATCCTTATGTCCTCATTGTCCAGCTCTGCCTTCCCTTTCGGGACGGCGGCGGCGAGTTCCGAAAGTGCCGAACCTGCTGCATACATGCTGGCGACCCCCTTCAGGCAACCGTTGTTCATTCGCCGCAGCATGCCGGCGAAACAACGGGCCAGACGGCGGTGACTCGGCGATTCTACGCATGCCCTTCACCGAGAATTCAAGGAACCTCGGATATCGACTTGATCTCTCGCGGGCGGCGCCCGCAAGGGGGTAGCATGACGCACCGTCTGCGTTCCCGACGTAACCGCCGGTCCGACGAGCGCGGGTTGTCCCGGGCCCCACGGCCCGGCCGGGTGTGGCGGCGATATCGCACGGAGGATGTACACGTGGCTGAGCTCATACAGAGCCACTTTGTCGGCGCGGCAGCGCAGTCGGGCCTGCTCGGAGTGCCGGCGCCGGAGGCCGGCGGACCGCGGGTCGGCGCGGCGGCGCCCGCGTCCAGGCTGGACGTGCGTGCGAAGAATCCCGCGCTGCCCGATCCCCCGGACGATACCGAGAAATACTCGTACGTGGACCGCAATGCGTGGTTGTTGATCTTAGGCGGCACAACCAGCTTCGGGTTTCTGGTCTACAGCCAGGTTCGCATGGTCGAGGTCTCACCCTGGTTCTGGACTTACGTTCCGTTCCTCGTCTTCACCGTGGTCTATTTCCTCATATCCACGGCGGTGACGGCATCGACTCCTGATTTCGACCTGGACAAGCACAAAGCACTGGTGGCGGCATGGAATCCGGAGCGTTTTCCCTCGGTGGACGTGCTGCTGCCGGTCTGCGGCGAGCCGATAGAAGTCCTGCGCAACACATGGACGCACGTCTCCGCGCTGGTGCACTCGTACCGCGGGCCGATGCACGTATACGTCCTCGATGACTCCAACAGCAAGAGCCTGCAGCGCATCGCGCGCGACTTCGGCTTCAACTACGCCGGCCGACCGGACCGCGGCTGGTACAAGAAGGCCGGCAACCTGCTCTACGGCTACCGGATCTCGCACGGCGACTTCGTCCTGCTGCTCGACGCCGACTTCGCGCCCCGCTCCGACATGCTGGACGAGGTGCTCCCGCACTTCGACGCCGACGAGTCGCTCGGCATCGTGCAGACCCCGCAGTTCTTCCGGGTGCTGGAGACGCAGAACTGGGTCGAGCGCGGCGCCGGCGCGGTGCAGGAGCTGTTCTACCGCAGTGTCCAGACCTCGATGTCCGAGTACGACGGCGCGATATGCGTGGGCACCTGCGCCGTCTACCGCCGGGCCGCCCTCGACGACAACGGCGGCATGACCCTGATCGAGCACTCCGAGGACGTGCACACCGGCTTCGACCTGTTCCGGCGCGGCTGGCGGCTCAAGTACCTGCCGGTCGCGCTCTCCGCGGGGGTGTGCCCCGACAACATCGGCGCGTACGTCAACCAGCAGTACCGGTGGTGCTCCGGCAACATGAGCATGCTCGGCAGCCGGAAGTTCTGGCGCTCCCCGCTGCCCTGGCGGGTGCGGCTCAGCTATTTGTCCGGGTTCTTCTACTATGTGCACACGGCGCTGGCCACGTTCCTCACCCCCGCGATACCGATAGCGCTGCTGCTGTTCCTGCCGCACGACATGTACTGGCAGGCGCTGATCTGGCTCGTGCCCGGCCTGGCCTACGCGGGCATCATCTTCCCGCTGTGGCATCGATGCCCGTACCGGCTCGAGGCTTACGCCTGTCGGATGACCTACGGCTGGGCGCACGTGTTCACGATCTACGACGTTCTGCGCAACAAGCGGATGGGGTGGCAGCCCACGGGCACCGGCGCCAAGAAACAGGGCCGCGGCAAACGGTTCTGGATCGGCATGATCGGCTGGACCGGCGGGACGGCGGCGCTCTGGGTGGGCCTGTGCCTCTGGCGGATGTACACCATGAACGCGCTGAACTTCTTCGTGCTGCTGGCTACCGGCCTCTTCTACGCCGCGACCGCGGCGCGCGTCTACATACGGCCGGCCGCCGCGGGGGCGGTGTGAGGCGCCGGGCGGCTGCGGCCGCACTCGTCGCCTTGGGGATCCTGGTCTCGCTCGGCGCGGCGGGCTGCGGGACCGTGCAATCCGCCGCGTCCTGGCCCGGCCTCGCCTCCGGAACGGCGTCCGCGACGTCGCACGCCTCCTCGTCCTCGGCCGCCGCACCGAGCCCGAGCCCGACACCCGCGTACAACGTGCAGCCGCTCCTCGATCCCGCGCAGAAGTACATGGGCCTGGAGATCCCCGGCGCGCCGGACTCGATCACGCCGGCCAAGCAGTTCCAGTCCTGGGTCGGCAAGGCGCCCGACATCCTGGGCAACTACGTGGGCTGGGGCACCGGGTTCGACGCCAAGGCCGCCCAGAACGCCTGGAACTACGGCGCGATCTACTTCATGGTGTGGGAGCCGGGCACCGCGACGACGTCCACCACGACGTCGACGACGTCCAGCACGTCGTCGTCGACCATAACCTGCGCCCAGATCGCCGACGGCGACAGCGACGCGTACATCACCCAGGTGGCCGACTCCATCAGGACTCTGAACGTTCCGGTGGCGCTGAGCTTCGGCCACGAGATGAACGGCAACTGGTACACATGGGGCACCGGCCAGACCACCGCGGCCCAGTTCGTGGCCGCGTGGCAGCACGTCCACAACCTGTTCGTGGCGGCCGGGGCCACCAACGTGATCTGGATCTGGGACCCGAACGACATCTATCCAGTGCCCAATGTCCAACTTGAGCCCCTTTACCCGGGCGACGCCTACGTGGACTGGGTCGGCATCACCGGCTACTTCACGCAGGAGGGCCCCAACACCTACGACAGCCTCTACGAGCCGACCATCGAAGAGATCAGCCAGTTCACCCAGAAGCCGATCATCATCGCGGAGACCGGCGTCGAACCCGGCTCGAACGAGGTCGCCTCGGTCGATGAGCTGTTCAGCACCGTGCTCGACCATTCGAACATCATCGGCTTCGTCTGGTACGACTACGACCGCAACGGGGACTGGCGACTGGAGAACCGGCCCGACGTCCAGTCGGAGTTCACCACCGAGGCGGCGAACTCGGTCATGGGCTTCAACCCGGTGTCGCTGAAATGATCGAGCGCGAACTCACCGGTCGGCCGAACGGCGCCAGCCGGGTCTTCGCCGAGACCCGGTCCGAGCCGGACGCCGCGGACGGGGTCCCGGCGGCCGCATCAGGGCAGGAGCCCGCGCGGCCCGCGACCGACGCCGACGCGGAGACCACGCTCATGCCGGCGATCAAGGACGACGAGCCGGCGCCGGCGCCCGCGGCGAAGACGGAGCCGCAGAAGGCGGACCCAGATACGGGCACAGACGCGCCGGCGGAGGCGGCCGACGAGTCGGAGCCGGAGCCCGCCCCCGCGCCCGCGCCGCAGCAGCCGACGGCGTCCGGCCAGCCCGAGCAGAACGCCGCGGAGAGCATGGGGATCTGGGCCAAGACGATGCCGGCCCGGCCGCGGCACCGGCTGCCCGCTCCGCCGCGGACCGGGCTGGAGAGCGAGCCGGCCGAACGGCACGGCCGGCACGCCGACTTCGAGGCCCGGACGAAGCCGCCGGCGCCGGAGCCGAAGCTGGCCGAAGCCGAGCCCGCACCAGCCGACCCTGAGGCCACGGCGACGCCGAAGCCTGAGGTTGAATCAGCACCGCCGACGTCGACACCGACGCTGACGCCGACACCCGAGCCGAAGGCGGAGGCGGAGCACGAGCCGCGATCGGCACCGCCGAAGCCAGAGGTTCAATCAGCGCCGCCCGCGCCCGACCTCACGCCGACGATGCAGTTCACCGCCCGCTTCGATACCGACCTGCCCAGCAGGCCGCCCGCGGAGCCGGCGCCGCCCGCGGCCGATCCGCAGCCGGCGCGACCGAAGCCGGAACCCGAGCCCGAGCCGTCGCCGCTGCCCTCGTCAGGGGAGTCCGAGGAGCGCGTCGCCCGGGACTTCGACTTCGAGCACTGGATGAGGCCTGTGCCCGAGAGCGGACCCGGTATCAAGGCACGAGCCGCTTCCGGCGGCGCGCCGGCTCCCGGCGCCGAGATACGCGTCCCCCCACAGGGTGACAACGGGCACTCCGTGCGCCGCGACCCGAAATCGCCGGTCGGCGACCAGGACGAGACTCAGGTCCTCCCCGCCCTGAAGGGCCTGGCGGGCGTCTGGGCGGACCCGCGCCTCGCCGCGCTTCCCGACGCCGACGCGACGACCACCGGCGCCGAATCGGACCGCGGCTCAGGCGACGGCTCGGAGCCCGGCGGGACGAAGACCGCACCGCCTCCCCGCGCCGCGTCGTCCGCGCCCGCCGAGGCGCCCGCGGCCGAGAAGCCGGCCAGAGCGGCGAAAGACACCAAGGACTCGAAGGACGCGAAGGACGCCGCGAACTGGCGCCAGTCCATCCCCTACGACGAGACCGGCGTCCTGATCCGGCCGAAGGGCTGGAGCGACGACGACATCGAGACCGCGCTGGTCGAGATGGGCCCGCTGCGCGAGGCGCTGACCGCGGCGCAGGCCGAGGCCCGGCTGGAGGAGCTGCGCGCCGCCTCGGCCCCCGGGGGCCACTCCAGTCAGGCGCCCGCGCCGCGGCTGCTGCGCCGGCTGGGCACGGCGCTGCGGCCTCGGCCGCGGCACGGCGTGCTGGCCGCCATCATGGTGCTCCAGTCCACTCTGACGCTGCGGAACACCAACTCGGCGTTCGAGGACGAGGGCCTCTACCTCTTCTCCGGGCACCTCGAGCTCGCCCACCTGCTCGACGGGGCGCAGATCCCTGACTTCACGCTGTACTTCTCCGGCTCGCCGGTCCTCTATCCGGTCCTCGGCGCCGTCGCCGACCAGATCGGCGGCCTCTTCGCGGCCCGGCTGCTCAATCTGCTCTTCATGCTCGGCGCCACCGGCCTGCTCTACCTCATCGCCAGACGGCTCTTCGGCGTGCGGGTGGCGCTGTGCTCCGCCGCGATCTACGCGACCACGCCGTCCGCGGTCTTCGTCGGCGGCCTGGCCACCTACGACGCGCCGGCCCTGTTCCTGCTCGCGCTCAGCGGCTGGATCGTGGTGCGCTGCGCGGACTCCCGATGGCCCTTCTACCTCCTGGTAGCCCCGCTCGTCGTGCTGGCCTCGGCCACGAAGTACGCGGCGTTCCTCTTCGTGCCGACCGTCATCGTGCTGGCGGGTATCAGTGCGATGGTTTACGGTCGGCGCGGCGGCGCGGTCGTGCGGTCGATCGCCCTGGCCGTGCTGGTCGGCGCGTGCACCTACGGCGCGCTCAAGCTGGGCGGCTCCGACTACATGCACGGCATCGCGCAAACCACCACCGCACGCGCCTCGGGCGGCGTTCCGCGCCTCAAAGTCCTGGTCGAGGCGGCGCAGTGGGGCGCGCTGC
This sequence comes from Actinocrinis sp., assembly GCA_036501535.1. Taxonomy (GTDB): domain Bacteria; phylum Actinomycetota; class Actinomycetes; order Streptomycetales; family Catenulisporaceae; genus DASYAE01. Next base: position 144,952 of record DASYAE010000157.1, on the reverse strand, counting down.
CCTTCTTCGCGGCCGTCATCGGCGCGCTCTACTACGTCTTCCGGCCGACCCGCGCGGACGACGCCGCACCGCTGCCGGGGCGCCTCGGCCGCGTCCTGGTCAGCCTCCTGCTGGTGGGGACCGCCCTGCTGGCGCCGGCCAACCAGATACGCATCGAGACCGACGTCGCGCTGCAGAAGCACGTGGGTTTCGGCATGCTGTTCGCCGCGCCGCTGGCGGGCTACGCGCTGGTCCGCCTGACCGGCGAGCACTTCCGCAGGCTCCAGATAGGCATCGGCGTGCTCGCCCTGTCCCTCGCGATCGGCCTGACCCAGTCGAACGAGCTGTTCACCAGCTGGCCGGACCAGCGCCCGCTGGTCGCGGTGCTGCGCGACCACCAGAAGGCCGGGGCCGCGTACCTCGTCGAAGACGACGAGCCGGTGGAGTACTACATGCGCGGCGACGTGGACGCCGAGCCGACCCAGTTCGACAACACGTACGCGTTCGCGTTCGTGGATTCCCAGGGCCAGTACGTGACCGGCACGAACGCGTACCTCACGGCGATCCACCAGGGCTATTTCCAGGTCATCGCGCTGGACTACACGGTCACGGCCGGGCTCGACAGCACGCTGGTCTCGGCCCTGCAGACGGACAGCGGGTACAAGCTCGTCGCGACGGTGCAGGAATCGGCTGCCGAGCGCGACGGCAACGGATATGCAGAATATCGGGTATGGGCGAAGATCTGACGCCGTCGGCGGGTGAATCGGGGACCGGGTCCGAAACCGAGAGTGGGACCGAGACCGGGTCCGGGATAAGGCACCGCCTGTTCACCTGGTGGTACCCGAAGGTCGCCGCGGCGACCGACCGGCTCGGCTTCGCCGAGGTCCGCCGCAAGGCGCTGGCCGGCCTGGCCGGCGAGGTGGTCGAGGTCGGCCCCGGCCACGGCCCGAACTTCGGGTTCTACCCGGCCGCGGTGACCCGGATCGTCGCGGTCGAGCCCGACGCGCACATGCGGGGGCTGGCGGCCGCCGCGTCCCGCGCGGCGGGCGTGCCGGCCGAGGTGGTGGCCGGCAGCGCCGAGCGGATCCCGGCCGGCGACCGCTCCTTCGACGCGGCGGTGGTCACCCTCGTGCTGTGCTCGGTCCGGGACCAGCAGGCGGCGCTGCGCGAGATCCGCAGGGTGCTGCGACCGGGCGGCCGGCTGCACTTCCTCGAGCACGTGCGCGCCGCCTCCGGCCCGGTCGCCGGACTGCAGCGGGCGCTCGACGCGAGCCGGCTCTGGCCGCTGGTCGCCGGGGGCTGCCACTGCGCGCGCGACACTGCGGCGTCGATCGAGCAGGCCGGCTTCGCCCTGGAGCGCTGCGAGCGCTTCGCCTTCCCGGACACCCGGCTGCAGCGCCCGACCGGCCCGCACATCCTGGGCACCGCGATCGCCTCGGCCCAAGATCTCTGATCAAGCGGCAGTCGCCGCACAGGGCTGCGCCGGCTTGGCCCAATCGATGTACGCGGAGACCCAGTTGGTCGCGATCCCGTCGACCCCCATCGAGGTCAGCGAGGCCCAGCTCCCGCTGTCCGGCGGCGTCCACACCCAGACCGTCAGGCCGCCCGCGTGCCAGGCCGCGACCTCGGCCGCCGTCACGCCGACGTAGTCGATGTACAGGATCGTCGCGCCGGTGGAGAGCACCTGCGCCGACGTCGGATCGCTGGTCTCCTGGATCAGGGCCATGCGCATGCCCGGATCTATCGTGTCGAACGCGGACACGTCGTCGGCGTACCAGGCGCTGAAGACGATCTTCGAGGCGTAGCCCGAGCCCTGGATCGCGCTCGCGAAGCTCTCGATCGCCGTCTCGCCCTGCGCCGGCGCCTTGAGCGGATCCGACTCCATCTGCAGGATCAGCGGCACGCCGGTGCTCTCGACGGCCGCGATGAACTGCGCCAGCGTCTGCGGATGCAGCGGGCCCGGGAACAGCGCGCCGTTGTTGCCCTTCAAGTCCAGCGCGGTGAACTGAGCCGCCGTCACGTTCGCGACCGGGCCGGTGCCGTTCGTGGTCCGGTCGAGCGTCGTGTCGTGGATCACCACCGGGACGTCGTCCGAGGTCCACTGCACGTCGGCGTTCATCATGCTCGCGCCGTGCTGGACCGCGTCGACCTCGGCCGCCGAGGTGTCCTCCGGGAACGCGGCCGGATTCCCGCCCTCGCCGCGGTGCGCGATCAGCATCGGCACCGAGCAGGTCGAGGAGGTCGCGCCGCTCGCGCCGGCGGAGGCCGAAGAGCCCGGCGACAGGCTCGCGAACGGCGGGGCGCCGGCGGACCGGCTGGCCGAAGCGCTCGGCGAACTCTGGTGCCCCGGCTGGAGATTCACCGCGGCCTTCGGGGAGCCGGTGGCCTTCGGCGTGCCGGAGCCGCATCCGGCCGTTCCCGCGACAAGTGCCGCGATCAGCGCCGTTGCGAGCCAGAGCCGCCTGGTCGCCCGGCGCCTGCCCGAACGCTTGCTGCGCACCGCTTTACCCCCTTCCCGACCCGCCATCGCGGCACTGCGAGCAAGCCGCGTCATCACAGACGCGTAACGCGCGCGCCGCGTTGCATCCGCGGCCGCGCCGTTCCCACCCCGAGTCGAAGCGCGAGCATAGCGGATGGCGCTGGTCCGCCGCGTGTACAGGGAAACGCCGGACCGCTCGGCGGCGGCCGGGACCGGCCTCGCAGCCGGTTTCGTGTCGGTGCCCAAATCGGTCCATTCGCGTCCATCGTGCTGTGCACACCCTGCCGATAACCTGATCCTCGCCGGTAACGGCAGGCCGCACGACTTTGGCGGTCCGAACGGAAGGAAGAGAGCGCGTGGAGGACTCGAGCGGGCGGCTGGCCCTCGCCGTGGACATCGGCGGCACGAAGCTCGCCGTCGGTGTCGTGGACAGCGAGGGCAGGGTGCTGGAGACCCTGCGCACCGCCACCCCGCACTCGGTCGACCCGGACGGCGGCGAGGGGATGTTCCGCACCGTCATGTCCCTGATCGGCCAGCTCAAGTCGCTCCCCGCGCAGACCGGCGGCTCTGGCGGCTCCGGCGGCTCGGGCGGCGGCGAGCAGATCGCCGGGGTCGGGGTCGGCTGCGGCGGCCCGATGCGCTGGCCGCAGGGCGAGGTCTCGCCGCTGAACATCCCGGCCTGGCGCGGCTTCCCGCTGCGCGCCCGGCTCGCCGACGCCTTCCCCGGCCTGCCGGTCCGGCTGCGCAACGACGCGATGTGCGTCGCGGCCGCCGAGCACTGGCGCGGCGCCGGCCAGCAGTCCACGAACATGCTCGGCATGGTGGTGTCCACCGGTGTGGGCGGCGGCCTGATCCTGGACGGCAAGCTGATCGACGGGCGCACCGGCAACGCCGGGCACATCGGCCACGTGATCGTGCACGAAGAAGAGCCGCTGTGCCGCTGCGGCGCGGTCGGCTGCCTGGAGGCGGTGGCCTCGGGCCCCCGGCTGACCAGCTGGGCCTCCGACCGGGGGTGGCGCGAGGGACTGCCCCCGGAGCAGCGCACCGGGGTCGACCTGGCCGACGACGCCAGGCGCGGCCACCCGATAGCGGTCGCCGCGCTGCGCCGGGCCGGCCGCGCACTCGGCATCGCGATCGCCTCGGTGGCCACGCTCTGCGACCTCGAGGTGGTGGCCATAGGAGGCGGCTTCTCGCAGGCCGCATCGCTGCTGTTCGACCCGTTGCACACCACCCTGCGCGAGCGGATCGGCCTCGACTACGCGCGCGGGATCCGGGTCGTGCCCGCCGGGCTCGGCCAGGAGGCCGGCCTGATCGGCGCCGCCGCGATGATCTTCCGGCCCGAGCTGTACTGGAGCGTGGCCGAGCTCTGACACGCGCCCGCCGTCGACCCGTCAGATTCCCGCCTTGCTCCGCCACAGGTCGAGCACCGCAGAATCTCCGCGCACCTCAATCCCCTCGACCCCGGCGCGGTTCCACAGCAGCAGGTACAGGTCACGTGCGGGGCCGCGCAGCAGACAGTCCGCCTCGCGCCGCTCCGGGATCGCGGTGCGCGAATCGCGGCCGATCAGCAGGGTCCACTCCGCCTCGGCGTCGGTCGCGCTGACGCCGAGGCTCGTCGGCGGGTCGGCGACCAGGCTGCCGCGGGGGCGGGCCAGCAAGCCGCCGAGCAGCTCGCCGATGCCGTCCGCGGCGAATCCGGGGTCGAACTCGACCGGCATCCCGGCCGCGATCTGCGCGTCGGCGCGGTGGATCGCGGCCTCGTGCGCCTGGCGCCGGGCCCAGAATGCGATCGGCGCGGGTGCCTGTGGGTAGAAGCTCCAGATCGTGTTCGCCCCGGCGTCCGGGGCCTCGAGGGCGCTCACCAGGGCCCGGTGTGCATCCCGATACCACGGCAGCAGTTCCTCGTCGGCCGGGGTGGCGAAGAGCACGTCGCGCTCCTCCTGGGTCGGCAGCCGGTCCAGCCCGGTCCCGATGTACCCGGTCGCCCAGCGGTGCACGCCGCCGACGTGGGCGAGCAGGTCCGCGACCCGCCACTGCGGGCAGGTCGGCGTCGGCGCGTCCAGCCCGGCCTGCTCGGCCGCCTGCACCACGAGCGGCCCCTGCTCGCGCAGAGCCTTGAGATGGCCCTCGAAGTCCATGCCCCGACTGTCGCACAACCGTTTCGGCTGCGCGGCTTCAGGCCTCGATCGAGTCCGGATCGGTTATGGGCTCGTCCGGCACCGACTCGCCCGGCACCGCCACCGGCTGCGGCGCGGTCGCGTCGAGCGTCCGCGCGGCGCTGAGCACGGCCAACGGAAAGGCGACGAACAGGGCCATCTTCGGCACCAGCACAGCCGAGTCGTCCACGAACATGCCGATGATGACAGTGACCAGGGTGAGCCACAGCGCGCAGCGGATGAGCGGCTCGCGCGCGTAGACCAGCGCCATCGAACGGGAGCCGATCAGCCGCGGCGCCACCACGGCGACCAGGCACCATCCGAGGATCCACGGCACGTAGCCGCTGAACCAGTCGTTGTGCACCGAGGAGAGCGCGGTGTCGATCTTGCGGTGCAGCGTGGTGCTCCAGGTGCCGTCGAAGATCGAGCCGACGAAGTTGCCCAGGTGCGAGCGGCTGCCGGCCGGCTGCAGGTAGTTCAGCACGGCCAGCGCGCTGATCAGCACCACGCCGCTGATCCCGGCCAGGGCCAGCTTGCGCCAGGTGATCCGCAGCCCGGCGACCAGGAAGAGCAGCAGCACGAAGCCGGGCACCATCGCGATCGTGCCGCCGACCTTCGCGCCCCAGGTCGGCCAGCCGCAGGCGGCGATGGCGAACACCGCGATCGCGCCGACGAGGATCAGGGCCCGCCGCCGGTCGGCGCGCTGCGCGTCGGGCAGCCTGGTCAGGCCGGACCGGGTCGGCACCGCGCGGGCGAGCCACCCGGTCGCGGCCTCGCGAAGCGTGTCAGGCCACTGGTGCGTGGGGATCTCGCCGGGGCCGCGGCGCGGCAGGACGAGCGAGGCGATGAAGGCCGAGCCGATCATCGCACTGGCGCAGTAGACGCCGATCGCGCTGTTGCCGATCCCGAAGAAGCGCCCGCCGATCGTGTAGGACAGGCCGAACGGGGTCTGCGCCTGCAGGTGCGAGCCGGTCATCACGTCGAGGCCGATGATCGCGAGGGTGGCCAGGCTGAGCAGGCCGGCCGGGGCGAGCGGCAGGTCGCGCAGCGCGCGGATCTGGCAGACAGCCAGTGCGATCAGGCCCAGCACGACCGCGATGACGATGACCGCCGTGTAGAGGAACGGTCCCGGCGCGCTGGAGGCGGACCAGCCGGTGAAGTTGGCCAGGAACGAGGCCGGCGTGATCGCGGCGAACAGCGCGGCCCACAGGACGACGATGGCCATCAGCGCCTTGCGCCAGTAGGCCAGCCACGGCAGCCGCGCCGCGAACCGGCCGGGGGAGAGGCGCTCGGGCAGCCAGCGCACGGTGAGGAACACGCCGATGGCGACCCACATCAGGATCACGCAGGTGTTTGCCATCCCGCCGACGAAGCGTCCATTCGTCTGGCCGTACACGTAGTTGGCGGTTTCCAGATTCACCTGGTCGGCGATCGCGGGCGCCGGATCGGCCGCGGTGCCCGGCGTGCTGCCGGAGGAGGTGATCGCCGCCCCCGTCAGCGGCTTCGGATCGGCCGCGGTGATCTGTTGCGGCGTCAGGCCGACCCAGCGCAGCAGCGAGGGCGTCAGGTCGAGGGTCTGCACGAGCCCGGGCTGCCGCGTGGAAGAGGTGTAGAGCAGCCGGCCGCCGGTGAATGAGGCTCCGTCGGCTGCGGTCCCGCTCACCATCACCGCGTGCAGGTGCGACAGGAACTCGTTGTCCGCCAGCCCGGCGACGACCACCGTCGTGTTCGCCGGCAGCTTCTTGAGCAGGGCCGCGACTTCGGCGTCGATCAGGCTGTAGGGCGACTGCTGCAGCACCGGCGGCACGGGCTGCGCGCTGGTCGACGTCGGTCGCAGCTCGCTCGCACCGCCGAGGTCCACCAGGGTGAGTGCGCAGCGGCTGAACGAGTTCTCGGCCAGCCTGCTCGGCGGGCCGAGGTAGTCACTCACCCGGCCCTGCGAATTCGCCGCCGCCAGCGTCGCCCCGGCGCCCGAGGCCGCTACACAACCGCCGGCCTTGGCGATAGGCGCTTCGAGCGAGCCGTAGACCGGCGCGTATGAATAGGCCGCATTCGGTGCGATGTACCGGCTGTGGTAGTCCGGGATCTGGAACGCCGCGGCCTTGCCGCCCGCAATGGCGGACGCCGCGTCGGGCACCTGTGGCAGCGGCGCGCAGTACTTCGTCGGCAGCGAGCCGAGCGAAGCCACCGCGCTCGTGCCCGGCGGGTACTGCTGCACCGTTCCGGCCGAGCTGCGCGAGCCGCTGCCGAGCGTCATCCAGCCGTCGGCCGGACACGTCGTGTCCGATGCGGCCCGCACGACCAGCGAGGCGATGTCGCTGTGTCCGGCCAGCGCATAAAGCGTCGGCGTGTCCTTCGCGGTGATGTCGCTCCACTGCAGTCCGTCGATCCCGAGCACGACCACGTGCCCGGCTGGCGCGCCCGCCGAGTCGCCCCCCGCCCGGCTCGCCGCCTGCGCCGAGCCCGCCCCGGCCAGCAGCGCGAGCAGTGCGGCGCCCAGCGCGAGGACCCCGGCCGCGGCGCGGACGAGGCTGGCTGGTGCCGGACGCAGATGCATCCGGCCAGCGTAGTGAGGCTCGCCGGCGGACACACGCGAGGGGCCCGGACCGGCGAACCGGTCGGGGCCCCTGACGCTCTGTCAGTCCGGGTCAGCCCCGTCCTGCGGACTGGACGCGATCAGTGCGCCACGCTCAGTGCAGCGCGGGCGCGGGTGCCTCGACCTCGGCCGCGGCGCCGTCGGGCGAGCCCTGCGCCGCCGGCCGGTCGCCGCCGCCGCCCATCGAGCGCAGCTCGACCTGCTTGAGGAACAGGCTCAGCACGAACGCGACGACCATGATCACCGCGGCGGTGGTGAACACCACCGACATCGCCTCCACGAAGTCGTGCAGGATCGCCGCTTCGAAGGCCGGGTGCCCCGCGGTCGCCTTGTCCAGCTGTGTCCGGTCCAGGCTGGTGCCCAGGCCCGCGGCCTGCTTCTGCGCGCTGGCCGGCAGCGACTGGGTGAAGTAGTGCCCGAGCCGGTTGGTCAGGATCGCGCCGAAGATCGCGGTGCCGAACGAGCTGCCCATGTTCCGGAAGAACAGGCTCGCGGCGGTCCCGGTGCCGATCTCCTTGAGCGGCAGCGAGTTCTGCACCGCGAGGGTCAGCACCGGCATGACCATGCCGAGCCCGACACCCAGCACGAACATGTACAGGCCGCGCTGCTCCGCCGAGCTGCTCACGCTCAGCTGCGACAGCAGGAACATGCCGACCACCGCGATCGCCGTGCCCATGATCGGGAAGATCCGGTACTTGCCGATGCGCGAGATGATCCGGCCGCCGATGATCGAGACCGGCATGATGCCCGCCATCATCGGCAGGATCGCCAGGCCCGCCATGGTCGGCGAGTACCCGACCACGAACTGCAGGTAGACCGAGAGGTAGATCAGCGAGCCCATCATCGTCACGCCGACGACGAAGGCGATCATGTTGGACACGGTGAAGATCGAGTTGCTGAACAGGTGCATCGGCAGGATCGGCTCTGATGCCGCCTTCAGCTCCCAGACCACGAACCCCGCGAACAGCGCCGCACCGGCCGCGAACAGGGCGAGGACCACGGCCGAGCCCCAGGCGTACTGCCCGTTCGCGCCGAGCTGCGCGGCCAGCAGCGTGCTGCTCGCCGCCGCGGTGATCAGCGCCGCCCCGGCGTAGTCGATCCGGTGCTTGACCCGGGTCTCGTTGACGTGCAGCGCCGCGGAGATCACCAGCAGCGCGGCCAGGCCGACCGGGAGGTTGACGTAGAAGATGAAGCGCCAGCCGGTGATGCCCAGCAGCGCGTGCTGGTCGGTGAAGAAGCCGCCGATCAGCGGGCCGATGACCATGGCCAGCATGAAGACGCTGGTGAACAGGCCGGTGTACTTGCCGCGCTCGCGGGGCGGGACCACCTGGCCGATGATCGTGAAGACCAGCGACATCAGGCCGCCGCCGCCGAGGCCCTGCACCGCCCGGAACGCGATCAGCTCGCCCATCGACTGCGACATCCCGGACAGCACCGATCCGGCCAGGAACAGGAGGATGGCGAAGATGAATATTCGCTTGGGGCCGTAGAGGTCGGCCAGTTTGCCGTAGATGGGGGTTACCGCGGTCGAGGTCAACAGGTACGCGGTGACCACCCACGGCATCTCCGAGGCCCCGGAGACGGGATTGAGCTCGTTGACGATGGTCAGCAGCGCGGTCGACACGATCGTCTGGTCCAGCGCGGCGAGAAGCAGCGCGAGCATCAGCCCGCCGAAGACGAGCATCAGCTGGCGGTGCGTCATGCCGGGGCGGCCGTCTGCCGCGGTCGCTGGCGCGTTCATATGCATCCTTCGGTGTCGCGGACGAACCTGCCCAGCAGATTCGTCAGGGTGTTCACATCTTCGGCGGTCCAGTCGGCCAGCGCGCCGTGCACGCTGCGGATCCGCGCCTGCCAGAACTCGTGCACGAAGGCCGTGCCGGCCTCGCTCAGCTCGAGCCGGTAGGCGCGCTTGTCGTCCGGGTCCGCGGACTTGGCCACGAGCCCCTCGGCCTCCAGCGCGCGCAGGTGCCGGCTGACCGTGGAGAGGTCGAGCATGATGTCCTTGGACAGGTCGGAGGCACGTACCGGCCCGGTCTTGGCCAGCCGGAACAGCACGGACAGGCGACCGTGCTCCGAACTCTGCTCGGCCGCCCGGTGCTTGCGGTGGCCGCGGATCATCAGCTCGCGCACCACGTCGGCCAGCGCGCTGGCCTGGTCGGGCGTCGGCTTGGCCGGCGGTGCGGATTTCACCGGGGCGGGCATGCTGGTCTCCGAAATCTCCGAAGAGGTGAGAAGTTGATCCCCGGCCTCGGGCGACGGTGGCCGCGGCCGGAAGTTTGCTTGTGCTCTGCAAGTATATGGATAGTTGCTTGTCCCCTGCAAGTAATTTGGCCGACTCCCCGATCATCGTGACCCGATCGTGACGGTGCCGCCGGGGAAGCGCACGGATCCGAGTACACCTCAGATGTCCCACGCATATAAACCCTGGAGCGATGCAGCGCGCACCCTATGCCGCCCCCGGCGCACCCCTCCCGCGCGGCCGACTCCTGCCGTGATCGTCAATCGTAGTGTCGGCCATATTGTCGGCTCCGCCTCGAGCCTCAATGCCGACAGTACCGATCCTCAAGAGTGCCGGGCGTAGCCTGGAGTCGTGTCTGCTGGAGCCAACGCTGGAACCGGTGCCGTGCTTCCCACCGTGACGCTCGACGACGTGCTCGCCGCGCGCAAGGTGCTGAGCGACGTCGTCCGCAATACACCCATGGCCTGGTCCCGGCCGCTGTCCGAGCGGGTCGGCGGCGAGATCTGGTTCAAGTGCGAGAACCTCCAGCGCTCCGGGTCCTTCAAGCTGCGCGGCGCCTACGTGCGTATCCACAACCTCTCGCCGGATGAGCGCGCCCACGGCGTCGTCGCGGCCAGCGCGGGCAACCACGCACAAGGCGTCGCCCTCGCCGCGAGCCTGCACGGAATCACGTCGACCGTGTTCATGCCTGAGGGAGCGCCGCTGCCCAAGGTCGCCGCCACCGAGTCTTACGGGGCGACAGTTCGCTTTGCCGGCACCATGGTCGACCAGACTCTCGTCGCCGCGCGCGAATATGCCGAGGCGACCGGCGCCGCCTTCATCCACCCCTTCGACCACCCCGACGTCGTCGCCGGTCAGGGCACCATCGCGCTGGAGATCCTGGAGCAGCGGCCCGAGGTCAAGACGGTGCTGGTCGCCGCCGGCGGGGGAGGGCTGCTCGCCGGGCTCGCAACGGTCTTCCGCGCGCTGCGGCCGGATGTGCGCGTGGTCGGCGTGCAGGCTGCATCCGCGGCCGCTTATCCGCCCTCGCTCGCCGCGGGCTCGCCGACCCGCCTGCCGTCGCTGTCGACGATGGCGGACGGGATCGCGGTCGGCTGCCCCGGCGACATCCCGTTCGGCATCATCAACTCGCTCGGCGTGCCGGTGGCCACGGTCTCCGAGGAGTCCATCTCACGCGCCCTGCTGCTTCTCCTCGAACGCAACAAGCTGGTCGTCGAGCCCGCCGGCGCGGTCGGCGTCGCCGCGCTGCTGGAGGCGGCCGAGTCCTACGAATCGCCGACTGTCGCAGTGCTCTCCGGGGGTAACGTCGATCCGCTGCTTCTGCTGCGCCTAATAAGGCACGGTCTCGCCTCCGCCGGACGATTCCTATCGCTGCGGCTGCGCGTATCGGACCGGCCCGGCGCGCTCGCCCAGCTGCTCGGCGAACTGGCCGCGGTCGACGCGAACGTCGTCGATGTCGAGCACGCCCGAACCGTGGTGGGACTCGGCGTCGGCGAGGCGGAGGTCGGCGTCACCCTGGAGACCCGCGGTCCGGACCACGCCTCCACGGTCCTGGACCGCCTCACCGCGGCCGGCTATGCACCGGTGGCGCTCTGATGGCCCGGCCGACCAGGCTGTTGGCCGGCACCGTGCGGCCCCGCCCCGCGCGCTCTTCGGACCGGCGCCGGCGGCACGGTCTTGGCGGCGACCACGGCGGCGAGCGGCACCGTCACCCGTTCTCCGTCGGCCCGCTCGACGGTGAGCGTCCCGCCCGGGGCCGACGCATCGTCAGACTCCGCCGTGGAGCTAGATGACGGATCCCACCCCACGAGAACTCCGATTACGTCGGTGAGCGACTCACCGTGCGGACCGAGGTCATCCGTGCGCAGCCGGTAGCGGACCACCATGCGTGATCCCACATCCTGCGCACCGATGCGGACCGCTCCACCCGATGCGGTACCGTCCATGATCGCGAGCCCCTCGAGTAAGTTCCACAGCGCCCTGGAACGAGAGGACGCTGTGTCATTCCATGCGCCTCGGCGCGGGATACTTGTAGCGCGACGCACCTACGCGCGGCGCCCTACAGCTGAGAGAGTAACCAAGGTGCTCACGCACCTACGGCAGTTCGCGGACCGCTCGCGGACCCGACCCGGAGCCAGGAGGACCCGGACGTGACTTACGTCATCGCGTTGCCCTGTGTGGATGTCAAGGACAAGGCGTGCATCGAAGAGTGCCCGGTCGACTGCATTTATGAAGGCGAGCGGTCCCTGTACATCCATCCGGACGAGTGCGTGGACTGCGGGGCGTGCGAGCCGGTCTGCCCGGTCGAGGCGATCTTCTACGAGGACGACACCCCGGAGCAGTGGAAGGACTTCTACAAGGCCAACGTGGAGTTCTTCGAGGACCTCGGCTCGCCCGGCGGCGCCTCCAAGCTCGGCATGATCGCCAAGGACCACCCGATCATCTCGGCGCTGCCGCCGCAGGCGCAGGCCGCGGAACACTGAGCGGCATGCCGTCGGCCGCGGCGTCGACCGCCGCCGCGCCGCTGCCCGGCGTCGCGCCGGTCAGCGCGCGGCTGCCGCAGTTCCCGTGGGACCGGCTCGAGCCGTTCGGCGACCGGGCGCGGGCGCACCCCGACGGGGCGGTCGACCTGTCCGTCGGCACGCCGGTCGACCCGACGCCCGCCGTGGTGCGCCGGGCGCTGGCCGAGGCCGCCGACGCGCCGGGCTATCCGACCGTGCACGGGCGGCCGCGGCTGCGCGAGGCCGCGTCCGGCTGGATGAGCCGGGCCCTCGGCGTCGACGTCGACCCGGCGGCGATCATGCCGGCGATCGGCTCGAAGGAGCTCGTCGCGGCGCTGCCGGCGCTGCTAGGCCTCGGCCCCGGCGACGCGGTCGCCTATCCGGTGCCGGCGTACCCGACCTACGAGGTCGGCGCGCTGCTGGCCGGGGCGCGGCCGGTCCCGCTCGGCGACGACGAGCTGGCCGGCGACTGGTCCGCGGCCGCCGGGGCCGGCCCGGACGCCGGCCGGATCCGGCTGGTCTGGCTCAACTCGCCGGGCAACCCGCACGGCCGGGTCCTCTCGGCCGCCGTGCTGTGCGCCGTGGTCGAGCAGGCCCGCGCGCTCGGCGCGCTGGTCGTCTCGGACGAGTGCTACATCACGCTGGGCTGGGAGGGCGAGGCGCCGGTCTCCGCGCTGCACCCCGACGTCACCGGCGGCTCCCCGGCCGGCGTGCTCGCGCTGCACTCGCTGTCCAAGCGGTCCAACCTGGCCGGCTACCGCTCGGCGTTCGTGGCCGGCGACCCGGCCGCGGTGGCGGAGCTGGTCGCCGTGCGCCGGCACTCCGGGATGATGGTCCCGGCCCCGGTGCAGGCCGCCTCGATCGCGGCGCTCGACGACGACGCGCACGCCGCAGAGCAGAAGGAGCGCTACCGCTCCCGGCGCGTCGTCCTGCGCAACGCGCTGCAGGCCGCCGGTTTCCGCATCGACCACTCCGAGGCGGGCCTCTACCTGTGGGCCAGCCGACTGGTGGACGGCCGGCCGGAGGACTGCTGGGACACCGTCGCCCATCTGGCCGAGCGCGGGATCCTGGCCGCGCCGGGCGAGTTCTACGGCCGCGGCGGCGAGCACCACGTGCGCCTCGCGCTGACCGCCTCGGACGAGCGGATCGCCTCCGCCGCCGTTCGCCTCGCCGGGTGACCGCATCTTTGGGCGCAGTCCGCTGACACGGCGGCATGGTCCTTTCCGGCGCATCCCGACAGCCACAGCCCGACAGCCACATCTCGACAGCACCGCGGCCCGCGGAACGCCTCAAACAAGCGCTCCGCGGGCCGCGGCTTTTACGCACTCCGATGTGCGTGGTGCGAAAGTCCTACTTGCGGTGCTTGCCGGTGTAGTCCTGCACGGCCTGCGCGCCGGCCGCCGCGGCCTGCTGCTGCGGGGCCGAGATGGCGTTCCCCAGCGGGTTGGCGGCAGCGGGCGCGGCGGTGGCCGGCGCGTTCTGCGGAGCGCCGGTGAGGCTGTTGGCGACCGGCAGGTTGCCGGCCATGGGGCCGACCACCGGCAGGCTCGACACCGACTGACCGGCCAGCTGGTCGGTCACGCCGGACAGGCCGTTGCCGCTGCCCAGGTCGCCGAGCGGGGAGTTGACGCCCTGCGTCAGGCTGCCGAGCGGCGCGATGCCGCTGGTCAGGCCGCTGACGCCGCCCAGGTCGCCGACGCTCGGCAGGCCGGCCACCGGAAGTCCCTGGGCCAGGCCGGCGACGGGCAGCCCGGTGGTGTCGGCGAACGCCGATCCGGCGGCCGCGATCGGCAGGGCGACGGCTGCGGCCGCCGCCGCGGTGGTGGCGATCCGGCGTCCGACGTGGCTCATCATGTCTCTCATTCCGTTGGATAGCGTTCGATGGGTCGTCGCGCGGCCGTCCGTCCGGCGCGGTGCGCGGTGTCTTCCCTGCCGAGTCGGAACAATCGGAGTTGCGCGGCAGGGCACGGTTCTCCGGGGCCGTTCCCGGTGTCCGCCCGCCGCGCAACCGGGCGGGCGGGGAAGGCGGGGGCCGGCTCAGCGACCCGGCTCCGACGGTGTCGTCGGAATTCCGCCGTCATAGAAATTACGAGTCGAACACCGGTGAGGTTTCGGCCCAAGCCGGTAACGTTTCGGTAAAGTCATGTTTGGCGGCGCCGGGCCGGGTCGTCCGATATCGGATCATCAGATGGAATTCCCAATTTCGTTCTGCGTCCGCTACACGATCACCGACCAAGCCGTCAGTGATCTGATATTTATCGCTCGATGTTCGTAGCGCGCCGACTATTCACAGGTCACTGATGTTGTCCAGCGTGCCGGTGGCCATGCCGCTCGAGCTGAGCATCGAGTCGACCGGAAGCGACCCGGTCAGCCCGTGTACGGTGCCGAAACCGGGCAGCGGGGTGTTCGCCAGGCCGCCGCTCACGTCCCCGACGGTCGGCATTCTGCTCTGGTCCACATCGGCCAGCAGCGAACCGGTCTGCGCGTCGGCCACGCCGGTCAGCCTGTGGGCCTGCGGCGTCAGGTTCTGCGAGAGCTCGCCGATCGCGCCGGGGCCCGGCAGCCCCGGGGCCGGCTTCAGCGACCCGTTCGGTTCCTGCATCACCTGGGGGACGACCTGCTGCATCTGAACCTGGCCGGTGAGCTGCCCGACCGTCGCGTGCGCGCCGTCGTCCAGGTTCCGCGCCGCGTGCCGGGCCAGATTGCCGTTCATCAGCGGGCTGACGGCCTGCATCATCTCGACCGGCATGGCGAAGTCGGCCTCGGGGCCCGCGCCTTCGGCGTCGCGCCCGTTCGGCAGCGCGGCCGAGGCGCGGTCGAGCGCAGCCTGGCCCATCGAGGCGGCCTGGACGCCTGAGGAGAAGCCGTTGTCGGACGGCGCGCCGAGCGTCGGCACCGGCAGGGCCTGCGCGGCGCCGACGCAGATCAGAGGTGTGGCCACAGCTGCGAGCACGATGATGGCCCGGCGAGCAGCCGCACGCGGCAGGGCCGCCGAATCAGTGATGGCACCGTCGGCGATAGCTGCGTCGGCGGTGGCGGGCGCGGCACGGCGTGCGTGGGAGGGGCCCGCAAGGGAGCCGTTCCCGCGCCGCGCAGCATGGGCCCCGCGCGGACGATTGGGCATCGTGCACCTCGAAACTGGTCGGCGAATGCTGCAGATAGTGAGTGGCTGATGCTTATCGCACCGCCGTGCTCATCGCAGTGGTCATCACTGTGCCCATCGTTTGGACGCGCCGAAAGTTGCGGGTCAATGTAATAACGAAGTGATAACAGAGCGAAATGGCGAGATGGCCGAGTCGTCCAATGACTGCATCATGCGGCCGGTCGGATGAACCACAGTCCGATGAGCTGCGCGCTCCGAACCGGAGCGGACGGGACGCCGGGGCCGGCTCAGCCGCCGGTCACCATCGAGATCGCCACCGGGTCCGACCCCGCGGCCGCCGCCGTGCTGCTACTGGAGCTCGACCAGCCGTGCGTGCCCGACGTGTCCGTCCACGAACTCCCGCCGCAGTCCACCTGCGCCACGCCGAGGTACTCCGCCTGCGCCGCGCTCCAGTTCGCGTACGCCCAGGCCAGCTGAGTCGCCTGAGTCCCCGTCACGGAGCCGGGCACCGAGACGTTGAAGGAGAGCCCGTTCGCGGCGATCCCGGTGACCGTCCCGACGTTCGAGTCGCCGAACTGGTACCGCATGGTGTCCAGCAGCGTCTGGCCGCGGGCCGTCAGCAGCGCGGACGGCGACTTGGTCTGGGTCGGGAACGACGGGTTGTCCAGCGTGCACGTCACCCCCGCCCCGGTCGCGCCGCTGAACACGGAGGCCAGCACGGACGCCTCGGTCACGTGCGCCGCGTACGCGTTCGGGTCGCCGGAGTTCTGCACCGCCTGCGCCGCGTCGGTCACCGACATCTGCTGCCAGCCGGAGATCTTCAGCAGCGCGCTGTAGAACGCGGTCGACGAGTAGACCGGGTCCATGATCTGGGTCGCGGTGCCCCAGCCCTCGGACGGCCGCTGCTGGAACAGGCCCAGCGAGTCGCGGTCCCCGTAGCTGATGTTCACCAGCTTCGACTCCTGGATCGCGGTCGCCTCGGCGACTTCGATGCCGTATCCCGGCACGCCGTTCTTGATGCCCACCGCGGCGATCGTCGAGGCGTTCTGCGCCTGGTCCAGGTCCAGGCTCACGGTGCCGGAGGAGCTGCCCGAGGCGTTCACGGTGCACCCCGTCGCGCTGAACAGAGGCAGCCCGGTCACCTTGTGGTAGATCCAGAAGCCGGCCAACGTGAGCAGCCCGCCGACCACCACGACCACCACGGCCGCGACGATGCAGCCGCCCCAGCGGCCGCCGGAGGGCGCCGCATCCTGCTCCATCCCTGCGGCGCTGCTCGGCACGGTTCCCCTCGCTCGGTGTTCGATGATCGGGTTCTGGGTCTCTCCGGTTACCGTACGCGATGCGTGACCTGCCGCGGTTCGGGCAGTGTCACAGACAGGCACTAATGTTTGCGTCCATGAGCGAGACACTCTCCAGCCCCCTGCCTGCCGAGATCGACGAACTCTGGGACCGCCGGGCGCAGCTCTCCCCGGCCGACACCGCCGCGCGCGGGATCGTCACCGGAGCGGTCGACCTGCTCGACACCGGTGCGGCGAGGGTGGCCCGGGTCGACCCGGCGAGTGACGAGGTCGTGGTGGACGAGCGGGCCAAGCGGGCCATCCTGCTGGCCTTCAAGGTGCTGGAGATGGCCGAGTCGAACGCCGGGGACTTCCGGTTCCACGACCGGATGCCGCTGAAGACCACCTTCGACGGGGTGCGGGTCGTGCCCGGCGCGATCGCCCGCTGGGGCAGCTACTTCGCGCCCGGCGTCGTGCTCATGCCCTCGTTCACGAACATCGGCGGCTACGTGGACTCCGGCTCCATGGTCGACACCTGGGCCACCGTCGGGTCCTGCGCCCAGATCGGCCGCAACGTCCACCTCTCCGGCGGCGTCGGCATCGGCGGCGTGCTCGAGCCGCCGAACGCGGTGCCGGTCGTGGTCGAGGACGACGCGTTCGTCGGCTCCCGCTCGATGGTGGTCGAGGGAGCCCGGGTGCGCCGCGGCGCGAAGCTGGGCGCCGGCACGATCCTGACTCAGTCGACCCACGTCTACGACGCGGAGACCGGCGACGAGCTGCCCCGCGGCGAGGCCCCGGCCTGGTCGGTCTGCGTCTCCTCGACCCGGGTCAGGAAGTTCCCCGGCGGCGAGTTCGGCACCCCCTGCGTGCTGGTGCTCAAGCGGCTCGGCGAGGGCGGGCAGCACGACAAGCTCCAGCTCAACGACATCCTGCGCGACCACGGCGTCGGCGCCTGATGCCGGGCGCGCCGGCCCGGGCCGGGCTCGATCTGGCGCTGGGCGCCGATGCGCTGACGGTCGCGCTGGTCGACATCCCCTCGGTCAGCGGCGAGGAGGAGCAACTCGTCGACGCAATCGAGACCGCGCTGCGCGCGCTGCCGCGCCTGACGGTGGATCGGTTCAGCAACAACATCATTGCCCGTACCTCGTTCGGCCTACCGCAGCGGGTCGTGCTGGCCGGGCACATCGACACCGTGCCTATCGCGGACAACGTGCCTTCACGCCTTGAGGGCGACACGCTTTACGGCTGCGGCACGTCGGACATGAAAAGCGGCGTCGCCGTGCAGCTCAAGGCCGCCGCCGCGGTCGGTGCGGCGGACGGCCCCATGCCCGAGCACGACCTGACCTTCGCGTTCTACGACTGCGAGGAGGTCGAGGCGGCCCGCAACGGCCTCGGCCACATCGCCCGCCAGCACCCCGACCGGCTGGCCGGCGACTTCGCCGTGCTGCTCGAGCCCACTGACGGCCTGATCGAGGGCGGATGCCAGGGCACGCTGCGGGTGACCGTCACGACCTCCGGCCGGCGCTCCCACTCCGGCCGCTCCTGGCTCGGCGAGAACGCCATCCATCGCGCCGCGCCGATCTTGGCCCGCCTGGCCGAATACGAGCCGCGCGAACCGGAGGTCGAAGGGCTGCGCTACCACGAAGGGCTCAACGCGGTCGCCATCACCGGCGGCGTCGCCAGCAACGTCATCCCGGACACCTGCGTGGTCACGGTCAACTACCGGTTCGCGCCGGACCGCACCGAGGCGCAGGCCGCAGACCACGTGCGCGAGGTGTTCGCGGGCTTCGAGGTCGAGGTCGTCGACAGCGCCCCGGCCGCCCGCCCCGGCCTGGACCTGCCGCTGGCCGCCGCGTTCGCCGGACGGCTCGACACGCCGCCGCGGGCGAAATACGGCTGGACCGACGTGGCAAGATTCGCCGGTTTGGGTGTACCTGCGGTGAATTACGGCCCCGGCGACCCCAACCTGGCGCACACTCGCGAAGAGCACGTCGACCTGGCCAAGGTCCGCGCCGCCGAGGCCTTCCTGCTCGGGTGGCTCAACCTGGCCTGAGCGGCGCCGGCCCGGCAGGTCAGCCCGGCCGGGACGGGAACAGGAGCGTGGCGCCGCGATGGGTCTGACGAGCAGGTATTTCTTCGACGCCGCGCTCGCCGCGGCGTTCGTGCTGCCGCTCGGCACGGTGCTGCTCTGGAACCGGCTGCGCGGCCCGCGCGCGGTGCGCATCGCGCTGCGGCTGGCCATGATCGAGCTGTGTCAGGCCACTGCGGTGCTCCTGGCCGGCCTGCTGATCAACAACTCGTTCCAGCTCTACGACTCGTGGTCGGACCTGCTCGGCCGGGACGGAACCCCGGGCCGGATCGTCGAGGCCCGCCCGGCCGCGGCCCCGGGCGGGCAGACCGGCCACGCCCCGGCCGGCGGCTCCGCGACCGGGGCCGGCGACCTGGTCAACGCACATTTGTTCAAGCCCTATCCGAAGGTCTCCGGCGCCTACGTCGCGACGGTGACCGGGGACCGGTCCAGGATCACCGGCGAGGTGCTGGTCTGGCTGCCGCCGCAGTACTTCGAGCCCGCATACGCCGGCAGCGACTTCCCGGTCGTCCAGCTGCTGTCCGGGGCGCCCGGCTCGCCGTCCGCCTGGCTGCTCGCCATGGCCGCGCCGCAGTTCCTCTCCGCGGCCGTGGCCGACCGCGCCGCGCACCCGTTCATCCTGGTCTCCGCCGCGATCAACGTCGACCCGCCGAACAACCCGGACTGCTCGGACATCCCCGGCGGCCCCCGGGTCGCCACCTGGCTCGCCGGCGACGTGCCGGAACTGGTCGAGACCTCGTTCCGGGCCGGGTCCGGGCGCGCCGACTGGGGCCTGATGGGCTTCTCGGAGGGCGGCCTGTGCGCCGCGAAGCTCGCGCTGCAGTATCCGGGCCAATACGCCGCGGGCGTCTCGCTGAGCGGCGACGACCACCCGGACGGCAACCTGCTCAGGCCGGGCACCGAGGCCTACCGGTCCAACTCGCCGATCTGGCTGATCCGCCACCCCCAGCCCGAGCCGGTCGCGCTGCTGCTGACCGGCACCCGGCAGGACGGCTCGACCGCCGCGGAGGCGGACGCGATGAGCCGGTCGGCGGTCTCGCCGGTCGGCGTCGATCTGCTGATCTCGCAGCACGGCGGGCACAACCGCGGGGTCTGGCAGGCCGTCGAGCCGCAGGCCTTCTCCTGGCTGTCGGACCACGTGGCCGGTCCGGCCGCCCCAGGTCCCGCCACGCCGGGCCCCGCCACAGCGGACCCGCCCGAGCCGATTGCGGCACGCCCGGCTAACGTACCCGCGCTGTAATTAGCCGGGGCGCGATATCCCCAAAGCCCCCGCGATTGGCGGACGGGTTTTGTAGGTCTGGTTGTTTCGGTTCGTCCCAGCAGTCCCAACTTTCGTATAAGCATCCGTTTCACCTCGTGTCGACCGGTGATTGGCCGACCGTTCGCCGCGTCCGGAGTACCGTTGTGGTGATGAATGAAGATATGAAGCCTCAGCAGGAGATTGAGGCACAGGCACAAAAGCCGCCACGACCGGCGGCAGCACGGCGGGTCAACGGCGAGCGCTTCCGCGGGCCGGTGGTCCTGCGCCGCGGCCAGGTCCCGGAGTCCACCACCGACCAGCGGCTGCTCGACAGCCGCGGCCCGACCGAGTGGCTGCACTCGGACCCGTGGCGGGTCCACCGGATCACCGCGGAGTTCGTCGAGGGCTTCGGCGCGCTGGCCGAGCTCGGCCCGGCGGTCGCCGTGTTCGGCTCCGCCCGCACCCGGCCGGAGCAGGAGGAATACCGGCAGGGCGTCGAGGTGGCCCGGCTGCTGGCCCAGGCCGGCTACGCGGTGATCACCGGCGGCGGCCCCGGCGCCATGGAGGCGGCCAACCGCGGCGCGGTCGAGGGCGGCGGCACCTCCGTCGGGCTCGGCATCGAACTGCCGTTCGAGCAGGGCCTGAACGAGTACGTCGACCTCGGGGTCAACTTCCGCTATTTCTTCGCCCGCAAGACCATGTTCGTGAAGTACGCGCAGGGCTTCGTGGTGCTGCCCGGCGGCTTCGGCACCATGGACGAGCTGTTCGAGGCGCTGACCCTGGTGCAGACCCGCAAGGTCACCTCGTTCCCGATCGTGCTGCTCGGCACGGCGTACTGGTCCGGCCTGGTGGACTGGCTGCAGAAGACCATGATCGCCGAGGGCAAGGCCTCGCCGGCCGACCTGAACCTGGTCGCGCTGACCGACTCGCCGGCCGAGGCGGTCGAGCTGATACGCAGCGCGAACGGGCAGCGCGAGGCCGAGGAGGACGCGGCGTTCGAGCAGAAGGTCGCCGCGGAGCAGCGAGACTGACGGCGGGTCCGGCGGGTCGTCCCGGCGGCCTCACGAGGCCGACGAGGCCTCGGCCGCCGCGACCAGGGCGTCGCAAAGCACGCCGAGATCGCCGTCCCCGGTGATATACGGCGGCATCGTATAGATAAGGTCGCGGAACGGACGGATCCACACGCCGCGCTCGACCGCCGCGCGCGTCGCGATCGAGACGTCCACCGGCCGCTTGAGTTGGATCACCCCGATCGCGCCGAGCACGCGCACGTCGGCGACTCCGGCCAGGTCGCGGGCCGGCGCGAGCCCGGCCCGCAGCGCCGCCTCGATCCGGGCCACGTCCTGCTGCCAGGTGACGCCGCCGCGCGCAGCCGGGTCGAGCAGCGTGTCGATCGAAGCGCCGGCGACGGCCGCGCTGAGCGGATTGCCCATGAACGTCGGGCCGTGCGCCAGCACCGGCACCTCGCCCCGGCTGATGCCCTCAGCAACCTGAGTCGTACACAGGGCTGCGGCCATAGACATATAGCCACCGGTGAGTGCCTTACCCACGCACATCACATCAGGCGAGACACCAGCGTGCTCTGCCGCGAACAACGCTCCGCTGCGCCCGAATCCGGTGGCGATCTCGTCGAAGACCAGCAGTACGCCGTGCTCGTCGCACAACTCCCGCAGCGCTAGCAGGTAAGCGGGGGAGTGGAACCGCATCCCGCCGGCGCCCTGCACCACCGGTTCGACGATGACCGCCGCGAGCTCGTCCCGGTGACGCTCGATCAGGTCCGCTATATGAGTGAGGTATTCGGCCGAGGCCGGCGCATCGAACCCGTCTGGCGGAGCGTCAGCGAAGACCTGTTCGGGCAGCACGCCGCGCCACAGGCTGTGCATACCGCCTTCCGGGTCGCAGACCGACATCGGATGAAAGGTGTCGCCGTGGTAGCCGCCGCGCCAGGTCAGCAGCCGCCGCCGGCCCGGCCGGCCCAGCGAGCGCCAGTACTGCAGGCACATCTTCACCGCGACCTCGACCGAGACCGACCCCGAGTCGGCCAGGAAGACGTGCCGCAGCGGCTCCGGCGTGATCGCCACCAGCCGCCGCGCCAGCTCGACCGCCGGCCGGTTGGTCAGCCCGCCGAACATCACGTGCGCCATCCGGTCCAGCTGCCCCCGCGCGGCCGCGTCGAGCGCCGGGTGCCGGTAGCCGTGGATCGCAGCCCACCACGACGACATCGCGTCGATCAGCTCGGTGCGCGTTCCATCCGGCAGTTCCGCGTCCAGCCGCACGCCCGAGGCCGAATGGACCAACAGCGGCTCCTGATCACCCGGGAGGGGACCATACGGGTGCCACACCAGTTCGCGGTCGGCCTTGAGCAGATCATCCGCGGTCGCCGCATCGGCCTCGATCATGGCGACCAGTCTGGCACGCGGTCCGGCGCGGCATCTCAGGCCCAGGCGCTCACGCCAGTCCGCGCCGGGCCACTGCCGGCTGCCGCGATCCCGCGATCGCGGCGACCATGTCCACGACCTGCTTCGTCTCGCTCACCTCGTGCGCGCGGAAGATGCGCGCGCCGAGCCAGGCGCACACCGCGGTCGCCGCGAGGGTGCCGGTCAGCCGCCCGCCCAGCGGCACGTCCAGGCTCTCGCCGACGAAGTCCTTGTTCGAGAGCGAGACCAGCATCGGCCGGTCCAGCGCGGCGAGCTCGCCGAGCCGCCGGGTCACCTCCAGCGAGTGCCGGGTGTTCTTGCCGAAGTCGTGCCCCGGATCGACCAGGATCGACTCACGCGGCACACCGAGCGCCTCCGCGCGATCCGCCAGCTCCTTTGTTTGGCGCACCACATCAGCCATCACATCGGCGTATTGCACTCGATGCGGGCGCGTGCGCGGCTCAGCGCCGCCGGTGTGCATACACACCAGGCCCACGCCATGCTGCGCGGCCACCTCGGCCAGACCCGGGTCATAGCCGCCCCAGGCGTCATTAAGGAGATGCGCACCGGCCCGGCACACCACGTCGCCCACTTCTGCGCGCCACGTGTCGACGGAGATCACCACGTCTGGGAAGCCTTCGCGCACCGCCTCGACGAACGGTGCTGTGCGCCTTATCTCTTCCACGGCGTCCACCAACTGTCCGGGGCCGGCTTTCACGCCGCCGATGTCGATGATCCGCGCGCCTTCGTCAACTGCCTGCGCCACGCGATCCATCGCCGCATCACGCGTATAAGTAGCGCCTTTGTCGTAAAACGAGTCCGGCGTGCGATTCACGATCGCCATGACCGCCATCTCGCCCTCGGCGAATAAGTGCGGCCCCAATCTGAACGCTGCCTGAGACATCTGCCCCTCGTCATGACCTAGGCCCTATGCTTCTGCGGCAGGCTAACCCAGGCGTGCGCGCAGCGGCACGGCGGCGCCGAGGGGTCGGACAGGCGAGTGCAGAGGCGAGTGAGACGGTGTTCTGGTTCCAGCTCGTAGTGATCGTGGCGCTGCTCGCCGCCGTCGGCTGGATCGCGGTCGGCGGGGGAGGACACATGTCGGAGCCGGCCCCGGATAGACCCGACCTCGCGCTGCCGGAGAACGGGCTGCTCGACCGCGACCACGTGGACCGGGTCCGCTTCTCGGTCGGCGTGCGCGGCTACCGGATGGACGAGGTCGACGACGTGCTCGACCGGCTCGCCCACGAGATCGACCTGCGCGAGCGGCGGATCGCCGAGCTCGAGGGGCGCGAGCCGGACGGCGGGGAGGAGGCCGGCTCGCCGGCCCCGGAGTACGAATACACCTCGCCCGCGACGGTCGCGGCATACGCCGAGGACGGCGAATCCAGTGCCTCGGCCACGTCGGCCGGCGCCGCGGAGACCTCCGGATCCGAGGGCGGTGCGCCGGGTCCGGCCGCGGAATCCGGCGCCGACCCGATGGGCTGACGATTCTTTCCGGACCCTCCTCCGCATCGCCGCGCAGCTCGGAATCGCAATCGCGCCGAGCGGCCCGGCGGCCGCCGCGCAAATGCATCTTGACGTAGCGCCGCCGACGCGGTTTCCTGACAACACCTCAGGCGGGAGGTGTTCGATAGTGGCGGTTGACATCGCTGTAGCGGTTGGCGATCCGGCTCCGGTCGAGTTCGCGTCGTATGACAAGGCCTGGCCCGATCGGTTCGCCCGCTGCGCGCGTCTCTTGCACAACGCGCTCGGCGAGTGCGCCGTCCGAGTGGACCACATCGGGTCCACCGCGGTACCCGGCCTGCCCGGGCGGCCGCAGCTCGACATCCAGGTCTCGGTGGCCGAACCCGAGGCCGAGGAGGAGTACCGGGGTGCCCTTGAGCAGCTCGGATTCACCCTCTGGGTGCGCGAGGCCGACCACCGGGTGTTCCGGGCCGGGGCCGGCGTCCTGCGCGTGCCGCCGATCCGGTTCGAGACGCGGCTCTACGTGTGCCGCTCCGGCGGCGTGCTCGAATACGACCAGCTGTTGCTCGTCCAATACCTCACGAACGATGCGGGCCAGCGCGACCGCTACGCGGCGCTCAAGCGCGGCCTCGCCCGCGAGTTCCGCAACGACCCCGACGGATACGCCGACCGCAAGCGGCTGTTCCTGCGCGAGATCGCGCGTCAGGCACACCGCGGACACGTCGCCGTGTACGGCATGGACGGCATGGAGTCGTGGCCGGCCTGACGGCCTGACCGACAGTCGGACCGTACTCGCTGCGCCTTACTTGCCGATGTAGTGCGCGGGCCGTTTGGCCAGGAACGCGTCGACCGCTTCGCGGTGGTCCGCCGTGGACCCGCACTCGGTCTGCTTCGCGTCCTCGAACTCCAGCGTCTCGAGCAGCGTGTGCGATGCGCCGAACATGACTGATTCCTTCAGCGCCGCATAGGACACCGTCGGGCCTTCGGCGAGCCGGGCGGCGAGCTGCGCAGCCCGTTCGGCCAGCTGGTCGTCGGGCACGATCTCGGTCACCAGGCCGAGTTCCTGCGCGCGGCGCACCGCGATGGTCTCGGGCATCAGCAGCAGTTCCAGCGCGCGGGCCTGCCCGACCAGTCGCGGCAGGGTCCACGACGCCCCCGAGTCCGCGGACAGCGCCACCCCCGCGAAGGCCAGGTTGAACCGCGCGCTCTCGGCGGCGATCCGCAGGTCGCAGGCGAACGCGAAGGCCGCGCCGGCGCCGGCCGCCACGCCGTTGAGCGCGGCGATGACCGGTTTGCGCATCTGCGCGATCGTGGTGGCGATCGGGTTGTAGTGCTCCCGCACGGTGGTGGAGATGCCCACGCCCTTAGCCATGTTCTGGACGTGCTCGCGCAGGTCCTGGCCGACGCAGAAGGCCCGGCCGGTCCCGGTCAGCACGACCGCGCGCACGGATTCGTCGCCGGACGCCTTGCGCAGCGCGGCGAGCAGCGCCTCCTTGGTCGCGGTGTCGAGCGCGTTCATCGCGTCCGGCCTGTTGAACGTGATCGTGGCGACTGCGCCGTCGGTCTCGTAGCGGACAGGTGACGCGCCGTCGGCGGCGGGAGAATTCCCCGCCGCGGAGCCCGCGGCGGCGGTGCCGGAGTTGTCGGAGTCCACGCGAACAAGTTACCCGGCGGTAACGCACTAAGCCAGCTTGTTCTCAAGTTGTGTTGTCCCACTGCCGGTGACGTGCGAGATAATGATGCTCGGTCAAGGGTGTGCGCGCGCCTTGTGCGCGCTTGAACGCGACCCGGCCCGGCGGTACCCGGAGTTACAGCGCTCGCGAGTCGTGAATACTCATGGGTCTGTGCTTGTGAGAAGGTCTGGCGCACAGCTGCCGGCAGTGTGCCATCCGACGAGGAAGGGGAACGAGCATGGCGGCGATGAAGCCGCGGACGGGCGACGGCCCGCTCGAAGTGGTCAAGGAGGGGCGCGGCATCGTGATGCGCGTTCCCCTCGAAGGCGGCGGCCGTCTCGTCGTCGAACTGTCGCCGGACGAGGCCAGCGCCCTCGGCGACAAGCTCAAGCAGGTCGTCGGATAGCCGACCGGTCGGCGCCGCCGGCCGCCGCGGGCTTCACCGCCGGCCAGCCGGCCGCCCGGCGCCGACCGCCCGATCGAGACCTGCCACTCCCGCAGTTGTCCGGGGGCGCCATCCCGCGCCCGCCCGGCCCGCGCGCCCCGGGGAACCCGGAGCGGCCGCGGGCCGTTCTTCTCGGCGACGGACAGCGGGCGGCGGCGGTGAAACCACAGGTCCAGGCCATGCACGCGAAGGCGTTCGGATACGCTTCGCGGATTGAGTCGGACCGTGTCAAGTTTCACAGACCGTTCTCAGCCTTTGCGATATATCTGGAGGCTATTGTGGTCACGGCAGCGGTACTCGAACGACGAGGAGGTAGTGCCGTGACGCTCGGGGGCGGTGGAGGCTTCGGCGAGGCCGAGTTCGAAGGCCGGGCGGCCGGGTCCGGGACGGGGAGTGGCGAGGCGCGTTACTACGGGGATCCGCCGGAACGGCTCGGCCCCGAGATCAGCGCTATTCGCAGGTACGACACAGGCAGGAACGACACAGGCACTGGCACAGCCGGCGGCGACACCGTCGAGCCCGACGCGGTCGAGACGGCCTTCTTCGAGGACGACCCGGCGCCCGAGTGGACGCCGCCTTCCTGGGACGAGGTGGTGCGCACCCACTCGGCCCGCGTCTACCGGCTCGCCTACCGCCTCACCGGCGACCGGCACGACGCCGAGGACCTCACCCAGGAGGTGTTCGTCCGGGTCTTCCGCTCGCTGAGCAGCTACACCCCGGGCACCTTCGAGGGCTGGCTGCACCGGATCACCACGAACCTGTTCCTCGACTCGGTGCGCCGCAAGGCCAAGATCCGGTTCGAGGGGCTGGCCGACGACGCGGCCGACCGCCTGCCCGGCTCGCAGCCGTCGCCCGCACAGAGCTACTTCGACACCCACCTGGACGCCGACATCGAGCGGGCGCTGGCCGCGCTGGCCCCCGAGTTCCGGGCCGCGGTCGTGCTCTGCGACATCGAGGGGCTCTCCTACGAGGAGATCGCGGCGACCCTAGGCATCAAGCTCGGCACGGTCCGCTCCCGCATCCACCGCGGCCGCAGCCAGCTGCGCGCCGCGCTGGCGCACCGGGCCCCGTCCCAGCAGCGCGCCCGCAGCCGGAGCGCCGCGGCGGGCGGGCCCGAGCCGGCCGGGATCCTGCCCCCGGCCTTCGAACCAGAGGAAGATCCGAACGAGCGCACGCTCGGGGGGATGGGGTCCCGGTGATCAGTCGATTCAACGACCATCTCGGCACGCGCCTCGCGGCACTGGTGGACGGCGAACTCGCACACGACGACCGCGACCGCGTGCTGGCGCACCTGGCCGGCTGTGCGGCCTGCCGCACGCTGGTCGAGTCCGAGCGGGCCCTGAAGAGCGACCTGGCCGCGATGCCGATGCCGGAGCCCTCGGCCCGGCTGATGGCCGCGCTGTTCCAGATCCCGCAGGCGGACCGCCCGACCGACCCGCCGAGCGGCGGCCGGGGCCTCGGCCGCGGCGACGGACCGGGCCCCGGCCAGAACCAGCAGCGCTCCCCGCAACTCGGCGGATTCCTCGGCCGTTCCAGCGCCTTCCTGCCCGAGTTCGCCGTCGGCCTGCGCCCGATCGGCGATCCGCCCGGCGAGCCCTATGCCACCGGGCGGGACGCGGCGGAGCTGGAGTTCCGCGGCACCGGGCCGCAGGGCGCCGGGATGGCTGAGTTCGGGCGGATAGCCAGGTTGCTGGCTTAGGCGTCGGCTTGCCTGACCGCCCCCCTGGCCAAGCTTCGCTCCGGCCCGGGGGCGGCGGCTGCGCCGTTTGCTGAAGGGGGCCCGGCCCCCTTCGACCCCCACGCCAGGGGGTGAACCCCCTGGACCCCCGGCACGGGTTCCAGCGTGAGCGGGTGGCGCGGGCCGCTGGAGGTCATGGGCGGGGGGTCTCGGGAGGAAGCCTCCACGCCAGGGGTAAACCCCTGGACCCCCGGCATGGGTTCCAGCTGGGGCGGCTTGCGTTGGCCGGTGGCGGTTGTCGCTGGGTGGGTTTCGAGAGAAGCAAAGGCGACGCTGCGCGATCTGTCGCTCCAATGTCGGTATCTGCACGGTCTCTGTCTTCGACCCGCCGCGGTGGCCTCTGTCGGAGGTGCTGTTCAGGCGGCTACTCTTGGTATAGCCAGCCCACCTCATGCCCCGCCGGAGCGAGCGATGTTCTTCGACCTGTCCCCGCTCGAGATAATCGTGCTGCTCGGCATGGCCGTGGTGCTGTTCGGGCCGGACAAGCTGCCCCAGGCGGCGGCGAGTGCGGCCAGGTTCCTGCGGCAGGTCCGGGCGTTCAGCGAGTCGGCCCGCAGCGACCTGCGCAAGGAGCTCGGGCCGGAGTTCGGGGACATAGGCCTGGAAGACCTGAACCCGAAGAACTTCGTGCGCAAGAACCTGCTCGGCGAGAGCGAGATGCTGCGCGGTCTGCGCGACGATCTGAACAGCGACCTGCGCGACTCGCTCAGCGTCAACGGCGCCAACGGCGAGGTGCCGAGCCCGCGCCGATCCACCCCCCCGACCCTCCCGGCCGGTGAGCGTCCTCCGTTCGACGAGGACGCCACATAGCCCGAATCCTCCCGGAGCAGCCCCGTGACCCGCACCGTGCCGGACCCGAGCCCCCGTCAGGCGCCCGGAACGGAGCAGGGGCCGCGGCCGCGCCGCTTGAGCGCGGAGGATTTTCGCACTGCGCGGCTGCCCTGGTACGGGCTCGATGAAGGATGGCACGGCCCCCGGCGGCTCGGCACGCTGCGTCGGGACCCCGACGGCACGGTGCAGTACGGCACACTTGAGCACGGCGACCGCCCGGCCGGGCGCCCCGGGGAGAACCCGCAGCGGCGCGCCGTTACCGTCATCACGATGCTTGCGCTGCCGCGCCGTCCTGCCGCGGCCGGGCATCTCGAGGCCACGACTGTCGCCACCGTTGCGGCTGTAGCGGGTATCGGCCTGGTGGACGACCAGCTGCCCTGGCATCTCGATGCGGCGCTGCGGCAGAGATGGATCGACCAGCAGCGGGAGCTGGCCGCCCGGGTGGCCGACCGGCTCGGCGACGAGCCCTGGCGGCTGCTCACGCTGACCGTGGACCGCGCCCCGCAGGTCTTCCACTACCGGGAGAGCGAGTACGGCTGGGTCGCCGTAGCCGCGGTGCACAACGCGCTCTTGGCCGCGTATGGGCGTGGCGTGTCGGCGTATTCGCTCGCGTTCACCCGGGCCGATCCGGCGGGCTACGAGTTCTGACGCGGCGTCAGCGGCCGGCCGGGCTCAGCGAGAGCGAGCGGCCGACCAGGCCGCGCGACTGCTTGGCGAGCCGGTCCGCGACTGTCTGGAGGACCTTTGCCGCCGGGCTGTCCGGGTCGGTCAGCACCAGCGGCTCGCCGCTGTCGCCGCCCTCGCGCAGCCGCACGTCGATCGGCACTTGGCCGAGCAGCGGCACCGGTGCGCCGACCGCCCGGGTCAGCGCCTCGGACACGGCCTCGCCGCCGCCCGAGCCGAACACGTCCACCTTCTCGCCGCAGTGCGGGCACGGCAGCCAGGACATGTTCTCGACCACGCCGGCGATCCGCTGCCGGGTCTGCAGCGCGATCGTGCCGGCCCGCTCGGCGACCTCGGCCGCCGCCTGTTGCGGCGTGGTGACCACCAGGATCTCCGCGCTCGGCACCAGTTGCGCCACCGAGATCGCGATGTCGCCGGTGCCGGGCGGCAGGTCGAGCAGCAGCACGTCCAGGTCGCCCCAGTAGACGTCGGCCAGGAACTGTTGCAGCGCCCGGTGCAGCATCGGGCCGCGCCAGACCACCGGCTCGTTGCCCGGGGTGAACATGCCGATCGAGATGACCCGCACGCCGTGCGAGATCGGCGCCATGATCATGTCCTGCACCTGCGTCGGCTTCTGGGTCACGCCGAGCATCCGCGGCACCGAGTGGCCGTAGATGTCCGCGTCCACGACGCCGACCTTCAGCCCCCCGGCCGCCATGGCCGCGGCGAGGTTCACCGTCACCGAGGACTTGCCGACCCCGCCCTTGCCCGAGGCCACCGCGTAGACCCGGGTCAGCGAGCCGGGCTGGGCGAACGGGATATCCCGCTCCACCCGGCCGCCGCGCAGCTTGGACTGCAGCGCCTGGCGCTGCTCGGGGCTCATCACGTCCATCTCGACCCGGACCGCGGTCACGCCGGGGACCGCCGACACCGCCGCGGTGATGTCCGAGCGCAGCCGGTCCTTGAGCGGGCAGCCGGAGATGGTCAGGAAGATCGCGACGTCGACCGAGCCGTCCGCGTTGACCAGGACCGATTTGACCATGTCCAGCTCGGTGATCGGCCGGCGGATGTCCGGGTCCTGGACCGTGTCGAGTGCGGCGCGGACCTGTTCCCGGGTCGGCGCGGCCGCGGCGTTCGTCGTCTTCTCGCGCATGGCGTCCATGCTATGCGCCGTCGACCGGTCGCCCGACACCGCGTTGGCCGGAGCCGCGCTCGGCGGCGGCCGCGCGGCGCCGCTCGGCCTCGTGCCCGGGCCCGGCCCCGTCCAGCTCCTTGAGCAGTGCCTGCAGCTCGGAGCGCATGAAGTCCCGGGTGGCCACCTCGTTGACCGCCAGCCGCAGCGAGGCCACCTCGCGGGCCAGGTACTCGGTGTTCGCGATGGACTGCTCCTCGCGCTGCCGGTCCTGCTCGATCTGCACCTTGTCCCGGTCCGCCTGGCGGTTCTGGGCCAACAGGATCAGCGGGGCGGCATAGGCGGCCTGGGTGGAGAAGGCCAGGTTCAGCAGGATGAAGGGGTACGGGTCCCAGCGGAACGTCCGGGTCCAGACCATGATGTTCAGCACGATCCAGATGATCACTATCATCGACTGGATGCCCAGGTAGCGCGCGGTACCGAAGAACCGGGCGATGTCCTCCGACCACTGGCCGAACTTGTCCGAGTCCAGTTGTGCGCGCAGGTTGGGCGAGCGGCGCAGCGCCCGCGGCTGGTCCAGCCGCGGCGGCTCGCTGCGCGGGAAGAGCGGTGCGCGGCGCGTCCGCCGGGTGCGGTCCGGCTCAGTCGCCATGCGGCTCACCCACCTCGTGCAGGTCGCGCTCCCGCCAGTCCGCGGGCAGCACATGGTCGAGGACGTCGTCGACGGTGATCGCGCCGAGCAGGTGCCCGGCCTCGTCCACCACGGGGGCTGCCACCAGGTTGTAGGTGGCCATGAAGGAGGTCACCGCGTGCAGCGGCGCGTCCGGGCGCAGGGGTTCGATGCCGGTGTCCAGGGCGCTGCTGACCAGGGTGGACGGCGGGTCGCGCAGCAGCCGCTGGAAGTGCGCGATGCCCAGATACCGGCCGGTCGGCGTCTCCAGCGGCGGACGGCACACGTAGACCTGGCTCGCGTGCGCCGGCGTCAGTTCCTGGACCCGGATCCGGGCCAGCGCCTCGGCCACCGTCGCGTCCGGGGGCAGCACGATCGGCTCGCTGGTCATCAGGCCGCCGGCGGTGTCGTCGGCGTAGTTGAGCAGCCGGCGCACCGGGGCCGCCTCGCCCGGCTCCATCAGGCCGAGCAGCCGCTCCTGATCGTCCGTGTTCAGCTCGGCGAGCAGGTCGGCCGCGTCGTCCGGGTCCATCGCCTCCAGCACGTCGGCGGCCCGGTCGATGCCAAGGTCGCCCAGGATCTCCACCTGGTCGTCCTCGGGCAGCTCCTGCAGCACGTCGGCGAGCCGGTCGTCGTCGAGGGCCGCGACGACCTCGGTGCGCCGTTTGGGGCTCAGGTCGTGCACGGCCCGGGCCATGTCGGCCGGGCGCAGCTTCTCGAACGAGGCGATCAGCGAGACCGCCGCCTGGCCCGGGGCGTCCTCGGCGATGCCGCGGACCGCCTCCCAGTCCACCGTGCGGGTCTCGCCGCGCCGGCGCAGGCCCTTGGTCGGGCGCTGCAGGAAGAGCTTGGCGACCTCCCAGTCGCTGGCCGGGTTCTGCTCGATGGCCAGGTCGACCACGCGCATCTCGACGTCGTCCGAGATCACCCGCACCCGGCGGTCGGTCAGCTCGGCCAGCAGCAGCGTCTCGCCGGGGCGCGGCTGGAACCGGCGCATGTTGATCAGCCCCGAGGTGATCACCTGGCCGGCCTCGATCGCGGTGACCCGGGTCATCGGCAGGAACACCCGGCGCCGGCCGGTGACCTCGACCACCAGGCCGTGCACCCGCGGGCGGTCCGGCGGGGCGGGCAGCATGGCGACGATGTCGCGCACCCGGCCGACCTGGTCGCCGTCCTGGTCGAACACGGCTCGGCCGGCCAAATGCGAGACGAAGACGCGGGGCGGGGTCCTGGTGGTGCTCAACCCGATGCCTCCCGCCGGTCCGGCCTCCCAATCTGACCGCGAACCGGTCAGTGGACATTCTCTCGGCTAACACTATGGCGCCCGTGCCCGTTCCTGAAAGTCGAGGCCGGGTAACGGTAGGCGGAACGGCTGACCACCGATCAGATCTGCGCTTGCGCCCACCGGAGCGCCCGGAGTCACACTTCGGGACTACACTGCCGGACTCGTGCGCAACACCCCGGCCCCGGCCGCTTCTCCCCAGCCCGGCGGCTCCCCGAACCAGTCCGGTGACACGGACCGCCCGCAGCCGCCGCAGCAGCGGCCCGAGCCGCCTGAGAGCCCTGACTCGGCGCCGGAGGCTCCAGAGGCGGCGGCCGCGCCGGCCGAGGCGGACGGGCCCGACGGGACGGCCGACGCTGCCGCCGCCCGGCGCAGAGCGCGGCGCAAGTACATCGCCCCGGCGGCGGCGGTCGCCGTGACGCTCACGGCGGCCGTGGTGCTTGCCTCCTGCTCGGCGGACAACCCGGCGTACCGCTCGGCCCGCCCGGAGCAGGTGGTCGCGTCCGGCGGGCCCTACGCGGGCAACGGGATCACCAAGCTGGACCCGCAGGCGATCCTGGCCGCCGCGGTCAACGCCACCTCCTCGGCCTCGGCGGTCGAGATGTCCGGCACGCTGCAGGGCGTCCCGGTCCCGGCCGACACCCTCGGCTCGGACCCGGCGGGCGAGCCGGACGCCGCCTCGGCCGCGGCCGCGCCGACCCCGGGCAGCTTCGCGATGGACATGGTGTTCACCCAGGTCGGAGCGGTCGGCGACATCACCGTCGGCGGCGCGACGAGCCAGCTGTTGCGGATCGACGACCAGGTGTGGGCCGCCGAGCCGGACTCGTTCTGGCAGGCGGTCGGCGCGAGCGACGACGGCGACCGGTTCGGCGGGCTCTACGTGCAGATCCCGCAGGACGACCCGCGGTTCGCCGGCTTCGCCGACGACACCCGGATCGGCTACCTGCTCGACGCGCTGCTGCAGACCTCGGCGACCTGGACCACGGGCCCGGTGCAGACCGTGGACGGCGTCTCAGCGGTCGAACTCGAGGGCTCCGGCTCCGGCGGCCACAGCGCGTCGGTGTGGGTCGCCACGGACGGGCAGCCGTACCTGGTGCGGATCGCCCCGACCGGCGGCAGTTACCAGGGCCGGATCGACTTCACCGGCTACGACGAGCGGCTCGCGGTGCAAGCGCCGCTGCCCGGCCAGATCCTGGACAACGCCCTGGTGGTCCTCTCGAGCGCCAGCCCCAGCCCGGCGGACACCGGATACCAGCCGGTGGACAGCGCGACCGCGACCTCGGCCCCGCCCTCGGCCAGCGCGTCGGCGCACCACCCGACCGCCACCGCGACGCCGAGCTCCTCGGCCAGCGCCTCCGCGAGCGAGTCCGAGGGCGGCAGCCCGTCGCCGACCAGCTCGCGCACTCGTTTCCAGCCGCCGG
Organism: Actinocrinis sp.; assembly: GCA_036501535.1. Taxonomy (GTDB): domain Bacteria; phylum Actinomycetota; class Actinomycetes; order Streptomycetales; family Catenulisporaceae; genus DASYAE01. The sequence goes on along the minus strand of DASYAE010000157.1, from coordinate 111,554 downwards.
GAAACTAAGATATGACGACTAAATCAGACATGTGCGACGCGGCGGGCCGTTCTGCGCCCCGCTGCGCCGGAGAACCGGCGGCGTATCAGCGCGTCGTGGCGGCGCAGTCGGCTAATCGCGCCGCGCCCGACCCTTTCCCGTAACGCCCCGGCCCCTCGAACAGCGCGCCCTGCGGCTCGATCCGGAAGATCGCCGACCGGGCCGCCCACCGCTCCGGCTGCGCATCGCCGTCGTGCGCGTTGAGGCGCTTCGCGTGCAGCGCGGGGACCACCTCGGCCCACTCCGCGCCGCCGGGCTCGAGCCGCGTCACCCGGCCGGGCCAGGTGACCAGCCGCCCGCCCTTGTCCTTGGACCGCACGGTGACCCGCACCGTGATGCCGTCGGCCAGCCCCGGGATCTCCTGCTCGCCGCCGCCGACCACCACGTAGGCCGCAGCCCCGCCGTCTTCGCGCTCGTGCCAGACGTGCCAGGCGGCGCGGTCGCGCGCCCGCGGCACGGCCACCCAGATCAGACCGGACTTCTTGCACGCCTCCTCGACCAGCGCGGCCTCGCCCGGCGGCAGGGGGGCCGGCCCGGCGGAGGCGGGGACGGGGTTGGTCGGCTCGGCCGGATCAGACGGGGCTGTCATGGGGAAAGACTGTGCCACAGCGGCAATTGGCCGCTCGCGGCGGGACAGCCTGTAGAAGTTCGCGCGGCCGGGGTTAGTCTCTCGAAGTGGAGAGAAGCGCCATGGCGAACCCGAGGGGCCCTGAAAGAACCACCACCGCCGTGGCGGCGCAGCCGTCGGCCGTGCACTGGCCGGGTCGAGCCGACCTGCCGGTTCTCGCCGTGGCCATCGCGGCCGTCGGCACCTCGGGGCCGCTGATCGCCGCCACCGCCGCGCCGGCGCTCGCGATCGCCCTGTGGCGCAACGTCTTCGGCGCCGGCGCGCTCGCCCCCTATGCGCTGTGGAAGCACGGCGGCGAGCTGCACGCGATGAGCCGCCCGGAATGGCTCGCCGCACTCGGCGGGGGCGTCGCCCTCGGCGCCCACTTCGGCACCTGGACTCCCAGCCTCAACCTGACCTCGGTCGCCTCGGCCACCGCGTTCGTCGCCGCGCAGCCGGTCTTCGCCGCCCTGATTGCGCTGGCCCGCGGCGAGCACGTGTCGCGCAGGGCCTGGCTCGGCATCGCGGTCGCGGTGCTCGGCGTCATCGCGCTCTCCGGCGCGGATCTCAGAGTCTCCACGCGGGCGTTCGGCGGCGACCTGCTGGCCCTGCTCGCCGGGGCGCTCGCGGCGGTGTACATGACCTTCGGGGCGAAGGCGCGCAAGACGCTGTCCCTCGCGCCGTACGCAGTGATCTGCTACTCGACCGCCGCGGTGACGCTGCTCGCCGTCGACCTCGTCTTCCGGCAGCGGCTCGTGGGGCTGCCGGCGAACGCCTGGCTCAAGCTCGCCCTGCTCACGCTGGGCGCGCAGCTGCTCGGCCACACGATGTTCAACCGGGCGCTCAAGACGGTCAGCGCGACCACCGTGTCCGTCTGCATCCTGCTCGAGGTACCGACCGCATCGGTGATCGCCTGGCTGTGGCTCGGACAGGTACCCTCCGCGCTGGCGATACCCGGCGCGGTGCTGATCCTGGCCGGGCTGACGGTCCTGTCCACCACGGGATCCGCGGCTGGGGCACCGGCAGCGGCGGAGCCGGCCGCGAAGCCGGCGGCGGCTGAGGCCGCGGCTGACGCAGTGACTGATGCAGTGACTGACGCAGTGTCACCCGGACCGGCTGAGGGGGCCGGCGGTGACGCGGCGCGTGGCGCGGATCACGCGGGGCTGTTGAAGACTGGGATGTGACCGGCCAGTAACATGGCCGCCGTCAGCACCGGTCCGTACCCGCCTCACGGGAGGGAACCACTCGATGGCCCAGCAGAACCGCCCGCGCCGCTCCTGCCTCGCCGTGCCCGGCTCGAACCCGAGGTTCCTGGAGAAGGCCCAGACGCTGCCCGCCGACCAGGTCTTCCTCGACCTCGAGGACGCCTGCGCGCCGCTGGAGAAGGAGGGTGCCCGGCACAAGATCGTGGACGCGCTCAACCAGGGCGACTGGACCGGCAAGACCCGCACCGTCCGGGTCAACGACCTGACCACGCACTGGACCTACCGGGACGTGATCACGGTGGTCGAGGGCGCCGGCGCGAACCTCGACTGCATCATGCTGCCCAAGGTCCAGGACGCCGGGCAGGTGGTCTGGCTCGACCTGCTGCTGACCCAGATCGAGAAGACCATGGGCCTGCCGGTCGGCCGGATCGGCATCGAGGCGCAGGTCGAGAACGCCAGGGGGCTGGTCGAGGTGGACGCGATCGCCGCGGCCTCGCCCCGGATCGAGACGGTCATCTTCGGCCCGGCCGACTTCATGGCCTCGATCAACATGAAGTCCCTCGTGGTCGGCGAGCAGCCGCCCGGCTACGACGTCGGCGACGCGTACCACTACATCCTCATGCGCATCCTGATGGCGGCCCGGGCCAACGGCGTGCAGGCGATCGACGGCCCGTACCTGCAGGTGCGCAACCCGGACGGCTTCCGCAGGGTCGCCGGCCGCGCCGCCGCCCTCGGCTTCGACGGCAAGTGGGTGCTGCACCCGGACCAGATCGCCATCGCCAACGAGCTGTTCGCCCCCTCGCAGGAGGACTACGACCACGCCGAGCTGATCCTCGACGCCTACGAGTTCCACACCTCCGAGGCGGGCGGGAAGAAGGGCTCGGCGATGCTAGGCGACGAGATGATCGACGAGGCCTCGCGCAAGATGGCCCTGGTCGTCGCGGGCAAGGGCCGCGCCGCCGGCTACAACCGCACCTCCAAGTTCGAGCCGCCGCAGGGTTGAGCGCCGGGAGCCGGGTGCGCGGGGCGTCGCCCGCACGGCGTCGCTCCGGACTCGGCGGCCGGGTGCACCCGGCCGCCGTTCACGCTTTCGCCAGCCGGCTACACCCGCGGCTCGAGGTTCGAGCCGCCGGCGGCCTGACGCACGAAGCCGACGAAGTCCTCGGTGCTCCAGCCGAGCACGGTGGCACGATCCAGGGCGACGAGGGCGAGAGTCAGCACGCTCGCCGCACCGTAGCCGTCCTCGGTCTCGGTGTCGTACCACTCCCAAAGGTGCCTGATGCCGAGGTCGTTCATGAGGATCCCGTGACGTTCCCTGACTTCCGCGCATACGCCAGCCACGGCGGTGCGGAAGTCGGGAGCGCCACGTTCGCAGAGCAGCATGAAGGGGTGGTCGCGCCGGTCGACCTGGTCCGTCGGGGCGAATGCGGGGCGGCAGCCCTCGGGCGGGTTCGCGGCGATGGCGACATACGTCTCGACGTGCTGCTTGGCTGAGACATCGTGCGGGCAGTGGACCAGACTGAACTCGTAGCGCATGGCGGTCTTTCGTTCTCGGAGTCGCCTTCACGCAGAGCCTCATCGAGACCACCGACAGAAGTCGTAGCCGGCGTAGCAGTGACGCCGCGCACACTTCACAGTCGCCCGCCGCGCGAGGATACTCGCCAGTAACAACGGCCGCCGCCGCCCGCGACCCGCACCCCTCGCCGGGGCGGGAGCCGAAACGACAGGAGCCTTGCGCATGGCACGTCTCGCCCGCACCGAGGGACTGACCGAGGTGCAGCAGGAGATCCTCGCCGCCGTCCACGCCTTCGTGGACAAGGAGATCATCCCGGTCGCCACCGAGCTCGAGCACGCCGACGAGTACCCGGCCGAGATCGTCAAGGGCATGGCCGAGATGGGGCTGTTCGGCCTGATGATCCCGGAGGAGCACGGCGGGATCGGCGAGTCGCTGCTCACCTATGCGCTGGTGGTCGAGGAGATCGCGCGCGGCTGGATGTCCGTCTCGGGCATCCTCAACACGCACTTCATCGTCGCGTACATGATCAAGCAGCACGGCACGCCGGAGCAGCAGGCTTATTTCCTGCCGAAGATGGCCGAGGGCGCGGTGCGGGCCGCGTTCTCCATGTCCGAGCCGGCGCTCGGCTCGGACGTGGCGGCGATCAAGACGAAGGGCGTGCGCGACGGCGACGACTACGTGGTGACCGGCCAGAAGATGTGGCTGACCAACGGCGGCACGTCGAGCCTGGTCGCGCTGCTGGCCCGCACCGACGAGGGGCAGGAGGCCCCGCACCGGAACCTGACCACGTTCCTGATCGAGAAGGAGCCCGGGTTCGGCGAGGTGCGGCCGGGCCTGACCGTGCCCGGCAAGATCGCCAAGATGGGCTACAAGGGGGTGGACACCACCGAGCTGATCCTCGACGGCTTTCGGGTGCCCGCCAATCGGGTGCTCGGCGAGGAGCCCGGCCGCGGCTTCGCCCAGATGATGGACGGGGTGGAGGTCGGCCGGGTGAACGTGGCCGCCCGCGCCTGCGGCATCGCGCTGCGCGCCTTCGAGCTCGGCATCGCCTACGCGCAGCAGCGCTCCGCCTTCGGCAGGCCGATCGCGCAGCACCAGGCGATCCAGTTCAAGCTGGCCGAGATGGCGGTCAAGGTCGAGGCGGCGCACCAGATGACGGTGCGCGCGGCCCGGGTCAAGGACGCCGGGCAGCGCAACGACCTGGAGGCCGGGATGGCCAAGTACCTGGCCGCCGAGTACTGCAAGGAAGTGGTCGAGGACTCCTTCCGGATCCACGGCGGGTACGGCTACTCGAAGGAGTACGAGATCGAGCGGCTCTACCGGGAGGCGCCGATGCTGCTGATCGGCGAGGGCACCGCGGAGATCCAGAAGATGATCGTGGGCCGCCGGCTGCTGGAGGAGTACAAGCTGAAGCAGTAGCCCCCCGTCCCGCCGCCGCGCGCGCCCCGGAGGTTCGCGCAGCGCCGGCCGCGCCTAGTGTGTCGAGTATGCGAAACGACGCGAGGCGGCACGTGCCGGGGCGGTTCGTCCGGCTCCTCGGCACGGCGCACCACGTCGTCGTGGACGAGGGCGTGCCCGCCGAGCAGTCGCCTGATGCTCCGGTCCCTTCCGTGGTCTTCACTTCCGGTCTCGGCGGCGCCTGGTACGACTGGGACGCGGTCGTCGCGCTGCTGGCCGCCGAGTGCGGGCAGCCGGACCGCCCGGCGCTGGTCCGGTTCGACCGGCCGGGCCTGGGCTGGTCCGAGCCGGCCGGGGCGGCGCCGACCGTCGAGGGCGAGGCCGAGCGCATCGCGCTGCTGCTCGACGCGCTCCAGCTCTCAGGGCCCTGCGTCGTCGTGGCGCACTCCATGGCCGCCTTCCACGCCGAGGCCTTCGCCCGGCTGTATCCCGGGCGCACCGCGGGCCTCGTGCTGGTCGACGCCTCGGCCGAGCCCGACGCGGTCCCGCCGGCCGGCCTCGAGCAGCGGCTGCGCCGGGTCCGGGCGCTCGGCGCGGTGCTGCGGGCGACCGGCACCGGCGCCGCGATCAGCCCGGCGGTGCGCCGCGTGGTCACCGCCGCGACCTCGGTGCGGCGCGCCGACCCGGCCGATCCCGCGCAGCTCGCCGCGTCCACCGCCGCCGGCCGGCCGCTGGCCGCCGCGCTGCTGGAGAACGCCGTCTACCTCGACCAGGCGGCGCAGCTGCTCGAGCTGCGTTGCGAGAAGCCCTTCCCGCAGGTGCCGCTGGCCGTGCTGGCCGCGCTCGGCGCCGCGCGGGTCGAGCGGCGGCTGGTTCCCGGCGGGACGCTCGCGCTCAAGCGCGAGGGTTGGCGATCTCGCCAACTCGGTCTTGCCGCCCTCTCTCCGTATGGCAAACTCGTCGGGCTGCCCGACAGTGCGCACCACATCCCGTTCGACCGGCCCGACGCGGTGGCGGACGCCGTTCTCGAAGTCCTCGCCGAGCACGACCGATTAGGTCGTACACGCTGACGCGGCCGGGAGAATTGCGGCAGGATAGGTGCCGAGACGCGACCAGGAGGGCTGACGAGTCCCAAGATGGCAATCTATTACGTGATAGCGCGCATGGACGGCACCCGCCAAGTGGGGCCGGACCGGCAGACCGTCAACCTGTCCGACGCACTCGCCCGCGGGATAACCCACTTCATCCAGGTACCCGAGCCCGAGCCCGAAGAAGACGACGAGCCGAAGCAGCCCGCCGAGCCCTACGGCCTGCTGGTCTACCCGCAGCCGGCGCAGGCGGGGCTCGGTGTCGCCGACGACATGACCCTGACGCTCGGCGTGGACGGCGCGTTCCGGCTCTTCCAGCTCCAGGGGGTGCCCGCGCCCGAGCACTTCACCCCGAGCTCGGCGGTCGGCGCCGAGGCGATCGTCACCCGGGAGTTCCTGGTCACCGCCGAGGTGCCGTCCTGGTGGGCCTATGGGCCGAACGGGCGGCACGTGCTCGGCCTGATCTACTCGCTGACCAGCCTGCGCCGCAACGAGCTCGACGCGATCGGGCACCGGATCGACGCCGCAGGGCTCGACTTCGCCAAGGTGAAGTTCGTGGCGCTGGCCGAGGCCGACCGGGCCATCGCCGGTTCGAGCCGCACCGGTGCTGCGCGGCTCGCGCGTGGATATGCGCGCGCAGCCACATATGGCACCTGGGACCGCGACTCGGCGCTGGGCCACGCGGCCTCGCTGGCCGGCGACATCGCGCACGTGCTCAGCGTCGGCGACAAGGTGACCGAGGTCGTCTCCGACTCGATGACCGGGTGGCTCAGACCGCAGATCGCCGAGCTGCACACGGCCGGCGACGGGCCCGACTACGGCGACATGCCGGTGTTCGAGCCGCCGGCCGAGGAGGAGCAGCGGCCGGCCGACATCCCGCAGCAGGCCGGTCCGGCCGCGCAGCCGCAGGCCGCCGCGCCGACGCGTACCAGCCGCTCCTGACGCCCGCTCAGCTCGCGCCGAGCCCGGCGCGCCGCCCGCACGTCGCGGGGGCGCGCCGGGGGCTGTAGCTCCCCGCGTCGTCCCGTCGCCCGCTGTGACCGAATCCACCAGGCGCATGCTACCGATCGGTAACAAAGTGCGCCAGGATGACGGGGACCGAGGACCCCGACCCGCGAGGAGAGCTGACCGCGATGCAGTTCGGCCGCTACTTCGAAGAGTTCGAGGTCGGTGCCGTGTACAAGCACTGGCCGGGCAAGACCGTCACCGAGTACGACGACCACCTGTTCTGCCTGATCACCATGAACCACCATCCGCTGCACATGGACGCGCACTACGCGGAGCAGACCACGGACTTCAAGCGCAACGTGGTGGTCGGCAACTACGTCTACTCCCTGCTGCTGGGCATGTCCGTGCCCGACGTCTCCGGCAAGGCGATCGCGAACCTGGAGGTCGAGTCGCTGCGGCACATCGCCCCGACCTTCCACGGCGACACCATCTACGGCGAGACCACGGTGCTCGACAAGACCGAGTCCAGGTCCAAGGACGACCGCGGCGTGGTCCACGTGGAGACTCGCGGCTACAAGCAGGACGGCACCGTGGTCTGCGTGTTCCGTCGCAAGGTGATGGTGCCCAAGCGCTCATACGGCGAGGCCAGGGGCGGCGAGCAGCCCGGCCGCCCGGTGCCTAATGTCTGATTTGCCATCAGCTGCCGCAGTTGGCCCCCGTCAGAGTGATGAACGCTTGACGCGAACCGCCTGAACGGGGGACTGTTTCGCGTATGAAGGGCGAGCCAAGCTGCCCACGGTGCGGGAGCAAGTTACGCGCTCCCGGCGACCCGTCGGCCCCGTTGCCAGTGCTTCCCGAGGAGCTTTCCGGGCCGGTGCCGGACACCGTGCCGGAGAACCTCGCCGAACTTCCGCTCGGGCTGATCCCGCTGCCCACCGGCGGCCCGGCCGGCGAGCTGTGGAGCTGCGACCTGCACGGCGCGGTGCATCCGGTCCAGCCGATCATGCCGCCGAGCGCCTCCGTGCTCGCCTCGGTGATAGGGCGCTCGCACGTCCCGCTCTGGCTGCCGTGGCCGCTGCCGGACCACTGGCGGTTCAGCGGCCTCGCCTATGCCGGCGACCACCACACCGGCGCCCGCGCCACCGTGCTGGCCGCCACGGGGCCGTCCCCTTTCGGAGGGGACGGCGATCTGCTGCTGATCGCCGAGGAGATGGGCATAGGGCTCGGCGCGCGGTTCGCCGGGCTGCCCGGCCCGGACCCGGGGCCGATCTTCGAGGACACCGCCGCGCACGCCAAGGTCTACGCGGCCGGCCGGCCGACCCCGCTGTGGTCGGTGCCGGACACCGGCGACCGCGCGGTGTTCGTCGGCGAGGCGCGCGGCACCTGGCTGTGGCTGGTGCTCTGGCCGGAGATCGCCGGCGCGCTGCTCTACGAGGACCTGGTGCTGACCGACCTGCGCGACGCCGGCTCCGAGATCGACCACCTGCCGTTCGGCTCGCTCTCCTCGCGCTTCTTCTGCTGAGCTGCGCCGCCGGTTCGCCGCCCGGGTGCTCTAAAGTGGGCGGCGGCCGCCCGGAGACCGTCCGGGACCGGGATCGGACGTCGGGACGGGCATGCGGATCGACCTGCACACGCACAGTTCCTGCTCGGACGGCACCGACCCGCCGGCCGGGCTGGTGGAGGCCGCGGCGCGGGCCGGCCTCGACGTGGTCGCCCTGACCGACCACGACACCACCGCGGGCTGGGACGAGGCGGCCGAGGCCGGCCCGCTGCTCGGCGTGCGGGTGGTGCCGGGCGTCGAGCTGTCCTGCCGGCTCGACGGGATCCAGGTGCACATGCTCGGATACCGCTTCGACCGGGCCGAGCCGGAGTTCGCCGGCGAGCGCGAGATCCTGCGCGACGACCGGGAGCGCCGGGCCGAGCTGATCGTCGGGCGCTGCCGGGAGCTCGGCGCGCCGATCACCTGGGAGCAGGTGCGCCGGATCGCCGGGGACGCGGCGATCGGCCGGCCGCACGTGGCCAGCGCGCTGGTCGAGGCGGGGGTGGTGCCGACGGTCGACGCGGCCTTCTCCTCGGACTGGCTGGCCGACGGCGGCCGCGCCTACGTCGACAAGTACGCCCTCGACCCGGTCCGCGCGATCGAGCTGGTGCGGGCCGCCGGCGGGGTGACCGTGCTGGCCCATCCGGCGGCCGGTTCGCGGGGCAGGATTCTGACGGATCGGCAGATCGCCGGCCTGGCCGCGGCCGGGCTGCGCGGCATCGAGGCCGACCACGTCGACCACGACGCGGACGCCCGCGCCCGGGTCCGGGGCCTGGCGGCCGAACTGGGCCTGGCCGCCACCGGCTCCAGCGACTACCACGGCGCCCGAAAGACCGTCCCGATCGGCGCGAACACGACCGCGCCCGAGGCCTTCGAGGCGCTGTTCGGCGAGGCCCCGCCGGCCGAGTCCGCGGCGAGCGCCGCGCCGCCCGGAACCGGCCGATGAACACCACCCTGTTCGGCACCTCGTTCATCACGCTGTTCGTCATCATGGACCCGCTCGGCACGGTCCCGCTGTTCCTCGCGCTCACCTCCGGCCGCTCGAAGCGGGACCGCAGGCGGCTGGCGGTGCAGGCGGCGGCCGTCTCGCTGGCGGTCATCTCGTGCTTCGCCGCGTTCGGTCGGCAGATACTGGAGTACCTGGGCATCACCGTGCCGGCGCTGGAGGGCTCCGGCGGCCTGCTGCTCCTGCTGATCGCGCTCGAGCTGCTGACCGGGCGGGCCGAGGCGCCGAGCGAGACCACGGACGTGAACGTGGCCATGGTGCCGCTGGGCACCCCGCTGCTGGCCGGCCCCGGCGCGATCGTGGCGGTGATCCTGTTCGTGCGGCAGATCCACCGCTTCGGCGACTTCGCCGCGGTGGCCGCCGCGATCGTGGCCGTGCACGTCACGGTCTGGCTGGCCATGCGCTACTCGGTGGTCATCATCCGGGTGATCAAGGACTCCGGGGTCACCCTGGTGACCCGGATCGCCGGGCTGCTGCTGGCCGCCATCGCGGTGCAGATGGTGGCCGACGCGGTGATCTCCTTCGCGCACGGCGCCGCGGTCGTGACCAAGGGCTGAGCCGAGCGCCGGGCTCACCGGCGGACCGCTTTTCGTCAACTTGACGATAAGTGTCCCGGGGGCCTACTCTTGCCCCTGTCGCAGACTTTTACAACCGTTGGGGGGACTCCCGGATGGCGCACATAACGAAGCGTCCGCTGTTCAGCCACTTCCGCGGCGGGCCGACCGACCACGCGGTCCACCTCAAGCACGGCCGGACCGCGCACGAGGGGGTCGGGCTGGCCTTCTGGTTCCGGCCGCTGAGCGCCGTCTTCTCCGAGGTGCCGGTGGACGACCGGGAGCTGCCGCTGGTCTTCCGCGGCCGCACCGCGGACTTCCAGGACATCGCGGTGCAGGGCTCGGTCACCTACCGGTTCGCCGACCCGGCGCTGGCCGCCCGGCGGCTGGACTTCGGCCTCGACCCGGCCACCGGCGCCTGGCGGGCCACCCCGCTGGACCAGGTGGCCACCCTGCTGACCGAGTCGGCCCAGCAGCACGCGCTCAGCCTGCTGGCCGGGATGGACCTCGCCCGGGCGCTGGCGGAGGGCCCGGCGGCGGTGCGGGCCCGGGTGAGCGAGGGCCTGTCCGGGGACGCGCGGATGTCCGAGACCGGGATCGGGATCGTCGACGTGCGCGTCGTCGCGGTCAAGCCGGAGACCGAGGTCGAGCGGGCGCTGCGCACCCCGGCCCGCGAGCGCATCCAGCAGGAGGCCGACCGGGCCGGGTTCGAGCGCCGGGCGCTGGCCGTCGAGCGGGAGCGGGCCATCTCGGAGAACGAGCTGCAGAGCCGGATCGAGCTGGCGGCCCGGGAGGAGCTGCTGGTCGCGCAGCAGGGGGCGAACGACCGGCGCAAGGCCACCGAGCGCGCCGCCGCGGCCCGCATCACCGCCGAGGCCGAGGCGGCGAACCAGCGGCTGAAGGCCGAGACCTCGGCCGAGGAGACGCGCGTCCTCTCCGCCGCCTCGGCGCAGCGGACCCGGGAGCTCGGCGCGGCCGAGGCGGCCGCCGAGCAGGCGAAGATGGACGTCTACGCGACCGCGGACCCCCGGACGCTGCTGGCCCTGGCGGCCCGTCAGGCCGCCGAGAAGCTGCCCGCGATCGGCACGGTGAACCTGAGCCCGGACACGCTGACCAGCGCCCTTAACCGGCTGGCCGGCGAATGAGCGCACCGGACCCGCGCGAGCGGCGTACGGAGATGCGGATGCGGGAGGCGCCGTGAGCGTCATGCCGCGGATCGTGGTCGTGCACCGGGACACCGAGCAGCGGGAGATCACGCGCCAGGCCGGCACCTGGGGCTACGCGAAGTTCCAGCAGAAGGCCCGCGGCGTCTCGCTCGCCGCGGTCGAGCGGCGCTCCGCGGCGGTAGACCGGGCGCTGCAGCTGGTCTCCGCGGCGATCCCGAGCGGCTGGCGGCGCGGCTCGGTGGAGCGCGGCGACCTGGACCGCTACCTGTTCGAGCCGGAGGACGTGGTGGTCGTGGTCGGCCCGGACGGGCTGGTGGCCAACGCCGCGAAGTACCTGGACGGCCAGCCGGTGATCGGGGTGAACCCGGACCCGTCGGCCATCGCCGGGGTGCTGGTGCGGCACCCGCCCGAGCAGTGCGGGGAGCTGATCGGCGCGGTGGCCGACGGGCGGGCCCTGGTCGAGCGGCGCACCATGGTCGCCGCCTCGGCCGGCGAGGGCCTGGAGCTGACCGCGCTGAACGAGATCTACCTCGGGCACCCCGGCCACCAGTCCGCCCGCTACCGGCTGACCACGGCCGACGGCGCGTCGGAGACGCAGTCCTCGTCCGGCCTGCTGGTCGGCACCGGCACCGGGACCACCGGCTGGCTCGCCTCGGTCGCCCGGGAGCGCGGCGAGCCGTTCGCGCTGCCCGGGCCGGCCGACCCGGAGCTGGCCTGGTTCGTCCGGGAGGCCTGGCCCTCGCCGGGCACCGGCACCGCGCTGACCGGCGGCCTGCTCGGACCGCGGGACCGGCTCGAGGTGCTGGTGCAGAGCGAGGGGCTGACCGTGTTCGGCGACGGCATCGAGGCCGACCGGCTCACCCCGGACTGGGGGCAGACGGTCACCCTGCGCACGGCCGCGCGCACGCTCGCGCTGGTGGCCGGCCCGGCCTGAGGCCTGTGGTCTGCGGCCTGGTCGGCAGCGCGCCTACTGGATCAGGAAGCCGATCGGCAGGGTCGCCACCGGCGTCAGGATGCAGACGATGAGCACCACCCGCAGCACCCGGTGCCGCCGCGGATTCACCGCGGCGCCCGGGAAGGCGATCGCCACGATGCCGGAGAACACCGCGAAGACGGCGACGAACCAGAAGCAGGCGATGATCCCGTTCTCGGCGGCCAGCGAGACGGCCGAGGGCTGGTTGATCGGATTGGCGACGGCGACGTCGGACTGCGCCGCGCGCGACGCGATGAAGTTCAGCGGGCTCGACAGCAGCAGCGCGATCAGGCACTGCATCGCGACGTCGCGCGCGCCCTCGCCGCGCCGGGGCGGGACGAAGCCGCCCCCGGCGTCGAACTGGTCTCCCTCGCGGCCGTGCTCTGCGGCCGGCGGAACGGCATGCCTCCCCATATTGCGAAAAGGTTAGGAGGCGGGCGCCGCAACGTCGAATGGAACTAAAACAGGGCTTTTCGTGACTTCTCCGGAACTTCCCGAATGAACACCATGAATTATGCGGAACCGCCCGGCAGTTATGGTTCCGTTACGGCGCCGGCCAGGAAACTGTCACCCCGCTGTGCGAAATCCCCGCGATTTCCGGCCGCCCGGCCCGGTCCTGGTGGTGCAGAGCGGAAGGTAAATTTCAGGTAAAGTCTGAAAGTGTGGACGCTTTACCGGTTCACCTGTCTGCCGCGACCGCGACTTTACGAGTCTGCCTCATTATAGCCAGAAGTCCAGCAGCGCCTTCAGGAGGCCGTCCGGGTTCTGGGTGTTGGGGGAGTGCGCGGCCGCCGGGATCGCGGCGAAGCGGACGCCGAGCCGCTCGGCGGTCTCCTGCTGCAGCGCGCAGGGCCACACGTCCTCGTCCTCGCCCGCGGCGAGCAGGCAGGGCAGGCCGGTGCGCTGCAGCAGCTCGCGCAGCTGCTCGACCCGGTCCGGCTCGGCGACCAGCTGCGCGCCCATGGCGCGCAGCGAGGCGGGGTCGTTGGAGAGCCAGCGGTGCAGCAGGAAGGCGCCGACCTCCGGGTCGGGGTGCTGGTCCATCGGCTCGATCTGGCTGATCTCCAGCAGCGTGAGCTCCCGGGAGAACTGCAGGAACAGCTCGACCCGCTCGAGCGCCCGGCCGACCGCGCCGGCCGGGCCCGAGTCCAGGATGGTGAGGGTGCGCAGGGCGCCCGGGACCGGGCCGCTCAGCAGCATCTCCCGGGCCACGATGCCGCCGAACGAGTGACCGACCAGGTGGACCGCGTTCTGCCGCACCGAGCCGTCGTCCGCGCGGCCCGCGGCGGCGTCGATCACCGCGCGCAGGTCCGCGGAGAACGCGGCGATCGAGTAGCCGTCCGGATCCTCGAGGCCGGCGGAGTCGCACTGGCCGCGCTGGTCGAACGCCAGCACCTGCAGGCCGGCCTCGGCCAGCGGCTCGAGCAGCGGCAGGAAGTCCTCCTTCGAGCCGGTGAAGCCCGGCACGAGGACGACGGCCGGCCGGTCCGCCGCGCCGTCCGCCGGCGGCACCGCCTCGATCGCCGCGAGCGGCCCGGACGGCGCCTCGACGGTGACCCGCCGGGCGCACCGCGGCAGGGCCATGGATGAGGGTACTGACACGGTGCGCCTCTCCGCGGTGCTCGTCGTGCTCGGTCGCTTCGGTCTGTCTTGCTGCGGCCTCAGCCCTGCGACTCCGGGGCCGGCGTCCTCGGCGCGCCGGCGGCGCGGGTGGCGGCCTTGCGCACGCGCGCGGCCTTGACCTGGGTGCGGTTCGGGTTGGCGATCGGGCCCGGGCTCAGCTCCTCGTGGTCCGTGACCGGCGCGCTCACCACGCCGGAAGGCGGGGCCTGCTCGGCGGCGACCAGCTTGCGCGGGGCGCGCTTGCGCGGGGCCTTGGGCGCGGACTGCTCTGCGGACTCGGCCGCGGGGGACCCGGACTCGGACTGTGCGGGCGTCGCGGACACGGCGGCGGACTTGCGGGTGCGGACCCGCTTGCGGGCGGTCGCCGAGGGCTGCAGGGCCTCGGTGGCGCCGGAAGGTGCGGTCGGCTCGGCAGCCTCGGACGGCGCGGCCGGGACGGCCTCGCGCGGCGTGGCGAGCGATCCGGGGGCGAGCTTGACGCTGCCGCCGGCCTGCTCCGCCGCGACCGCCGCCGTCGCCGAGGACCGCGAGCGCGTGCGCTTGCGGGCCCGGGGCGCCGTGGCGGCGTCCTTCTGCGCCGGTGCCGCAGCGATCGGGGACTCGGTCTCGGTCTCGGCGGCCGGGTCCAGCGCCGTCTCGGGCGTCTGGGCCGCGCTCGACCTGCGCGAGCGGCGGCGGCCGGTGCCGCGCTCCGTCCGCGCGGTGTCGTCCTGGGCCGGTGCGGTGTCGCCGAGCACGTCGCCGGAGATGTCCGGCGCGCCGGTCTCGGCCGCCGCGCCCGCCTCGGCGCCCGAGGCGTCGATCGTGATGCCCCGCCGGGTCCGGTTCCGCTTGCGCGGCGTCCGCTCGGTCCGCTCGGCCCGATCGGCCCGCGGCGCCTTCGGCGCGGCGTGCGCCTGGCGGCTGCGGCCGGTCTCGCCGAGGTCCTCGATCTCCTCCGCGCCCAGGCCCTCGCGCACCCGCTCCAGCCGCGGCAGTACGCCCTTGACGCTCTCCGGGATGTCGAGTTCGGCGTAGAACTGCGGCGAGGTCGAGTACGTCTCGGCCGGCTCGTGGTGGGACAGGCCCAGGGCCTTGTTGATCAGGTTCCAGCGCGGCACCTCGTCCCAGTCGACCAGGGTGACCGCGGTGCCCTTCGCGCCGGCCCGGCCGGTGCGGCCGGTGCGGTGCGTGTAGACCTTCTCGTCCTCCGGGCACTGGAAGTTGATCACGTGCGTGACGCCCTCGACGTCGATGCCGCGCGCCGCCACGTCGGTGGCGACCAGCACGTCGATCTTGCCGTTGCGGAACGCGCGCAGCGCCTGCTCCCGCGCGCCCTGCCCGAGGTCGCCGTGCACCGCGGCCACCGCGAAGTGCCGGTCGGCCAGCTCCTCGGCCACCTTCGCGACGGTCCGCTTGGTCCGGGCGAAGATCATGGTCAGGCCGCGGCCGCGGGCCTGCAGGATGCGGGCCAGCATCTCGGTCTTGTCGAGCGAGTGCGCCCGGTAGACGAAGTGCGCGATGTTCTTGACCGTCACGCCCGGGTCGTCCGGGTCCGCTGCGCGGATGTGCGTGGGCCGGTTCATGTACTGCCGGGCCAGCGAGATGACCTGGCCGGGCATGGTGGCGGAGAACAGCATGGTCTGCCGCTCGGCGGGCAGCTGGGCGATGATCCGCTCGACGTCCGGCAGGAAGCCGAGGTCGAGCATCTCGTCCGCCTCGTCGAGCACCAGCGTGCGCACCCCGCCGAGCTCGAGGTGGCTCTGCCGGGCCAGGTCGAGCAGCCGGCCGGGCGTGCCGACCGCGATGTCGATGCCCTCCCGCAGCGCCGCGACCTGCGGCTCGTATGCGCGGCCGCCGTAGAGCGCGTGCACCCGGATGGCCCGGACCTTGCCCGCGTCGAGCAGGTCGTTGGTGACCTGGACGGCCAGCTCCCGGGTCGGCACCACGACCAGTGCCTGGGGCGCGCCGTGCGCGGCGGGCAGCGAGGATGCGGGGCGGGCGGGGCCGCGGCCGCGCCGGCGGCGGCCGGAGGAGCCGGACGCCTTGACGGCGGCGGCAGCGGGTTCGGCCGCGCTGGCGGCCGGCTCCGAGCCGGGGCCGGCGACCCGCTGCAGCACCGGGATGCCGAAGGCGAGGGTCTTGCCGGTGCCGGTCTTGGCCTGGCCGATCACGTCCGCGCCGCTGAGCGCGACCGGGATGGTGGCGACCTGGATGGGGAACGGGGCGGTGATGCCGAGCGCGTCGAGCGCCTCGACGGTCTCCGTCAGCACGCCGAGGTCGGCGAAGGTGTGGGCGGCCGGAGCGGCGGCGGCAGCCGCCTCCGCGGTGATGGTCGCGGCCGCGGTCGGCACGGTTTCGAGGGACTCTGCCTCGAGGGACGCTGTCTCGGTCGACGCTGTCTCGGTCGATGCAGTGTCGATCGGTGCTGTGTCGATCGGTGCGGCTTCGGTTGTCGCAGTCTCGATCGGCTCGGTCGCGGTCCCGGTTTCGGTGCGCTCGGATTCGTTCTGGTTGCTGATGGTCTTACCTCTTCGTCTCGGCGACGGCGGGAGTGGCCGGGTGTGGGCAGCCGTTCGGCGCGCGCCGGACCTGTGAGGAGGGAATTCGGGTGAATCCGCCCCGCCGTGCGCAGTACGCGTCTTCGGCTCGTGAGCCGGGCCGGCCGGGCGTTCCGGGTCCGGGGCGGTTCCGCGCGGGGCGCCTTAGCGCCGCCTTCGGTGCCGCCCGGCTGGACCGCCAGGCCTTCGCAGGGCTGCTGCCGTCGTCTTCGGTGGGCAAGCCATGCGGTCGGAGCCGATCGGGTTTCGTTTCGGCCGACCGGGCAATCCGGGCCGGCGGTCGTCGGTGCCGCCAGCGCATTCCACTCATCATGTTACCAGCTGCCAGCGCCGCAAACGAGTACGCTGCGTAGCGTGGTGGATCACGTGGTCCCTGCCGGGGGAACCGACCTTCGCGCTGCGGCCCTCTACGCGGCGCTTACCGAGTTCGAACGCTTGGCCGCACTGGCTCCGTTGGCTCCGGGGCTGGCCGACCGGCTCGCCGTCGCCCACGCGGTCGACGGCCGCTACCGGCGCCTTCGCGGCGCCCTCGACCGGCTCGGCATCGCCGGCGAGTCGCCGCCCGATGCCGCGGCGGCGGTCGAGGGCCCGGCCGCCGCGGTCGACGACGCGCGCCGCCGAACGGCGACCGCCGACTGGTGGGAGGGCCTGGTGGCCGCCGACCTGTGCGGCGTGATGAGCGACGAGCTGTTCGGCGCGCTCGGCGACGACGCGGACAAGGCCGAGGGCGAGGCCGAGCCCGTGGACGCTCGCGCGGCGGTGCCGGTGCTGCCGATCGAGCGGATCCGTGCCGCGCTCGCCGGCGATCCGGTCCTCGCCGCCCGGCTGGCGCTGTGGGGCCGGCGGCTGGCCGGGGAGTCGATCGTGATGGCCCGGATCTTCGGCGCGCAGCGCTATCCGGAGCTGGCCGACCGGCTGGCGCTGGCGCACGCGGCCCGGCTCGCCGAGCTCGGACTCGGCCGGGCGGCTGCGGATTAGAGCCGCTTAAGGCCGCACGCCGGCGCTGATCGGCCTATCGCGGTCAGTGTCAGTGCGGCAGGTACTGGGACCGCCGGTGCAGCGCGTAGCCGCCGACGATCAGCAGGCAGATGGCCGCGGCGACGCCGAAGTGCGCCCTCGGCACCGTCGAGCTGAGCACGAGCGATGCCAACAGGCCGCCGAGCAGCGCGCCGCCGACGCCGAGCCCCGGCACGACCAGGAACCGCGCGAGTGGCCTTCCCGGCACGGCGAGCGCGCCGAGCGCGCCGACCACGAGGCCGAGCACGGCGAACTGGAGCAGCTCATGCGCGTTCACGCTTCAGACGCTACGTCAGCTGTAGCCCTGGCGCAGCGATGGATGACCCGATCGCGTCGGCTGCGCTCATCAGGGGGTCCGAGGCCTCGGACCCCCTGAGGCTCCGTCAGGCCCCGAAGCCGACCCGCCGGGCGGTGGGCTCGCCGATCTCGACGTAGGCGAGCCGGTCTGACGGCACGAGCACCTTGCGGCCCTTCTCGTCGGCCAGCACCAGCAGCCCGGTCTTCCCGGAGAGCGCGGCGAGGACGGTCTTCTCGATCTCCTCCGTCGTCAGGTCGGACTCGAGGGCCAGTTCCCGGCCCGCGTGCTGGATGCCGATCTTGATCTCCACGGTGGTTCCCTCCACGTCGTCGAACAGGCGGGCTCAAGCGTACGTGGTCGCGGGGGCGCGGTTGATCGGCCGCCGGGCGCGATCCTCCGTCCGGCGTACCTGAGCGCGCCGTGGAGCGGGCTGCGGCGGAGGGCTCGGCTACCTGTGCGGGTAGCCGGCGATGCCGCGCCAGGCCAGTTGGGAGATCAGCCTGGTCGCCGCGTCCTTCGTGACCGGCATCCCGGCGGCGAGCCAGTAGCGCGCGGTCACCTGCGAGATCCCGGTCAGCCCGACGGCCAGCACCATCGACTCCTCCGGGCCGAGCCCGGTGTCCTCGGCGATGACCGCGCTGATCAGCCTCGCGCAGTCCAGCTCGGCCCGGTTGACCCGCTCGCGCACGGCCGTCTCGTTGGTCAGGTCCGACTCGAACACCAGGCGGAACGCGCCGCTCTCGTGCTCGACGAAGCTGAAGTACGCGTCCATGGTGGCCGCGACCCGGAGCTTGTTCTCGCTGGTCGACTCGAGCGCGGCGCGCACCGCCTCGACGAGCGTCTCGCAGTGCTGGTCGAGCAGCGCGAGGTAGAGGTCGAGTTTGCCCGGGAAGTGCTGGTAGAGCACCGGCTTGGACACCCCGGCACGGTCCGCGATGTCGTCCATCGCGGCGGCGTGGTAGCCCTGGGCGACGAACACTTCCTGCGCGGCGCCCAGAAGCTGATTGCGCCGGGCCAGCCTGGGCAGCCGGGCCGACCTCGGGCGGTCGTCGGCGTTGTAGAGCGTTTCGGCTGAAGTCACGGTGCCTCTGTCAATCGCGCGGTGGAGAAGGTAAGGCACATAGCATCCTACGCGCGAGTAGCTTCGCGATGACAGCCTCTCGGCGCGACGGTTCGCGCTTGTGCACGTGGCGGCTTCCGGCGGCCGGCCGGGTCAGCGGTATTCGTCCTCGTCGACCGGCACGGGCGCGGCCTGCTCCATCGCGTCGGCCGGATCGGCCTCCGGCGGGATCTCCACGTTCGCGGGATCGGCCGCCTCGCGCGCCTGCGCCACGTCCTCGGCCTCCCCGGCCTCGTCCACGGGCCCCTCGACCGGAGTCTCGTGCGGCTGCGTCTCGAGGAAGCGCTCGGCCGCCTCGGCCTCGTCGGCCTCGGGAGGGACGGTGTTGCCGGCGGGGATCTGTGCATCGGTCATGGTGCGCCCACTACCCACAATCGGCCGCCTGATTACCGCAGCTACTCCGCTCCGGCGGCGCTCGCCCGGCGCGGACGGCCGCCGTGCGCGGATGCGCAGGGTGCGCGGAGCGTCGCGGAACATTTCGGGAATGCCGCCGGACGTGGCACGGTTGTCAGCGATGGGTTTCACATGCAACCACGAGTGAGGGGACGGCTGTGACCGCAGCGCCTGCCAAGCTGCCTCCGTTGGTCGAACCGGCCGACGAGCTGACCGTCGACGAGGTGCGCCGGTACTCGCGCCACCTGATCATCCCGGACGTCGCCATGGACGGCCAGAAGCGGCTGAAGAACGCGAAGGTGCTGTGTGTCGGCGCCGGCGGTCTCGGCTCGCCGACGCTGATGTACCTGGCCGCGGCCGGCGTCGGGACGCTCGGCATCGTCGAGTTCGACACGGTGGACGAGTCGAACCTGCAGCGCCAGATCATCCACGGCCAGTCCGACATCGGGCGGTCCAAGGCCGAGTCGGCACGCGACTCGGTGCGCGAGATCAACCCGTACGTGAACGTGGTCCTGCACGAGGAGCGGCTCGAGGCCGACAACGTGATGGAGCTGTTCGCGCAGTACGACCTGATCGTCGACGGCACCGACAACTTCGCCACCAGGTACCTGGTGAACGACGCGTGCGTACTGCTCAACAAGCCGTACATCTGGGGCTCGATCTACCGCTTCGACGGCCAGGCGTCGGTGTTCTGGTCCGAGTACGGCCCCTGCTACCGCTGCCTGTACCCGGAGCCCCCGCCCCCCGGCATGGTCCCGTCCTGCGCCGAGGGCGGCGTGCTCGGCGTGCTGTGCGGTTCGATCGGCGCGATCCAGGTGACCGAGGCGATCAAGCTGCTGACCGGGATCGGCGAGCCGCTGGTCGGCCGGCTGATGATCTACGACGCGCTGGAGATGACCTACCGCTCGGTCAGGGTGCGCAAGGACCCCGAGTGCGCGGTCTGCGGCAAGAACCCGACGGTCACCGAGCTGGTCGACTACGAGGCGTTCTGCGGCGTGGTCTCGGACGAGGCGGTCGAGGCGGCCAAGGACTCCACGATCACCCCGGCCACGCTCAAGCAGTGGATCGACGAGGGCCAGAACATCGCCATCATCGACGTGCGCGAGCCGGCCGAGTACGAGATCGTCTCCATCCCCGGCTCGACGCTGATCCCGAAGAACGAGTTCGTGATGGGCACCGCGCTGGCGGGCCTGCCGCAGGACAAGCGGATCGTGCTGCACTGCAAGAGCGGCGTGCGCTCGGCCGAGTGCCTGGCGATCGTGAAGAACGCGGGCTTCTCGGACGCGGTACACGTGGCGTCGGGCGTGATCGGCTGGGTCAACCAGATCGAGCCGCAGAAGCCTGTCTACTAAGTATCAGGGCTAGGCGATAGGCGGCGTCAGGCCGTCGGCGCCCGGCGTGGCCGCTTCTCCTCATCGGAGGCGGCTGCGCCGGGCGCTCTTCTGTGTGCGTGCCCCTACTCTTATAGTTGCCATGGCAATAATTGCCATGTAATCTATAGTCATGCCGGGAGCCGTAGAGAACCCCACCGCCGGGTACCTGATCTGGCGCGTCGCCAACAAGTGGCGCGCCGCGGTCGACCGGGAGCTTGCTCCGCTCGGGCTGACGCACGCTCAGTACACCCTGCTCGCGCCGCTTTACGGGCTCTCGCTGGCCGGCACGCGGCCGAGCCAGCGGGAGCTGGCCGATGTCGCGGGGTTCGACACCATCTACGTCTCGAAGCTCGTGCGGGCCATGGAGCGGTCCGGGTTCCTCGCCCGCGAGGAGCACCCCGCCGATCCGCGGGCCGTGCAGCTGATCCTGACCGACCTCGGCGCCGACACCGCGCGGCGTGCCGTCGGCCTGGTGCGGGGGCTGCTGGAAGAGCTCACCGCGCCGATCGGCGGGACCGGGAGCCCGGCCCACCGCGACCTGATCGACACCCTGAAGGCCCTGCTGGGCGACTGAATTGGAGTGACGCCGTGTCCACGACCCCGTTCCAGAACCCGACCACACCCCCGACCCTGTCCGGCCAGGACATCGGCGAGGCCCAGGGCGCCGTCGCGGCGCTGCTGGAGAGCGCGCTGGCCTCCACCGGATTCACCTCGGACGAGTTCATCGCGCTGCGCGTGCTCGCCTCGCGCGGGCCGTTCCCCGAGCCGCGCCTGCTGCACGAGTACCTGGCCACCCAGCGGCAGCTCAGGCTCGACGTGCCGGGCTCCGTGCGCCTGCTGGGCGGGCTGGAGGCCCGCGGCCTGGCCGGCGGAACCGCGCCGGACGGCCCCGGACCGGCGCAGCTCACCGACGCGGGCCGTGAGACGCTCGCCTGGCTGGGCCAGGCCGTGAGCGCGGCGTCCGCCCGGCTCTACGGCGAGATGGACCAGGACGACCTGGCCACGGCGCACCGCGTGCTCGCCGCTGTCGTGGAGCGCGCAAGCACTCTGTCTCGGGAGCTCGTCGCACAGTAGGCAATAGGCAGAGCAGTGTGGCTAAGCACCGGAGCCGGGAAGTCAGATCACGCCCTTGCGTTGCAGCCGGGTGAAGGTGATCCATCCAGGGATGACCGGCAGGTACGTGGTCAGCAGACGGAAGAGGAACATGGCGGGGAATGCCTCGGTGCTGGGCATCCCCGCCACCGTCGTCAGCCCCGCCACGAGCGCGAGCTCGACGCCGCCGATGCCGCCGGGCGTCGGGATGATCGAGCCGGCCGCCTGCGCGGTCAGGAACACCACCGCCGCAGTCGCGTAGGCCACCGGGGGATGGCCGGCGTACACCGCCTTGATCGAGGCCCAGAGCGCGAGCGCGTACATCAGGGACAGCAGGAGCGTGCCGCCGAGACCGGTCGCCAGTTTGCGCGGGTTCTGCGCCACGTCGAGCAGCCGCGGCAGCGTGCCGACGAAGAACGGGCCCAGCATCCTGATCGCCAGCCGGCGCAGCGGCGCCACCGACACGATCACCATGATCACCAAGGCCAGGCACAGCACGATCGCGATCAGCACGGTCGACGGCGCGATGCTGTGGCCCGGGGTCGCGGTGCTGGCCAGGAAGCCGAAGACGGCGATCAGCGTGATGTGCATGATGAAGCCGACCGCCTGCGAAGCGCTGACCGCGACCACTGCCGGGCCCGGAGCGATGCCCTGCTTCTGCAGGTAACGCGTGTTCAGCGCCACGCCGCCTATAGCCGCGGGCGCGACTACCGAGACGAAGCCCGCAGCGACCTGCGTCTCGAACGTCGTCGTCTTCGACAGCCGCTCCGGCACGAAACCGGTCAACGCCATGCCTGCCGCAACGTATGTGCCTAACGATGCGACTGCTGCGATAAACACCCACAGCGGTGAGGCGGACCTGACGACCTCGATCGGATTCGTGTGGTAGTTGGAGAGCTGGTACAGGATCAGGTACGCGGCGAAGCAGCCGGCCGCGACGGTCAGGATGGTGCGCGGCCGCAGTCGCTCAAGATGCACCGGCTCGGCGGAGCTGTCGGTGCCCTGCGGCTGGAGCATCAGGATGTGCTCGCGGATGTTCTGCAGCAGGTTGCGCGACTTTCGCACGGCCGCCCGCGTCGTCCTGGTCAGCACGACCGGCTGGAGCATCGGCAGCGCCCCGGCCACCGCGTCGGCGCCGAGCACCTTCGCGCCGACCTCCACGGTCCGCTCCGGCCCGAAGCGCAGCGCGAGCGCGGCCATCAGCTCGGCGGTGTCCAGGCGGGTCTGCAGCTCGCTCGCGGCGATCTCGCCGTTGCGCAGGTCGAGCAGCCAGACCTGGCCGTCCCGGTCGACCAGCACCGAGTCCGGGGCGAACCGGCGGTGCGCCATCTGGTGCAGCCGCATCTCGCGCTGCACCCGCCAGATCCGGGTCAGCAGCTCGTTCGTCAGCAGGTCCGGCTCGAGCTTGTCGAGCGTGGCGCCCTCGATGCGCTCGTACGCGAGCATCGCCGCGTCGGAAGTCAGCTCTCGCACAGAGATCAGGCGCGGCGTGCGGATCCCTGCGTCGCGCAGCGCGTAGGACATGAGCGCTTCCTGATCCACAGCGCGACGCAGGGACAGCAGATTGCGGCGTTGAGCGGGCCCGCGCAGCCTGACGCGGCGATAGAGCCGGTACACCAGGCCGACGGCCTGCCTATCGCGGTCGAGCACGGTGATGTCGAGGCACCGGCCGTCGCGGGTGTCCACCTCGTAGCGGCGGGCGTCCTCGATCTCGGTGACCCAGCGACACGCGCTCGGTTCAAGCCCGGCATCGGCGAGCGCAGAGACCACATCCCTGCCGGTTGGCCTCGCATTAACCACGCCGCGCGCGTAACGCCACGCGAAGGCGACGCTACGGCCGTAAAGGAAGGTGACCATCAGGCCGACCAGCGCGCTATCGCCGTTGATGACCGTCGCCACGGAGTAGGCCAGCACGCACGACCAGGTGAAGGTCTGCAGAGTCGGCCGGTCGCCGAAGCCGACGATGGTGAGGAACGCGACGACGGTGGCGATGTACACGTGCAGCGGAGGCGTGGTGGTGTGCTGGTTCAGATGCCGCGTCAGGACTTCGGAGAGCCAGTGCGGCGATGCGGACGACCTGATCCAGAGGTTCAGCCCGGTCGCGGCGAGGTACGCGATCGCCGCCGCGATGACGCCGTCCGCGACGCGCCTGCCCTCGCGCCGGTAGAGCCGCTCCACCGCGAGGCCCACCGGGATGACGATGGTCAGCGCGTTGGCCAGCGCCGTGATCGTGGACAGGAACAGCTGCGGCGCGAGCGTGATGCTGTTGTGGATGTCCGACTCGAAGCCGGTGGTCGTGTTCGAGCCGGGGATCGCCAGCAGCACCACGGCGATGATGAGCGCCGGCTCGAAAAGCAACCGCATCAGGTCCGGCGGCCGTCTTATGCGGCGAGGCTCCGGTGGCTCGTCGACGATGACTTCATACGGGGTCCGGCTCGGCGCGGGATCGCGGACGGACTCGGAGCCGGGGACGGCTCCGTCGAGGCCGGGCTCGGCGTCAGCGGGCGCGCGCGAGCCGTCGCCGTCATCGGCGCCGGGATCAGGGCCGGGCCCCGGGCCGCGGTCCGAAGCGTGCGCGGATGCGACCGCGCCAGGCGGCGAGTCGCTCGCGTCCCCTTCGAGGCTCACTGGGTTCCTGTCATCGAGTCCGTGCGTTGCCCTACGTGCCTTCCGAACGCCTGTTGTGCGGAGCCGCGCGACCACGCTCTTTCCTATCGTTGCTCATGCCCGGCCCGGTACGCAGTCCGGGGAGTCCTTCGATCGCGATATGCCGCGAGATATTGTTGCGGACTTCCCGTTCCTATGAATCCATCCGGGGGTTGAGTGTGAGGCGTGCTGCAGTACTCCCCGGGGCTGACGCGCCGTCGCCCGGGACGGTGATGGCGGCGGGTCGATATGCGGCGAAGGGTGCCGCTGACGACTTTTCCCGCGAATGGGTGAATTTCAGCGAAGCGCGGGCTGGCTGGTGAGTTTCGTTCCCTCATTCGGCAGAGTGCAGTCATTCCGGTGGGTGACTATTCGCAGGAAAAGGGGCGGCGCTGAGGCATTGCCAGGGCGATGCGATGCGGGCGCGGATTACCCGGGAACGGGTGAATGGTCCGAGATGGGGGTCGGCGGCGTCACCGGGATGTGCTCTCATAGCGGAGAGAGTCGGCGCCGGACGAGCGGGCCGGCCGTTTCGGCGCTGTGGGGACGACGGACCTGGAGGGGGTTGGGCGATGGATGACGCCGCGCGGCCCGCGGGCGCGGCATCGACCGCGTCGCCGGCTGCGTCATCAACCGTGCTGCCGGCTCCGACGCCGTTCCGGCTCACCCAGCGGCCGGCTGACGCGGCGTCAGCGCCTCGGCTCGATCCTTCGCAGCAGGCCGTCGTGGCGCACCGCGGCGGTCCCCTGCTGGTCCTCGCCGGGCCGGGCACCGGGAAGACCACGACGCTGGTCGAGGCGGTGTTTGATCGGACGCGGGGGCCGGGGGCGCTGGCCCCTGAAGAGATCCTGGTGCTCACCTTCAGCCGTGCGGCGGCGGCCGAACTGCGCGATCGGATAGGGAGCCGGCTGGCGCAGGCCGCCCGAGAAGCGTCCGAACAGCGCAGTGCATTCGAACAGCGCAGTGCATCCGAACAGGACAGTGCCTCCGAACGGCGCAGCGCGGCCGAACCGGGCAGCGTGGCCGAGCGGCGCAGCCGGGAGACCGAGACTGACGCCGCGGCCGATCCTTCGGGTGGCGCCGTACCGGCACAGCGGGCACCAGAGCGCGAGGCAGCGCCGACGGCCGAACCGCCGCCTGAGCCGTTGGCCCACCGCAGCGTGCTCGTCTCAGGCACGCCGACCGCGACGACGTTTCACTCCTTCTGCTTCGCGTTGCTCGGGCAGTACCGCGATCCGGACCTGTTCGCCGATCCGCTGCGGCTGCTCTCCGCGCCCGAGCAGGACGTCGTCATCAGAGAGCTGGTCAAGGGGACTGTGGAGCCGGGCGCCTGGGGGAGGGGGTCCGGCGGTTGGCCGCAGGCGCTGCGCGAAGCGCTCGGCACCCGCGGCTTCGCCGAGGAGCTGCGCGCGGTGCTGCTGCGCTCGCGCGAGATCGGGCTGGCGCCGGAGCAGCTGGCCGCCTTCGCCGCGCGGGCCGGGCGGGCCGACTGGAGCGCCGCGGCCGCCTTCTTCGAGGAATACCTCGACGTGGCCGATGCGCGGGGCGTGCTGGACTACGCCGAACTGGTGCACCGCGCGGTGCTGCTCGCGGAGAGCGACGAGGTGCGCGCCGCGATCCGGAGCCGCTACCGGGCCGTCTTCGTCGACGAATACCAGGACACCGACCCGGCGCAGGTCCGGCTGCTGCGCGCGCTGGCCGGGGACGGTCGCGAGCTGGTCGTGGTCGGCGATCCGGACCAGTCGATCTACGCCTTCCGCGGCGCCGAGGTCAACGGGATCCTCGACTTCCCCGAGCAGTTCCCGCGGGCGGACGGCCGGGCCGCCGACATCACGGTGCTCGACACCAGCCGCCGGGCCGGCCCGGTGCTGCTGAACGCCTCCCGCGAGCTGGCCCGGCGCATGCCTATCACCCGGCTCCCGGCCGAGCAGGTGCGGAAGCATCGCAGGCTGCTGTCGGCGGACGCGCTGCCGTTCGGCGACGGCCGCGTCGAGGCCGCCACCTATTCCGATTCGGGCACCGAGCTGGCCGCCGCGGCGGATCTCCTGCGCAGAGCGCATCTCGAGAGCGGTATGCCTTGGGAGGACATGGCGGTCCTCGTGCGCACGGGGGATCAGTTGGTCGCTGTCCGACGCGCGCTTAACGCGGCGAACGTGCCCGTGGAAGTACTCGGCGACGATCTGCCGATAGCTCAAGAACCGGCCGTGGCGATGCTGCTCTCAGCGCTCCGGTGCGCCGCGGACCCCGCCGTGCTGACACCGGAGACCGCGCGCGCCCTGCTGACCGGCCCGATGGGCGGAATGGACGGCGCGGGACTGCGCCGGCTCGGACGGGCGCTGCGGGACCAGGAGCAGGCGGCGATCGCCGCGCGCCGGGACGCTGCCGAGGCCGGCGACGGCATTGATATTGATGCTGATGCTGACAGGGCGTCAGCCCGATCGGCCGACCAGCTCATTCGCGAGGCCGTGGCGGACCCGCGGCTGTTCGCCGGCATCGAGCCGCAGCTCGCCGGTCGGGCGCTGACTATCGCGCGGCTCCTCCAAGCTGCGGCGCAGGTACTCGACGCCGGCGGCGCCGTCCTGGACGCCCTGTGGATCCTGTGGCACGGCGACGATCGGCATCGTGCATCCGAGTCCGTCGTGGCGGATATAGCCGACACAGACGGTCCGGGCGACTCCGGCCGGAGCGGCACAAGGCGTGCCAGGGTGCGTACCGGCTGGCCGGAACGCCTGCAGCGCGCCGCCGAACGCGGCGGCGTGGCCGGCCGCCTCGCCGACCGCGACCTCGACGCGGTCATCGCGCTCTTCGCCCTGGCCGAGCGCGCCGCCGAGCGGGCCGGCGGGATCTCCGGCCGGGCCGGCGCCGCGGACTTCGTCAGCAACCTGCAGGCCCAGGTCATAGTGGCCGACATACTCGCCGAGAAGGCCGCGCGCGGCGGCGCGGTGCAGATCGCGACCGCGCACAAGTCCAAGGGCCTGCAGTGGCGGGTCGTCGTGGTCGCCGGGGTCCAGGAGGGCCTGTGGCCGGACCTGCGCCGCCGCGGCGCGCTGCTCGAACCCGACCGGATCGGCCCCGGCGGGCTGGTCGAACCGCTCTCCTCGGCCGCCATACTCGCCGAGGAGCGCCGCCTCTTCTACGTCGCGGTGACCCGGGCCCGCGAACACCTCGCCGTCAGCGCCGTGGAGAGCGCCGACGAGGAGGGCGACCAGCCCTCCCGGTTCCTGCGCGAGCTCGGCGTCGAGCCGGAGCCGGCCGGATACCGCCGTCGCAGGCCGCTGAGCCTGTCCGCGCTCGTCGCCGACCTGCGCCGCACCGCCACCGACCCGGCGGCCCCGGCCCCGCTGCGCGACGCGGCCGTCACCCGGCTCGCCACGCTGGCCGCGGCGGCCGGCGGCGACGGGCGCCGGCTGTTCCCGTCCGCCGACCCCCTGCGCTGGTGGGGCCTCTACGACTACACCGCCAACGAGTCCCCGGTGGTCGACCCGGAAGCACCGGTCCGGCTCAGCCCCAGCGGCGTGGACGCCCTCGACGCCTGCGCGCTCAAATGGTTCCTCGAACGGCAGGCCGCGGCCGAGGAGCAGACCACCGACAGCCTCGCCTTCGGCCGCGTCTTCCACGCCATCGCCGAGGAGGTCGCGCTCGGGCGGACCAAGCCCGACATCGACGTGATGATGGAGCGGCTCGACCGGGTCTGGGACTCGCTGCCCTTCGACGCGCGCTGGAAATCGGAGCAGGAGCGGCGCGCCGCGCGCCGGGCGCTGGAGAAGTTCCTGCACTGGCACGAGGACCCGGCCCGCGGCCGCAGGCTGGTCGACGCCGAGCGCGAGTTCACCGAGACGGTCGAGGTCGGCGGCGTCTCGGTGAAGCTGACCGGCAAGATGGACCGGATCGAGGTCGACACCGAGGGCCGGCTGTACGTGGTCGACTTCAAGACCGGCAAGCATCCCAAGAGCACGCGCGAGGCGGCCGAGGACCCGCAGCTCGGCGTGTACCAGGTGATGATCAGGGCCGAGGGCTATCAGGGCGGCGAGGTCGCCGGGGCCGAGCTGGTCTATCCGCGGGACGAGAAGAACGCGCCGGGGCCGACCGTGGTCACCCAGCCGGGCCTGGCCGGGAGCGCCGACCCGCAGTGGGCCGAGGACCTGATCGCCGGGGTCGCGCAGCGCGTCCTCGACGAGCGCTTCACCGCGACCGGCGACGAGCAGAAGCACTGCCGCGTCTGCCGGCTGAGCAAGGCCTGCCCCAAGCGGCCGGACGGCCGGGAGCTGCCGCTGTGAGCGTCGTGGACGGATCATCAGGCATCAGATACACCGCGGAGCAGCTGGCGGCGATCACCGCGCCGCTGGAGCCCGGCGTCATCGTGGCCGGCGCCGGCTCGGGCAAGACCACGGTGATGGCCGCCCGGGTGGTCTGGCTGGTCGAGCAGGGCCTGGTCGCGCCGGGCGAGGTGCTGGGCCTGACCTTCACCAACAAGGCCGCCGCCGAGCTGCGCGAGCGGGTGCTGGCCGGGCTGCGCAAGGCCGGGCTGATCGGCCTCCCGGAGCCCGGCGACCCGCGCGGCGCGCCGGGAGCGGCAGGGGACGACGACGCGGACGACCCCGCCGAGGCCGCCGAGCCGGTGATCTCCACCTACCACGCCTATGCCAGGGCCCTGATCAGGGAGCACGGCCTGCGCCTCGGCATCGAGCCCTCGACGCAGCTGCTCGGCGACGCGCGCCGGTTCACCCTCGCCGCCGCCGCGGTCCGGGCCGCCGCAGGGCCCTTCGAAGCGCTCACCGCGCCGCTGCCGGACCTCGTCAGGGACCTGATCGAGCTGGACGGCCAGCTGTCCGAGCACGTCGTCGGGCCGGACCGGCTGCGCGCCCACGACCTCGCCTTCGTCCAGGACGCCGAGCGGCACCGGAACGCGGACGGCTCCTACAAGCGCGGTTACGCCACGCTGCGCGACGCGGTGGCGAGAGCGCGCGAGCGGCTGGAACTGCTCACCCTGGTCGAGGACTACCGCGCGGCGAAGCGGGCCCGCGAGGTGATGGACTTCGGCGACCAGATGGCGCTGGGCACCCGGCTGGCCGAGCAGGCGCCCGAGGTCGGCCGGACCGAGCGGGGAAAGTACCGGGTCGTGCTGCTCGACGAGTATCAGGACACGTCGGTGGCGCAGCGGCGGATGCTGGTCGCGCTGTTCGGCGGGGAGCCGCCCGAACCCGATACGGAGCACGTGGAAGCTGAAGAATCAGGCTTCGGCCACGCGGTCACCGCGGTCGGCGACCCCTGCCAGTCGATCTACGGCTGGCGCGGCGCCTCCGCGGCCAACATCGACCACTTCCCCGAGCACTTCCCGCGGCGGGTGCGCGGCGCCGCGCCGGGCAGCTGGAGCCGGGCCCCGGCGCGGGTCTACACGCTCACCGAGAACCGGCGCAGCGGCGGCCGGCTGCTCTCCTTCGCCAACGCGCGGTCCGAGGTGCTGCGCGAGCACCACACCGGCGTCAGCGCTCTGAAACCGATGGTGGAGAAGGCGGAGCTCGGCCGGTCCGTGGTCGCCGTGCTGCCCGACTACCGGTCCGAGGTCTCCTGGATCGGCGACCAGATCGAGGCGCTGCGGACCGCAGACGGGCAGACCACGCCCTGGAAGCAGGTCGCCGTCCTGGTGCGCAAGGGCGCGCAGATCCCCGAGCTGTACGCCGAGCTGCACGGCCGCGGCATCCCGGTCGAGGTGGTCGGCCTGTCCGGGCTGCTGCACCTGCCCGAGATCGCCGACCTGACCGCGATGCTCGACGTGGTCGACGACCCGATCTCCAACGCCTCCCTGGTCCGGCTGCTGACCGGGCCGCGCTGGCGGATCGGCCCGCGCGACCTGGCCCTGCTGGGCCGGCGCGCCCGCGAGCTGGTGCGCGCCCCGGACGACGACGCGCGGCGGGCCGAGTCGCTGGAGCAGGCCGCCGCGCGCACCGACCCGATCGACGTGGTCTCGCTCTGCGACGCGGTCGAGGACCCCGGCGACCGGCTGCCCTTCTCCGGGGCGGCGCTGGCCCGGTTCGAGCGGTTCGCCGCGGAGATCAGGAGGCTGCGCCGCTCGCTGGCCGAGCCGGTGCCGGACCTGCTGCAGCGCATCCTCCAGGAGACCGGGCTCGACGTGGAGATCGCCGCCTCGCCGGAGGCCTTCCGGCGGCGCTGCGCGGACACGGTCGGCGCGTTCCGCTCCGTCGCGGCGAACTTCACCGGCCTCGACGGCGAGCAGTCCGCGACCGCGTTCCGCGCCTTCCTCAAGGCCTGCGCCGAGCACGAGCGCGGCCTGGACATCGACCTGCCGCCCACCGACGCCGACACCGTCAAGATCCTGACGATGCACAAGGCGAAGGGGCTGGAGTGGGACGTGGTCGCGGTCCCGCACCAGTTCGCCGAGGCGCCGCGCAGCGAGCCGTGGACCGGGCACCGCGCGCGCGTCCCAAACCCGTTGCGCGGCGACGCGGCCGAGCTCGCGGTCCTCGGCGGCCGGCTGGACAAGGCGGCCTTCGACCGGTTCACCGCCGAGGTGAAGGGCGAGGCGGCGCTCGAGGACGACCGGCTCTCCTACGTCACGCTGACCCGGCCGCGCGCGAAGCTGATCGTCTCCGCGCACCGCTGGGGGCCGAGCCAGAAGACGCCGCGCAGACCGAGCCCGATGCTGGAGAAGCTGCGCGAGCACTGCCTCGCCGACCCCGCCAACGGCGAGGTCGCGGCATGGGCCGAGGAGCCGGCCGAGGGCGAGGAGAACCCGGCGCTGGCCGTGCGCGAGGTTCCTTGGCCGCTCGACCCCTCCGGGCCGGCCGTCGAGCTGCGCCGCGAAGCCGCCCGCGCGGTCTACCGCGAGCTGCGCCGCCTGGAGCGCAGTGCGGCCAAGGGCACTGACGGCGCGTCAGAACGCAGTGCCCCAGAACGCAGCGCGTCAGAACCAGGCGTCCCGGAACCGCGTGAAGAACGGCTCGAGCTCGAGGACCCGCGCCAGCGGGCCGTCGCGGACGGCTGGGACGCGGACATCGAGGCGCTGCTCGACGAGGCGCGCCGGGCCGGGCAGACCCGGTACGAGGTCCCGATGCCGACTTCGCTCTCGGCCACCCGGCTGCTCTCCCTGGCCGCGGACCGGCGGGCCTTCGCCGAGCAGCTGTTCCGGCCGATGCCGCGCCCGCCGGCCCCGCACGCCCGGCGCGGCACCGAGTTCCACGCCTGGGTCGAGCAGCGCTTCGGCCAGCAGACCCTGTTCGACGAGGAGGACCTCGACCTGTTCGCGGACCAGGAGGAGGTCGAGGGCGCGGCGGACCTGGCCGGTCTGAAGGAGGCCTTCCTGCGCACCGAATACGCGCAGCGGGAGCCGTACCGGGTCGAGGCGCCGTTCCAGCTGCTGCTCAACCCGCCCGGCGCGGCGCCGGTGATAGTGCGCGGCCGGATCGACGCGGTCTACCGCCGGACCGGCGGCCCGGACGGCGGCCCCGGCGGCTACGAGGTGGTGGACTGGAAGACCAACCGGCGCGCCACCGCCGATCCGCTGCAGCTGGCGGTCTACCGGATCGCCTGGGCGGAACTGGCCGGCGTGCCGATCGAAGAGGTGAGCGCCGCGTTCCTCTACGTACGCACCGGCCAGACCGTGCGGCCGGCGGACCTGCCCGACCGGGCCGCGCTCGAAGCGCTGCTGGCCGAGCCGGCGCAGCCCGCGCCGGAAGAGCAGCAGGCGAGCGCGTAAGGAGCGCGACCAGTGGGCGAAACTTGCGTGCGCCGCCCGGCGGCGGCTGATAGAACCGGCGTAGCCGTTCGTCTCTTGACGGACCGCATCCATGTCTTCCGATAGCGTGACCGGGCCGGCCGTCCGGCGCCGCGCCGACAGCGCATTTTGAGAACCTGGGCGAAGGGTCCGAAGCGATGGAGTTCAAGCAGTCGAGGAAGCTGTCCGAGGTCCAGTACGACCTGCGCGGGCCGGTGCTCGAGCGGGCCAAGGTGCTCGAGTCCGAGGGCCACAAGATCCTCAAGCTGAACATCGGCAACCCGGCGCCGTTCGGCTTCGAGGCGCCGGACGAGCTGGTGCAGGACATCGTGATGCACCTCGGCGACTCCAACGGATACGGCGACTCCAAGGGGCTGCCCTCGGCCCGGCGCGCGGTCGTGCAGGCATATCAGAACCGCGGCTTCACCGACCTCGACATCGAGGACGTCTACATCGGCAACGGCGTCTCCGAGCTGATCGGCATGGTCCTCAGCGCCCTGCTCAACCAGGGCGACGAGGTGCTCATCCCGGCCCCCGACTACCCGCTGTGGACCGGCGCGACCGCGCTGGCCGGCGGAAAGCCGGTACACTACCACTGCGACGAGTGGTCCGACTGGGCGCCGGACATCGCCGACATCGAGGCGAAGGTCACCGCGCGGACCAAGGCCCTGGTGATAATCAACCCGAACAACCCGACCGGCGCGGTCTACCCCCGCGCGGTGGTCGAGGCGCTGACCGACGTGGCCCGGCGGCACCAGCTGATGGTGCTGTCCGACGAGATCTACGACAAGATCCTCTTCGACGGCGCGGTCCACCACCCCACCGCGCTGACCTGCCCCGACCTGACCACGATCACCTTCAACGGCCTGTCGAAGACCTACCGCGCGGCCGGCTACCGGATGGGCTGGATGGTGATCAGCGGCCCGCGCGAGCACGCGTACGACTACGTCCAGGGCCTCGACATCCTGGCCAACCTGCGGCTCGGCGCCAACGTCCCGGTGCAGCACGCGGTCCAGGCCGCGCTCGGCGGCTTCCAGTCCATCGACCGGCTCACCATGCCCGGTGGCCGGCTCTACCAGCAGCGCATCCGCACCTGGGAGCTGCTCAACCAGATCCCCGGGGTTAGCTGCACCAAGGCGATGGGCGCGATCTACGCCTTCCCGCGGCTGGACCCGGAGGTCTATAAGATCCACGACGACGAGCGGTTCGTGCTGGACCTGCTTAACGCGGAGAAGATGCTCGTGATGCACGGCACCGCGTTCAACTGGCCGTACCCGGACCACTTCCGGATCGTGACGCTGCCGCGGGTGCCCGACCTGGAGTCCGCGATCGAGGGCCTGGCCCGGTTCCTGTCCACCTACACGCAGTAGGACGACGACGGGATTTAAGGTCTGAGGCATGTCGACAGATGCTGCGGTGCGCTCGTACGTCAACCGGCACGCGAGCGAGTTCGCCGACGACCTCAAGGCCTGGCTCGCCATCCCGTCCGTCTCCAGCGAGCCCGTCCGGGCCGCCGACGTGCGGGCCTCCGCCGTATGGCTCGCGGCGAGGCTGCGCGCGACCGGCTTCCCGGTCGCCGAGGTGTGGGAGACCGGCGGCGGGCACGGACTGCCGGCCGTGTTCGCCGAGTGGCCCAGCGGCGACCCGGACGCGCCCACCGTCGTCGTGTACGGACACCACGACGTCCAGCCGGTCACCCCGCTCGAGCTGTGGAAGACCGGGCCGTTCGAGCCCGCCGAGCGCGACGGCCGGCTCTACGCGCGCGGCGCGTCCGACGACAAGGGCCAGGTCCTCTTCCACCTGCTCGGCGTGCGCGCGCATCTGGCCGCCACCGGCCGCACCGCCCCCGCGGTCAACCTCAAGCTGATCGTCGAGGGCGAGGAGGAGTCCGGCTCGCCGAACTTCGCCGCGCTGCTGCGGGAGCAGGCCGAGCGGCTGGCCTGCGATGTCGTCGTGGTCTCCGACACCGCCATGTTCGGCCCGGACACGCTGAGCGTGAACACCTCCATGCGCGGCCTGGTGGCCGTCCAGATCGACCTGCGCGGCCCGGCGACCGACCGGCACTCCGGGGGCTTCGGCGGCGCCGTGCCCAATCCGGCGGTCGAGCTGGCCCGGATCCTGGCCGCGCTGCACGACGAGAACCGCCGGATCACCATCCCCGGGTTCTACGACGACGTCGTGGAGATGACCGCGGCCGAGCGCGACCTGCTCGGCAGGCTGCCCTACGAGGAGGCGGCCTGGCTGCGCGTCGCCGAGTCGCGGGTCACGCTGGGCGAGGCCGGATTCAGCACCCTGGAGCGGGTCGGGGCCCGGCCCACCGCCGAGGTCAACGGGATCTGGGCCGGCCACACCGGCAGCGGGGTGAAGACGATCATCCCGGCCGAGGCGCACGCCAAGGTCTCCTTCCGGCTGGTCGCCGACCAGGAGCCGGCCGCGGTGGCCCGGGCCTTCGAGCAGTGGCTCGCCGCGCGGGTACCCGCCGGCATCGAATACGACCTCTGGTTCGAGGGCGAGGGCGTGCGGCCCTGCCGGACCCCGCTGGACCACCCCGCGCTCCAGGCGGTCGCCCGCGCGGTCGGCCGCGCCTTCGCGGCGGAGCCGGGCGGCCCGGCCCCGGAGGTCCTCTACACCCGCGGCGGCGGCTCGGGGCCCGAGGCGGACCTGCAGCACGTGCTCGCCCCGGTGGTCTTCCTCGGCGTCGTGCTGCCGGAGAACGGCGCGCACAGCCCAAACGAGTACGCCGAGCTGAGCCGGCTGCTCAGGGGCGCCGAGGCGGCCGCGTACCTGTGGGAAGACCTCGCAGGGAACAATTGATCACATACAACTGTTGCCGTGTGTCGGGTCCGCCCGCGACGAGGCGGCGGACCGGCACCCGAAATAGTGGGGGAAGCACGGCAGTGGTGAGCACCGAAACTCAGGATGCTGGGACGCGGCGGGACGAGACGCGGGTGGCCGGCCCGCGCGCGTCGTCGTCGGCCGACTCGGCCGACCCCGGTTCGGCCCCGGCGAGCCCGGCCGTGCGCCCGCCGCTGTCCCGGTCCGGGCACGACCGCAACGCCGAGCTGCGGCTCGACGAGCTGGGCCTGGCCGCCGCGTGGTCCAGCCCGGACACCCGGGTCCTGGTGGTCTGCCAGGGCCAGGCCCTCGTGGTCGACGAGCCGGATCCGGACCTGCCGGACACGGATCGCACCAGGCTGATCACCGTTCCCGTCTATGACGCGCCGGAGGGCGACCGCTACCTTCTCGGCCGGGACGAGCGCGGCGCGATGTACTTCGCGGTGCCCGTGGAGTCGCTGCCCGGCCGCCTCGACGGCGACGCCCGGCCGGCTTCGCTGCGCGAGGTCGGCGCCCTGCTCGACGACCGGGACGCCGCGCTGTTCGCGCACGCGGTCGCGCTCGAGCACTGGCACGCCTCGCACGGCTTCTGCCCCAACTGCGGCAACCCGACCGACCTGGCCGCCGCCGGCCACCTGCGCCGCTGCGCGCGCTGCGGCCGCGAGCACTACCCGCGCACCGACCCGGCCGTGATCATGGCGGTCACCGACCGGCCCGCCGACGACCCGGAGGCGCGGCTGCTGCTCGGCCGCAACGCCGCGTGGGAGCCGGGCCGCTTCTCCGTGCTGGCCGGCTTCGTCGAGCCGGGCGAGTCGCTGGAGCAGGCGGTGGCCCGCGAGGTGGCCGAGGAGGCCGCGCTGACCGTGACGCAGGCGATCTACCTCGGCAGCCAGCCCTGGCCGTTCCCGGCCAGCATCATGCTCGGCTTCACCGCGCTGGTCGCCGATCCGGAGCGGACCACGGCCGACGGCAACGAGATGCGGGAGCTGCGGTGGTACGGCCGGGCCGGCCTGGCCGAGGCGATCCGGGCCGGGGAGATCAGGGCGGCGAACCGGCTCTCCATCGCCAGGGCCCTGATCGAGCACTGGTACGGCGGCACGCTTCCGGACGCGCGCGGCCGCGGCTGACCGGGCGCGGGCGCCCGGCTGCCACAATCGTGGCCGTGGCCCTTGCGACGACGGTTCTGCGATCAGGACGCGACATCGAGCTGACGCGGCTGGAGATCTTCTCCACCTACTCGGGCTTCCTGGAGGGCTATCCCTGCGCGCTCGTGAACGACGCGCTGTTGGCGAGGCTCGCGCAACGCCGTGAATCCGCCTATCGGACGCAGCCGGTCCACGTGATCACCCCGCCGCGCCGCTACCCGGACCCGGGGTCGGAGCACCTGGCGTTCGGCCCGGTCGAGGAGCTGCCCGCAGTGCACTGCCGCGGCTCGTTCGAGTCGCACCGCATCGACGAAGGACTCGACGACGTCATGCACCGGTCCTGGCTCACGGTCGTCTGGTTCCAGGAGGACCTGGCCGACCCGGTCGCCGGGTTCGTCGCGGCCGCCGTACGCGGTCTCGCCTGGGACGACCTCGCGGAGGACTACGAGCTTTAGTCGGCTCCGCAGCAGCTGTGCCGGCTCACGCCGCCGCGGCCAGCCGGCGACCCGTGCTCGGCTCGAAGAAGCGGATCGCGCCGCGGTCGACCTGCAGGCCGACCGCCGAGCCCGGCCGCGGCGCGGTGTACGGCTCGCAGCGCACGATGATGGTCCGGCGGCCCTCGCCGACGCCGGTGATGCAGTGCGCGTAGGCGACGTAGCCGAGGTTCTCGACCGCCTCGACGTGCGCGTAGAGGCCGTGGCCCGGCGCCGTCAGCTGGACCGTGTCCGGCCGGAAGCCGACGAGCACCTCGGCCGAGGAGAGCTGGGCCACCGCGGTGCGGGCCAGCGGGATCTCGATCACGTCCACGTCGCCGACCACGGCCCAGTCGTGCTCCACCCGGGCCCGCAGCAGGTTCATCGGCGGGGACCCGATGAACTCGGCCACGTAGGCGTTCATCGGGTTGTCGTACAGGGCCAGCGGCGTGTCGCACTGCAGCAGGATGCCGTCCCGCATGACCGCGATGCGGTCGCCCATCGTCATCGCTTCGATCTGATCGTGTGTCACGTACAGCGTCGTGGTGTGCAGCCGCTTCTGCAGTTCGACGATCTGCGAACGCACGTCGGTGCGCAGCTTGGCGTCGAGCGCGCCGAGGGGCTCGTCCATCAGGAAGACCTTCGGCTCGCGCATCAGCGCCCGGCCCATCGCCACCCGCTGCTGCTCGCCGCCGGACAGCGTGCGCGGGAGCCGGGCCAGCGTGTCGGTCAGCTCCAGCTGCGAGGCCATCCGGCGCACCCGCCGGGCCACCGCCGAGTGCGGCGCGCCGGTCAGCGTCATCCGGAAGCCGAGGTTCTCCGCCACCGTCATCTGCGGATAGAGCGCGTAGTTCTGGAAAACCATCGCGATGTCGCGGTCGCCCGGTAGCTCCTCGCTCACGTCCCGGCCGTCGATCAGCACCGCGCCGGTGTCCACGGTCTCCAGGCCGGCCAGCATCCGCAGCGCGGTCGTCTTCCCGCAGCCGCTCGCCCCGAGCAGCACCATGAACTCGCCGGACTCGATCCGCAGGTTCAGCCGGGAGACGGCGGGGGTCTTCATGCCCTCGTAGGTGTGCGAAGCGTCGACGAACTCCACTGCGGCCATGGGTGCCCACCAGAAACCGATAGCAGCGACATTGAAACAAGCGCTTGCGGGTTGTGCATTTGGCGCGTGGGCAACCTATCCCGGGTTAACACCGCTTGGCGAGAGCGTTACTAAAGCTTTCGGTGAAAGGACCCGGACCGATTGATATGGTCCGGGTCCTGATGAGGCATATGCCCCCGGCGATTCCGCCTTCCCGCCGACCCCGTGAGCCCCACTGGTGGTCTGGACCTTTCGGCAGTCCCGGCGGTCCAAGCGGTCCCGGCCGGCTCGCGCGGGCCGCGGTCAGGCGGTGATCTTCGCCTGTACTTGGGCGAGCGACGGGTTGGTCAGCGCCGAGCCGTCGGCGAACAGCACGGTGGGCACGGTCTGGTTGCCATTGTTGACCGACATGACGAAATCGGCCGCCTCGGGGTGCTGCTCTATGTCCACCTCGGCGAACTCGATCCCGGCCCGGTCCATCTGGCCTTTCAGCCTTTTGCAATAACCGCACCACGGTGTCGAGTACATCGTGATCTGCGCAGCCACGGTCGTATCCCGTCCCTCTCTCGCGTAATCCTGCGGGGCGCGGCCCTGGCGGAGTCTGTGCCGATGATCACGGCTTTGCCGGCACCGGGGCCGTACATCCGCGTCAACGCCCGCGCGCGCCGGAATCTTCCGGGCCGCGCGGCACGCGGCCGGCGCCGGGCCCGGCCGTCCGGACTTCTGCGCCGTGGCCCCGATTTCGGCGGCAGCCCGGCGCGTTGTCGGCAGCGGCTGAGAAGATAGCGCCATGGCGGACCCGGAAGCACTCCTGACCGGCCTCGATCCCGAACAGCGCGCGGTCGCGACAGCGCTGCACGGCCCCGTCTGCGTACTGGCCGGCGCCGGCACCGGCAAGACCCGGGCGATCACGCACCGGATCGCCTACGGCGTCGCGACCGGAGCCATCGCGCCCAACCAGATCCTCGCCGTCACGTTCACCGCCCGCGCGGCCGGGGAGATGCGCGGGCGCCTCCGGCACCTCGGCGCGGGCATGGTGCAGGCCCGGACCTTCCACTCGGCGGCGCTGCGCCAGCTCCAGTACTTCTGGCCGCACACGGTCGGCGGGCCGCCGCCGCAGCTCGTCGACACCAAGCTGCCGCTGGTCGCCGAGGCCGCGTCGGCCTGCCGGCTGCGGGTGGACCGGGCCCAGCTGCGCGACCTCGCCGGCGAGATCGAGTGGGCGAAGGCGACCCAGACCGTTCCGGACGACTACGTCACCGCCGCGGCCAAGGCCGGCCGGTCGGCGCCGCGCGACCCGGCCGAGACCGCGCGCATCTACGGGGCCTACGAGGCGATCAAGCGGGAGCGCGGCGCGATCGACTTCGAGGACGTGCTGCTGCTGACCATCGGCGTGCTGGACACCCGCCCGGACATCGCCGACCGGGTGCGCGACCAGTACCGGCACTTCGTCGTGGACGAGTACCAGGACGTCAACCCGCTGCAGCAGCGGCTGCTGGAGTGCTGGCTCGGGCGGCGCGACGCGGTCTGCGTGGTCGGCGACGCGAGTCAGACCATTTACTCGTTCACCGGGGCGAGCCCGGAGTACCTGCTGGACTTCCCGGACCGGTACCCGGACGCGACCGTCGTCCGGCTGGTCCGCGACTACCGCTCCACCCCGCAGGTCGTCGGCCTGGCCAACGCGCTGCTCGCGCAGGCGCCCTCGGACACCGCGACGCAGCGGCGCACCGCCCGCGCCCGGCTCGAACTCGTCGCGCAGCGGCCGGCCGGCCCGGCGGTCGAGTACTGCGAATACCCGGACGAGCCGGCCGAGGCGGCCGGCGTCGCCGGCTGGATCAAGAAGCTGATCGACAGCGGCGTCAGGCCGTCCGGCGTCGCGGTGCTGTTCCGCATCAACGCCCAGTCGGAGGCATACGAGCAGGCGCTGTCGGATGTGTCGGTGCCTTATGTCGTTCGCGGCGTGGAGCGGTACTTCGACCGGACCGAGGTGAAGCAGGCCGTGCTGCTCATGCGCGGCGCGGCGAAGTCTGCCAAAGCATTGTCTACTGAAGCGGTGTCTGTTGAAACGCTGTCCGTTGAAGCGCAGTCTGCTGATGCGCTGCCGACCGAGACGCTGCCCGAGGCGGTGCGCGCAGTGCTCGCCGGCCTGGGCTGGACGCCCGCGCCGCCGCAGGGCTCCGGCCGCAGCCGCGAGGTGTGGGAGTCCCGGGCCGCGCTGGCGGATCTGGCCGATGAATACGCCGCCGCGCACCCCGAGGCGGGCCTGGACGAATTCGTGCACGAACTCGACGAGCGCAAGGCGGTGCAGCACGCGCCCTCGGTCGACGGGGTCACCCTCGCCTCACTGCACTCCGCCAAGGGGCTCGAGTGGGACGCGGTCGCGCTGGTCGGCCTGACCGAGGGGCTGCTGCCGATCAGCTACGCCGAGACGCCCGACCAGGTCGAGGAGGAGCGCAGGCTGCTCTACGTCGGCGTGACGCGGGCGCGGGCCGGCCTCTCGCTTTCGTGGTCGCTGTCCCGGGCTCCCGGCGGCCGCGCCTCCCGCCGCCCGTCGCGGTTCCTGGACCGGCTGGGGGAGGCCCAGGGCGCCCGGTCCGACGGCTCCGCGGGCGGCGTGGTCCGGCGCGGCACCGGCCGGTCCGGCGAGGAGGGCCGCAAGCAGAAGCGGGCCGGCCCGGTGCGCTGCCGGGTGTGCGGCCGCTCGCTCATCGAGCCGGTGGAGCGCAAGCTCGGCCGCTGCGCGGACTGCCCGGCCGACGTGGACGAGGCGCTGTTCGAGCGGCTGCGCGAGTGGCGCTCGGCCAGCGCCCGGGAGCAGTCGCTGCCCGCGTATGTCATCTTCACCGACGCGACGCTCACCGCGATCGCCGAGGCGTGCCCGGTGGACCGGGCTCAACTCGCCGCGATCCCCGGCGTCGGCGCGGCGAAGCTGAACCGCTACGGCGCCGAGGTGCTCGCGCTGACTGTCGGCGCACCGGCGACCGAGTCAGAGCTCACCGAACCTGCACCCACTGAATCAGAGGTCGCAGAAGAGGGCGGCGCCGGGGACGCGGAGGTCGCCTGACCCGCTCGGCGCCGGCCCGGGCCTCCGGACGGCGGACCGGCTCAAGGCGCGATGCCCGCCGCGGCGTTGGCGATCTGGCACTCGGCCACCGCGTAGGCCACCACGCCGGTATAGGCCAGCGTGATGCCGTGCGGCTTGCCGTTCACCGTGGTGACTCGCAGGTACACCTCCGCCTGCGCCGGCTGCAGTTGGGGCAGCACGGTCACCGGGCACGAGTCCGGCGTGACCATCACGACGTTCGCGGTCTGCCCGGCTGGGATGCTGATCTCGTCGCCGTTCCACTTGATGGACTGGTCCGCCTGTATATACGCCCCGACGACGGTCACCGCGTCCGGGCTGTTGTTGGCGACGGGCAGCACCACGCTGTGCCGATCGGACGTCGGGTTCAGGAACGTCGACGGATCGGCGCCGGACCGCATGATCGCCGAGTTGTCGGCCGCCCGGGACGCGAAGCCGATGTTGTAGGCCCAGCTGCCGATCACGCCGGCGACCACGGCCACCACCGCGACGGCGACCAGGACGAAGCGTCTGCGCCAGCGTGCGCCGTCGGCTCCCGGGTCGTCCGGCTCGCGCGCCGGCGGCTCGCCGGCGTCCGAGGGCTGGAGAGGTGCCGGGGCCTTCGCGCTCGCCGAGCCGTTCGCCGCGACGAGTGCGTCTGCTTCGGCTGCCGCGTCGGCCGACGTCGACTCGGCTGCGGCGCTCTCGGAGGCCGTCTCCGCGACAGTGCCGTCGGCGGTCGCGTCCGCGGCTGTTGCGCGGGCCGACTGCTCCCGAGCCTGCTTCGGACCCTGATTCGCGGTCACTTGGTGCACACCTGGCTCTGCAGCGCATACGCGTCGGTGTCGATGGTGAGATTCTCCTGGTGCGTCGCGCCGTCGGCGTCAGTCGCCGGGAACGAGACCGAGGTCGGCAGCCCCAGATCGGGCAGCGTGCGCCCGTCGATCGTGGCCTGGCCGACCCGCGCCGCGGCCGTGCAGTTCACCGTGACGATGCCGGTCATCAGGATGTCCGTGCCCGCGCCGACATAACCCTGCCCCGCCGCCGCAAGTTTCACGGCGCCCGACAGGTACGGCCCGGTGAGTAGCGCCGCCCCGACGGTGATCCCGTCAGGCCCGTCGTTCGCCACCGAGACCGAGACCTTGGCCGTCTGCTCGCCGGTCAGCAGCGTCTTGCGCAGCAGCAGGGAAGGGCGCTGCTCGCCGCGCTGAGTATCGATCATGACGGCCGGTCCGCTGCCCGTGTGCACCGAGATGACCGAGCGGTTCTTGATCGCGCGCTGAGCCAGGTAGACCCCGTTCGTCAGCGCCCATGCGACGGCGAAGCACACTGCGGCCAACAGCACCTTGTCCATGACCTGCTTGATCGTCCGCCACGTGGGCGAACCTCCCGAACCCCCGGCGGGTTCGGGCCGGGGGCGCAGGACGGCGCGCGGTGAACGTGCTCGCACATCCGTACCTGACGTGTCCGTGGCCAACGCCGTTCCCGTCTGCTCGGTTCGACCGGTAAAGATTTTCCGGGAAGTTGCTCGGCAAGCAGTGACACCGCCGATCACCCATGACAGGATAGTCGTGCGAGAGCGGGGGCCTCACCTCGCCCGGGGAATCTCAAACCGAAGGCGGCCGCTTCCAGGCGGCCTCGCGTGTCATCGGTTGGCTTCCACAGGCGAATGGTGCATCCGGACTCGCACAGCAGCAACAACGCAGAAGTATCGCGTGGAAAACGGCGAAACCGCAGGTCAAAAATATGTTGCGGGTCCGCGGCGGAACCTCGTAGCCTCTGCGACACGTGACGCGCGGTAAATACGTGGAATTCGCGCTGATCGAACACGAGCAGGACCAGTAGTATCAAGCACCAGCAACACCCGAACACAGCCAGTCTGGCAAGCGCAGCCCCGGATAGCCACCGGGGCCGGCGGAAGAAGGGAAAGGCGGCGACACCCATGCGGAACCAGATCCCGACCATCAGCCTGGCCAAACCGCCTGCCCTGGTGCCCGCGCTCGCCCCGACCGCCGCCGAAGCCGCGGGTCAGGTTCTGGATGTGCACGGCATGCACGAGCGCAGCGTCGACGTGAGCAGAGTCGATGTGAGCAGGGTGGACGCACGTCTGTGCGCAGACGCGCGGTCGTCGCAGTGGCGTGGTGCGCCCGTTTACGCCGCAGCTGCCGGTTCGCTGGTCTTCGCGGGCACCGGTGTCGGTGCCTTCGGTAAGACTGGCGCGACCGCCGCCTATTCCGTCGAGACCAACGCCGCCGAGCAGCCCGTCCGCACCGAGGGAAGCACGACCGGCAGCACGAACCCGCAGCACCAGAACAAGCTCCGCCTGATGTCCCGCCGGGACTCGCGAACCTGGAGACCACCGAGCTGACCGCCAGTCAGCACGAGCGACCTCCAGGCCGCGGAACCCGAGCGAAATTCGGGATCCGCGGCCTTATTCGTTCCCCGGCACCGTTCTCGAAGCCGGCCGGGGGTGCGAAGCGGCGGCGGGACCTGCGAAGACTGACCGGAACACGATCGAGGAAGATCGGACGCCTTGACCCAGCACCCGTGGACCCAGCGCCCCGACGAGCACCCCCGCACCGCAGCCGCCACCGAGAACGAGAGGAAGGAGCCCAGCATGCAGCTCACCGTGTTCGAGCCGGTACCGCTGGCCGACGACCTGCCCTGCCGCAGCACCGACCCGGAGCTCTTCTTCGCCGAGTCGCCCGCCGACGTCGAGACCGCCAAGGCGGTCTGCACCACCTGCGCCATCCGCGAGGCCTGCCTGTCCGGCGCGCTGGAGCGCAAGGAGCCGTGGGGCGTCTGGGGCGGGGAGCTCTTCGTCCAAGGCGTCGTCGTGGCCCGCAAGCGGCCGCGCGGGCGTCCGCGCAAGACCGAGGCGGCCCCGGTCGCCCCGGTCGTCGCGGCCTGACCGCACCCGCCGGCACACGGCAGCCCATCCATCCGACACGAGGAAGCAGAACGCAGATGTCCACCGATTTGTTCGCCGGAAACCCGGCCGACACCAGTGCCCCGACCCACCTCCAGCCCAGGAGCCTGACGATGCGTCACAGCAGTGTCCAGTATCTCGTCGCCCAAGAAACGTACCGTGAACGGTTACGACAAGCGGAGAGGCACCGCCTCGTGCGGGCCGCGCTACGCGCGCGGCGCGCGATGGCGCAGCAGCTGATGCGCTAGCCGGAGCCGGCGGCCGCCCGCACGGCGCGGCCGCCGGCGTGAAACACGGTCTGACAACAAGAACCGGACAACAGAGGCCCGCGCGTCCCGGACTGCTCCGGGGCGTGCGGGCCCGTCGTCGTCATGACGGCCCATCAGGACTGCGGAGACCGCGGACCGGGTCAGTCCTCGAATCCCGGCAGCAGCGCGGCCAGCTCGGACCGGGCCGGCACGGTCGCGCCGAGCTGGCACAGGATGCCAAGCCCGCCCATGGTCACCCGGTGGATCAACAGGTAGGCCGGCGGCAGGTTCAGCTGGCGGCCGAGCGAGGCGGCCGGGTTCCTCGCGTTCGCGATGTGCGCGGCCTGCTTGCGCAGCCACTCCCGGTCGTAGTGGAAGGCGTCCACCCGCAGCGGCTCGAGCAGCGGGGAGAGGTAGCCGAGGATCGCGTCCGGGTCGATCTCGATGCTCGGCTTCACGAAGCCCTCGGCCCGCAGCGTCGCGGCCACCGCCTCGGCGTCCCCGGCCAGCGCCTGGCGCACCGCGACGCCGATGGGCCTGGGCATCCCGTCCGGCAGCCGGTTGACCGCGCCGAAGTCGAGCACGCC
This sequence comes from Actinocrinis sp., assembly GCA_036501535.1. GTDB lineage: Bacteria > Actinomycetota > Actinomycetes > Streptomycetales > Catenulisporaceae > DASYAE01. The sequence goes on along the minus strand of DASYAE010000157.1, from coordinate 67,318 downwards.
GAGCCGCCACTGCGCCGGGTCGTCCGGGTCGGCGTCGTCGGCGCGCGGGATCAGCCGGAAGTTGCCCGGGTGCGGGTCGGCGTGCAGCAGCCCGACCCGCGCGGGCCCGGAGAACAGGAAGCGGACCAGCAGTGTGCCGGCCCGGTCGCGCTGCGCCTGCGTGCCCGAGGCTATGATCGCGGCCAGCGGGACGCCGGGCAGCCACTCGGAGACCAGCACGGTGCCGGCCTGCTCGACCGTCGCCGGCACCGAGATGTCCGGGTCGTCCGCGTATCCGGCGGCGTACGCGCTCTGGTTCGCCGCCTCGGCCGCGTAGTCCAGCTCCTCGGCCACCCGCGCGCGCAGCTCCGTGATCAGCGGCTTCACGTCGATGCCGGGCACCAGCCGGGAGAAGAGCCGGGAGACCCGGCCGAGCTGGGCCAGGTCGCCGAGCAGCGCCTTGCCGGCGCCGGGGTACTGGATCTTGACCGCGCAGGCCCGGCCGTCCTGCCACACCGCGCGGTGCACCTGGCCGATCGACGCTGCGGCGGCCGGCTTGTCCTCGAACGCGACGAAGCGGTCGCGCCAGTCCGGCCCGAAGTTCTCCGCCATCGCCCGGTGCACCGAGCCGGTCGGCAGCGAGGGCGCGTTCTCCTGAAGGCCGGTCAGCGCGGCCCGGTACGGCCGGACCAGGTCCTCCGGCAGCGCGGCCTCGAAGACGGACAGGGCCTGGCCGAACTTCATCGCCCCGCCCTTCAGCTCGCCCAGCACGCGGAAGAGCTGCTCCGCGGTGCGCTGCTGGAACTGCGAGGCGACCGTGGCGGCGGGGGTGCCGCCGATCCGCTTGCCCAGCCCGACGGTGGCCCGGCCGGCGGCGCTCAGCGGCAGCGTGGCCAGTTTCGCGGTCCTGGCGACAGCGCTGCGCGGGGGCTCACTCATGCCTTTCATCATAGTTTCCGCGATCGCCGCGGCGGCGCCCGGGATCGATCGGGCGGGGGCGCGGCCGGTGGATCAGGGGGCGGACGGCGGCCGGAGGCAGCCGCACGCCGGGTGCGGCTCGATCCGCACGCGCTCCGGCAGGCCGTAGGGCAGCGGGTATTCGATCACTGCTGAGACGCTCGGCGGCAGCAGCCCGTCGAGGAACGCGAGCACGTGCAACACGGCCTGCGCGGAGGCCAGCGCCGCCAGGGTACTGTCACACGCCGGGCGCAGGCCGGGATGGCCGCCGGACCGGGCGGCGATCCAGGGCCAGTGCGGATCGCGGTCGGTCCGGGCCAGGTCGAGGCAGCGGGTGCACGCGGTGGCGCCCGGCAGCACGAGCGGGCCGAGCACGGCGCGGTCCTCGCGCACCTCGACCGGCAGGTGCGCGACGCCCTGCTCGGCCAGGTCGGCCAGCAGCGGCGCCGCGGCCAGCCCGCCGAGGGCGACGACGGCCAGGTCGGGGCGGGCGCGGTGCGGCGGCAGCGCGGTGCCGGCCGACGGGGCGCACCGGCGGATGTGGCGCGCGGCCGCCTCCTGGCGGCGCGATCCGGTGTCGGCGTCGTCGAAGCCGCCCGGCCCGGTGTCCGCCGCGGCGACCGGGAGCTGGTCGAGCGGGATGACCGCGCCGAGGCCCGCGGCGGCCAGGCGCAGCGCGGCCTGCGAGCCGACCCGGCCGAGCCCGTGCACGGCGACGGTCCTGGCCCGGCGCCGCTCCAGCGCCCGCACGGCGCCGCCGGGCAGCCGGTTGCGCAGCCCCAGGCTGCTGAGATCGGGGCCGAGCCGGCCGCGCTCGGCGGGGGAGAGGGCGGCCAGCGCGGAGGTGTCGAGCGCCTCGTCGTCGAGACAGCCGTCCGCGGCCAGCAGGTCGAGCAGCTCGAGAGCCTCGCCGCGCCCGACGCCGATCCGCTCGGCGTAGGCGAGCAGCCCGTCGATGTCGCGCGTCCCGTCGAGCGCGTCGACCAGCGCCCTGGTCCCGGCGGTCAGCCGGTAGCGGTGGCTCGTCGCCGGCCCGAGCCCGAGCTGCAGGGTCAGGTCCGGGTGGTGGATCAGCGCCAGCGCCGGCTTGAGCACCGGTCGCACGGATGTGGCCCCTCCGGGTCGGGGTGCGGGCGGAGCATCCCCACCGGGAAGCGCACCCGGCAAGTGCACTCGACATGGGGATGCTCCGGCGCTTTTCCTGCTTCGTCTCCCGCCGCGCCCGCGCGGTCCCGCCGGGCTCGGCGCACAGTGAACCGCCGGCGCTGTACAGCGCCGTTCGGTCCGCGATGTGCCCCCGATGTCGCCGGCGACCCCGTCAGGGGTCCCCCGCCCGGCCGTTCTGCGATCTGGTCGTGCCTCGCGGCGTTGTGCGCCGTCGTGCGGTGCGGTGGTGCGGGCGGTCCGGCCTGCGCCGGGCGGCCGCTCAGGCCTTGCCGAGGATCCGGTTGACCTTGGTGCCGCAGGTCGGGCAGGTTCCCTGGGCCATGCGGCGCCCCGAGTCGCTGATCTTGACCTCGCCGGTGAAGTGCCTCTTCTCCTTGCACTTCACGCAGTAGGCCTCACCCGTGTAAGTCTCAGCCATGGTGGCCCTCCTGTGTTCCTGGAACTTCGCGGTTGACGCGGTCGCGCTCCCCGGGGCCGGTCGCGGTGCGCCTGCGTCGGAGGGCCGACGGGATGCCACATTACGCGAGAGGTCCCCGCTCGCACGCATCCCGGCCTGCATATAACGCCACAGTGCTGAGCATGTCCCTCGATCGGGTGAATTTGTCATACCGGAGCGGCCCTCGTTCGTGCGAACGAGTTCACTTGAGCGCCATGTGCCCGTGCGGTTGCGCGACGCGGATCCGGGGGAGGCGATCCGTCGACCGCCGCGTCGGCCCGGCCGGTGCGGGCGCAGGTGAAAGGGTACGGGTGAGGGCACGCGGGGGAGCGGCCCAGGAAGAGCGGCCCGGGAAAACGGACACCGGGGAAAACGAGCACAGGCCCGAGAACAAGCACAGGCCCGAGAACAAGCAAGCACAGGCCGAGAGAGCAAGCAGGCGGGGCCCCCAGGCACACACGTCGCCCCGGCGCCGATGCCGCCATTGGCTGACGACGCTGATGGGGGAGCCGTTTTCCGAGAGCCCCGCTAGTGAGGTTTGACGGTACGGCTTCCCGAGCGCGGCAGTCAATCGGGCTCCCGCAGGGCTGTGGATAACTTTGTGGATAAGCTGGGGAAACTCCGGCGTGCCCCTGTGGACACGACCTTCCAGCCTGTGGACAACCCGGTGGATTACTTTTTCCACCCGGGCCTGACCAGGCCGGGCGAAGAATTTTTGCTCGAACGGCTGCACATGTCGCCCTAACAGCTCAGGTGTGGACAAGTTTTCGGCTTTCGGCCCTCGTCGCAACCGCCAAACCCGCCCACCAGCCGCTACGGTGGGTGCGTGGCAGCGGATGCCGGCAAGCTTCCCGCGGCCGGGACCGCCGCGGCCGCCCCGGCGGTCGAGGTGCGCCGGTCGGCTCGCCGCCGCCGCACCGTCTCCGCTTACCGGGAGGGCGACCGCACCATCGTCCTCATCCCGGCGCAGATGACCGCCGGCGAGGAGGAGCGCTGGGTGCGCACGATGGTCGACCGGCTCGACCGGCGCGACCGCCGCACCAGGGTCACCGAGACGAGCCTGCACCGCCGCGCCGTCGCCCTCTCCGACCATTACTACGGCGGCCGCGCCCGGCCGGTCTCGGTGCGCTGGGTCGGCAACCAGAGCACGCGCTGGGGTTCGTGTACACCGGTGGACCGCACCATCAGGATCTCCGAGCGGGTCCGCGACCTGCCGGACTACGTCATCGACTACGTCCTGCTGCACGAGTTGGCGCACCTGCTGGTGCCGAACCACGGCCCCGAGTTCTGGGCGCTGCTCGAAAGCTACCCGCGCACCGAGCGGGCCCGGGGCTACCTCGAGGGGTATTCCAGGGCGCCCGACGGCGAGCAGCAGGGCCAGAGCGAGGACGGCGCGGTGCCCGAGTCGTCGGCGGGCGGTATCTAGGCGGCCGGTTCCGTTCCGGCGCCGGACCGCCGGCTCGGCGCGACCGGCCTCAGTCGGCCCCTATCCCGTCGCCGTCGCCCTCCCACAGCCCGACCCGGCGCGCCTCGATCAGGCTGCTGATGCGGGCCGCGGCCTCGCCGGCCGGCAGCGGGTCCAGCCGGCGCCCGTCCCGCAGGCGCAGCGCCACCCGGGCGTCGGCGGCCTCGGCTGCGCCGATGACCGCCTGGTACGGGACCAGCCGCGCCGCCCTGATCCGGGCGCCGAGGGTTCCCTGCGCCGGCTCGGCGATCCGGGCGCGCAGGCCGCGGTCCAAGCAGAGCCCGAGCATGCTCTGCGCCGCCGCCGACTGCGCGTCCGAGACCGGGAGCAGCACCACCTGGGTCGGCGCGATCCACGCGGGGAACGCGCCGCCGTGTACTTCGATCAGGTGAGCCATGGCCCGCTCCATGCTGCCGATGATGCTGCGGTGGACCATCGCCGGGCGGTGCTCGGCGCCGTCCGCGCCGACGTACCGCAGGTCGAACCGCTCCGGCTGGTAGAAGTCGATCTGGACGGTGGAGAGGGTGGCCTCGCGGCCCGCGCTGTCGGCGATCTGGACGTCGATCTTCGGGCCGTAGAACGCGGCCTCGCCTTCGGCGGCCTCGTAGTCCACGCCCGACGCGTCCAGCACGTCGGTCAGCATCGCCGCCGCCCGCCGCCACATCTGCGCGTCCGCGACGTATTTCCCGCCGGCTCCCGGCAGTGAGAGCCGGTACCGGACCGGGGCGATGCCGAGTGCCCGGTAGGCCTCGCGAATCAGGGCCAGGGCTCCGCTCGCCTCGTCGGCCGCCTGGTCCGGGGCGCAGAAGATGTGCGCGTCGTTGAGCTGGATCGAGCGCACCCGGCTCAGGCCGCCGAGCACGCCGGACAGCTCCGAGCGGTACATGCCGCCCAGCTCGGCCATCCTCAGCGGCAGCTCGCGGTAGCTGTGCGCACGGGACCGGAAGATCACCGCGTGGTGCGGGCACAGGCTCGGCCGCAGCAGCACCTGCTCGTCGCCGAGCCGCATCGGCGGGAACATGTCCGGGCCGTAGTGGGACCAGTGCCCCGAGATCTCGTAGAGCTCGCGCTTGCCGAGCACCGGCGAATACACATGCTGATAGCCAGCGCGGCGCTCCAGGCCGCGGACGTACTCCTCCAGGGCGTGGCGGACGGCCGCGCCGTCCGGGAGCCAGTACGGCAGGCCCGCGCCGATCAGCGGATCGGTGCCGAACAGGCCGAGCTCGCGGCCGAGCTTGCGATGGTCGTGCACGGTGGTCTCCTCGCTTTCAGAGCGGGGCGGGCGACCACACGGCGGAGCCAGACCACAGCGAAGCCCCGGGGCACCCGCCCCGGGGCTTCGACTGGGAAAGCAGCTGTCAGCGCGCCGGGACCGACCCCGGCGTCGTCGCCACGGCGACCATCGCTCTGGCGGGTGCGCGCTTCATGACGGCGACCGTAACAGGCCTACGGGCGCTGATGCACGCTGTTTTTCGCTGTACTACCTGCTGAGCCGTCCGCCGCGCCGCCGCCGCTCAGCCGGCGCCGAAGCAGATGAAGCCGCGCGCCTCCGGGACCTCGGTCTGCGCGGCGGCCAGCGCGGTGGCCGGGGTTGCGCCCCGGGCGATCTCCGCGTGAAGGCGGACCATCAGCGCCCGGGTCGGCTCGTCGCCCACCGGCGCCACCGAGGAGATCAGTGTCCTGGTTCCCAGGGCGAAGACCGCGCTGGACACGCCCATCAGCTCGTCGCCCGGCTTGATCCCGGACAGCGCGCCGTCGCAGGCGGAGAGCACCAGCACGCCGGGCGCCGCGCCGAGGCGTTCGAGCTCGTACACGGTCAGCTGCCCGTCGGCCAGCTCCAGGCTGGAGAACAGCGGGTTGTCCGAGCGGAACCGGCCGTGCGCGGCGATGTGCGCCACGGCCGCGCCGTCCAGGGCCGCGGCCACGGCGTCCGCGGTAGCGGCCGGCCCGGTCAGCCGCTCGGCCTCGGGATAGCGCTCGGCCAGCTCGGCGACCTCCGCCTCGGCGTGCGGCAGGCCGGGTCCGCAGGCCAGCACGTGCTTGCCGAGGGCGGCGCTGGCCCAGGCGGTCTGCGCCTTGAGCCAGGCCACGGCGGACGGGGCGATGGAGACCGGCCGGCCCTCCAGCGAGGGCAGCACCGGCCAGGCCAGGGCGTGCAGCGAGCCGGTGGGCACCAGCACCGCGGGCCGGTCGCCCAGGCGCCGGGCCAGCGGGCCGAGCAGGATCTGGTCGAGGCGGGTGCGGGCGAACTCGAAGCCGTCGAGCGCCGCGGCCTGCAGCGCCTTGGTGCCGTAGCCGCGGGCCATCCGGCCGATGGCGAAGCGCAGCTGGTCCAGCTCGCCGAGCACCTCGGTGTAGGAGCCGAGCCGGTGGTGCAGCGCGCGGCCGCCGGCGACGGTGACCGCGTGCAGTTCGTCGGCGCAGCGCACGTATTCGACCAGCACCCGGTCGCCGAGCTGGCGCACCAGCTCCTTCAGGTCGAGCGGCTGCGGCGGGCTGTACCCGCCGCCCTCGGCGTGCCGGGAGAGCCGCTGGACCTCGTCCTCGAGATGGCGCCGCTGCGTCTGCAGGCCGCGCACGTCGTGGCCGTCCAGACCGCCCTTGGTGAGCTGGGAGTTGATCGTGCGCAGCATGATCAGCTTGTCCGCGAACTCGGCGTCGTCCGGCGGACGCACCGGGCGCAGCAGCAGCGTGGCGGCGCGGAACTGCTCCGCGCGCAACAACACCTGGCGGGCGTGCACCTTCGGGGCGGCGACGGCGCCGTTGTGCGCGCCGCCGCCCGCACCGGCTGTCGCGGCCTTCGCGCCGTTGGCCGCGCTGGTGCCGAGGGCGAGGCGCAGGCCGGTCTCGGCGAGTTCGGAGCCGAACATCGAGGCGCCGGCGCGCATCTCGGTCGCCCCGAACGTGCCGGCGTAGCGCGCGACCTCGCGCAGGCCGTGGCTCACCGCGCGCCCGGCGCCGGCCAGGTCCCCGTGCGACTCGCGCAGCGCGGCCTCGGCCTGCCAGCCGATGATGCGCGCGTAGGCCGGCCCCTGCCGACGCGCCTCCGCAGCCTTCGTATACAACCGGGCCGCGGTCTCCCACCGGCCCAGCGCCGCCGCCGTGCGGGCCGCCGCCAGCGCGGCCTCCACCGGGGCTATCTCCCACCCGGCCCGCTCGAGCACGGAGGCGTTGTGCTGCAGGCCGCGCAGCATCAGCATGCTGCGCTCGCCGGCCGCGAACCGGGCCGAGTGCTCGACGTACCCGGCGAACGCGGCCCAGCCCGGCCGGCGCTGCCGGCCCAGTTCGCCGCCCGCCGCCTCGGCCAGCGCGACCGCCCGCTCGAAGTCGCCGCCGGTCAGCGCGGCGCGGGCCGCGGACAGCCGCGCCTCGGAGGCGTCGAAGGCGAATCCGCGCTGCTCGTGTCCCTCAGCAGCCTGCATCGCGCAGGCCAGCGCCTCATTCGCCAGACCGGCCGCCAGCAGCGCGTCGGCCCGGTCGCTCAGCACCCGCTCCGGGCGCTTGCCCACCTCGGCGGCCAATTCCAGCGCACGGTCCAGCGTGCGCAGCGCGTGCGGCAGGTTGCCGGCCCGCAGCGCGACGTATCCGCGGTTGTGCACCGCAGCCTGGTGCAGCACCGCGAATCCGCCCTGGCGCGCGACATCCTCAGCGGCTATGAGATCGGCCTCGGCGGCCCTGAGCTCACCCTGATATGCGTGCAACGGCCCGCGGATGTTGAGCATCAGCGCCAGCCAGTGCGCATCGTTGCGCTCGCGCAGCACCGGCTCGGCCGCGTTCAACCGGGCCAGCGCCTCGGCGTAGCGGTCCGTGCGCACCAGCACCAGGCCGAGGTTCACGTGCAGCCTGGCCAGTTCGTCCTGCCGCTCCGGCAGCGCCGCCGGCAGCCGGGCCAGCGCCGCCTCGGCCTGGACCGCCTGAGCCAGCGCAGCCTTCGTATTCCCGGCTTCGAACAGGGCCGCCAGCAACGATGTGCGCGCCTGCGCCGACCGCAGCGAGAAACCGCGCCGCTCGCCGAGCGCCACCGCCAGGCGCAGCGACTTGCGGCTCGCGGTCAGATCCCCGAGCACCTTCTCGGCCAGGCCCCGCGCCCGCAGCGCTATGCAGGCGGCCTCGTCCGTCGCGTCCGCCGCCAGCAGCGCCTCGGCCCGCTCGCGGGCCCGGCGCGCGTCCCGGTTGACCGTCTCGACCACGTCCAGCGCGGCGGTCACCCGCTCCGACTGCTGCGGTACGTCCACCGATCTGCGCGCCTCCGCTCCCGATCCGGCGCGGACGCGGCCCTGCCGCGCCGACGCGGCACCGGAGCCGGACGCTTCAGCCGCGTCCGGTTCTCCCGGAGCGGACGTCGGGACGCCGTTGCGGTGCAGCTGAGGGCGCGCCGGGGCGGGCAGCTGCGGATGCGCCTGCCGTATCGCTCTCGGCGGCCGGTGAAGTGCGGGCTCGACCACCAAGGAAGTTTCTCAGATGACGACCCATTCAGTCACCACTCGTTCACCACTCGGCAGTTCGCAGCGCAGTCGCACCGGGCCGGCCGGAACGAGCGTCAGCGTGAACCGGCCGAGGTGATCGGCGGGCGCTTGGATGGCGTTCTCGGCGCCGGTCTGCGCGCCGTCCGCGCCCTGTGCGGGCCGGGCGGGCTCAGAGCCCTGCCGTGCTTCGCGAGCCGCCGGGTCCGCGGCCCCGCCCCCGGACTCGAGCCACACCCGGCCGGGGCCGGCCGGCACCAGCTGGCCGACCAGCCGGCGCGAGCCGCCGATCTCGGTCGCCTCGACCGCCACGGTCAGCCCGGGCGCCTCGAAGGTCAGCAGCCGCTGCTCGCCGTCCGCGCGCACCGCGGTGCCCTGCAGCAGCTCGTCCTCCACCAGCCGGGCCAGCTCGGCGTCGAGGTCCCGGAAGCCGAACGCCGCCCGCGCGCCTTCCGCCACCGCGCGCGGCATCGGGTCCGCCCAGTCGAACATGGCCGAGATCCTGCGCATGAGCAGCGCTTCCTCGACCGCCTCGCTGATCGGGCTTCCCTCGGTCATCGTCCGTTCCCCCCTGCAGACCGGTTTTTCCTGTCTCGAGCATATGCGTTTTTTGCGCCGGTGCTCCGGATAGGCGCCGCAGTCCCGTCAGGCCACCGGGTTGATCCGACCCCTGAGCTGTTCAAGGCAGCGAGCCCGGGTGGGCCCGATCGAGCCGGTCGGAATGCCCAGCGCGGCCGAGATCTGGGCGTAGCTCGCCTTGCCCTCTTTGGGCACGGCCGCGAGCACCCGCAATAAATTTCGGCATCGCTCCGACAGCCCGGAGAAGGCGTCCCAGAGCTGCTTGTTCTCGTCCTGCGTGATGATGCGGGCCTCGGGGCCGTCGCCGGGCGCCTCGGGCTCCTCGAACTCGTTCCAGGCGGCCTCGGAGACGGGCGCCTCGCGGTCGCGCCGTCGCAGCACCGCGATGCACTCGCGGCGCGCCGTCGTGGCGAGCCAGGAGCCGAGCCGCTCCGGATCGGCGATCCGGTCGAGGTTCTCCACCAGGCGCAGCCAGGTGGTCTGGCAGACGTCCGCGGCGTCGGCGTCGGAGAGCCGGAAGGTCCGGGCCACCGACCAGACCAGCCGGGCGTACCGGTCCACCAGGCCGTTCCACGCGGCGTGGCTGCCGCGCACCGCCGCGTCCACAAGGTCCGCGACGCCGACCCCTTCGTCCTGCCCCGCGCTGTTCTGCCGCTCCACGACCGTCCTTCCGCTGTCCGAACGCCGAAAAAGCGTAGCCGCAGCCGCGACGTGTCGGACAGCGGACAGGCCGGATGGTGATTCATCCGACGACCGTGCCGAACTCGGGGATCTCCCGCGGGGACCCGGGATTCCCGGTCACGTCGAGCAGCTGCCCGGCCGCGCGGGCACCGCTGATCTCCTCGGCCGCGGCCTTCGCCGCGACGACGCCGGCCACGTGCGGCGAGGCGAACGAAGTGCCGGACCACTGAGCGTAGCCCTCGAACTTGTCGCTGTTGACCACGGCGTTGCTCAGGTACGGTCCCTGCACGTCGGTGCCGACCGCGCAGGCCGCGACCCAGGGGCCGAAGTTGGAGTACTCGGCGCGGTGGTCGCCGTCCTTGGTCAGCGCGGCCACGCCGACGCTGCGGTCCAGGGCGGCCGGCCAGAACGGCCGCTCCAGGCCGTGGTTGCCGGCGGCGACCACGACCGCGGTGTGCGGCCCGAACTTGTTCAGCGCCTCGGCCAGGTGCATCGAGGGCTCGTTGTCCAGGGTGTAGTAGCCCAGGGACAGGTTCAGCGCGTCGAGTACCACGCCGGTTGCCTCCACGCGGCGGCGCAGGCTGGACAGTCCGCGCAGCAGCTGGATCTCGTCGCACACGCCTTCCGCGTCGAGCACGCGCTCGATCATCAGGAAGGCGGTGGGCGCCTGGTTCAGGATCATGCCGGCGACCATCGTGCCGTGCCCGCTCTCGCAGGGCGCCGGGCAGTCGCCGTCGGCTGGCACCGGGTCGATCTGGTCCGGCGTCACCTGCGCGAACCAGTCGCTGTCGGCGAACCACGGGTGGCTGACGATGCCGGAGTCCACGACCGCGGCGAACGGGCGGCGGCGCGGCCGCTTGCCCTCGGCGAGGCTCGCCTCGCTCGGGCGCGGAACCGGGCCGCACGGCGACGGCGGGCCCCACGGGCCGCCGTTCATGTCCGGCTGGCCGCCGAGGATGTGGTTGGGCGTCACGTCGAACGGGCCGGAGGCGTGGCCGCGCAGCTGCGCGGCGAGCTCGCCGACATTGACACCGCGGTCCTCGCGCAGGTGCAGCACCGTGACGCCGGCCTCGGCCACGTCCTCGCGGCGTGCGATCCACTGGCTCGAGGCCTCCACTGTCCGGTCGGCGTGGTGCGGAGCGACCAGAAGCTGGTGCGGGCGGTGCAGCGCCTCGCCGTCGGTGCCCCCGCGGGCCAGCACGATGTCGTCCGGGTGCCGCTCGGCGACCGCCTGGTGCCAGGCGTGTGAGTCAGGGCGCCGCGACGGGTTCCGGGGAGCCGTTGAATCAGGCATTCGTCCACGTCCTTCGAGTCTGATCGAGCAGGTCCTGGCGGATCCAGTGTTCCCGTGAAGCTCAACTCCCCGTTCTCCCCGTTCTGCGATGGTCCCGCGAATCTCCCTGCGTCACCACCGGAACAGGCCGAATCGCCGCGGGCGGTGGCCAGGCCGCTCCCCCACCGGAGTCCTGACCACACGCCGCGCGGCGCGTCGGTTTCCTGCGCGGCCGACCCGGCACCCGCCGCTTCCTCCCCCCGCGGGTGCCGGGACGTCCCCCCGCGTTTCCCACCCGACCACCCGGAGGCTCTCCCCGCCTCCGCGCGATCCGACAATGAGAGGAGCGGGGCGGCCCTCCTGATACATCCCGGCCGAAGATTTTTTCCGCGGATCCCGCACGGCGGCGGAACCGCAGGACAGGGCGCCGAAACCGGCCGCGGGACACCGGGATCTCATCCGCCGTTCACCCCGGGCTCCCTTCGGCCCGGCCGCCGGACGCTAATGTTGGGTCCGCCTCACTGCTTGACACGGCGAGACCGCTGAGAGGGACACCGCCGAGATGACCGACCGCGCACAGCCGCCGGCGCCGACCGGCACCCGGCCGGGCGCCGAGCGCCGCGCCGAGCGGATCGCGCGCAGCGAGGCGGACCTCGCGGCCCGAGTCGCGGCGAGGAGCGCGGCGAAGCGCGGCCGGGGGCGGTTCTCGGGCGGCCCGCTCGGGTTCGGGCCGCGCCTGGCGATCGGCTGCGCCGTCGTGGCCGCGGCCGCCGGGGCGGTGGGCGGATACGCGGCGCACCGCGCTGATCCGGCGGGCGCGGGCATCGCGATCGCGCTCAACGAGGTGTCCTGCGGCACCGGCTGGAACCAGCCGACCGCCGGGCCCCAGACCTTCGATCTCGAGAACACCGCGGACAACGGCGCCGAGATCTTCCTGATCAACCCGACCAGCAACGCGGTCTACGCCGAGATCGCGAATCTGGGCCCGCATACCTCGCGCCCGGTCTCCGCGACCCTCGGCTCGGGCGCATACGCCTTCCGCTGCTCCTTCTTCGACGGCACTGCGCTGACCTCGCGGACCTACCGCGTCCCGGGGGACACGCCGGGCCCGCGCGGCATGGCGCCGATCACCGACCTCGATCTCCAGGACCCGGTCGGCGAATACCGCTCCTACGTCCAGCAGAGCCTGCCCGGGCTGCTCGCGGACAGCGAGCGGCTGGATGCCGACCTGGACTCCGGGAACCTGGCCCAGGCCCGGGCCGACTGGCTGCCGGCCCACCTCGACTACGAGCGGCTCGGCGCCGCCTACGGCACCTTCGGCAACTACGACGACGAGATCAACGGCCGGGCCACAGGGCTGCCCGGCGGGGTGGCAGACCCGGGCTTTACCGGGTTCCACCGGATCGAGTACGGGCTGTGGAACGGCCAGTCCGCGGCGCAGCTCGCGCCGTATGGGGACGGGCTCGTCACCGACATCAAGGCCCTGATCAAGGGCTTCCCGCTGCTGGAGACGCCGGCCACCGACCTGCCGCTGCGCACGCACGAGATCCTGGAGAACACGCTGCAGTTCCAGCTGACCGGCATCGCCGACTACGGCAGCGGGACCATGCTGGCCACCGCGCTGGCCAACCTGCAGGGCACCCGGGCCGTGCTCGGTCCGCTGATCCCGCTGCTGCAGCAGGTGGACCCGTCCGCGCTGGCCTCGATCCAGAGCGGGCTGAACACGGTGCAGGCCGACCTGCAGGCGGCGCAACAGCCGGACGGCGACTGGACGTCGGTCGGCCAGCTGCCCGCGGCGGCCAGGCAGCAGCTCGACGGCGACCTGGGCGGCCTGCTCGAGCAGCTCTCCGTGGTGCCCAACGTGCTGGAGGAGCGCAATTCCGCATGAACGCGACCCCAGCGCCCGAGCAGGCCGGCCCCGCGGATCAGGCCACTGCAGGTCAAGCCGGTACAAATCAAGTGGCTGAGAAGCATGCCGCCGCGGACGGCCCGAGCGGCGGCGGCTCCTGCCCCTTCGCCGCCGGGATCCCTCACGAGCACGGCGGAGCCGATCCGCACGGTGCTGATCTCCACGGTGCTGACCTACACAGCGCAGATTTACACAGCGCAGACCTACACCGAGCGCTGCGCCGCAGGTCCTTCCTGCGCGGGGCGGCCGTCGGCGCGGCCGGGGCGGCGGTGCTCGGCTCCGGGGCCTTCGGCGCGGCCGAGGCGGTCGCGGCGGACGACACCGGCGGCACGACCGGCTCCGGCCGGCTGTTCGCCTTCGAGGGCGAGTACCAGCAGGGCATCCTGACCAAGCCGCAGGCTGCCGCGACCTTCGTGTCCTTCAACGTCACCGCGGCCGATCGGGCCGGTCTCCAGCAGCTGCTGCAGACCCTGACCGCGCGGGCCCGGTTCCTCACCGCGGGCGGCACGCCGCCGGACCTCGGCGTCGCCTACACCCCCTCGGACAGCGACACCCTCGGCCCGGTGGTCCCTTCTGACGGCCTGACCGTCACGCTCAGCCTCGGCTCGTCACTGTTCGACGACCGCTACGGCATCGCCGGGCGCAAGCCGGCCAAGCTGATCCCGATGCCGGTGTTCCCCAACGACAACGTGCTCGGATCGACCGAGCTGCACGGCGACCTCGCCCTGCAGCTGTGCGCGGACAGCAGGGACACGGTGATGCACGCGCTGCGCGACATCGCCAAGCACACCCGGCCGTGGATGCAGCCGAACTGGAAGGCGGACGGCTTCCAGTCCGTGCCGCGGCCCTCCGGCACCCAGCGCAACCAGCTGGGCTTCAAGGACGGCATCGCCAACCCGGACGTGGACTCGGCCGCCCAGACCGACGCCCTGATCTGGGCGCACGGCGGCGCGAACGGCGAGCCGTCGTGGGCGCAGGGCGGCTCCTACCAGGTGATCCGGATCATCAGGATGCTGGTGGAGTTCTGGGACCGGGTCTCCATCACCGAGCAGGAGAACATGTTCGGCCGCACCCGCGACACCGGCGCGCCGCTGACCGGGCAGAGCGAGTTCGACACGCCGGACTACGCGAACGACCCGATGGGCAACATCATCCCGCTGACCGCGCACATCAGGCTGGCCAACCCGCGTACCGCCGCCACCTACGACCAGCAGATCCTGCGCCGCGGCTACAACTACGACCGCGGCGTGGACGAGAACGGCAACCTGGACGTGGGCCTGGTGTTCTGCGCCTACCAGCAGGACGTGGTGCGGCAGTTCGAGGCGGTGCAGACCCGGCTGATCGACGAGCCGCTGGTGGACTACATCTCGCCGACCGGCGGCGGGTACTTCTTCGCGGTGCCCGGCGTGAAGGACGCGGACGACTACTTCGCCTCGGGGCTGTTCGCATAACCGGGACAGGAGCGGATCCCGGTGCGTGGCACCGGGATCCGTATCCGACTGCTCCGACTGCTCTGCCTACTCCGTCTTGCGCCGCCGGGTGCCGAAGACGATCTCGTCCCAGGACGGGACGGTGGCCCGGCGCCCGGGCGGGACGCCGTCGTTGACCGCCTGCTGGTCGGTCTGCCCGACCTTGCGCTCCTTGTGCGGACCCACCTTCGGGAACAGCGCGTCGCTGTACGCCGAGCCGGCGCCGGCCTGGCGCACCTGCTCGTCCGCGGTCGCCGCCAGGCCCGGGGCCGCCGCGGCGCCCACCGGCCGCAGCGGGGTGACGACCGAGTCGGCGCCCTCCTGCGCCTCCTCGGCGGGCTGCTCGCTCTCGGTCGCCGCGGTGCGCGGGCCGCCGTGCCAGGCGGCGGACAGCGGGGTGACCGACGTGGCGCCGCCGCGCCCGGCCGCGCGCCGGTCCTCGGCCGGCAGCCCGTGCTCGCCCGGCAGCGGGTCGCCGAGCCGGCGCTCGTCCCGGGGGTGCGGGTGGCGCTCCTCGCGCAGCGCGGTCGGCCGTGACGCGGAGCGCGGCACGAACGGGAAGGCGTTCTCCGCCGCGGCGTCGCTGGACAGCAGCCTGGCCTCGTCGTCGGCCGGGGTGACCAGCCGGCGCGGCGGGTCGAACGACCAGGTGGCCTCGTAAGGCAGGCCACTGATGCGGAAGGCGAGCCGGACGGTCCAGATCCCGTCCTCCTTGCGCCACGAGTCCCACTGCGCCGAGTCGTGGTCCGGCTCGCGCTGGGCCAGCCGCTCGCGCACCACGTCGCCCAGCTTCGGCCCGTGCGTCTCGCCGGCCCGGCGCACCTGGGTGTTCTGCGCCCGCTCGGCCATGAACGCCCGCTCGGCCAGCACCGGGCCCTCGAACCGGCGCACCCGCTCCAGCGGGATGCCGGCGAGGTCGGCCACCTGCTCGGCGGTCTGGCCGGAGCGGATCCGCGCCTGGATGTCGCGGGGCCGCAGCTGCGCGTCCAGCTCTATCTCGATCTGGCCGAGCCGGGCCCGGTCGCCGCGGACCGCGGCGCGCAGCCGGTCGTCGATCGCGAGGTAGAACTCCTGCCCGTCCGGGGCACGCAGCACCAGGCGGTCACCGTCGCCGGTCACCGCCATCACGCGCAGTTCGGTCACGAGACCTCCTGGGTGGTGCCGCTCCTAAGCTTCCTACCGAGTGTGGCGCGCGGGCCCGGGGTTCGGGAAGATGCCACGCCCGTTCGGCGCAGTGCGCGGGCGCGCGGCCTACCCGATCGGGCGACCGCCTCCCCGGCGGCCTCCGTCCCGGCAGGGCTCCGGCCGAGGCCGTCGACCCTGATCCGTGCGGTCATGATCCGGCATTCCCCCCGACGCCGCCCGGAATCCCGGCCGTGCGCCGATTCTCATCTCGTCGTCACCGCGATTACCCAGTGCCGCCGCAAGTGCCGCGTGAGTGTTTGCGGTCGTGCTTCTGCGTTCTTCGTTCCGTCTTCGCTCGGTCTTCGTTCTGTGCCAGCCGTACGCGTCTCTTTGCTTTGTGCGCTCCACGTTATCAGCGGCCGCGCGGCACCGGCAGTTGCGGCGCGGCGGCCGCGTGCGGCTTTTGCCGCGGCTTTGCCAGGCAATGGTATCCGGACCGGACGGACTGCACACATGGAATGATTCGGTGAGCCGCGCGGGGATGCGAACCGGCGCTGCGACAATGTCCGGATGCATGACAACAGCCTGCAACTCCACGAGGTCTTCGACGTCCTGGGCATCTTCACCGCGGCGGCCTCCGGGGCGCTGACCGGCCTGCGCAAAGGGCTCGACCTGGTCGGCGTGCTGGTGCTGGCGGCGGTCACCGGGCTCGGCGGCGGAGTGGTACGGGACCTGATGATCGGGGCCGTCCCGCCGGCGGTGCTGACCGATCCCTACTATCTGTCCAGCGCGGCGGCCGCGGCGGTGGTCGTGGTCGCGGTCGAGCGGCGGATCCTGCCGGTGCGCGAGCGGATCCGCGCCGCGCTGCCGCTGGCCGACGCATATCTGCTGGCTGATGCGTGCACGCTGGGCCTCTTCGCCGTCTCCGGCACTGTCAAGGCCCTGGCATATGGGATCGCCCTCGTGCCGGCCGCGCTGATGGGCGTGGTGACCGCGGTGGGCGGCGGAGTGATCCGGGACGTCCTCGTCAACGAGGTGCCCACCGTGCTGCGCCGGGAGATGTACGCGATCCCGGCGCTCGTCGGGGCCCTGATCGTGGCGCTGGCCGCGCATCACGGGCAGCCGGTGGCGGACCCGCTCGCCTTCGCGGCCGCGGCGATCGCGGCCGCGCTGCGGATGGTCGCGGTGCGCCGGGACTGGCACGCGCGGGTGCCCGCCCCGCGCGGGACCGGCGGGCCGGGCGGCGGCGCGATTTGAGAGGGCGGTAAGTCCGGATTTGCCGGGTGAAACAGCCCATGAGCGGCGTCTGGCGGCGCCGGCCGGACCGCCACGGCCAACACCGGGCCGAGGCGGTCCGTCCGACTTGCCATACTTGCTCCTGAACTGTTTCACCGTGCCCGCTCACCTCGGGCCTGGCACGCTCCGCTTTGCTGCGAGGCAAGTTACGGCAAATCGGAACTTACCGCCCTCTGAGGATTTCCGGCGATTCACGCGCGAATCGCGGTGATCGCCGGAATTCGGGTCAATCGGATTGAACGGTCGCGAGTGCGATGGGGACCGCGCCATTGCCGTCTTCGCGGTCGAAGAAACTTCGGCCGACTTCGACGAACTCGGCGCCGCGCGGGCCGTGGATCTGGATTCCGGTGAACACCGCGACGTCCGCCGGCACCGAATCCTCCCGCAGAACTCTGACGACCTCGTCGGCGTCCTGGTCCACCAGGTCGCGGGCGATCCGGATGAGCTGGGCCAGGTCGGCCTTCTGCGGATCGTCCACCCGGGACAGGATCCGCTCGCGCAGCCGGGACTGCTCCGGGTCGTCGAGGTCGAGGTACGGGTAGTCCGAGGTGTGCGCGTCGCCGCCGACGAGGCTGTCGTGCACCGCCATCAGCGCGCCGCAGGTCTTCGACGGGCCGGGCACGCCGGGCCGCTCGCACCGGCCGATCGTGCCGTCCTCGTCGACGCCCACGTGGGTCAGCCCGATCAGGACGAAGGCGCGCCGTCCGGCCACCAGCGGCGCGTGCGAGCGGGCGGCGGCGATCCCGGTGCGGCCCAGCGAGAGCAGCCCGGCCAGCCCGGCCATGTTGAACGCCGCGCCCCAGGCCCGCTGCAGCTCGGCGGTCAGCGCGAAGGCCAGCTCGTCCCGGCAGGTCGCGATCAGCGGCAGCGCACTTCCGCGGTGCAGCCCGTGCTCGGCCAGCCGGTTCTGGGTGGCGTTGACGAACTGGTTGGCCGGCAGCGCGCCGGGGAAGTCGCGCCGCAGCGTCTCGGTGAACGTCATGGCAGGGGCCTCGCCTTCGTCTCGGCCGGGCCGCGCGCCGCGCGGGGCCGCCGGTGGGGTCACCAGGTTGTTCCACGTCTGCCGTCCGGATATTCGCGATCTTCGCACAACCGGGTGGCGCAACGGTTGCGCCCGCCTCGAGCGGCGCTTCAGAGCGAGGCGGTAGGATGAGGTATCTTGATATCGAGATAATTTGACGAGCATCCCCGAAGGAGATCCGCGATGGCCGAGAGCAGCGCCGCCCCAGCCCCCGCCCCGGACAGCGCCGGGCCCGACAGCTTCGGCGCCCGCGGCCGGCTTGCGGCCGGCGGCGAGTCGTACGAGATCTTCCGGCTCTCCGCGGCGCCCGGCGCCGAGCGGCTGCCCTACTCGCTCAAGGTGCTGCTGGAGAACCTGCTGCGCACCGAGGACGGCGCGAACACCACCGCCGAGCACATCAGGGCCCTGGCCGGATGGGACCCGGACGCGGAGCCGGACACCGAGATCCAGTTCACCCCCGCCCGGGTCATCATGCAGGACTTCACCGGCGTGCCCTGCGTCGTCGACCTGGCCACGATGCGCGAGGCCGTGGTCGCCCTCGGCGGCGACGCGGCGAGGGTCAACCCGCTGGCCCCGGCCGAACTGGTGATCGACCACTCGGTCATCGCCGACGTGTTCGGCACCCCGCAGGCCTTCGCCCGCAACGTCGACATCGAATACGAGCGCAACCAGGAGCGGTACCGCTTCCTGCGCTGGGGCCAGAGCGCCTTCGACGAGTTCAAGGTGGTCCCGCCGGGCACCGGCATCGTGCACCAGGTCAACATCGAGCACCTGGCCCGGGTCGTCATGGCCCGCGGCGGCAGGGCGTACCCGGACACCGTGGTCGGCACCGACTCGCACACCACCATGGTCAACGGCCTCGGCGTGCTCGGCTGGGGCGTCGGCGGCATCGAGGCCGAGGCGGCGCTGCTCGGCCAGCCGGTCTCGATGCTCATCCCGCGGGTGGTCGGCTTCAAGCTCGGCGGCCGGCTGCCGGCCGGGGCGACCGCGACCGACCTGGTGCTGACCATCACCGAGATGCTGCGCAAGCACGGCGTGGTGGGCAAGTTCGTCGAGTTCTACGGCGAGGGCGTGGCCGCGGTGCCGCTGGCCAACCGGGCCACCATCGGCAACATGAGCCCCGAGTTCGGCTCCACCTGCGCCATCTTCCCGATCGACGGGGAGACGCTGGACTACCTCCGGCTCACCGGCCGCGGCGAGCAGCAGCTCGCCCGGGTCGAGGCCAACGCCAAGGAGCAGGGACTCTGGCACGACGCGGGCGCCGAGCCGAAGTACTCCGAGTACCTCGAGCTGGACCTCTCCACCGTGGTGCCCTCCATCGCCGGGCCGAAGCGGCCGCAGGACCGGGTGGCCCTCTCGAACGCGAAGCCGGCGTTCCGCACCGCGGTGCGCGACTACGCCGGCTCGGCCGACGAGGCGGGCAAGGAGTCCTTCCCGGCCTCCGACGCCCCGGCCAGCAACGGATCCGCGCGCGCCTCCAAGCCGACCGGGGTCACCGCGCCGGACGGCACTGAGTTCGTGATCGACCACGGCGCGGTGGTGATCGCCTCGATTACCTCGTGCACCAACACCTCCAATCCCTCGGTGATGATCGGCGCGGCGCTGCTGGCCAAGAACGCGGTGGAGCGGGGCCTGAAGTCCAAGCCCTGGGTCAAGACCACGCTGGCGCCCGGCTCGCAGGTGGTCACCGACTACTACGACCGCTCCGGCCTGACCCCGTACCTGGACAAGCTCGGCTTCAACCTGGTCGGCTACGGCTGCACCACCTGCATCGGCAACTCCGGCCCGCTGCCGGACCACGTCTCCGCCGCGGTGAACGCCGCGGACCTGGCCGCCGCCGCGGTGCTCTCCGGCAACCGGAACTTCGAGGGCCGGATCAACCCGGACGTCAAGATGAACTACCTGGCCTCGCCGCCGCTGGTGATCGCCTACGCGATCGCCGGCACGATGGACTTCGACTTCGAGTCCGAGCCGCTGGGCACCGACCAGGACGGCGCGCCGGTCTACCTGCGCGACATCTGGCCGCAGCCGGAGGAGATCCAGGAGGTCGTCGGCTCGGCCATCTCCGCGGAGATGTTCGCCAAGGACTACAAGGACGTCTTCGCCGGGGACGAGCGCTGGCGCGCGCTGCCGACCCCGACCGGCAACACCTTCGAGTGGGACGCCGACTCGACCTACGTGCGCCGGCCCCCGTACTTCGAGGGCATGCCCGAGAAGCCGGCCCCGGTCGAGGACATCGCCGGCGCCCGGGTGCTGGCCAAGCTCGGCGACTCGGTGACCACCGACCACATCTCGCCGGCCGGCTCGATCAAGGCGGACTCGCCGGCCGGCCGCTACCTGGCCGAGCACGGTGTCGAGCGGCGCGACTTCAACTCCTACGGCTCGCGCCGCGGCAACCACGAGGTGATGATCCGCGGCACCTTCGCCAACATCCGGCTGCGCAACCAGCTGCTGGACGGCGTCGAGGGCGGCTTCACCCGCAACCTGCTGACCGGGGAGCAGACCACCATCTACGAGGCCTCGGCCGCCTACCAGGAGGCCGGCGTGCCGCTGGTGGTCCTGGCCGGCAAGGAGTACGGCTCCGGCTCGTCGCGGGACTGGGCGGCCAAGGGCACCGCGCTGCTCGGCGTGCGGGCCGTGATCGCCGAGTCGTACGAGCGCATCCACCGCTCCAACCTGATCGGCATGGGCGTGCTGCCGCTGCAGTTCCCGGCCGGGCAGAGCGCCGCCTCGCTCGGCCTGACCGGCCAGGAGACCTTCTCGGTCAGCGGGATCGCCGCGATCAGCGGCGGCCCGGCCCCGCGCACCGTACGGGTGAAGGCGGAGGCGCCCGGCGGCTCAGCGGTCGAATTCGATGCGGTCGTGCGCATTGACACGCCGGGAGAGGCCGACTACTACCGCAATGGCGGCATCATGCAGTTCGTCCTGCGGAACCTGCTGAAGGCGTAACCGCGCGTCAGCGGCCGGATGGCGGGGATGCAGAGTGTGCATTCCCGCCATCCGTTCTTTTTGCGGCATTTCAGACATATATATGTTCCCTGAAGCCGATCATCGTCGTGAGAGGGCTCTCATCCAACGAATTAAGCCGGTGACGCGCTGCGCGGCGGGGGGTCACGCGGCGTGCCCGGCCGGCCCCGCGCGGGTGATCGCGGCCGGCTCTGAGGCCGTCGGGACGTGCCCGGGCCAGCCATTACGCGCCGGAGACGGGGTCATTGCGGGGCGGTAACGGACGGTCGGCGCGCGGGGTTCAAGATTTCGATTGGGCAACGGTCCTATAGGAGGACCCGTAGTTCACGTGGCTGTAACGGGGATTGTTGCGGGCCGCAGCTTTTCGGTGGACCAAAAGCACGTCGCCAGGTAGACCAATGGATGCAATGGTCTGGACCACAGCCCCCGAAGGACCGCTCGCGCCGTCCCGTTCCGGCCCCGTCGAGCGGCCGCGTTTCCGAATCGTTACTGCGGCCGACAAATTGGCCCGGCCCAGGTCTTCCCATCCGCAGTGGCTGCCCATACGTTGCCGGTCACAACATTCCTCGACCGCCGAGCCGCACCCCGCGCGGGGCCGCAGGGCCGGCATTGAGAAAGGACTTCCAGCGCGATGAAGCGTAAGCCCGTCCTTGCCGCCGGTGTCGGCGCAGCCGCCCTGGCGCTCGTGGCCTCCGGTTGTTCCAGCAACTCCTCGAACACGAACTCGAACTCGAAGCCTCTGGTCGGCATCATCCTGCCGGACGAGGTGACTTCTCCCCGCTGGGCGAACGCGGACCAGCCCGCGCTGCAGGCGCAATGCACCAAGGACGGCCTGCAGTGTGACATCCAGAACGCCGAGGACAGCGACACCAACGAAGTCACCATCGGCACCACGATGATCAACGTGGAGCACGTCCAGGTGCTGATGGTCGCGGGCATCGACCCGGCGCCGACCCAGACGATCACCGACCTGGCGCACAAGAACGGCGTCAAGGTCATCGACTACGACCGCGCCTTCGGCAACCCGGACTACTACATGTCCTTCAACGGCGTGACCGTCGGCGTGGACCAGGGCAAGGCGCTGGTGGCCGCGATCCAGGCCAAGGGCGTGCAGCACCCGGACGTCGCCGTGCTCGACGGCTCGCCCACCGACGGCAACGCGGCCGAGTTCAAGCAGGGCTACATGTCCGTCCTGCAGCCGCTGTTCAACAACGGCACCTACAAGGAGTCCGCGGACCAGGCGGTCACCGGCTGGAGCAACCCGCTGGCGCTGACCGACTTCCAGGCCATGTACGCCAAGGACCCGAACATCAACGTGATCATGGTCGCGAACGACGGCATGGCCGACGCGATCATCCCGTACCTGGTGCAGCAGAACATCGCCGGCAAGGTCATCGTCTCCGGCCAGGACGCCTCCGCGCTGGGCCTGCAGGACATCCTGCTCGGCTACCAGAACTTCAGCATCTACAAGGCGTCCAGCCTCGAGGCCGTCCCCGCGGTCGACCTGGCCAAGGAACTGGTCGGCGGGAACTCGAGCCCGACCGGGGTCGACGGCCAGAAGTTCGTGGACGAGAAGTACTCGACCACCACGGGCAAGGTGCCCTCGATCCTGGCCACGCCGGAGACGATCACCCTGTCCAACGTCGACGTGCCGGTGAAGTCGAACTACACGCCGTTCAGCAGCGTGTGCAACACCACGCAGCTCGAGCAGCTGTGCACCGCGAACGGCGTCACCAACCCCAGCGGCAGCTGACGACCCGACGTCCCGGCCCCGTGCGGCCGCTCCCGCCTGGGCTGCCGCGCGGGGCCGGGATCCGCGTGCGCCGCCTGTCCACTACCGGACAGGCGGCCTCGTCACGGCGAGCGCGGGTATAACCCGCCAGGAAGCAACCGGCCCCGGTTGACGAAGAACGAGGTCTATCAGGTGAACGAGAACGAACCGATCCTGCGGATGCGCGGGATCAACAAGTCCTTCGGCCCGGTCAGCGTGCTGAAGGGAGTGGACTTCGAAGCCCATGCGGGCGAGGTCACCGCGCTGGTCGGAGACAACGGAGCGGGCAAGTCCACGCTCGTCAAATGCATTGGTGGCACGTATACCGTCGATGACGGCGTGATCGAGTTCAACGGCGCTCCGGTCCGGGTCCACGGCCCGCGCGACGCGTCCGCGCTCGGCATCGAGATCGTGTACCAGGACCTCGCGCTGTGCGACAACCTCGACATCGTGCAGAACATGTTCCTCGGCCGGGAGCGGCGCACCAGCCGGTCGCGCACCCTCGACGAGACCACCATGGAGCGGCTGGCCGGCGAGACGCTGGCGTCGCTGTCCGTGCGCACGGTCAAGTCGGTGCGGCAGAAGGTCTCCAGCCTGTCCGGCGGCCAGCGGCAGACCGTGGCCATCGCCAAGGCGGTGCTGTGGAACTCCAAGGTGGTCATCCTGGACGAGCCGACCGCCGCGCTCGGCGTCGCGCAGACCGCCGAGGTGCTCCGCCTCGTGCGCAGCCTGGCCGACCAGGGCGTGGCCGTGATCCTCATCTCGCACAACATGAACGACGTCCTCCAGGTCTCGGACCGGATCGCCGCGCTCTACCTCGGCCAGATGGCCGCGCAGGTCAAGCGCTCCGAGGTGACGCACACCCAGATCGTCGAACTGATCACCGCGGGCCGCTCCGGCCACCTCGGGCTCCAGCTGGAGGATGCGCTGAGCACGAACGGAGCCGTGATATGAGCGACTACGTGGCCGGAACCACACAGAGCCAGCAGCAACCCCCGGCCGGCAGCCACCGCGCCGCCCCGCCGCCCTTCGTCCCGCCGCCCGGCGTCACCCCGGACGGCGGCGCCTCCACGATCTCCGACGCGGTGCGCGACTACACCCTGAGGGTGCGTCAGGGCGAGCTCGGCTCGCTGCCCGCGGTCCTCGGCATCATCCTGCTGACGGTCGTGTTCGCCATCGCCGAGCCGAGCCTGTTCTCGGTCGCCGGCCTCTCCGACGTGCTGCAGCAGGCGGCCGCGCCGATCACCCTGGCCATGGGCCTGGTGTTCGTGCTGCTGCTCGGCGAGATCGACCTGTCCGCGGCGGTGGTCGGCTCGACCGCGGCCGCCTTCGGCGTGATCTGGACCGTCAAGCACGGCACGCCGTGGTACATCGCGATCATCCTCGCCATGCTCTTCGGGACGGTCTGCGGCACGGCTCTGGGCTGGCTGCGCGCCCGCCTCGGCATCCCCTCGTTCGTCGTCACCCTGGCCGCCTACCTGTCGTTCCAGGGCGTGCTCGACTTCATCGCGGGCACCAGCAGCGGCCTGAGCATGGGCAACAACTCGGTGTTCTTCAACCTGATCGGCGGCCGGCTCTCCCAGGTCGGCGGCTGGATCTTCCTGGTCGTCTTCGTGCTCGGATACGCCCTGGTCAAGTGGTTCCAGCGGGCCGACCGCACCCGGCAGAACCTGCCGGTGGAGGCCATGTCGATCTTCTGGCTGCGGGTCGGGGCGCTCGTCATCGGCGGCGCGGTGTTCGTGTACCTGTGCAACGCCAACGAGCTGACGCTCTCCTGGCAGAAGCGCGAGGGGCTGTACCTCGGCGGCGTGCCCTGGGCGGTGCCGATCATCGCCGTCCTCGGCGTGATCCTGACCTTCGTGCTCTCGAAGACCCGCTACGGCCGGCACATCTACGCGGTCGGCGGCAACACCGAGGCGGCCCGCCGCGCCGGCATCCCGGTGCGCGCCGTGCGCACCTCGGTGTTCGCGATCTGCTCCGGCATGGCCGCGATCTCCGGGCTGTTCCTCGGCTCCCAGGTCGGCGCGGTCAACGCCACCAGCAGCCTCGGCAACACCCTGCTGCTCGGCGTCGCGGCCGCGGTCATCGGCGGCACCTCGCTGGCCGGCGGGCGCGGCCGGGTGATGGACGCGGTGCTCGGCGGCATCGCCCTGACGATCCTGATCTTCGGTATGAGCGACCTGCTCAAGAACAGCGACAACGCGCAGTGGGAGGACATCGTCACCGGAGTCGTCCTGCTGATCGCCGCCGGTGTCGACGCGACCTCGCGGCACGCCGGCCGGGCGTCAGGCTGACCCGGCGTTACCCAGTGCGCATGACAGGTAACGTGGCCGCCGGACCCAGGTGAGCGTCGCAACAGCGGAAGGCGAAAGGTCGTGACAGACAAGCGCGGGCCGGCGATCGGGGCCGGCCCGGCCGGGGCCACCCAGGACGAGGTACGGCGGCACAACGTGTCGACGCTGCTGAAGTACGTCCACGTGCACGGCCCGACTTCACGCGCGGAACTGACCGCGGCGATGCAGCTCAACCGGTCCACCATCGGCGCGCTGACCACGGACCTGACCAACGCCGGCCTCGTGCACGAGGAGCTCCCCGCGCGCGGGGCCGGCGCCGGGGCCGGGCGGCCGTCGCTGGTCGTCGTCCCGCGCTCGGAGCGGGTGTACGTGCTCGCCTTCGACATCGGGGTCGACTACCTGATCGCCGCCCGGGTCGGCCTCGGCGGCGCGATCCTGGACCGGCGCGAGCTCTACCGGCCGCGCGGCGACTACGCCCTCGACGACGTGGCCGCGCACCTCGGCCGGTTCACCGGCGAGATGCTCACGCGGGCCGCCCCCGGCGCCGTGTGCGTCGGGATCGGCGCGGCCATCGCCGGCGTGGTGCGGGATGAGGACGGCCTGGTCCGCTTCGCCCCGAACCTCGGCTGGGTGGACGAGCCGCTCGGCCAGACGCTGGGCTCGGTGGTCGGCCGGCACGGCATCCAGGCCCCGGTCGCGGTCGGCAACGACGCTGATCTCGGCGCCCTGGCCGAGCACGTGCGCGGGGCCGCCGCGGGCGCGACCGACGCGGTCTACCTGACCGGCGAGGTCGGCGTCGGCGCCGGGATCATCGTGGCAGGCCAGCCGCTGCGCGGGGCCGGCGGCTACGGCGGCGAGCTCGGCCACATGGTGGTCAATCCGGCCGGCCGGCTGTGCCGCTGCGGCGCCCGCGGCTGCTGGGAGACCGAGATCGGCGAGAAGGCCATCCTCGACGCGGCCGGGCATCCGGACGGCCCGCGCTCCACGGTCCCCGCGGTCGTCTCGGCCGCGGCCGGCGGCGACCCGCGCGCGGTGGCCGCGATCCGGCACGTGGGGGAGTGGCTCGGGATCGGCGTCGGCAACCTGGTCAACATCTTCAACCCGGAGGTCGTCGTCTTCGGAGGCCTGCTGCGCGACATCCTGCCGGCCGTCGAGCCCCAGCTGCGCAGCGTGCTGCGCACCTCCGGCCTCGTGGCGCCGCGCGAGCAGGTGCGCCTGGTGGCGCCCGGCCTCGGCCCGGACTCCACGCTGGTCGGCGCGGCCGAGCGGGCCTTCGCCGTGCTGCTCAACGATCCGCCCGGCGCGCTCGCCCCGCTGGTCGCCGACGCGGCGCAGAATTAACCGGCACAGAACTGACGGCGGCTGATCTGACGGGCGCTGACCTGACGCCGCGCCACCGGCCGGCGCCGGTCTGCAGTGCCTTTCCCGCCGCCCCGGCATTCACCCGGATGCGGGCGGTGAAGATCGTGTGGAGGAGCCCGGGCCCCTCAGGGCCGCGACCGCTCGGCGATTAGACTCGGAACCTCGTCCGGTCCGGCTGGATCACCGCGCGCGGCGGCGTCCGGGCCGGGGGACGATTGACCGAGATCGAATGCCGTCCGTGCCGGACGCTTCACGCAGCGCTCGACGAGCGCGCGGGGGCGGCCGGTGCGGTGATTCGGGGCGTAGGTGGAGATGGCCGAGCGAACAGTAGTGGAGGCAGCCGTGTCGCAGCCGGACAGTCTGCTCGAATCCGTGCACGGACCGCGGGATCTCGACCGGTTCGACCACCGCCAGCTGGCCCGGCTGGCCGGGGAGATCCGGGAGTTCCTGATCGAGAGCGTGACCAGGACCGGCGGCCATCTCGGCCCGAACCTCGGCGTGGTGGAGCTGACCATCGCGCTGCACCGGGTGTTCGACTCCCCGCGCGACACCATCGTGTGGGACACCGGCCACCAGGCCTACGTGCACAAGATCCTGACCGGCCGGCACGACTTCAGCCGGCTCAAGCAGGCCGGCGGCGTCTCCGGCTATCCGTGCCGGGCCGAGTCCAAGCACGACGTGGTGGAGAACTCGCACGCCTCCACGGCCCTCTCCTACGCCGACGGCATCGCGAAGGCCTACCAGATCAAGGGCCAGACCGACCGGCGGGTCATCGGCGTCATCGGGGACGGCGCGCTGACCGGCGGCATGGCCTGGGAGGCGCTGAACAACATCGCCTGCGCCAAGGACCGGCCGGTCGTCATCGTGGTCAACGACAACGAGTGGTCCTACGCGCCGACCATCGGCGGGCTGGCCGACCACCTGGCCACGCTGCGCACCACGCAGGGCTACGAGCGCTTCCTGCAGTGGGGCAAGGGCGCGCTGAACAAGACCCCGGTGGTCGGCGGCGCGATCTACGAGACCCTGCACGGCATGAAGAAGGGCATCAAGGACATCGTCGCCCCGCAGGGCATGTTCGAGGACCTCGGCATGAAGTACGTCGGGCCGATCGACGGGCACAACATCGCCGAGGTCGAGTCCGCGCTGCGCCGGGCCAGGGGCTTCAACGGCCCGGTGATCGTGCACTGCCTCACCCGCAAGGGCGAGGGCTACAAGCCGGCCCTGGACGACAACATCGACCACTTCCACGGCATCGGCGTGATCAACCCGGAGACCGGGCTGCCCTACCAGATCGCCGGGCCGTCCTGGACCGACGTGTTCTCCGACGAGATGGTGAAGATCGGCAACGACCGGCCGGACGTGGTCGGGATCACCGCGGCCATGCTGCACCCGGTCGGGCTCGGCAAGTTCGCCGCCGCCTACCCGGACCGGATCTTCGACGTCGGCATCGCCGAGCAGCACGCCGCGACCTCGGCCGCCGGCCTCGCCTACGGCGGCATGCACCCGGTGGTCTGCGTCTACGCGACCTTCCTCAACCGGGCGTTCGACCAGGTGCTGATGGACTGCGCGCTGCACAACGCCGGGGTCACCTTCGTGCTCGACCGGGCCGGCATCACCGGCGACGACGGGGCCAGCCACAACGGCATGTGGGACATGTCGATCCTCCAGGTGGTCCCCGGCCTGCGCATCGCCGCGCCGCGCGACCCCGGGCAGGTGCGCGCCCAGGTGCGCGAGGCGCTCGACGTTTCCGACGCGCCGACCGTGGTGCGCTTCTCGAAGGGCGCGGTGGGCCCGGAGATCGAGGCGGTCGGCCGGTACGAGGGCATGGACCTGCTGCGGGTGCCCGCGGGCCACGAGCCGGGGCAGGCGCCGGTCGGCGATGTGCTGATCGTCACAGCCGGCCCGCTGGCCGCGCAGGGCGTCGAGGCGGCCCGGCTGCTCGCGGACGGCGGCGTCGAGGCCACGGTCGTCGACCCGCGCTGGCTCAAGCCGGTCAACCCGGCGCTGGTCGAGCTGGCCCGGCGGCACCGCGCGGTGGTGACCGTCGAGGACAACGGCCGGGTCGGCGGCGTCGGCGCGGCGATCACCCAGGCCCTGCAGGACGCCGGAGTGGTCGTTCCCGTGCGCGTGCTCGGTATCGCTCAGGAGTTCATCAAGCACGCCAAGCGCGCGGCGATCCTGCAGCAGCTCGGCCTCACCGCCGAGGGCGTCGCCGACGCGGCCCGCGCCGCCCTGGCGTGACGGCTTTCGCCGTCCCGGCCCTTCCGCGACAGGTCAGGCCGGAGATTTGACGGTGCAGCCACTCGGCCGCGCCGTCCGGTGACATCGGTGCGGTATCCTCTCCGAGTCAGTGTCCGAATATGCCGGTCCCGGGTCCCGTCGACAGGCGGACCCGGAGGTCAGCGCTTTCGCGGGAAGCCGACACCCAGGGGATCCGATCGATGACTCTCGACGAACCGGCCGGGTCCGCGCCGAGCACGGTGGTGATCGGTGCCGGTCCGGCCGGCCTGACCGCCGCCTACGACCTCACCAAGCACGGGCTGCCGGTGCGCGTCTTCGAGTCCGCCGGCGTGGTCGGCGGCATCTCGCAGACGGTCGAGCGGGACGGCTGGCGCTTCGACATCGGCGGGCACCGCTTCTTCACCAAGGCCCGCCCGGTCGAGGAGCTGTGGCACGAGATCCTGCCGGACGAGGACTTCCTGCTGCGGCCCCGGATGAGCCGGATCTACTACCGGGGCAAGCTGTTCGACTACCCGCTGCGGGCCGGCAACGCCCTGCGCGGCCTCGGCCTGGCCGAGTCGGCCCGGTGCATCGCGTCCTACACCTGGGCGCGGATCAACCCGCCGAAGGACCAGTCCACCTTCGACGCGTGGGTGACCGCCCGGTTCGGCAAGCGGCTGTTCTCGATATTCTTCAAGACCTACACCGAGAAGGTGTGGGGGATGAGCACCGCCGAGCTGCCGGCGGACTGGGCCGCGCAGCGGATCAAGAATCTCTCGCTGTTCGGCGCGATCAAGAACGCGGTGCTGCCCCGGCGGAACCAGACGCAGATCACGAGCCTGATCGAGGAGTTCCAGTACCCGAAGTACGGCCCCGGCATGATGTGGGAGACCTGCACCGAGAAGGTGCGCGCGGCCGGCGGCACGGTCGAGCTGAACACCTCGGTCGACACCGTGCACTGGGAGCCGGGCAAGGGCGCGGTGGCCGTGTCGGTCACCGGTCCGGACGGCGCCGAGACGCTGGTGCCGGCCGACCACGTCGTGTCCTCGGCGCCGATCTCCGCGCTCGTGCGCGCGATGCGCCCGGAGGCCCCAGCCGAGGTGCTCGCCGCCGCGGACGACCTGCGCTACCGCGACTTCCTCACCGTCGCCCTGGTGGTGCCGCTGGAGGCGGGCTTCCCGGACAACTGGATCTACATCCACTCCCCGGGCGTGAACGTCGGGCGGATCCAGAACTTCGGCTCCTGGTCGCCCTTCCTGGTCAAGGAGGGGCGCACCTGCCTCGGCCTGGAGTTCTTCGTCAACGAGGGCGACGAGCTGTGGAGCACGCCCGACGAGGACCTGGTCCGGCTCGGCACCCGCGAGCTCGAGCAGCTCGGGCTGATCGGGCCGGGCCGGGTCGAGGCCGGCTACGTGGTGCGCATGCCCAAGGCCTATCCCGTGTACGACGACCGCTACCAGGCCGACCTGGCGGTCATCCGGGCCTGGATCGCGGCGAACGCGCCGAACGTGCACCCCGTGGGCCGCAACGGCATGCACCGGTACAACAACCAGGACCACTCGATGATGACCGCGCTGCTGACCGCGAAGAACATCCGCACCGGCGCCGCGGACGACGTGTGGGCGGTCAACGTGGAGGAGGAGTACCACGAGACCGGCGGGGACAACGACGCGAACCGCAGCGACGCGAGCCGCGCCACCCCGGCCGGCACCGGCCGCGACGCGCCGATGATCCCCCGTCAGAAGACCGAGAAGGTCGCCGACTGAGCCGGGGCCGGCCGTTTCGCCGGTGCCGTGGCCGCGGCTCGCCGCTCCTTCCACAGCTGCCACGCCGGAAGCACGATCACGATGAAGAGGGCCGCGAACACGTAGAAGTTCCCGGCCAGGGCCTGGTAGTCGTTCCAGTGCAGGTCCTGCGCGCTGCCCGTCCCCCGGTGCGGGAGGAACCAGATCAGGCCGGTGGCCAGCAGCGGGGCGTGCGGGTCCCAGTACCCGCCGACCGTGTTGATCCGCATGGGCCAGGCCAGGAAGGCCCCGGTCAGCAGCAGCGGGATCCACACCCGGCGCGCGCCGCCGCCCAGCCAGCACCGGTGCACGGCCAGGATCAGGAACGGCACCATCCACACGTAGTGGTGCGTCCACGAGATCGGGGAGACCAGGAGCGAGAGGAAGGCCACGATCATCACGGCGAAGTACTCGTCGCCGCGGCGGTGCGCGCGCACCGCGAAGTACAGGCCGAGCACGGCGACGATCGCCTCGGCCGCGTCCCACAGCAGGTGCGTGGCCGTCGGGGAGGCCAGGTTCAGCCGCAGGATGGCGCCGTGCAGCGACTGGTTCGGCATGAACGACTGGTCGACCGAGTCCTGGAACAGGCCGCCGCTCCAGTACTTCCAGGCGTCCGTCGGGATCGCGGCGAAGGAGACCGCGATGGTCGCCGCGAAGGTCGCGCTGGCCACGGCGGCGGCCCGGAACCGGCGGGTGACCGCGAGGTAGACGATGAAGAGCACCGGCGTCAGCTTGATGCTCGCAGCGAGGCCGACGCCGATCCCCTTGAGCCTGAACCGGTCCGGCAGCGCCAGGTCGGCCAGCGCGAAGGCCAGCAGCACCAGGTTGACCTGGCCGAAGCCGAGATTCTGCTGCACCGGCTCGAGCCAGAGGGCCACCGCGAACGTGGCCGCCGCCAGCCCCGCGCGCCGGGCCGGCTCCCGGTACCCGAGCCAGCCCCACGAGGTCCAGCACACCCAGCCGAGCGCGGCGATGCTCGCCGCGCTCATCGCCCACTGCATGTTCTGCAGCGTCAGAAGGCTCGGGAGGGCGAGGACGAGCGCGGCGAACGGCGGATAGGCGAACGGCATGACGAACGCCTCGGAGTACAGGTTCGAGGTCGAGTGCCAGACCTGCGTCCCGCCCCAGCGGTAGACCTGCAGGTCGACCATGTTGCCGAACTGGTACGACTCCTGCCGGTCGAACTGCTGGACGTACAGCGCCAGCGACAGCGCCGCGAGGGTGAGTGCGGTCGCGGCGAATCTGCGCGAGCCGATCGAGGGCGCGGTCACGTCTCGGGGTCCCTTCCCAGCGTTCTCAGCAGCCTGTGGCATGGGTCGAATAGACATAGAGCCTCGAGGTCCCGGCGACCAGGAACGTCCGGTACTCGACCGTGCGTTCCAGCGTCCAGCCCGGCTCGTGCAGGCCGCCGGTGACGGCGGTGCAGGAGGGCTGGGCGGAGAAGTAGGGCTCCCAGCCGAGCCCCCCGGCGGCGGGATGGCGGTTCGTCACTCCGTCGGGGGCGTGGTAGCCGAGCCATTCCAGGCCGGCGTCGATGCTGTCCGCGGGAACGCCCGTCGCGGCGACCTGCTGCGCCGCGCGCCACCGCGCCGAGTCGTAGCTGAACGCGTTGGCGGCCAGGGCGAACGAGACCAGCGCGATGAAGACGCCGGCCGCGAGAGCCGCGATCCGGTTCAGCCGCAGGGAGATCCGCGCATCGATCCGCGCCGCGGCCGGCAGCAGGGCCTTCGCACGTGCCTCCGGCTGCGGGGCCAGCAGCGCCGCCAGCACGGCCGGGGCGAGCGCTATCAGATAGCGGTCGTAGACGAGCTGGCCGGTCAGCGCCGTGCCGACGGTCCCGGCTGCGGTCACCGCGGTGAACAGGCCGAGTACAGGGTCGACCGAGCGCCAGCGCTGGACCAGCGACCCGGCCAGCAGCGTGCCCGAGACCGTGGCCAGCGCGACGACCAGCAACCAGACGTGCTGCGAGAAGACCACGCGGTGGTCGCCCGGCTCCATCACCGCGTAGTAGGCGCCGCTCGGGGTGAGGTAGTCGCCCAGGAAGAAGCCGTCGGCGGTGAAGTCGTGCAGCGCCATCACCGCGGCGCCGGCGGTTCCGAGGGCGGTGATCAGCGCTGCGCGGCCCCAGGTCCACGGCCGGGCGGTCAGCAGCACTGCGGGCGCCAGCGGCAGCGCGAGCGTGAAGAACGACTGGACCGAGATGTTGACCGTCGTGTCCAGCGTGGAGTGCACGGTGGCGACCGCGGGCGGATCGCCGTCGGGCAGCGTGCCGTGCCACACGGTGAAAGCGACGAAGAGTACTGCGAAGGCCGCGCCGGCGGCGAGGACGGCCGCCAGACCGGTCCTGGCCCGTGAGCGGTACGTGAACAGCGCGTAGAGCAACACCGCGGCGGGCGCGGCCAGCGACTGCGCGCGGATGGTCGAGCCCCACAGCCCGACCGCGAGCGAGAGTCCGAGCAGCAGCCGCGAGTCGCGCTCCAGGGCGCGGCGGCCGAGCGCGAGCGATCCGGCCACCGAGGCGAGCGCGGGCACGTCCGCCATGAACGAGGTGGCCAGCAGGCCGAACCCGGGCCACAGCGCCAGCACCAGCACGGCCACCGCCGCGCGCTGCCCGCCGAGCCGCGGACGCAGCAGGTCGTAGACGGACAGCAGCGTCACGATGCCGAGCAGCGCGACGAACACCTGTTGCACGACCAGCGAGGAGGCCAGCGGCCCGAGGACGACGAACTGGCCGATCAGCGAGGAGCGGTTCCAGCCGAGCAGCGTTATCCGGCCGGTGCGCCCGAAGGTCTGCGCTATTCGGCTGTAGGACCAGGCGTCGTTGTGCGGTATCGACAGGTTCCCGGTCAGCGCCGCGACCAGCAGCGGCAGCACGACCCCCGCCAGCAGGGCCGCGGCCAGCAGCGCCCTGCGCAGGTCCCGATCCCGATCCCGGCCCGTTGCTCCATCGTCCGCGCTGTCCGCGCCGGCCTCGGCGGCCGGGTGCGGTGCACCGACCTCGGGACGCTGTGAGTCCAGGGTCATAGTGCGATCTCGGACCTTTCCGGGGCTCTGCCGGCGACTGCGGCGGGCGAGCACCGTTCTGGCGGCAAGCCAGAACACTTTTGCGAGGCGGGGCGTATACGCTGTCGCGGCGTAACTTTTCCGTAAGCGGCGTCGATGCGGCAAATCCGGCACGGCCACCCCCTCCTGCCCGCGTCAAGCCGTTTGGACCGATGCGGTGGGAAAACGAGCATGCGCTCCGGCAGCAGGCCGCTCGACGAGGCGGCCGACGTGATGATGCCACCGGCCGTCCGGGAAGACGTCTCAGAGCTCGAACCGGTTTCCCGGCCGGCGCCCGCCGACACCGTTCGGGCGGTCGTGCGCCGGCTCGCGCGCCACGCCCTCCCGCTCGTGCTCTACGCCGCGGCCGCCCTCTACGTGATGCACGGCTTGATCCTGCATCCGGCCGGCAGCGCGGCCGGCGAGAACACCGGCGACCAGATCACCTTCGAGTGGATGCTGACCGCCGTCGCGCACCAGGTCGCCCATCTGCACAATCCGCTGTTCAGCCCGGCCGGCAACGCGCCGTACGGGGTGAACCTCATGGCCAACCCGTCCATTCCGGTCTACAGCATCCTGCTGACGCCGCTCACCCTCGCGTTCGGCGCCGCCGTCGTCCTCATCTGGCTGCTGGCGTTCAACCTGTTCGCGACCGCGGCGGCCTGGTACTGGTTCTTCCTGCGGCATCCCGGCCCGGCGCCGGTGCCCGGCGGGCCCGGCTACCGGGCGGTCGCGGCGCTGGGCGGCGCGTTCTGCGGGTTCTCGCCGGCGATGTCGTCACACTCGTACATGCACGTCAACCTGTCCAGCCAGTGGCTGCTCGCGCTCGCCGCCGACCGCGCCTTCGCGCTGCGCGACCGGCGGCAGGCCGTGCGCGCGGGTGCGGCCCTCGGCGGGTTTGTCGTCCTCGGCGTCGGGATCGCCGAGGAGCTCGTGTTCGTCGCGGCGCTGGCGCTGGCGATCATCGCCCTGATCCAGGCGGCCCTGCGGCCTCGGCGGGCGGCGGCCCACCTGCCCGCACTGCTGCGCGGCGCCGGCGCCGCGCTCGCCGTCGCGACCCCGCTGCTCGCGTATCCGCTCTGGTACCAGTTCAGGGGTCCGCGCTCGTTCACCGGATGGCCTTGGGGCGGCTTCGAGTTCTCCGCCGACCTCGAGGCGTATCTGCACTACTCGCCGCTCGCGGTGGGCGGCGATCCGGCGCAGATCGACCGCATCGCGCCCAACATCACCGAGGCCTCGGCGTTCGTCGGGGTGCCCGTCCTGGTGCTACTCGCGGTGATCCTGATCTGGCGCCGGCGCGACCGGGCGATCTGGACCGCGGCGGCCACAGCCCTGATCCTCGCGGCGCTCTCGCTCGGCCCGACGCCAGCCTACGGCGGCCACGTGTTCCTGCAGCGCTACGCTCCCTGGAGCCTCGTCGCCGACCTGCCCGGCTTCTCCGACGCGCTTCCGGTCCGGCTGACCATCGCGCTGTTCCCGTTGTTCGGCTACATGATCGTGGCCGCGCTCGGGCGACTCCCGCTGACCACGCGCAGAACGGCCTGGATCGCCGTGGCCGGGGTGATCGCCGTGCTGATCCCGGCGATCCCGCTGCCCGTCGCGACCCAGCCGCGCCCCGCCGCGCCCGCCTTCTACGCCGACGGGCTGTGGCGACAGTGCGTCCCGCCCGGCGGGACCCTCGTCGCCTTCCCGTTCGGCTCCACCTCCATGCGCTGGTCCGCCACGGCCGGCGGCCAGTTCTCCATCGTCGGCGGGTACTTCTTCGGTCCGGGCACCGGGACGCGCGCCTTCGGCTCGCCCACGCCGCGCCCGACCGCGGACCTGCTCGCGACGGTGGACCTGACCGGCCAGGTGCCGGCGGTCACCGCGGCGCTGCGCGCCCAGGCCCGGTCAGACATCGCGTACTGGCACGCCGACTGCGTGGCGCTGGCCGGGGTGCAGCAGAAGATGGACAGCCAGGCGAACCTGGAGGCCGCCGACGCCCCGCTGATGCACCCGGCGGCCGACCGGCGGCTGCTCACCGCGCTCTTCGGCCCGGGGCGGCTGATCGGCGGGGTGTGGACCTGGTCGACCGGCTGAGTGGCGATCGGCGCCGCGCGCCGCCGCTCAGATCGTCCCGGCCTCGACGGCCTGCTCGATCCACGGGACGACGACATCGAGCATCGCGTCCAGCGAGGTCGCCGCCTCGTAGCCGAGCACCCGCTTCGCCTTCTCGGTGGCCGGGACCCGCCGCTGCACGTCGTACTCGAACGGGTCGTCGTTGACCACGGAGAACGGCGCGTCCGCGCCCTTGGTCCTGCGCCAGATCGCCTCGGCCAGCTGCAGCACCGTGGTCCCCTCGGCCGTGGACAGGTTGAAGTCCTCGTTGAGCGCGTCAGGGTGCTCCATCGCGGTCACGATGCCCTCGGCCAGGTCCGCGCCATAGGTGTAGTGCCGCACCTGATCGCCGCTGCCCAGGATGTGCAGCGGATCCTGGCCCTTGAGCACCTTCTGCACCAGGTCCGGCACCACGTGGCTCATCGCCAGCTTCACGTTGCCGGAGAGGATCTCCTCGTCGCCCAGCGCCCGGGTCTCCCCGATCCCCACGCAGTTGAACGGCCGCAGGATCGTGTAAGGCAGCTTGTACTGGTCCCAGGCGGCGCGGGCGAAGTACTCGACCGCCAGCTTCTGGAACCCGTACGAGGAAAGCGGCGGCGGCACCTCGCGCTCCTGCCCCTCGTACGACGGCCACGAGTCGGCGGACTCGAACACCATCGAGGAGGACAGGTAGGTGACCTTCTTCAGCCGGCCGGACCTGCGCGCCGCGATGGCCGCGTCGCAGGACGAGGCGATGATCCGCTCGTTCGCCGCGATCAGGTCGTAGGGGTAGGTGTGGAAGTACGAGATGCCGCCGATCAGCGCCGCGCCGGCGATGAACTGGTCGCAGTCCGCCAGCAGCTCGGTCATCAGCGGCGTGTCCCGGCAGTCGCCCTCGACCAGCCGGTAGCCGGGGTGGTCGTCGTACGACTTGCGCACCTTGCCGTACTTGGAGAAGTTGTCGATGCCCACCACGGTGTGGCCGCGGCGCAGCAGCTCCTCCACCACATAGCCGCCGATGAACCCGGCCGAGCCGCTGACCAGAACCCTGCTTGTCACGTCACTGTTCCTTCGTGTTGCGGGAGCGGGCGGACGGCCCGCTCGGCGTCCTGCGGCGGCCGAATGCGAAGAAGTACCATTTGAGGTACTTCGGGATCCACTGCGCCAGCTTGAAGTTCGAGATGCCCTCCTGCCGGTCCAGCCAGATGGTCGGGATCTCGGCGACCGGCTGGCCCGCCCGCTTGGCCTTCGCGGTCAGCTCCAGGCCGATCTCGAAGCCGGCCCGGCTCTCGATGCCCACCGCCCGCACGAACTCGCGGGAGTAGGCCTTGAACGAGTTCGTCGCGTCCCGGGTGCCGATCCGGGCGAACACCCGCAGCGAGCGGCCGGCCAGCAGGGAGAGCAGGCTCTTGAGGAAGGGGCCGCCGACCTGCTGGCCGCCGGGCATGTACCGGGACGCCGCGGCCACCGCCACGCCGCGCTCCACCAGCCGGGTCAGGTCGTCGATCTGCTGCGGGTCGTCGCAGCCGTCGGCCATGGTCACCACGACCACCCGGGCCCGCGCCGCGTCGATGCCGAAGCGGATCGCGTTGGCCGGGCCGCGGCCGTAGGTGTTCAGCGTCCAGCGCAGCCGCGACTCCTTGAGCCGGTACTCCTCGACGGCCGGCACCGTGGTGTCCTCGGGGGAGTCCACCACCATCACGACCTCGACCGGCAGGGTCACCGCCTCGAACAGCCGGTCGAGCACCGGGAAGACCGCGTCGCCCTCGTTGTAGGCCGGGATGACCACCGAGACCCGCACGTCCGAGTCGGCCGGCGCCACGGTGGGCTCGGACTCGCTCGCCGTGGCCGCCGCGCCGGCCGGCTGCGCCGCCTCGACCGTCTCGGCCGCCATCAGACCTGCACTCCGCGGCCGAGCAGGTTCCAGATGTCGACGACCGGCTTGGCCGTCTCCAGCCCGCGGTACTCGGCGTGCGGCGCGGCGATCACCAGGACGTCGGCCCGCTCCAGCACCTCGTCCAGCGGCAGCAGGCTCTGGTCGACCGTCACCCTCGGGTCGGTGCACAGCACCGCGCTGGCCTTGAACGCCAGGATCCGCTTGAGCTTGTAGGCCAGGCTCGACCGGATGTCGTCCGAGCCGCCCTTGAAGGCCGTGCCCAGGATGCCCACGGTGACGTTGCGCAGGTCGAAGCTGCGCTCCATCCGGCTGGCCAGGTAGAGCGGCAGGCCCTCGTTGACCTGCATCGCGCTCATCCCGAGCGCGAAGTTGTTGTCGGTGACCGCGGCCAGCTGCATGGTGTCCTTGAACAGGCACGGCCCGGCCGCGAAGCCGGCCCCCGGCATGTCCGCCGCGCGCGGGTAGTCGCTGGTGACCGCGTGCCTGATCCGCTCGAAGTCGAGGCCGAGGTCGTTGGCCATCACGTAGAACTGGTTCGCGGCGGCGAACTTGATGTAGCGCCACACGTTCGTGAAGAGCTTGGCCAGCTCCGCCTCTTCGGGCGTCACGTGCACGATGCGGTCGGTCAGCAGCCCGAACAGCTTCTCCGCGCGGACGGCGGCCTGCGACGTGCGGCCGGCCACGATCTGCGGCAGCTCGAACAGCTCCGTCATCGCGTGGCCCTCGGCGATCCGCTCCGGGCAGAAGGCCGTGTCGACGGTGAGCCCGTGCTCGGAGAACGTCTTCTCCACCAGCGCGGTCACGCCCGGGAAGACGGTCGAGCGCAGCACCACGAGCTGCCCGTCCCGGAAGTGCTCGATGCAGCCGCCCAGCGCCTTCGGAATCGCGGTCTGGTTCGGGTTGAGGTGCTCGTCGACCGGGGTCCCGATGACCACCACGACGTTCTCGGCGGTCGAGACGATCTGCGGATCGTCGCTGGCGACCAGCCGCCCCGCGTCGAGCACCTCCCGCAGCACCGGCGCCGCGCCCGGCTCCTCGAACGGGAGCCGGCCCGCGTTGACCGCCTCGACGGCGTCCCGGCTGATGTCGAACACGGCGACGTTCGCCCCGCGTTGGGCCAACGCGATCGCGAGCGGGAGGCCGACGTGTCCGCCGCCCCCGATCACCACAACATCGTGTATGAATACTCCAGCCAGTTGATTCGCATCGATATCATCGGAGGCTGTATTATCTTGAGGGGAGACCAAGGGCATGGGGGTTTCCCGAGGAGGAGGCGGGGCGGGGGCACGTGTGTGAGGCGCCTGAATCTCGACGCCGGACTCTGCGAAGAGGTTGAAGCGTGTGAAGTGGCAGAAGGCTACTGTCCCGCGCTGCCGCTGTCCAACATATGGAAGCGTACGGTGGCGCGGCGTTCGCGCTGGCCACCGCTGCGACGGGGCAGAACGGCTGCGCGCGGCGTCATCGAAGTGGGCTAATGTGGCGGTGCCAGCCTTCTACGCCAGTTGTCTATTCGTTGGATTATGAGTGATGCGATCTCCAGACTTTGCGACTAGAACGGGCCCTGAGATCGCCGTGCTCGCCCCGGAATCCGGCGCCGGTGAGCCGACCGGTCCGGAAGGCGGAGCCGACCGGTCGCAGCGCCCGTCGTGGGCTGATCTGTCCTCGATCCGCATCCCGTACGCCCTCGCGATCGCCGTGGCCGCCTCTGTGCTCGCGTTCGCCTGGATCCTCTACGGCGACCGGAAGCTCGACTTCTACTTCGACGAGTGGGCCTGGGTCGACCGCTCGAGCCACTGGACGCTGCGCGACTACTTCCTGCCGCACAACGAGCACTGGTCAACCGTGCCGATGCTCGTCTACAAGCTGCTGTTCGAGATCCAGGGCGCGCACAGCTACCTGCCGTTCCTCGGCGCCATGGCCCTGGCGCACGTCGTGGCCGGCTTCCTGCTGTTCCTCATCGTGCGCGGCCGGGCCGGGGACGCCCTCGCGCTGGCCGCCACGGCGATCTTCCTGTTCATCGGTACCGGGGCGGAGGACCTCTACTGGGCCTTCCAGCTCGGCTTCGACGCCTCGGTGATGTTCGGCCTGCTCGCGCTGTACCTGATGCACCCGCGTGAGGCGGGCCGAGTCCGGCAGCTCGCCGGCTTCGCCGCCATGCTGCTCGCGCTCGCCTCCTCGGGCATTGGGTTGTTCTACTGCGCCGCGGTGGGCGTCGACATGGCGCTCGACCGGGAGCGCCGCCGCCGGCTGTGGACCGTCGCCGTATCCGCCGTCGTCTACGTGACCTGGTACGAGATGTTCGGTAAGGCGGGCGTCAGGGCCGCGGGCGACCGGCCGCTGTCCCTGTCCACGATCGAGGGTCTGGTCCAGTACGTGCCCAGCGGGATCGGCGCCGTGGTCGCCGGAGTGTTCGGCGCGCCGTCCGGCTATAGCCAGCTGATGCTGCCGCTCGTGCTCGTGGCCGTCGCGCTGATGTGGTACCGCGAGCGCCGGGTGGACAGCCTCGTGCTCGGCGTCGTGGCCGGCCTCGTGTTCCAGTTCACCCTGACCGGCCTGGCCCGGGCGCAGTACGGCACCCTGCAGGCCGACTCTTCGCGCTACATCGGCGCCGCCGCGCCGCTCGTTCTCATCGTCCTGGCGGACGCCGCGCGCAGGCTCCCGTCCAGCCGCGTCACCGTGGCGGTGCTCGCCGCGGTCTCCCTCGTCGCGCTGTTCGGAAACGTGACCGCCCTGCACGACGCGCAGACTGCACGGAACGCCGAGGCCGCGTTCCAGAAGGACGAGCTGGAGACGCTCTGGCTGTTCCGGGACGCGCCGGACCTGAAGGGCAGCGCGGTCGTCGACACGAATAATATGCCGACCCTGACAGCAGACGACTACATCAGCTCCCGCCGGAACCTCGGCTCGCCGCTGCCCGGCGTCAGCCTCTCCCAGCTGTCCCGGCTCAGAAACGCGCCGGTCAACCAGGTCATGCGTAACGTGATGCCGCTGGTCACGCGCACCCTGCCGAGGCGCGCGCCGGCGTCGGCCAGGACCTGCACGTCGGTGGGCCTGTCCGGCGGCACGGTGAACCTGCAGGCGGACGGCGGATCGACGTTCTACGTGACCGCCTCAAGCATCGACAGTGTCGCCATCGAGTACTGGTATCAGGGCCCGTCCGCCGGCTACACGCCGCAGGCCGTCACGGTCGCCCCGGGCACGACCCTCGCGGTGACCCTGCCGCAGACCGGCATGGACGTCACCTGGCACGTCAGCATCGCGAACTCCGCGCCGGCCGAGGTCTGCCGCTGAGCCGCGCGGCGCTGCAAGCAAGAAGCCCGGCCTCCGGCACCCCCCGATCGAGGGTGCCAAAGGCCGGGCGAGTCCCGACCAAGGTCGATCCGACCCCGCGTCAGGCGGGCAGCGAGGCGAGCCCCTCCGGCAGGAAGCGGTGCCCCGCGACCTTCTCCGACACGCCGGACCGGTCCAGGTACGGCGTGATCCCGCCGAGGTGGAACGGCCAGCCGGCGCCGAGGATCATGCACAGGTCGATGTCCTGCGCCTCGGCCACCACGCCGTCCGCCAGCATCAGGTCGATCTCCTCGGCGATCGCCGCCAGCGCCCGCTCGCGCACCTCCTCGGCCGTGGACGGCTTGTCCCCGACCTCCAGCAGCGCCGCGACCTCCGGGTCGAGCTCCTGGGTGCCCGGCAGGTAGAACGCCTTCTTGCCGGCGCCGACCAGCCGCCGAACGTTCTCCGACACGCCGAACCGGTCCGGGAAGGCCGCGTGCAGCGTCTCCGATACGTGCAGCGCGACCGCCGGGCCGACCAGCTCCATCAGCACGAACGGCGACATCGGCAGGCCCAGCGGATCCAGCGCGCCGTCCGCCGCCCCGACCGGGGTGCCCTCGTCGAGCACCTGGTTGATCACCCCGAGGAACCGGGTCAGTAGCCGGTTGACCACCAGCGCCGGCGCGTCCTTGACCAGCACGCTGGACTTCTTCAGCGTCTTGGCCACGGCGAAGGCGGTGGCCAGCGAGGCCTCGTCGGTCCGCTCCGCCCGCACGACCTCCAGCAGCGGCAGCACCGCGACCGGGTTGAAGAAGTGGAAGCCGACCACCCGCTCCGGGTGCTCGAGCCGGGCCGCCATCTCGGTGACCGACAGCGAGGAGGTGTTGGTGGCCAGCACGCAGTCCGGCCGCACGACCGCCTCGACCTCGGCGAACACCTGCTGCTTGACCGACATCTCCTCGAACACGGCCTCGATCACGAAGTCGGCGTCGGCGAAGGCGTCCTTGGTCAGCGAACCGGTCACCAGCGCTTTGAGCCGGTTGAGCTTGTCGCCCGAGAGCCGGCCTTTGAGCGCCTGCATGTCGAGCTGCTCGTGGACGTACCCGACGCCCTTGTCCACCCGCTCCTGGTCGATGTCGGTGAGCACCACAGGCACCGCGAGCCGCTGCACGAACAGCAGCGCCAGCTGAGAGGCCATCAGGCCGGCGCCCACGACGCCCACCTTGGTCACCGGCCGGGCCAGCGCCTTGTCCGGCGCCCCGGCCGGCCGCTTGGCCCGCTTCTGCACCAGGTTGAACGCGTAGATGCCGCTGCGCAGCTCCTCCGACATGATCCGGTCGGCCAGCGCGTCGTCCTCCGCGGCGAAGCCCTCGTCCCGGGACGCGGTGCGGGCCTTGGCGATCAGGTCCAGCGCGAGATAGGGCGCGGCGGTCGCCCCGTGCACCTTGGAGTCGGCAACCTGCCTGCCGCGGGCGATCGCGGCCTCCCAGTCCTCGGCGGTGAACTCGCCGCGCCGCACGGTGATCTCGCCGCCGAGCACCTTCGCGGCCCAGCCGAGCGACTCCTCCAGGAAGTCGGCCGGCTCGAACATCGCGTCCGCGATGCCGAGCTCGACCACCTTGGGGCCCTTGAGCTGGCGGTTCTGCGACAGCGGGTTCTCCACGATGACGGTGACGGCCTTGTCCGGGCCGATCAGGCGCGGCAGCAGCTGGGTGCCGCCCCAGCCCGGGACCAGGCCGAGGAACACCTCGGGCAGGGACAGCGCCGGCACGCCCGACGAGACCGTCCGATAAGTACAGTGCAGCGCGATCTCGACACCCCCGCCCATCGCGGCGCCGTTGACGAACGCGAAGGTCGGCACCGGCAGCTCGCCGAGCCGCCGCATCACGTCGTGCCCGATCTTCCCGATCGCGTGCGCCTGCTCGCGCGAGGTCACCGCCTCGATGCCCTTGAGGTCGGCGCCGACCGAGAAGATGAAGGGCTTGCCGGTCACCCCGGCCGCGACGATCGTGCCGGCCCCGGCCAGGCGCTGCACCTCGTCGATCGCGGCTCCGATGTTCGCCAGCCCGCGCGGGCCGAAGGTGGTCGGCTTGGTGTGGTCGAACCCGTTGTCCACGGTGATCAGCGCGAACTTCCCGGCGCCGCCGGGCAGGTCGACGACCCGCAGCGGCGCCTGGGTCACCACCTCGTCCGGGAACGCCTCGGCGGCCCGCTTCGCCAGCTCGCTCACTTTCCCGCTCCTTCGAAGTGGGGGTTCTCCCAGATCACGGTGCCGCCCATGCCGATGCCGACGCACATCGCGGTCAG
This sequence comes from Actinocrinis sp., assembly GCA_036501535.1. Taxonomy (GTDB): domain Bacteria; phylum Actinomycetota; class Actinomycetes; order Streptomycetales; family Catenulisporaceae; genus DASYAE01. Next base: position 24,508 of record DASYAE010000157.1, on the reverse strand, counting down.
GCCGTAGCGCACCTCGGGATGGTCCTCGAACTGCCGGGCCAGCTGGATCATCAACCGCACGCCGGAGGAGGCCAGCGGATGGCCGAGCGCGATCGCCCCGCCGTACTGGTTCACCCGCGGGTCGTCGTCCGCGATGCCGTAGTGCTCGAGGAACGCGAGCACCTGCACCGCGAATGCCTCGTTGAGCTCGAACAGGCCGACGTCCCCGATCGAGAGCCCGGCCGAGTCCAGCGCCTTCTGCGTGGAGGGGATCGGGCCCACGCCCATGACCTCGGGCTCGACCCCGGCGAAGGCGAAGGAGACCAGCCGCATCCGCACCGGCAGGCCGAGCTCCCGGGCGGTCTCCTCGGCGGCGATGACCGAGGCGGTCGCCCCGTCGTTCAGGCCCGCCGAGTTGCCCGCGGTCACCCGGCCGCGCACCCGGAACGGGGTCTTGAGCCCGGCCAGGCCCTCCAGCGTGGTGTCCGGGCGGGGTGGCTCGTCCTCGGTGGCCAGGCCCCAGCCGCCGCCGGTCTGCGCCTCGAGCGAGTTGCGGGTGGCCACCGGGACCAGGTCCGGCTGGATCTTCGCGTCGGCGTAGGCCTTGGCGACCTTCAGCTGCGAGCCCAGCGCGTAGGCGTCGCAGCGCTCGCGGGTCAGCTCCGGGAAGCGGTCGTGCAGGTTCTCCGCGGTCGAGCCCATGACCAGCGCGGAGTCGTCCACCAGGCGCTCGGAGACGAACCGCGGGTTCGGGTCGACGCCCTCGCCCATCGGGTGCCGGCCCATGTGCTCGACGCCGCCGGCGATCGCCACGTCCACCGCGCCGAGCGCGATCGCGCCGGAGACGGTGGTCACCGCGGTCATCGCGCCGGCGCACATCCGGTCGATCGAGTATCCGGGCACGGATTTGGGCAGCCCGGCCAGCAGCGCGGCGGTGCGCCCCAGTGTCAGGCCCTGGTCGCCGATCTGCGTGGTCGCCGCGACGGCCACCTCGCCGAGCCGCTCCGGCGGCAGTTCGGGATGCCGGCGCACCAGTTCCCGGATGCACTTGATGATCAGGTCGTCGGCGCGGGTCTCGGCGTATATGCCCTTGGGACCGGCTTTTCCGAACGGGGTGCGCACGCCGTCGACGAAGACGACGTCGCGAGCGGTACGAGGCACGATGGCTCTCCTCCGTCTGCTGCGGCTTGGGTCTGGCGCCATGCTACTCGTCGGTAACAAGAAGCGGTACCCGAGGTCGGCCGACGCCGACTGCGACGTGTACCACGCTGCCGGCGCCCCGCGCAGGCCATTGCGACAAATCCATCATTTCGTGCGACAGCGCAGCTCGGCGCACGCTCGCTCGATCCGGGAAGTGTCACCGCCCGCTGCCACGCTGGATCGTACGGGCGGCATGGCCCGAGGCCAACGGGAAAGCACACGGGGAAAGGATGCGGCGGACGATGACCACGATGACTGAGGAGCGGATGGCTGAAGAACGCAGCGGCGGCACGGGGCCGGGCGGCGGGTACGACGAGGCGGGCGGCGGCGGATCCGGCGGGACCGGGATCAGGGCCCTTCACCACGAGGTCGAGGCGCTCGGCACGGCCGTGGCCGGGCTCGCCTCGGAGATGTCGGCGCTGGCCGCGACGGTCGAACGGGTCGCCGAGCTGGTGGACACCTCGGTCGTGGCGCTCGACTCGAAGGTCGAGCGGATCGTCGACCTGCTGGAGACCAGCCTGAGCTGAGACCGGCCGGCGCCCGCGACGAGGTGAAGAGGTGACGAGGCGAGGTGACGATGCGTCAGGCCGAAGCGGTCTCGCCGTCGCTCTCGGCTGCCGCGGCGGCTTCCGTCTCGACGCGGCGCAGGGCCCGCGCGATCACGTGCGCGGTCAGCTCCGCCTGCCAGGGGCGGGCGCCTCCGGAGCGCAGGGCCTCGGAGACCGTCTCGTCCTCGAGGTTCCGGGGCGGGGACCAGCACAGCCGGCGCAACAGATCCGGGGACAGCAGGTTCTCGACCGGTAACAGGTGCTCGTCGGCGATCGCGGCCACCGCGGGCCGGGCCGCGGCGAGGCGCGCCGCGGCTTGGGGCGCCTGGCGCTCCCAGGCCTTCACCGGCGGCGGCCCCTCGTGCGGCGGCTGGGTGGAGGGGAGCTTCTCCTCCGCCAGCTCGAGCGCCTCGTTCATCGCGGCGAAGTAGCCGACCGCGTCGGCCGAGCGGGTGCGGCCGGAGAACCCCGACACCGAGCGCAGCTGCTGGAGCGAGGTCGGCGGGGCCGTGGCCACCTCGATGATCGCCGCGTCCGGCAGCACCCGGCCGGGGGTCATGTCCCGGCGCCGGGCGAGCGCGTCGCGCGCCTCCCAGAGCGAGCGGACCACCGCGAGGTTGCGGGGCCTGCGCACCCGGTGGATGCCGGAGGTCCGGCGCCAAGGCTCGGCCCGCGGCGGGTTCGGCGCGGCGGCGAGCACCGCGGCGAACTCCTGTTCGGCCCAGCCGAGCTTGCCCTGCGCCGCCAGGTCGCGGCGGACCGCGTCGCTCAGCTCGACCAGCAGCTCGACGTCCAGCGCCGCGTATCGCAGCCACGGATCCGGCAGCGGCCGGGTCGACCAGTCCGCGGCCGAGTGGCCCTTCTCCAGGCTGAAGCCGAGCAGGTCCTCGACCATCGGGCCGAGGCCGACCCGCGGGTATCCGGCGATGCGGCCGCCGAGCTCGGTGTCGAAGAGGTGCCGCGGCTCGAGCCCGGTTTGTCGCAGACACGCCAGATCCTGGGTCGCCGCGTGCAGAACCCACTCGGCGTCCGCGATCACGTCGTTCAGCGCGCTGAGGTCGGGGCAGGCGACCGGGTCGATGAGCGCGGTGCCCGCCCCGGCGCGGCGCAGCTGGACCAGGTAGGCGCGCTGGCTGTAGCGATAACCGGAGGCGCGCTCGGCGTCGACCGCGACCGGACCGGTGCCCGCCGCGAACGCGGCGACCGTTGCGGCCAGCGCTTCCGCGCCGGCGACGACCGGAGGCACGCCCTCGCGCGGTTCCAGCAGCGGAACCGCCGTCCGCGCCACCGGCTCGAGCCGGTTCGGTTCTACGGCGGGACTGCTCTGCGGCTGCTCCTGGGCGTCAACGGTCACAAGGCAACCGTAACGCCACCAGCCCCGCGATTAACCGATGATTCCGCCGCGCATCGCGACGGCGACCATCCCGGCGCGGTCGCCGGTGCCCAGTTTGCGGGCGATCCGGGCCAGATGGCTCTTCACGGTCAGCGCGGAAAGACCCATGGTCTGCCCGATCGCCTTGTTCGAGCGGCCGTCCGCGACCAGCCGGAGCACCTCGATCTCGCGGGCGGACAGCTCCCGGCAGCCGGCGTTCATCGTGTTCGGCACCGAGCCCTGGGCCAGCACGGCCGCGGTGCCGGCCGCGCCTGCGCCGACCGCGGCCAGGCGCCGCTCGCGCAGGTGCGCCGGAACGCCGTTCATGCTGCCGAAGCCCGGCCTGGCCTGCGGCAACGCCCGAGCGCCGGTGACGACATAGCCGCGCACCCCGGAGGCGAGCGCCGCGCGCACCGCATTCGTGTCGTCCGCGGTGGAGATGGCCACCGCACTGCTCCAGCCGGCTGTGCGCATTTCGGCGAGCAGTGCGAGGCCGGGACCGTCCGGCAGGTGAACGTCGACCACCGCGATGTCGCGTGGCGTGGCCATCCGGCTGCGCGCCTCGGCGATGTTGGAAGCCTCCACCACATCCCGCACGCCGAGCGCCCAAAGGTGCCGGGTGACGGATGTCCGCACGCGCGGATCGTGGACGACGACCATGGCGGTGAGTTTTGCCGGCCGGTAGGCCAGCAGACTCGCTGTGTGATCGACGAGTACCGACACCAGGCCTCCCGTGATGCTGGAACGGGCCGGTCGCTCGTGGAGGTGCGACCGGTGGTGGTTCTATGTGAGAGAGATCGGCAATGCGGGTGGCGACCTTTAGCGTGACGGCCATTCGGGTGGGCCCGAAACGGCCCTGGTGAGCGTGGACTGCCGGGCAACTTTCACCCGGATGGCGGATGTGTTGCGTGCCGGTTTGCACCCATTTGGTGGCCGTCGCCTGCCTGGCCCACCGTCCATGGCATTGAGCAGGTCGGATGACAAGGGCTCGCCTGGGTGGCGTAAATCCGACGGTGTCTATTGGGCACTGCACCTACCCATGGCGGTGCCCCGCTAATCCAGCCCCGGATCTCACCCTTTTGGAAGAGCCGAGGTCCGATGGCAGACCGTTCGGCGAGGACAGGACGCCGGGGATCAGGCGTGCCCGGCGTGCCCTGCGGCGAGCAGGCCGAAGCGAGCGGTGCGGTGGCTGTTGGTCGGCTGCGGCGGTGGGTAGGCCGGCGCGGACGTGATGGTGGGCGTTGGCGCGTTGGGTGCTGCTGGCTTTCGCCGCCGTGTGGGCTTCGGCGGGGTCTAACGGGTACCGGGGAGCATGGTGACGCCGGCGACGAGCGGTGGCAGGCCGGCCGCCGCGGCGAGCAGGTCGAGCCACGCGCTGAAGTGGGCTTCGAGCGCGGCCGCTGCCGCGTCCTCGGTCCAGCCGGTCGCCGGCGCCAGCGGCGTCCACGACGCGCGCAGTTCTACCGAGGTGGTCTCCGGCCGGTCGGCGAGCTCGCCGAAGGAGCACGACGCGCAGCGCGTCACGGTGCCGCCGAGCGCCGCGTAGCGGGCCCTGCGCTGCTCCATCGACTCGGTGAGCCAGGACCAGGTGACGCCCGGCAGCAGCTGGTCGACCGCGATCTCCGGCTCCAGGTCGGCCTGGGCCAGGGTGACGCAGCGCAGCACGCCGGCCCACTCGGTGTGCCCGGCCGGCTCGTGCAGCAGCACGAAGCGGCCCGAGGCGATCTCGTCGCCGTCCTCGTCGGCGACGCTGGTCGAGACCGCGTGGCTGAACGAGGCCAGGCGCCGGGGCGGCGGCAGCGCTTCGAGGTCGAATTCCGGTCTGAGCGCGGCCGAGGCGATGCCGGCCAGCGCGCCGGTGAATACTGCCGGTTGCCCCTCTAAAGGTGGCGGCTCGGCGGTGCGCAACGGACGATGTCCGCGGTGCGGGTCAGACATGCATGCAGCGTACGTCTCGCTGACGGCCACTCAATGAACCGCCGCGCCCGTACTCGGCCCCAATACGTTTTATGTGACTATCCCATCCGCGTGGTAAGGGTGTGAGTTGCGCCATAGCGCTGATACGCGCTCAGGGCTCACTCACGCCGGGAACCTGGATAAATGCCAGGTCAGAAGGCGGATAGCTGATGGTGAGGCGGTCCGCTGCACGGGTCTCGGCGGTGGCTCCGGCGGTCCGCAGGCTTCTGATCGAGGGGTGGCGGAAGCTGCGCGGGGGAGCGGAAATGGACGGTGTCCGATCGGACTTTCCGATGGCGCCGCGTGGAGTGAGTGGTGTGTCGGGGAGTGGTTGCGGGGTGTGTGGCCGGGACCGCGGTGACCTGCTGCGACGCTGATCGGCGCGCCCTTCGTGGTGAGTCCTCCTCAGCACCCCCGTGCCGTTCGGACCCGCGGAGCATGCCAGACTCGTGAGTGTGAATAGTGCGGATCCGGCCGTCCACGACTCGGCCTTCCTGACGGCGTGTCGCCGTGAACAGCCCTCCCACACGCCGGTCTGGTTCATGCGCCAGGCGGGGCGCGCGCTGCCCGAGTACCGGAAGGTGCGCGAGGGCATCGCGATGCTCGACTCCTGCATGGTGCCCGAGCTGGTTGCGGAGATCACGATGCAGCCGGTGCGGCGGTACCGGGTCGACGCGGCGGTTTTCTACAGCGACATCGTGCTGCCGCTGAAGGCGATCGGCCTCGACCTGGAGATCAAGCCGGGCGTCGGGCCCGTGATCGAGCGGCCGGTGCGTACGCAGGCCGACCTGGAGCGGCTGCGGCTGCCGGAGCCGGGGGAGCTGGACTTCATCGCCCGCGCGGTGCAGTTGCTGGTCGCCGAGCTCGGCGGGACGCCGCTGATCGGGTTCGGCGGCGCGCCCTTCACCTTGGCGAGCTATCTGATCGAGGGCGGCCCCTCGCGCAGCCACGAGCTGACGAAGGCGATGATGTTCGGCGCGCCGGAGCTGTTCGACGCGCTGCTCGACCGGCTGGCCGGGATCACCGCCGAGTTCCTGCGGGTGCAGCTGACCGCCGGGGCGAGCGCGGTGCAGCTGTTCGACTCCTGGGCCGGCGCCCTCGCGCCGGCCGACTACCGGCGCTTCGTCCAGCCCGCCTCGGCGAAGGTGCTCGAGGCGGTGCGCGGATTCGGCGCGCCGCGCATCCACTTCGGCGTCGGGACCGGCGAACTGCTCGGCCTTATGAGCGAGGCGGGCGCGGACGTGGTCGGCGTCGACTGGCGGGTTCCGCTGAGTGAGGCGGCGCGCCGGGTCGGGCCCGGAAAGGCGCTTCAGGGCAACCTCGACCCGTCGGTGCTCCTCGCGCCGTGGGAGGCGGTCGCCGAGCAGACCCGCCGTGTGCTGGACGACGCCGCCGGTCTCGAGGGGCACGTATTCAACCTCGGCCACGGCGTCCCGCCGCAGGCCGACCCGGACATGCTCGCCCGGGTCGTCGACCTCGTCCACGAGGCGACCGCACGATGAACCCCGCCCGGCCCGGGACGTGGCGCGCGTGACCGACCAGCCGGCGGTGACCACAGTCATGGCGCGGAGCGAGAAGGCGGCTCGGCGGCTGGTCGTGGTCGGCGGCGGCATCACCGGGCTGGCCGCGGCCTATCACGCGGCGCGCCGCGGGATCGGGACCGTCCTGCTCGAGGCCGGGCCCGCGCTCGGCGGGAAGCTCGCGCTCGGCGAGGTCGGCGGCGTGCGGGTCGACCTCGGCGCCGAGTCGATCCTGGCCCGGCGCCCCGAGGGGACCGGCCTGGCCGCCGAGGCGGGCCTGAGCGGCGACCTGCTGCACCCGGCCACCATCTCGGCCGGCGTCTACAGCCGCGGCGCGCTGCGGCGCCTGCCGTCGGGCCAGCTGATGGGCATCCCCGGCGATTTCGCGGCGCTCGCCGCCAGCGGCCTGGTCAGCGACGAAGGCCTCAGCCGCGCCCGGCAGGACGAAGAGCTGGCACCCACGCCGGTCGACGGCGACATCGCGATCGGCGAGTACGTCGCCACGCGGCTCGGCCGGGAGGTCGTGGACCGGCTCGTCGAGCCCCTGCTCGGCGGCGTTTACGCCGGGCACGCCAACAAGCTCTCGCTGGCCGCGACCGTTCCCCAGCTTGTTCCGCTGGCCGCGTCCGGGCTCCCGCTGAGCTCGGGTGTACGCGCGCTGCTCGCGAAGACCGGCCAGGCGACGCGCGCCGCGGAAGGCGACCGGTTCGGGGCGGGCGGCGGCGCGATGGGCGGCGGCGAGATGAGCAGCTCTGGCGCCGGTTCTGACGGCGCGAACCCTGACTCCCGCTCAGCCGGCACGTCCGCGACGGCCACGACACCGGCCGCGGCGCCGGTCTTCGCCGGAATCCGCGGCGGCGTCGGCAGACTGGCCGAGGCGGTCGCCGCGGCGGCGCGCGGCCTCGGCGCCGAGCTGCGGACCGGCGTAGCCGTGCTGGAGGCGAACCGCGTTCCTGACGACTCGTCGGACCCGGCCGCCGGGCGCTGGCGGCTGCGGCTCTCCACCGGCGGGTCGATCGACGCCGACGCCGTCGTCCTCGCAGTCCAGGCGCCGGTCGCCGGCCGGCTTCTCGCCACGGCGGCGCCGACCGCGGCGGCCGAGCTCGCCGGCGTCGAATACGCCTCGATGGCGATCGCCACCTTCGCCTTCCCGAGGGCCGCGCTCGGCAGCGCGCAGCTGCCCGGCTCCGGCTTCCTCGTTCCGCCGGTCGAGGGACGCGCGGTCAAGGCGGCCACCTTCTCGACCGCCAAATGGCCGTGGCTGGCCGAGGCCGCGCCCGAGACGGTCGTCGTGCGCGCCTCGCTCGGACGACACGGCGAGCAGCGCGATCTGGAGCGCAGCGACGCTGATCTGGCAAAGGTCGCGCTCGCCGACCTGGCGGACATCGCGGGCCTGACCGCCGCTCCGGCCGATACGCACATCCAGCGCTGGATCGAAGCGCTGCCGCAATATGCCGTCGGACACGTGGATCGGGTGAAACGCATCCGCGCTGCCTTACCTGCCGGCCTCGCCGTCGCCGGTGCGGGTTATGACGGCGTGGGCATCCCCGCCTGCATCGCGTCGGCGAACCGATCCGTTGAAGAGTTGTCGGACGACGAAGGAAGCAAGGCACGAGACCATGACTGATCAAGCGAGCACGACCGGCGCCGAGCCGGCGGACGGCTCCACGGCGCAGCAGCCGGCCCCGGCCGGCCGCAAGGCGCGGGAGCTCAACGAGATCCTGCGGTACACCGCGTGGTCCGTGTTCCGGGCGGCGCGCCCGATTCCCGACGAGCTGCGGGCCGAGTACGCGCACGAGGTCGAGGATCTCTTCGGCGACCTCGCCCGCAAGGACGTGGTCGTGCGGGGCACCTACGAGGTCTCCGGCCTGCGCGCGGACGCCGACCTGCTGATCTGGTGGCACGCCGAGACCGCCGAGGCGCTGCAGGAGGCCTATGCCCGCTTCCGCCGCACCGCGCTGGGCCGGGCCTGCGAGCCGGTGTGGTCGAACATGGCGCTGCACCGGCCGGCCGAGTTCAACAAGAGCCACATCCCGGCCTACCTGGCCGGGGAGCCGGCCCGGGACTGGGTCGCGGTCTACCCCTTCGTGCGCTCGTACGACTGGTACCTGCTGCCCGACGAGGAGCGCCGGGCGCTGCTGGCCGAGCACGGGATGATGTCGCGCGAATACCCGGACGTGCGGGCCAACACGGTGCCCGCGTTCGCGCTCGGCGACTACGAGTGGCTGCTCGCCTTCGAGGCGGACGAACTGCACCGCATCATCGATCTCATGCGGCACCTGCGCGGCTCGGAGACCCGCCGCCATGTGCGTCTGGAAGTCCCCTTCTACACCGGCCGGCGGCGCGCCCTCGAGGAGATCACCGCGAATCTGCCGTGAGGCGCCTATCTGGTATTCGAGCGAGCACGGTTGGTTGAGCACAGCCCCGACTGAGTAGTTGATCGATCACGTTGGTGCAATCGATCATCCGGCCGCCGGGCGGTACCGCTCGAAAAAAGCGGCAGGGCCCTCGACGTGACTACCCACAGATCACGCCGAGGGCCCTACCTCTGTGCGACGGAACCCGCATCAGCGCGCCGACTGATGGCTGCCCGGGTTCCGCTACAGCGTCCGCACCGCCGGGGGGAGGAGCAGCGCGGGCGCGGGCTCATGTGCAATTGACAAAGTTCATGCTATTACGTCGTCCGGAGTTCCGGTTCCGTGTTCCCGTGGACACCCGCCGTTATTCCGATCATTGTGCTGTGGCCGGTGCGTTTAACACAGTGTCCGTCAATTGGCCCAGCGCCTCAAGAGAGATGCTGTGTCCCGTACAGGACACTGTCCGTCATTGGCTCTCCAGTCATCCGAACTGTGGAGTTGAAAGACAGTGTGCCTGCTCGCCGACACCCTGTCTGCGCCTTCTCGAGAGATCGTAGGAATTTCTCAGAGAAGCCGCTTCCACCTGCGCAGAGCCTGCCCGGCTCGGCTGATGCGCGCACAGCCGGACCGCCTGCGCCTCGGTGGAACGCCCTCGTCGCCATGCCCGCCGGATGGCTACAGCGCTTCGTAGCCATCACGCTACTCAGTGTAGCGCTATCGGCCGCTTCCGGAAGCACGCACTCACAGGTTAGAACGGTCTGTCTCCCCTTTCGGTTCCGCGCCCGGCCGGAATTCTCGGCCGGATCCCCGGGCCCGGCGGTCATCCGGCCACCGCCACCGGGACCGCCTGGCCGTCCGCCAGGTCGATCACCGTCCGGCTGCCGAGCGGCGCCGAGAGCTGCACTTCCAGGTTCGTGATCGTCACGAACATCGGGCACATGACGCCGCTGGGCCTCGGCAGGTGCGCGATGCCGACCGACACGGTCGTCGAGGTCTGCTGCGCCACCGCGTCGTACTTCCCGCAGGCGCCGCCGGCCGCCTCGAAGTTCAGATAGAGCGTCATGCCGTTCGCGCTGCGGCTGGCGTCTCCGAAGGCGATGTAGGTTGCGCCGGCCGGCAGCTGGTCCACCTGGGCTTCGGGCGCCATCACCGGCAAGCCGATCATCGGGCCGCCCGGGTTCACCGACGAGCTCGCCCCCGGCGCCGCGCCCCCGGAGGTGGAGGAGCCGGCCGAAGGAGCGGGCGAACTCGCCGAAGCGGTTGCGGAGGCCGAGGTGCCGGTCGCGGTCGCCGAGGCCGACGAGCCGGTCCCGGACGAGGGCGCCGCGCCCGCGGTGGCCCGCTGGCTTCCGCAGCCGGCCGCGAGCAGGGACAGTCCGATCACTCCGATCGCCGTACAAGCCCCGGCAGTCGCGGACCTGCCGCGCACGGCGGGAGGATGTCCGAACACCGTCATCGCCTCTTCTGCTGAAGAATCCGTGGAGTCCCGGTCGTTCCTCTGTGTTGACTGACTCACCTTGGACGGCTGGATGCCCCTCCGGGTTCCGCGTCATGCGCAGAAACGTCGGTCAGTGCTCCCGGCGCACGTCGAACGAGGTGCCCCCGGCTCCCGCGCCGAGGAACGCGTGCCCGCGCATCTCGCACCAGGCCGGGATGTCCAGCCTCGCCGCCGGATCGTCCGCCAGCACCCGCACCGTGCCGCCGACCGGCGCCTGCGTGATCCGGCGGGCCAGTTCGATCACCGGGATCGGGCAGGGCCGTCCGAGCGAGTCGATCACGACTGCGGGTCCTTCGTCCGGCTCAGCCGGCGCGGCGTCCAAGCTCTCAAAAGGAGCAGTGGGATGCGCCGCCGGTGCCGGTGCCGGGGCGTCGCCGAGCGCGGGGGCCTGGGCCCGGACGGCGGCCACGATGCCGGGCAGCGCGGCGAGGAACCGGCCGACGTCGTCCGCGGCGGCCCGCCAGGGCAGCGAGACCCTGAGGTTGCCGTGGCTGAGCACGCCCATCGCCTCGAGGACGTGGCTCGGCGTCAGAGTCGAGGCGGTGCACGAGGATCCGGACGAGACCGAGAACCCGGCCCGGTCCAGCTCGGTCAGCAGCGCCTCGCCCGAGGCGTAAAGGCAGGAGAAGGTCACGATGTGCGGCAGCCGGGCCTCCGGGTCGCCGACGACCTCGACATCCGGCACAAGCAGCGGCACCTGCTCGCGGATCCGCGCGGTCAGCTCCCGGTGCCGGGCGGCGACCGCCTCGCGCTCGGCGACGCGCGCCCGCAGCGCCGCCGCCGCGGCCAGCGCCGCGGGGACGTTGACCGGCCCGGGCACCCGGCCGCCTTCACGCTCGTCTTCCGGCCCGGCCGGCGCGAACCGGGTTCCCTTGCGCACCGCCAGGATCCCGACCCCGCCCGGTCCGCCCCACTTGCGCGCGGACCCGCAGATCGCGGACCAGGTCTCCGGGACCGGCCCGCGGCCGAGCGCCGCGGCCGCGTCGACCAGCAGCGGGACCTGCGCTTCGGCGCACAGCCGCCAGGCCTCGGCGACCGGCTGCGTCGTGCCGACCTCGTGATTGGCCGCCTGAAGGCAGGCCAGGGCGACCTGACCGGCCGTCAGTTCGTGCTCGAACGCGCCGAGATCGACGAGCCCGCTCTTCGCGACCGGGACGAGGCCGACCGAGCCGCCGTTGACGGTCGCGGCATGCTCGGCCGCGTGCAGAACGCTCGAGTGCTCCACGGCGCTGGCGATGATGCGCCGCCCGGCGCGAAGCCGCCCTCCGGCGATCCCGGCGATCGCAGTGTGTACAGCCGCCGTACCTGACGCGGTAAATACTGTCTCGTCCGCCCGCGCACCGAGCTGCTCCGCAACGGCCTCGCGCGCCGCGTCGAGCAGCAGCCGTGCCCGTCGCCCTTCGCGGTACAACCGATCGGCGTCGGCCCAACCGTCATCCAGCGCGGCGAGGTAGGCGTCGCGCGCAACCGGGTCCATAGGCTCGCCGGTCGCGGCGTCGAGGAACACCCGTCCGTTCGCAGTCACCACATGACCAACACTATGTGGTCGCAGATTGCGACATTAGTGGCCATTGCCGCCATAAGCACAACCTGACGCCCAGTCATCCCCGCATCAGTACCGGTTCGGACCTCCTATCAATACCGCGCGATTAGCCCGGATGCATGAGCCGTGATCCATGGCTCAGGGCTCGGGGGGTACCTCCCTCAATCGGCCCGAAGGGCCTGGAGTATGGTTTGGCCGCGGAACTGAACCCCTGCCCGCACTGCGGGCGCCGACCGTCCCCAGGCCGCCGCCGACGCGGCCCTCCGGTCTGGCGCCGGTGCGCGGGGCGCGAGAATTCGGGAAGGGCTACGTTGAGTCACAGCGGCTCCGAACGCAGGCCGCGCCTGCTGGGCGATCCAGCCCGGCGGCGTCCTGCGGCGTCTAGAAAGCGGCGCTTCGCCGCGCGCACGGCGCTGGCCGGCGTCGTGCTGCTGGCGGCCTCCGGCTGCACCAGCAACGCCTTCACCCGGCTCGGATTCCCGGATCCGGCGACGACCCAGGCGCCCACCACGCTGCACCTGTGGCAGGGCTCGTGGATCGCCGCCTTCGCGGTCGGCGCGCTGGTGTGGGGCCTGATCCTGTGGAGCAGCTTCTTCCACCGCCGCTCCCGGCACGGCATCGAGGTGCCCCCGCAGACCCGTTACAACCTGCCGATCGAGCTGCTGTACACGGCGGTCCCGATCATCGCGGTGCTGGTGCTGTTCTACTTCACCGCCAAGGACGAGTCTTCGCTGCTGGCGATCAACAACAACCAGTACACCAGCGTCAACGTGGTCGGCCGGCAGTGGAGCTGGACCTTCAACTACAACTACGACGCCTCGATCCCGAAGTCGACCGCGACCTCCGCGTCGCCGGCGGTCTGGGACGCCGGTACGCCCGGCCAGCCGCCGACCCTGTACCTGCCGCTGAACGAGGAGGTCAAGTTCACCCTGACCTCCCCGGACGTGATCCACTCGTTCTGGATCCCGGCCTTCCTGTTCAAGCTGGACGTGGTGCCCGGGCGGGTCAACCAGTTCGAGGTCACCCCGAACCGGCTGGGCACGTTCAGCGGAGAGTGCGCGGAACTGTGCGGCGTGGGCCACTCGCGGATGCTCTTCTGGGTCGACGTCGTGACGCCGGAGCAGTACCAGGCGCACATCGACCAGCTGGCCACAGAGGGCCAGACGGGCGAGCTCGCCGTCGGCTGCGGCAGCGACACCGGCAACGCCAACACGGTGGTCAACTGCCGGGTCGGCCCGGCGACCGGCGTGAAGGGCAAGAACGCAACGGGAGGTAGGGCCTCGTGACCGCGCTCAACGACCCGGCGGTCGAACACGCCTCGCCGTCGGTCGCCTCCTACCGCACCCGGCAGCCCGGCTCGGTCGTGATCAGCTGGGTGACCTCCACCGACCACAAGGTCATCGGGTTCCTCTACCTGATCACCTCCTGCGTCTTCTTCGGCTTCGGCGGCCTGCTCGCCCTGCTGATCCGCACCGAGCTGGCCCGCCCGGGGCTGCAGATCCTCACCGACGAGCAGTACAACCAGGCGTTCACCATGCACGGCACGATCATGCTGCTGATGTTCGCCACCCCGCTGTTCGCCGGCTTCGCCAACGCGATCATGCCGCTGCAGATCGGCGCCCCGGACGTGGCCTTCCCGCGGCTGAACGCGCTGGCCTACTGGCTGTTCCTGTTCGGCTCGATCATCGCGGTCTCCGGCTTCCTGACCCCGCAGGGCGCGGCCGACTTCGGCTGGTTCGCCTACTCGCCGCTGTCCAGCGCGATCTACTCGCCGGGCGTCGGCGGCGACATGTGGATCATGGGCCTGGCGCTGTCCGGCTTCGGCACGATCGTCGGCTCGGTGAACTTCATCACCACGATCATCACCATGCGGATGCCCGGCATGACCATGTTCCGGATGCCGATCTTCTGCTGGAACATCCTGCTGACCTCGGTGCTGGTGCTGATCGCCTTCCCGGTGCTGGCCGCGGCGCTGTTCGCGCTCGAGGTGGACCGCCGGCTCGGCGCGCACATCTTCGACTCCGCCAACGGCGGCGCGATCCTGTGGCAGCACCTGTTCTGGTTCTTCGGGCACCCCGAGGTCTACATCGTGGCGCTGCCGTTCTTCGGCATCGTCACCGAGATCCTGCCGGTGTTCTCGCGCAAGCCGATCTTCGGCTACTCCGGCCTGGTCTTCGCCACGCTGTCGATCTCCGGCCTGTCGGTGACCGTGTGGGCGCACCACATGTTCACCACCGGCGCGGTCATGCTGCCGTTCTTCGCCTTCATGACCTATCTGATCGCGGTGCCCACCGGGGTGAAGTTCTTCAACTGGGTCGGCACCATGTGGCGCGGGTCGCTGTCGTTCGACACGCCGCTGCTGTGGTCGGTCGGCTTCCTGGTCACCTTCCTGTTCGGCGGGCTGACCGGGGTCATGCTGGCCTCGCCGCCGATCGACTTCGCGGTCCAGGACTCCTACTTCGTGGTCGCGCACTTCCACTACGTGCTGTTCGGCACGGTGGTGTTCGCGATGTTCGCCGGGTTCTACTTCTGGTGGCCCAAGTGGACCGGCAAGATGCTGGACGAGCGGCTGGGCAAGATCCACTTCTGGACCCTGTTCGTCGGCTTCCACACCACCTTCCTGGTCCAGCACTGGCTCGGCGCCGAGGGCATGCCCCGCCGCTACGCCGACTACCTGGCCTCGAACGGCTGGACCACGCTGAACACGATCTCCACCATCGGCGCTTATCTGCTCGGCCTGTCCAACTTCCCCTTCCTGTACAACGTCTGGAAGACCGCGAAGTACGGCAAGCGGGTGACGGTGGACGACCCGTGGGGCTGGGGCCGCTCGCTCGAGTGGGCGACAAGCTGCCCGCCGCCGCGGCACAACTTCAACTCGCTGCCGCGGGTGCGCTCCGAGTCCCCGGCCTTCGACCTGCACCACCCCGAGGTGGCGCTGATGGAGATCGAGGCCGGCGAGCGGGGCCACGCGGCCAAGAAGGCGCTGGCCCGAGAGAGAGCCGCCGAGCGCGCGGCGAAGAAGGGTAAGTGACGCCGGGTGAAGACCACCGCGCACCTGTTCGGCATCCTCGCCGTCTTCCTGGCTGTCGACCTCATCATCTACTGGTTCGCCTCGTACGACCCGACCGGCACCGCGGCGCTGTTCATGGCCACCTGCATGTCCGGCATGATCAGCTTCTACCTGTGGTTCACCGCGAACCGGATCGAGACCGGGCCGGACGACCGCAAGGACGGCGAGCCGTACGAGGGCGCCGGCGAGCAGGGTTTCTTCTCGCCGCACAGCTGGTGGCCGTTCACCATGGCGCTCGGCGCCGCCGGGATGTTCACCGGCATCGCGGTCGGGTTCTGGCTGTGCTACTTCGCCGCGCCGTTCTTCGCCTACGGCGTGTACGGGCTGGTTTTCGAGTACTACCGCGGCGAGAACAAGCGGTACTGACGCGGTCGGCCCGGCCGGCGCCGCCGCGCCGTCCCGCACCGGCGTGACCAGGCCGGACCGTACGGTCCGGTATGGACGTGGTACTGAGTGTGTAACAACTCGTCCCGAGGGGCCGACGCGATCTGACCGCGTCGGCCCCCACTCATTATGCTGACGCTCGGTGGGTCGGATGCGGCGCCCGGGTGCGGTCCCGGCGCCGCCGGGGATGAGGTGTTGCCATGGCGAACGAGGACGGACCGGCCGGCATAGCCCGGGGCGGCGCGGCGGCCGGCGACGGGGGAGACGCGGCCGCGGACGGGTCCGCGGCGGGCCCGGACCAGGTCCGGGCCGCCCAGGAGCAGGCTGCAGAGGCGGCCGGCGCGGCGCGGAACACGGCGGCGCACGATTCGGGGGAGAGCCCGGCCGAGCAGACGCACCCGGCGATGCCGCCGGTGACGCTCGACTTCGGCCACACCGAGCCGGAGTACTCGCCCGGCGCGCCCGCCCCGGCTGAGGGCGCGGCCGCCGCGGCCGGAGGCGGCTGGGGCGGCGCAGGTGAGAGCGGCGGGCCGACGCCGCAGTCCGCGGACCGGCCGGGCGGAACCGGCGCCGCGCCGACCCGCAGGCAGATCCCCCGCAGGGTCGTGATCGGCGGCGGCGCCGTGCTCGGCCTTGGCCTTTTCGGCGGGATCGCCGCGGCGGTCTCGAACTCCGGCGGCTCGACCAAGACGGACGCGGCCGGCGGCAAGAGCTCCGCCTCGCCCTCGGCCTCCCCGTCGCCGACCTATCCGCCGGCCACCATCACCACCGTGCCGGCCGACGGCGCGTCCGGAGTCGACCCGTCGCAGCCGGTCACCGTCACCGCGGCGAACGGCAGCGTCCAGTCCGTGGTCTTCTCCGGCGGCCAGACCACCACCGGCACCCTGTCCGCCGACGGCAGCACCTGGACCTCGAACGGCACCCTCTCGCTCGGCACGGACTACTCGATGCAGGTCCAGGTGCTCGGCAAGGACGGCAGGACGGTCTCCTCGACCGTCGCCTTCACCACGCTCTCGCCGAGCGCGACGATAGGCGTCGACTCGATCTGGCCGGGCGACGGCGTCACCGTGGGGGTGGGCCAGCCGATCCGGATCGAGTTCACCAACTACGTGCCGCAGGCGTACCGCTCGGACGTCGAGAAGGCGTGCGTGGTGACCACCAACCCGCCGGTGGCCGGCGCCTGGTACTGGCCGGACGACAACATGATGGACTGGCGGCCGGAGGAGTACTGGGCCGTCAACAGCCAGGTCTCGGTGGCGTTCAACCTCAACGGGGTGCGGGCCGGCGACAGCCAGTACTTCGAGAAGAACCACTCGATCCAGATGACGATACGCGACACCGACCTGCGCCTGATCGTCGACGCCGCGCACTTCCAGGCCACCTGCTACCAGAACGGCCAGCAGATCCGGAACTTCCCGATCGACACCGGGATGGACAGCGAGCAGACGTTCGTCACCTGGAGCGGGGTGATGGCGGTGCTGGACAAGGGCAACCCGGTGCGCATGGTGGGCAACTACGGGCCCGACGACACCTATGACGAGCTGGTCAACTGGGCGACCCAGGTCACCTACTCGGGCACCTATGTGCACGCGGCGCCGTGGGACCCGGACATCGGCTCGGCCAACGACGACTCGCACGGCTGCATCCACTGCAACACCGACGACGCGGAGTGGTTCTACGGCCTCGCCCAGGTCGGCGACGTGGTCCAGGTGACCGGCACGGACAAGACGGTGTCCGTGGACAACGGCTTCGGCGACTGGTCGGTGGCCTGGACCGACTGGCTGTCCGGCTCCAACTACGGCGCCACGCTGAACGGCTCGCCGGTCTCGAACTCGTCCGCGAGCTCCAGCGCGAGCCCGAGCCCCAGCGCAAGCTGACGCAGTCGAGCCGACGCAGTACGAGCCGACGGGTCGTCGAGTCGCCGGCTGACCGGGATCAGCCGGTTTGACACTGTGTCGGGCCGCCGGGCCGGTCGCTGCACCAGTGTTGGGCGCCCGCTGTGGCGTATGCCCGGTTTCCTGGTTACCGTGCGGTGAAGTGGCGGCAACCGGGAGCGGCAGGAGCGGAAGGCTCGGCATGGGCACGTGGCACGTCGGACCGTTCGACAACGACAGCGCGATGGACTTCTTCACCGAGGTCGAGGAGACCCCGGACCGCGACGTCCCGCCGAAGCTGCGGGACGCGCTGGTCGCGGTGCTCGACCGGCCCGGCTGGGTCGAGGCCGACGAGGGCCAGGTCGCGCTCGCCGCGGCCAGCCTCGTGGCGGCCGGCCGCTCCCGCCTGGCCGCGACCGGCAACCCCGAGGTCGACACCTGGCTCACCGGGCACCGGCCCGAGATCACCCAGGAGGACCGGCGCATCGCGCTGGCCGCGGTCGACCGGGTGATCGGCCCCGACAGCGAGCTGATGACGCTGTGGGCGCAGTCCCCGGCCGCGCCGGAGGTCAAGGAGCGCATCGCCGACCTGCGGCGGGTGCTGGAAGCCTGAACTGCGCCCCGGCCTACGCGGCCTGACGGCCCGACAGCCAGGTCAGCCGCGGGTCGCTTCGACCCAACGATCCAGCGTCGCCTGGGCCGCGCCGGAGTCGATCGACGCGGCCGCCCGAGCCACCCCGGCCGCTATGCGCTCGGTCAGCGCGGCGAGCCCGCCCGCGGGCACCTCGAGGCCGTCGAGCGCGGCGAGCGCCGCCCCGGCCGAGAGCAGGACCGCGTCGCGGACCGCGCCGCGCTCGCCCGCCAGCAGCTTGCGCGCGACGCCCGCGTTGTAGGCCGCGTCCGCCCCGCGCAGCTCCTCGATCGGCGAGAGCTCGATGCCCAGCGCGCGCGGATCGAGGGTCTCCTCGACGATCCCGCCGCCGTGCACGGTCCAGACCGTCGAGGTCGTCGTCACGGTCAGCTCGTCGAGGCCGTCGTCGCCGCGCACCACGAGCGCTGAATTGCCGCGCTTGGCCAGTACGCCGGCCATGATCGGCGCCATCCGCCGGTCCGCGGTACCGACCGCCTGCGCCTTGGGCGAGGCCGGGTTGGTCAGCGGGCCGAGGATGTTGAAAGTGGTCGGCACGCCCAGATCGCGGCGCGCCTCGCCCGCGTAACGCAGCGCGGCGTGGAAGACCGGCGCGAAGCAGAACGTGATCCCGGCCGTCTCGGCCACCTCCGCCACCCGGGCGATCGGCAGATCAAGCCGGACGCCGAGCTCCTCCAGCACGTCCGCGGCCCCCGAGGCGGACGAGGCGGCGCGGTTGCCGTGCTTGACGACCCGGGCCCCGGCGCCGGCCGCGACGATCGCCGACATGGTCGAGATGTTCACCGTGTGGGCCATGTCGCCGCCGGTGCCGACCACGTCCACGATCGCGCCGGGCACCGCGATCCGCTCGGCGTGCTTGTACATCGCCGCGACGAGGCCTTCGACCTCTTCGACCGTCTCGCCCTTGGCCAGCAGCGCCACCGCGAAGCCGGCCACCTGCGCCGGCGTCGCGTTGCCGTTCATGATCACGTCCATCGCCCACGACGCCGCGCCGCCGGACAGCGACTCGCCCCGCATCAACGTGCTGAGGACGGAGGGCCAGCTGTGCGCGCCGGTGGTCTGCCTGCCGGCGCTGTCGTGGGACGACGTCGCGTTCATCGTTCTGGCCCTCCTCCTGCGGTCGCGGACGCGCACGGGAACAGGGCCCGTATGAATTAGTTCGAACGGACCGCCGCGCGGTGGGGCTCAGGCTACCTGCGGGCGCAGCAGGGCGGCGGCGATATCCGCCAGGCGGACCGGGTCGATCGGGTGCGGCAGGATCGCGTCCGCGCGCGCCCAGGTGGCCAGCCAGCCGTCCTGCGCCCGGCCGGTGAGCACCAGCAGCGGCGGGCACTCGAAGATCTCGTCCTTCAGCTGCCGGGCGATTCCGATGCCGCCGGCCGGCACCGCCTCGCCGTCCAGGATCGCCAGGTCGATCTTCACGCCCTTCGCGGCGATGTCGTCCATCGCCTCGATCACCGCCGGCTCCGTGGCGACCTCGCGCACCCGCACCTCGGGCAGGTCCGGCGCGGGGCGGGTGCCGAGGGCGGCGCGGACGGCGGCGCGCACGTCCACGTCGTCGCTGTAGACCAGCACCGACAGCGTCCTCGGTTCGACCGGCGCGGATACGGCGTGGTCGACCGTCGACGGGTTGGCCATGAGCACTCCCTCACGTGACAGGAAAAGCCGCGCCAAGGCATACACCATGGCTATGCGCTGCTCAGCGATCGTATCGGATCGTGTCCGCGCCGCCTCGGCCGGGAACGCCGATCGCCGCGCGGCACAACGATTCGGTGACGAGCTGAGTGCACATCACCGTATGGTGCGCAGAAGGCCTGCCGGGCGGCCCGAATCCGGTGACAGGACTCCGACACGGCGTTCACTTCTCGGCTCACCGCCCGGTTCGCCACTTTGCGCTCCGCCCGGCCGCGCCCGGCCGCTATCCGGGGCGATTACGCCATTTTGACGCATCATCAACCGCTGGGGCCGTTAACCCGGACCCCCTGCGTCGGGCCGTTCGGGGCAGGGGACATAATGGCCGCCGTGGCGACAGCAACTGCAACCCAAGCCGCACCCGCGTCCCGGGTGCCCAACCGGCCCAACCTGGTCAGCGTCGGGACCATCGTCTGGCTGGCTTCGGAGCTGATGTTCTTCGCGGCCCTGTTCGCGATCTACTTCACGCTGCGCTCGGTCGTCGGGGACGCCGGCGTGGACGGCTTCAAGGCCAACGCCGAACACTTGGACGTGCCGCTCTCGCTGGCCAACACGATCATCCTGGTGGCCTCGTCGGTCCCCTGCCAGCTCGGCGTGTTCGCGGCGGAGGATCACCGCGTCTCCCGGGTCGGCCCGCTGCTGACCCCGTGGCGCGGCACAGGGTGGCGGATCTGGCGGTACTACGGCATGCGCGAGTGGTACGCGATGGCGTTCATCCTCGGCGCGGTCTTCGTCTCGCTGCAGGTCTTCGAGTACTCCAGCCTGGTCCGGGACGGCCACCCGATCTCGGAGAACGCCTGGACCAGCGCCTTCTACCTGGCCACCGGATTCCACGGGTTGCACGTCACCGGCGGTCTGTTCGCCTTCCTGGTCGTCATGGCCCGCACCTACAAGGCCAAACGCTTCACGCACGACCAGGAGATCGCCGCGGTCGTCGTCTCGTACTACTGGCACTTCGTGGACGTGGTCTGGATCGGCCTGTTCAGCGTGATCTACATCATCAAGTAACGGACGCGAGCCCTAGAGGGAACCCGAAGTCGTGAAATCGCTCTCAAGGCGGCGACGCCACCCACTGGCCGCATTCGTCGTCCTCGTCCTGGCGCTGGCCTTCGCCGGCACCGTGTTCGCCGCCGTCGTCTCGCCGACCGCGAACGCGGACACCGGCGAGTCCGCGGCCCAGCAGCTGGCCGAAGGCAAGGCGCTGTACGAGTCCACCTGCAGCAGCTGCCACTCCAAGGACGCCGAGGGCTCCGATCTCGGGCCGTCCCTGGTGGGCGCCGGCGCCGCCGCGGTGAGCTTCCAGATGGAGACCGGCCGGATGCCGGCCGCCCAGCTCGGCGCGCAGATCCAGGCGAAGAACAAGAACATCTTCAGCACCGAGCAGATCAACGCGATCGCGGCCTACATCGAGTCCCTCGGCGGCGGACCGAAGATCCCGACGTCCGACCAGTACGCGACCGACGAGAACCTGATCGCGCTCGGCGGCGTGCTGTTCCGCACCAACTGCACCGAGTGCCACAACTTCGCCGGCGAGGGCGGCGCGCTGACCGACGGCAAGTACGCCCCGGCGCTGACCGGCACCCCGCCGCAGCAGATCTACGAGGCCATGCTGACCGGCCCGCAGAACATGCCGCAGTTCCCGGACACGGTGCTCTCGCCGACCCAGAAGCAGGCGATCATCTCGTACCTGGTGAGCCTGCGCGGGGAGGCCAACTACGGCGGCGCCGGCCTCGGCCGGATCGGCCCGACCTCCGAGGGCCTGTTCCTGTGGACGGCCGTGCTGGCGATCCTGCTGCTGTGCGCGGTCTGGATCGCGGCCCGCACCACCAAGGCCAGCCCGGACCGGGTCGCCCGGGCGCGGGCGGCGGCGGCCGGCAGGGCCGGGACGTCGTCCGGCAAGGCGGGCTCGGCCAAGTCGACGGCGGCCAAGAAGCCGGCGGGCGGGAGCAGGCCGACGGGATCGCGGTCCCCGGGATCGCAGTCCTCGGAATCCTCCGGATCACCGCCGGCGGGATCGAAGGCGACCGGGTCGAAGCCGGCCGGTCCACAGTCGGGGCAGTCGAAGGCGGGCGAGTAACCGATGACGATCAGCACTCCGGACGAGACCGGCGGCGAGCTGGTGCCGACCAGCGGCGGCGTCGCCGTGGAGACCGAGCAGCACGGCGAGGTCGAGCACGCCGGGCACGACGAGCACGCCCTGGTGGCCGACCCGTTCGCCGACCCCGGCCTCGAGCCGCACGTCCCCCGGATCACCGACATCGACGAGAAGGCGGCCAAGCGGGCCGAGCGGCAGGTCGCCGCGCTCTTCACGCTTTCCGCACTGGCCGCGATCGGGTTCTGCGTGGCCTACACGGAGATCCCCGGCACCGCGGTGGTCGACTTCTTCCCGATCGGGGCGATGTCCGCCTCGAACTTCGCGCTCGGCGTGCTGCTGGCCGTGTCGATGTTCTCGATGGGCGCCGGGGCCATCTACTGGGCCCGCACCCTGATGACCGACGTCGAGTTCCCGCAGGAGCGGCACCGGCTCGAGTCCGACCCGCAGACCCGGGCCGAGGCGATCGCCGAGTTCCGGCAGGGCGTCGACGACTCCGGGATCAAGCGCCGCCCGCTGATCCGCCGGGCCCTGATCGGCGCGATGGCGGTGCTGCCGGTACCGGCCCTGTGGGTGCTGCGCGACCTCGGCCCGCTGCCCGGCAACTCGCTGCGGTACACCGCGTGGGCCAAGGACGAGCTGATCATCAACGACAACACCGTCTCGCTGGACGGCACCAAGGGCCAGGGCATCAAGCCGCAGGACATCACCATCGGCGCCCTGGTCAGCGCCCGCCCGGCGGCCGCGCTGCAAGCCGGCGACGACCTGAACAACATGCTGATCAAGTCGGCGATCCTGCTGGTCCGGATGGACCCGGCGGACATCAAGTCGCAGCAGGAGATCGACTGGGGCTACGAGGGCATCGTGGCCTTCTCCAAGATCTGCACCCACGTCGGCTGCCCGGTCCAGCTCTACGAGCAGCAGACCCACCACATGCTGTGCCCCTGCCACCAGTCGACCTTCGACCTGTCCGAGGACGGGCGGGTCATCTTCGGGCCGGCGGCGCGCTCGCTGCCCCAGCTGCCGATCACCGTCAACGCCGAGGGCTACCTGGTCGCCCGTAGCGACTTCGACCAGCCCGTCGGCCCGAGCTTCTGGGAGCGCGGATGACCGCCACGTTCAGCTCCGAGCCGGCCGAGCCCGCCACGCTCGGCGGCAAGGCCGCGGACTACCTCGACCAGCGGCTCGGGATCGCCGGGGCCGCCAAGAAGCAGCTGCGCAAGATCTTCCCGGACCACTGGTCCTTCATGCTCGGCGAGATCGCCCTGTACAGCTTCATCATCCTGCTGCTCACGGGCATCTTCCTGACCTTCTTCTTCAACCCCTCGATGAACGAGGTCGTCTACAACGGCTCGTACAAGCCGCTGGACGGCATCCGGATGTCCGAGGCGTACGCCAGCACCCTGGACATCTCGTTCGACGTGCGCGGCGGCCTGCTGATGCGGCAGATGCACCACTGGGCGGCGCTGATCTTCGTGATGGCCGTCACGATCCACATGCTGCGCATCTTCTTCACCGGCGCGTTCCGCAAGCCGCGCGAGCTGAACTGGCTGATCGGCTTCACCCTGTTCACCCTGGCGCTGGCCGAGGGCTTCTGCGGCTACTCGCTGCCGGACGACCTGCTCTCCGGCACCGGCCTGCGGATCATGGACGGGCTGATCCTGTCCATCCCGATCGTCGGCACCTACGTCTCGTTCTTCCTGTTCGGCGGGCAGTTCCCGGGCAACGCGGTGGTGGCGCGGCTGTTCACCGTGCACATCCTGCTGATCCCGGGCATCCTGCTGGCCCTGATCACCGCGCACCTGATCCTGGTCTTCTACCAGAAGCACACCCAGTGGGCGGGGCCGGGCCGGACCAACGAGAACGTGGTGGGCCTGCCGCTGCTGCCGGTCTACACGGCGAAGGCGGGCGGCTTCTTCTTCCTGATCTTCGGCATCGTGGCCGCGCTCGGCGGGCTGGTCTCGATCAACCCGATCTGGACCTACGGGCCCTACGTGCCGAACCAGATCACCGCCGGCTCGCAGCCGGACTGGTACATCGGCCTGTTCGAGGGCCTGCTGCGGATGATGCCCAACGTGGAGTGGAACTTCTGGGGCCACACGCTCTCGCCCAACGTGCTGGTCCCGTTCCTGATCGTGCCCGGCATCCTGTTCACCGGCCTCGCGCTCTATCCGTTCATCGAGGCCTGGGTCACCGGGGACCGGCGCGAGCACCACCTGCTGGACCGGCCGCGCAACATGCCGACCCGGACCGGGATCGGCGTGGCCGGCTGCACGTTCTACGGCGTCGGCTGGCTCAACGGCGGCAACGACCTGATCGCCACGCACTTCCACCTCTCGGTGGAGGACATCACCTGGGTCTGCCGCTTCCTGATCATCCTGGGGCCGATCTTCGCGTTCTGGGTCACCCGGCGGATCTGCTTCGGCCTGCAGCGCGCGGACCGGAACAAGATCCTGCACGGCCGCGAGTCGGGCATCATCGTGCGCAGCCCGGAGGGCGAGTTCTCCGAGATCCACGAACCGCTCGATGCGGGCGACCTGCACAAGCTGACCTCGCACGACGTGCACCGGCCGCTCTCGCTGGCGGAGGTGACCGACGCGAACGGCGTCCCGGCCCCGCACGTGCGCCGGGCCCGGGTGCGCGCGGCGCTGACCCGCTGGTACTTCGCCGAGCGGATCGAGAAGCCGACGGTGGAGGAGTACCGCGAATCCATCACGAGCGGGCATCATTAGGGCATAAGAGCTGAGATCCCCCTGGCGCTGCCGCGAATCGCG
>DASYAE010000156.1:0-15687 GCA_036501535.1 Actinocrinis sp. | reverse complement strand
GGGTTCAGGCGATGAAGTGCCTTAAGGATGGTTGTCTTGCCCGACTCGTTCTTCCCGATAAGGCAGGTGACATCGCGCTCCACCGACATAACCTGCTCATCGGTGAAGTTGCGGAAGTGTCCAACCTCCACGGATTCCAGCCACATCGGACGGTCCTCTCAGGGGTCCACCCCGACCTAGACGTCGTTGCATCTAAAGCAACATTGTTGCGATTACCTATGACGCTGGCGGCTGCCTTCGATAGCCCGCTGGAGTGGGACGTCAGTACCGACGCTGACGCCCCACTGACCAGCAGTTATGCCGTCAGCCTTCTGAAGTCGAATGTTGTATCGGCTGCAACTTGGCGCAAAATCAGCTGCAGCCGCTCGTCGAGCCGCAGCCCTCGCAGGCGTAGCAGCTGCCGGCCGGGCGCATCTTGGTGCCGCAGGTCATGCAGAGCGGAGCGTCGGCCGCGTGCCCGACCTTGGCCTCGAGGACCTCCATCGAGGAGCCGGCCCGGGTCGGGACGGCGGCCTGCGGGGCGGCACTGGTGGAGCGGGCGGGGTCATCCGACGCGCGGCCGCGGTCGGCGGTGGCCGCCCTGCCGCCCCCGTCCTTGGACGGGCCGGACTTCGGGACGCGGTCCTCTATCGGCGCTGACTGGGCGATCTCGGTGAGGTCGGCGTCGTCGTCCAGCGGGAGGTAGGAGCCGGTCTCCACCTGGCGCTGGCGCTCGGTGGCGGAGTAGATGCCGTAGTCGGCGCGCACGTCGAACGGCAGGTGGTTCAGGGCCAGCCGGCGGAAGATGTAGTCGAGGATCGACTGGGCCATCCGCACGTCCGGGTCGTCGGTCAGGCCCGCCGGCTCGAAGCGCATGTTGGTGAACTTCGCGACGAAGGTCTCCAGCGGCACGCCGTACTGCAGGCCGACCGAGATGGCGATGGAGAACGCGTCCATCATGCCGGCCAGGGTCGAGCCCTGCTTCGACATCTTGAGGAACAGCTCGCCGAGGCCGTCGTCCGGGTAGGAATTGGAGATCATGTATCCCTCGGCGCCGCCGACCGAGAACGAGGTGGTACTGCCCGGGCGGTTCTTCGGCAGGCGCTTGCGGACCGGCTTGTACTCGACCACGACCTCCCGCGCTGGCGCGGCAGTTGCTGCGGCTGCGACCGCGGTTCCCGCCTCAGCCGCCTTCGCCTCGGCCGCCGCAGCCCGCTTCGCGCCCTTGGCATCCTGCAGCGGCTGGCCGACCTTGCAGTTGTTCCGGTAGATTGCCAGTGCCTTGAGACCCAGCTTCCAGCCCTGGAAGTAGATCTCCTCGATCTCCTCGACGGTGGCCGACTCCGGCATGTTGACCGTCTTGCTGATCGCGCCGGACAGGTGCGGCTGGACCGCGGCCATCATCTTCACGTGGCCCATCGGGGCGATCGAGCGGTCGCCCATCGCGCAGTCGAAGACCTCGTAGTGCGACCGCTTGAGGCCGGGTGCGTCGACCACGTGGCCATGCTCGGCGATGTACTCGACCACCGCCTCGATCTGCTCCTCGTGGTAGCCGAGCTTGCGCAGGGCTCGCGGCACGGTGTTGTTCACGATCTGCATCGAGCCGCCGCCGACCAGCTTCTTGAACTTCACCAGTGCCAGGTCCGGCTCGATGCCCGTGGTGTCCACGTCCATCATGAAGCCGATAGTTCCTGTAGGTGCCAAAAGACTCGCCTGGGCATTACGCCAGCCGTTGCGCAGGCCGGTCTCGATGCCTGCGGTCCATGCGGCCTGCGCCGCGGTCTTGATCTCGGCGTCGAAGGGCTCCAGGGCCTCGATCGCGTCGGTCGCGGCGGCGTGCTTGCGCATCACCGCGGTGTGCGGCTCGGCGTTGGCCGCGTAGCCGGCGTAGGGGCCCACGACGGCGGCCAGTTCGGCGGAGCGCTTGTACGCGGTGCCGCTCATCAAGGCCGTGACCGCCGCGGCGATGGCCCGACCGCCGTCCGAGTCGTAGGCGTGGCCGGTGGCCATCAGCAGGGCGCCGAGGTTGGCGTAGCCGATGCCGAGCTGGCGGAAGTCGCGGGTGGTCTTGGTGATCGGCTCGGTCGGGAAGTCGGCGAACGAGATCGAGATGTCCATCGCGGTGATGACCAGCTCGACCATCTTGGCGAAGGTCTCGGTGTCGAAGGAGGGCCGGCCGGCCCCTGCCGTCTCCTGCGCGGTCTCCTGGCCGGCCGCGTCGGCGTCCCGCAGGAACTTCATCAGGTTCAGCGAGGCCAGGTTGCACGAGGAGTTGTCGAGGGACATGTACTCCGAGCAGTTCGCCACTGTCACACCACTGACGATGTACGAGTGGTTGCGCGGCTCGGTGAGGTTGTACGTGGTCTCGAACCCGTCGCTCTCCCGGCTGCTGAGCGTGACCGACTCGTCCTTGTCGTAGAACGCGTGGTTCTGCAGCAGGGCGCCGAGCTTCGCGGCCTTCTCCGGGTGGCCGAATCCGATCCGGGCGGCGAAGTCCCTGATGGAGCGACCCGAGATGCGCAGGTCGTAGCTGGGGCTGTCGGACGAGTAGCTGACGACCGTGCCGTCCTTGCGCTCGTACGTGAAGCTGTCCGTCTTCTGCCCGGTCTTGTAGACGCGGCTGGCGATACCGAGAGAGGCGAGGACCTCCTGCACCTCGCGCAGCATCCCGGCCGACCTGCTGCCGAGGCCGACGTAGCGGGTGCCCTTGACCACCTGGTTCACGACACAGCCGTCCGCGTCGAACAGGCCGCGCAGGAACGCCGTGAGCGCTTCTTCCGGTGCCTCGAAAACTGTCCGGGGCAGTCGCTTGTCGGGTGACCGGCCGCTGGAGATGCCGAGCGCCCCGAAGAACGCCCTCACACCCGCGCGGCACGCCCGGAGCTGATACGTCCCGTTCTTCTGGAGACTTGGCTTCAGGTCGTAGCCGACCAGCCGGTCAAGCAGAGCCTTGTGCCTCGGCATGATCTCGGTCTGCTCCGTCTCGCTGCCGTACACGGTGACTGCAGCCGAATCGGTGAGACATCCGTCGCCGACAAGCCATCCGAGGTAGTGCGCGAGCTCCTCGTCCCACTTCTCCGGAAGCACGACAGCGCCGTCGGAGCGAACCTGCGCGGCGGCCTCGAATGCCACCTCGGGCAGCTGCCAGGACGCGGCCGAGCGCGCCGCGTGGTGGAACGACCGGACGACGCGGTCCTGGTCGGTCAGCTCCTCGGCACGCACCCATCCCCGGTTCGCCGTCCACAGCCGGTGGTTGGGCGTGCATCGCAGTTCGGAGCCGTCCGAGAAGCGCAGCTTGAGGATCTCCTTGGTGCCGGTCACCATGTACCGCACCGGCGACGTGGCGACGATGCGGGCAGCCGGCTCCGACTCGGAGGTCAGGTCATTGGTGTAGACGGCGAACGACTCCCCGTCCGCAGCACGCCGCACCAGGTCGCCGATCGGGATCAGACCCTTGTCCGTGACGACCTTCTGGTCCGCCGGGAAGCACGGGTTGGATGCGCTGATCCGGCCCGTGTTCGGGTTCGTGTGCCAGGCGTTGATGGTGCCGTCGTACTGGATGCCCGGGTCGGCGCACTCCCACGCGGCCTGGGCCATCTGCCGGAACAGGTCCTTGGCGTCGATCGTGTCGATCACCGAGTTGTCGCCGCGGGCCAGCAGGTCGAAGGCCTTGCCCTCCTCGACCGCCTGCATGAAGGCGTCGTTGACCCGCACCGAGTTGTTCGCGTTCTGATACTGAACCGAGGTGATGTCGGCGCCGCCGAGGTCCATGTCGAACCCGGCGTCGCGCAGCACCCGGATCTTGTCCTCTTCGCGCGCCTTGGTCCAGACGAACTCGCGCACGTCCGGGTGGTCGACGTCCAGCACCACCATCTTGGCGGCGCGGCGGGTGGCGCCGCCGGACTTGATGGTCCCGGCCGAGGCGTCCGCGCCGCGCATGAAGGAAACCGGGCCGGAGGCGTTGCCGCCGGAGGAGAGCAGTTCGCGCGAGGAGCGGATGCGGGAGAGGTTCAGGCCCGCCCCGGAGCCGCCCTTGAAGATCAGGCCCTCCTCGCGGTACCAGTTCAGGATCGAGTCCATGGTGTCGTCAACAGCTAGAATGAAACAGGCCGACACCTGCTGCACGCTCTGCGTGCCGACGTTGAACCAGACCGGGGAGTTGAACGAGAAGACCTGGTGCACCAGGGCGTGGGTGAGTTCGTGCTCGAAGACCTCCGCGTCCTCGGGGCCGGCGAAGTAGCCGAACTCCTCGCCGGCCTTGCGGTAGGTCTTCACCACCCGGTCGACGACCTGCTTGAGCGACCACTCGCGCTGGTCGGTGCCCTGGGCGCCGCGGAAGTACTTGGTGGTGACGATGTTGGCGGCGTTGGCGGACCAGAAGGCTGGGAACTCGACGCCCAACTGCTCGAAGTTGACCGACCCGTCCCGCCAGTTGGTCATGACGACGTCGCGGCGCTCCCACTCGACCTCGTCGTAGGGGTGGACGCCCGGCTTGGTGAAGATCCGCCCGATCTTCAGACCGCCGCGGGTCGGCGCACCGGCCTGCCTCGCGCCGCCGCCCGCACCGGGCTGCTTGCCCTGGGGGTGCGGGCCGCCGGCATGCGCCGCTTTACGCGCCGATCCGCTGATGGTCTCCGTCATAGGAGCGTCACTTCCCATCCATCCTCGTACTTTATGAACGTCTCCGGCCCGTTGCGGCTTCCCCACCGCGGTGAGAGCTGGAGGTCCGGCTTCTTTTTCATGCACCGTCTTTTTTCATGCATCGGACACACGTTTCCGTATGTCGCGCCTCTATGCGGCTATGCGGTCGGGCGACGCGGCGGGCGCCGCCTTTCCGGCCGCAGAGGGCCGGCTATGTCGTCGCGGGCGCCGCGGGCCGCAGCGTCGCGATCTCCGCCGCGAAGTCCTCGACCGAGTCGAAGCCCTTGTAGACGGACGCGAACCGCAGGTAGGCGACCGGGTCGAGGTCGCGCAGCGGGCCGAGTATCTCCAGCCCGACCTCGTGGCTGGGCAGCTCCGCGCAGCCCTTGGCCCGGACCGACTCCTCGACCCGCTGGGCCAGCTGTGCCAGCTGGTCCTCGGTGACCGGACGTCCCTGACAAGCCTTGCGCAAGCCGCTGACAATTTTCGAGCGGCTGAACGGCTCGGTGACCCCGGACCGCTTCACCACCAGCAGGGCGGCCGTCTCGATCGTGGTGAACCGGCGGTTGCACTCGGGGCACGAGCGGCGCCGGCGGATGGCGGTGCCGTCCTCGGTGGTCCGCGAGTCGATGACCTTGGAGTCGGTGTGCCGGCAGAACGGGCAGTGCACGGCGGACCTCCTTCTCATCGCCGCTCGGTGATGGACGGCTATTGGCGGTTACTCTGCGTGTACCACGCCAAGTTCACCCGGTCGGCTGTGGACGGCGCCTGTGCATAACGAGCTGACCTGGAAGAGCACCGAACCACAACTGCTAGAAGTCTCTGGAGCGATCACCACTAGATATAGGGGTACGTTAGTCCGCCCGGCCGGGTCGGCGCAAGCCGCCGTGGGCCGGTCGAGGGACGGCGCGCGGCGACGGGCCGCTACGGTCGGCGATCGCCGCTGGTCGGCCGGGCGCCGGAAATCACCGCCGGGGCGGGCGGACAAGAAGGAATCCGCAAATTCCTTCGACCGGATGAATTTCCCGGCGAAAACGCCCAGTTACGGCCGGTTGAACGGCAATATGTCCCTGACGCAGCCGGGTCGAACATGCGAGCATCGGCGGTCCGGGCGGACTGGTGTTCGATCGGCCGGATCGAACAAGTGTTGGGCATCAGGCCTCCTATTCGGCTACGGTGGTACCGGCGAAGGAAAAAGCGACACGGTGTTCACCGGTCCCCTTCGGCACGACGGCGATGTGAAGGGAAACGTGGATCATGGCCGGACGAGGCGGCAGCGGCGCGGGCGGAGCGGTGGCCAAGAAATCCGCCGTGGTCAAGCAGCGCGGGCGCGGGGGTCGCGCCCCGGCTCGGGAGCTGACCGCGCAGGAGGCGAGCGCCATGGACGGGGCGGCGGACCGGTTCAAGGCGAAGCGGGCCGCGCACAAGGCGGCGTCTGAGACCACGAAGGTACCGCTGGCGCTGCGCCTGACGGACCGCCAGTGCCGGGTGCTCGAGGTGATTCAGGACTCGATCGACCGGCGCGGCTACCCGCCGTCGATGCGGGAGATCGGCGAGGCGGTCGGGCTCCAGTCCACCTCCTCTGTGCGGCACCAGCTGGTCGTGCTGGAGAACAAGGGCTTCATCCGGCGGGACCCGAACCGGCCGCGGGCCTACATCGTGCGCGGCCCGAGCGACCCGACGCAGGCGTGGCGGGCGCGGATGGCCCAGGCGCAGAGCCAGTATCCGGGGGCGGCGCCCGGCGCGGGCGCGGCCGGCGCCTGGGATCAGCACGGCGGCACGGGCGCGGCGGCGGGGCTCGAGGAGGACGACTACTTCCCGGGCGAGGACGAGGATCCGGCGCAGGCCGAGCTGGCCCAGGTGCTGCGGTTCCCGGGGCCGGTGGGCGAGACCGAGTACGTGCCGCTGGTCGGCCGGATCGCGGCGGGCGGGCCGATACTGGCCCAGGAGGAGATCGAGGAGCTCATCCCGCTGCCGCGCGACCTGGTCGGCGACGGCACGCTGTTCGCGCTGACCGTGGTCGGGGACTCGATGGTGGACGCGGCGATCTGCAACGGCGACACGGTGGTGGTCCGGCAGCAGCCGACGGCCGAGTCGGGCGAGATCGTGGCGGCGATGATCGACGGCGAGGCGACGGTCAAGCAGCTCAAGCTGCAGGAGACGCCGAGCGGGCGGCATGTGTGGCTGATGCCGCGCAACCCGGCGTACGACCCGATTCCGGGCGACGAGGCGTCGATCCTGGGCCGGGTGGTCACGGTCCTGCGGCGGCTGTGAGGAAACGGACGGTCCGCGGATCGAGCGGTTCCGAGCCGGTCGCTGTGCGGCGGCCGGCCGGGACGCGCGGTGGTTCAAAAGCTGAGCGCAGGCTTTGCTTCTGGCCGCTGATCGAAGCCCTGCATAGACTGCCGCAGTGACCTGGATCGCACCTGACGTCGAGCGTTCCGATAGGTATCCGGAGCCCCGCGACGCCTCCGAGCGGGAAATGCTGCGCGACTGGCTCGACTGGCACCGGGCCACCCTGCTGCGCAAATGTGCGGGGCTGGACGCCGCCCGGCTGGCCACGCGCGCCGTGCCGCCGTCGAACCTCTCGCTGCTCGGGCTGGTCCGGCACATGAGCGACACCGAGCGCGGGTGGGTCAGGCAGACCTGCCGGGGTGAGCAGATACCTGACCTCTACTACCGCTCCGATGCCCCGAGCGCGGACTTCGCGGAGGCCGACCCGGCCGGCGCCGAGGCGGACTTCGAGCGCTACCGGGCCGAGTGCCAGGCCGTCGACGCCGCGCTCGACGGCGTGAACCTGGACGAGACCTTCACCTTCCGCGAGAAGCCCATCTCGGTGCGCTGGATGTGGCAGCACCTCGTGGAGGAGTATGCGCGGCACAACGGGCACGCCGACCTGATCCGCGAGGCCATCGACGGCTCGACCGGTCTCTGAGCTCGAGAATCGAGGCCAGCCGACCGGCCGGGCGGACGGGGCGTCACCTCACGCGGCGTCAGCAGCCAGGTCCAGCCTCCGCAGGGCGGCGCGCACCAGCTTCGGGTCGTCGGTCGGCCAGAACGGCGGCAGCGAGGCGCGCAGGAAGCTGGCATAGCGGGCCGTCGCCAGCCGGGAGTCGAGGACTGCGACCGCGCCGCGGTCGGCACCGGCCCGGATCAGCCGGCCGGAGCCCTGGGCGAGCAGCAGGGCGGCGTGGGTCGCGGCCACCGCCATGAAGCCGTTGCCGCCGGACCTGGCGACCGCGTCCTGGCGCGCCGCGGACAGGGGGTCGTCCGGGCGGGGGAACGGGATCCGGTCGATCACCACGAGCTGGCAGGCCGGACCGGGGACGTTCACACCCTGCCACAGCGACAGCGTGCCGAACAGGCACGTGCGCGGGTTCTCGGCGAACTGCGCGATCAGCTGCGGCAGGCTGTCCTCGCCCTGGCACAGCACCGTGTAGCCCATCCGCTCGGCGATCGCCGCCGAGGCCGCCTGGGCCGCCCGCAGCGAGGAGAACAGGCCCAGCGTCCGGCCGCCGGCCGCGTCGATCAGCTCGGCGAGCTCGTCCAGCTGGTCCTGGCGGATGCCGTCGCGGCTGGGCGGCGGGAGGTGCCGGGCGATGTAGAGGATGCCCTGCTTCGGGTAGTCGAACGGCGAGCCGACGTCCAGCGCCCGCCACGGGATCGGGTGGTCGGCCTCGTCGTCCTCGAGGTCGAACCCGAACGGGTCCTCGCCGTCTTCCGGGGCTTGGTCGGCCGCCCCTGCCTGTTCTGCCTGTTCGTGCTCGTGTGCCTTGACGCGGGCGTGCTCGGCCGCCTCGCTGGCCGCCGCAACGGCCTGCCCGGCCATCCGGTCCGCGCGCTCGGTCGGATCGAGGCCGACCGAGCGGGCGACGCCGTCGAAGTCGCCTCCGAGCTTGAGCGTGGCCGACGTGAGGACTACCCGGGAGCGCGCAAACAGGCGGTGCCTTAACGCCTCCGCCACCGACAGCGGTGCGATACGCAGCGCGCTGTATCTCTCGTTGCGGTCGAGCCAAAGCACGTCGTCCGACCCGCACCCGGCCATCCGCCCGGCCAGGTCGTAGACCAGATCCACGGCCGCCTGGGCCTGGCGGCGCGCGCCCTGGTCGCTGCCCCCGGATTCCGCGTCCTCGGCGGAGGCCGCGGACTTCGACCGGTCCCGGCTGCGCGCCATGCCGCTGATTGCCATGCGCGCCGCATCGCGCAGCTGCCCGAGCATGTCGGCCATATCGTCCGGCACCGTTGGGTACCGGCCCGCGTCCGCGTTCTCCAGGACGTCTTTGAACAGCTCCTGCGCCTGCTGGAAGACGAGGTGGGTCTTCTCGTCCACGTGCTTGCGGCTGCGGCGCACCGCGCGCTCCACGACCCCCGCGGTCAGCTCGCCGGAGTTGGCGCCGGTGGCCCGAGAGACCAGCTCGTGCGCCTCGTCGATGACGACCGCGTCATGCTCCGGCAGCACCTGCAGGTCGCTGTCGAAGGTCGCGATGGCGAGCAGCGCGTGGTTCGTCACGATCACGTCGGCTTCGCGGGCGTGGTCCTTCGCCAGCTCGGCGAAGCACTCGGTGCCGAACGGGCACTTGCTGGCCGTCAGGCACTCGCGGGCGCTGACCGAGACGGCGCTCCAGACCCGGTCGCTGACGCCGGGGACCAGGTCGTCGCGGTCTCCGGTGTCGCTCTGCCCGGCCCATTCGCGCACCCGGACCACCTGGCGGCCCATCTCCGAGACGGCGGAGGCGTCGAACAGCGCGTCCTGCTCGTCCTCCTGACCGCCGCCGTCGATCCGGTATCGGCACACGTAGTTGCTGCGCCCTTTGAGCAGGGCGAACTCGGGGCGGCGGCCGAGCACCGGGGTGAGCGCCTCGGCGATCACCGGCAGGTCGTGCGCGACGAGCTGGCGCTGGAGGGCGAGGGTCGCGGTGGAGATGACGACGCGGCGGTTCTGCTTCTTGCCCTGTGTCGTTTTCCTCGAATCGGAGCAGTACGCGAGCGCGGGCACGAGATACGCCAGCGACTTCCCGGTCCCGGTGCCGGCCTGGACGAGCAGCGGGTCGCCGTCGTCGAAGGCCTGCCGCACGGCCTGGGCCATCTCCAGCTGCCCGTCGCGGGCCTGGCCGCCGACCGCGCCGACCGCGGTCGCCAGCAGCGACCCCAGATCGCGCGCCCCGGCCTTGCCCGCCTTCTTCGTGCCGCTCACCCGATCGCCGCCGGCGTCCGCGCCGCCCGCTCCCGTCCCTTCCGCCGCTTCCGACTCCGCCTCGTCTTGTCGCCCTGCCTGCCGCGTGCCCATGAGGCATTAGGTTACGGTGCCTCGGCGACAGTCGAGAGCGGGTTGCCCACTTGTCCGAACGCTTCGATGTGCGGGCGGTCCGGCCGGTCGCGGTACCTGTCGAGGAGCAGCCGGTTGCGGTTGAGGCAGAGCCGGTCGATCCGCGGCGCGTCGAGGTCGAACAGCTCGTAGCGGTCCGCGTGGTCGGGGAACTCGCGCTGATAGGTGCGCACGGTGGCGCGCGCCATGGCCCAGAAGTCGGCGCTCGGCACGGCCAGGCTCTGCTCGCAGATCCGGGCCAGGTAGCGGAAGACACCGACGAACAGGCCGGCGTGCAGGAACTGGCAAAGGTACTCGGGCTTCTCCCGCAGCAGCACGGACGCGGCCGCGTCGGGCAGGCCGGCCAGTTCGGGCAGGTCGTGCGCGGAGATGTTGACGTCGTCCACGAAGTCCTTGACCGCGAGGCGGGTCGGCACGTCGTGGCCGTCGAAGATGACCGCGACGTTCTGCCCGGTCGGCGAGAAGGCGACACCGTAGGCGTAGAGAAAGCGCAGCAGCGGCGGGAGCAGCGCGCCGAACAGCCGCAGCAGCCAGGCGCGCGGGTCCAGGCCGGAGCGGGCGACCAGTTCGGCGGCCAGCGGCCGGCCGTCCGCGCCGTAGGACAGCAGCGATGCCAGGGTCCGGGCGCGCTCGCCTTGATGCAGCGCCGCGGGCAGCGGCTCGCGCCAGATCGCGCCGAGCATCTCGCGGTACTGATAGGGCACGCCCTCCATCCGGTCGAGCACCGGGTGTCCGACGGTGACCGAGGCGACCTCGCCGAGCAGCACGACCTTGCACACGTCGCGCAGGTAGTGGTCCGCCTCGGCGAGCTGCTTGAGCCAGGTGGTGACGGCGGGCGCGGCCTCGGTGCGGTCGGTCGGCAGCCCGCGCCAGACCATCGTGTTGAGGATGGAGAGGGGCAGTTTGACGTGGCGCCGGCGCGGCTGCGCGATGTTGCTGAAGGTCCTGATGGACTGCTGCGGAAGATAGGCGTCGTCGCCGTCGCCGAGGTAGACCATTCGGCCGCAGGCGATCTCGGCGCCGTAGATCTGCCGGATCATCTCGTCCCACTGCCAGGGGTGAACCGGCAGCCACCAGTAGCGCGCCGGGTTGCAGCCCTGCCGGATGAGCTCTGCGCCGAATCGGACGCGGGCGGCTGGGGAGAGTTCCTCGGTGTATAGGCGGCGTGCGCTCAGGCCTGAGACGGCCTGATACTTCGCCAGGTCGTCGCGCACGGCGATCCACGGTAGGCGCAGCGGGCGCCGTGCCTCGGGCGCGTATCGAAGCGTGTCGCGAGCGGAGAAGCCGATGCGGCCTTTGTTGAAGACGATCCACGGGTGGCCGGTCTGGTGGCCCTCCAGTTCGGCATATCCGAGGTCGGCCAACTGCGCCGCCGTGTGCGTGGCTGTGGCCAGGATCTGCGTATCAGAAGCGAGCGTTGCGGCCATCTCACGGACCAGGTGCCCGGCGGTGTCACCCGTCAGGCCGAGCGCGGGGGCGCAGTCGGCGATGAACGCGAGCGGATCGGCGGCCGGGTGGTTGTTGCGGCGCACCGAGCCGGGGTCGACGAACCAGGAGCCGTAGCTGCCCCGCGCGGCGAGGAACCGGTATTCGACGGCGGGGCCCGACCCGGCCTCGAGCCGCAGACCGTACCAGCCGTCCTCGTGCGGTTCCGGTTCCAGCAGTTGCTCGTACGCGAACTCGCCGAGGGTCTTGGCCAGCAGGGCGCGGCCGGCCTGGCGGCGGCGCAGGTCGGGGTCGCCGTGCGGCATGGCGGCGGCCGCGCTCCCGGCCGAGCCGGCCGGGGCGGCGTTCTTCGGGGCTGCGCTGCGCTTCGGCGCTGTAGTGACCGGCACCGAGCTGACCGGCACTCTGTCGACCGGCACCGTGTGGACTGGCACTGAGTCGACTGGCGCTGAGCTGATCGGAACCGTGTCGGGCTGCACCAGGATCGCGGGAATCGGGCCTGACAGTCCGTCAACGCGGGCCGGCTCCGCCGTTGCGGAGAGGGGCGGCGTGGCGGGCCCGTCCGGCTGCACCGGCGAACTGTGCGGTTCGGCCGTCGGCGGCGCGGGCTGCGGGAGCCCGGCCGCCTGGTCGGCTGTCGGGCTGGTCTGCTGGTCCAAGGCTGGTTCCTGTCATGTGCACGGTGATGCCGGGGTCGGCTGCGGCGGCAGCGGCCGGGGCGAACGCGGTGTGGGCGGTGTGCCTGGGCAACGGATGGACCTGCCGTCCGGTCACGGTGTTAAGGATCATCGCGGCGCGATAGGCACCGAGGCCGAGATCAGGCGCGCCCACTCCGTGCGTGTGCAGCTCGGCGTTCTGAACGTAGATACTCGCGGAGGTGCCGTTCAGCCGCACCCGATGGTCGCGGCCGACGATCGGCCGTCCAGCCGCGTCACGCTCGATGAGCTGCGCGATCGGGGCCAGCAGGGCCGGCTCGCGTGGAATGTAGCCGGTGGCCAGGACGAGGCGCCCGGTCCGCACGGTGAAGTACTGCTCTGTCTGGGTGTGACGCATGGTCAGCTCGAGCTGTCGGCCGTCCCGCCAGCCGTCGACCGCCTCCGCGCCGGGCATCAGGGTGACGCCCGTGGCGCCATCGCCGTCGGGGCGGAAGGAGCGCGCGTCCAGCTCCTCCCGGATGTCGGCCAGCGTCTCGGCGGAGACGGCCTTGTAAAGCCGGCCCTGGCCGCGCAGGAGGGCGTCGCGGCGGGCCTCGGGCAGGGCGTGGAAGTAGTCGGCGTAGTCCGGGGTGAAGTGCTCCAGGCCGATCTTCGAGTACTCCATCGGCTCGAAGGCGGCGGCCCGGGTGATCCAGCGCAGCCGACGGCCGGGCCGGTGCCAGCGGCGTAGAAGGTCGAGCACGACTTCGGCGCCGGACTGGCCGGAGCCGAGCACGGTGACGTCGTCGGCGCAGCGGATGCCCTCGGCGCAGTACACGTAGTCCGCGCTGTGCACGGCGACCGGCTCGGCGTCGTCCGAGTCGTCGGCAGACTCGGCGCACAGGTGCGACAGCACCGCGGGGACCGAGGGTTCCGTGCCGATGCCGAGGACGAGGCTGCGCGCCATGACGGCCGAGGAGGCGCCGTCAGCCGTCTGATACACGACGCAGAAGCCGTCCGCGCCGTCCGGCAGGCCCGCCGCGTGGACCTCGGTGACCCGGCGGCCGAACCGGCAGGAGGGCAGCGACTCGGCGACCGCCCGGCAGTAGGCCTCGTATTCGGCGCGCGGCACGTGGAACCGCTCGGCGAAGTAGAACCCGAACAGCCGGCCAGTGTCGCGCAAGTGGGCCAGGTAGCTGTGCCGGCTGGTGGGATCGACCAGGGTGACCAGGTCGGCCAGGAACGGCACCTGGAGCGTGGCGCCGTCCACCATCATCCCGGGGTGCCAGCTGAACCGCGGCCTGTCGTCGAGGAACAGGCAGCTCAGCTCCCGGACCGGCTCGGCCAGTGCGGCCAGGGCGAGGTTGAACGGGCCGATGCCGACGCCGACCAGGTCGTGCACCTCGGGAGGCGCGGACCCGCCGACCGGCGCGCCGGCGGTCATCGGCGAGACGGCAGTCATCACCGAGGCAGTGGTCATCGCCGGGACTCGCGCAGCATCAGGGTCGCTCGTTTCCCGGGCAGCTCGAGGGTGCCGGACGCGGCGAACCCGGCCGCCGCGAACGCCCGCACGGACGCGGTGTTGCGCTCGTCGGGCTCTGCGACGACGCGGCACGGCGCGGCCTGCTGGACCTCGTCGCAGAGCACGCAGAGCAGCATCCTGCCGAGCCCGACGCCGCGGCAGTCCGGCTCGCCGATCAGCAGGTGCAGGCCGACGTCGTCCGGCCGGGCCGGGTAGTGGGCGGCCAGCGGGTCGTCCGCGGCACGGTAGATCTCCCAGTAGCCGATCGGGCGGCCCTCCAGGCGGGCCAGATAGGGCTGTGTGTGCGGCAGGTCCCGCTGCTCGGCCAGGTGCGCGGCGGTGCGCCCGGGCGGGCCGTCAAGCTCCCAGTACTCTGCGACGGCCGGATCGTTCATCCACCGGTGGATGTGCTCGAGGTCGCGGTCGGGCTTCACCGGGCTCAGCGTGAAGCGGCCGGCCGGCGTGCGCAGGTCCCACCACTGCGCGGTCACGGCGCGCCGCCGAGCAGGTCCGGCACATCCAGCACGTCCAGCCCGCGGTGCGCGCCCGGGAGGCCGCCGCACGCCGCGAACGGGTTCGCGATCTCGACGTAGACCGACTGGGTCGCCAGCGCGCCGACCAGCTCGTCCAGGCCGGCGGTCCGGGTGAGCATGTTCGCCTTGCAGGACAGCGTCGGCGCGTCGAGCAGCAGGTCCACCGGCAGGTGGCCGCGCAGCGGCCGCAGCACGTCCGCGGCCCGGCCGAGCAGCTCGCGCTCCGGCCCCAGCCCGGCGCAGCCGAGCGCGCCGACCATGCCCATCAGGTTATTGATTCCGGCGTAGTAGACCAGCCGCTCGGTGACCACGTCGTCCGGCACGACCGTCTCGCTGGCCCGGCCCAGGCCGGCCAGTCCGCTGAGCGACTCCAGCCCCTCGACGGCCGACTCGCGGTAGTAGAAGCCCTGGTTGTCCCGGTACCACCCGGCGCCCGGATACCCGGTCGGGTCGAGCTGGATCAGCGTGTTCTGCTGGTGCGCCTCCAGCGCCACGCCGTGCTCGGCGTCCAGCCAGAGCACCGGAAGGATCAGGGTGCGCAGATAGCGGTCGAACCAGTCGGCGGCCACCGCCTGCGCGGAGCGGCCCTCGTTCACGGCCAGGCTGTGGATGTGCGCGGCGAGCTCGTGCGGCAGGCCGTCCGGCGCGAGGCCGCCGCGGCCGAGGTCGGTCAGCGCGGCGGTGCAGTACACGAAGTCGGTCGGCGCGAACGGGCTGTGCCGGAACGAGACGTCGAGCCCCGGCACGCCCTCGGCGGCGAGGTAGCCGGCGTCCGTCAGCATCCTGAAGCGGGGGTGCGCGGCGAGCAGCTCGGTGCCGAGCCGGCCGGCGAACAGCCGGTGCGCCTCGACTCCGCGCAGCAGCTCCTTGCGCAGGTTCTCCCGGCGGGAGTTGGTGATCCGCAGGCCGAGCGAGAGCTTCAGCATGACCTGCGCGTCGGGCCGGTAGACGGTGCGCAGCGAGGAGGTCGGGTACCAGGGCGGGCCAGCCGGGCCGAGGTATTCCAGCGAGCCTGCCTCGGCCCGGCGCGCCGCCTCCGGGCGCGCGAGCAGGGCGCGGGCCTGCCACGGGTGCGCCGGAATCAGGATCCTGTGATCATGGGTTAGGGTGCTGAGATAGGCGGACAGGTCGGGGGTGCCAGGGCCGAGCTCGCTCTCGTGCGCGACCTGGTCCGGCGCCACCGCGAACCAGTGCAGCGCGAAGCTCCCGCGCAGCTCGGGCGAGTAGCGCGCGGCCTCCTCGTCGCTGATCGCGTCCCGGCTCTTCGGCGCGGGGTGCAGCGGATGGCCGGCCAGCAGTCCCTGCTCAGCGGTCAGGAAGGGCGAGACGGGCTGGGGCCCGGCCGTCCCGACGGCGTCAGGACCTGCAGATGTGACAGTTGATTGAGATACGTGCTCATGCTCGTACTCGTGCACGGCACGGCGTGCGTCGAGGTGTGCTGCGATGCGCCGGGCCGACTCCGCGGTCCGGTCGGCGAAGTC
The DNA here is from genome assembly GCA_036501535.1 of Actinocrinis sp. Lineage (GTDB taxonomy): Bacteria > Actinomycetota > Actinomycetes > Streptomycetales > Catenulisporaceae > DASYAE01. The sequence goes on along the minus strand of DASYAE010000156.1, from coordinate 124 downwards.
CGCCAGCGCGTCGCCCCCGGCCCCGGCCGCCTCGCCGACCAGCCGGGCCGCGGCGCCGGGACCGAGGGGGCCGAGCGGACCGCGCGGCCGGCCGAGCCGGTGCAGCCCGCACGCGGACCAGTAC
>DASYAE010000155.1:0-28423 GCA_036501535.1 Actinocrinis sp. | reverse complement strand
CAGCAAGAGGTTCGTCGCACCCGATGCCACGTTCACCGCGCTGCGTGGGGCGTTGCTGGTCCCGGTGGTCGCCAGGGTGTCCACGTCGAAATGGGAGGTGTCGATCGTGACCTGCGAGACGGGCGCCTCGATGTGGATCTCGTCATAGGTGTTCGCCGCGTACTTGTACTTCCCGTTCCCGCCGATCTCGCACCCGGAGATGTAGAACCCCTTGCCGCCCTGAAGCCATATCGTGTGGCCCTGCGCGCCCAGGAACTGATTGTTGACCACCGTTCCCGACCCCTCGAACTTCGGACCGAAAATGAGGCCGGGAATGGGCTGGTCGACGATCGACGTGCCGGCGGAGAAGAAACACTCGGTCAGATATACCTGAGCGCCGACGTCGAATTGCATACCCGCGACGGTGTGATTGTTCGGCTGCACGTTGTAGGCGAAGAACAGGTGCGGAATGGCGCCGGTGCTGTCCGCGGTCCACAGGACTCCCCGGTCGCCGTCGTGGCAGATGACGCTCACCATGTTCGCGGTGAGGGTCTGTCCCAGGTACAGGACCGCGGCGGCCTGCGGCTGGCCGGTGGTCTTCATCCAGAACGAGGCATTGCTGATGTTGTTCACCTGGCCGTAGCCGGTGAACACGATTCCGTTGACCGCCGTGAAGAAATTGATGTTGTCAACGTCAACCTGGTTACATTTGTTCAGGATGATGCCCTGATTGACCCACTGCGGCCCGGTCCCCTCGTAGATGCAGACGTTCCGGACCTGGCCGAAGTTGACGTTGTTCATCACGATGACCACGTGCGAGTCCGCGTAGGAAGCACTCGGCTCGTCGTTGTAGAACGAGACGTTCTCGATGACCACCGTGCCCTGCCTGCCGAAGTTGCCGTTGACGAACTCGCCGGTCTGCGTGATGGTCAGGTACTGGATGGTCGTGGCCGTGCCGGCCAGCCGGAAATTGGACGCCTGCGGGCCGTCGCCGGTGATCAGCAGGCCGGTGCTGCTGCTGTACGTCAGCCCCGAAGTGATCTTGTAGTTCCCGGCCGGGACGTAGATCGCGCCGCCGCCGTTGGCGGCCGCCTGGTCGAGCGCCGCCTGTATGCCGGATGTACTGTCATTGGCACCGGTCGGGTCCGCGTTGTACGGCGACGCCGTGATGTCGAGCCAGTCCGGCGTGGTGCCCGTCGTCGCCGCCTCGGCTGTCTGCGGCCGGGCGAGCACGCCGGTCGCCGCCACCAAGCCCGCGCCCGCAAAAAGCATGGACCTGCGTGATGGTGCAGTGCGGCGCGCATTGTTGTGGGATTCGCTTGCCATGGTGGAAGCTCCTGACAGGTGGGCGGGGCAATCAACACGAGACGGGAATGGCATCCACCAAGTTCGCAGCGGGGAATCTGCCGGTCAACGTATTGGAAAGCTTTCGATCGCAAGAGATCAGAAGTGATCTTTGAGATACCGGCTCATCGAAGTTAAGGGCGACCGGGGAATGGCCCCGCTCACGCCTGCCGGTTGGCAGAGTTTTGACGCTCCGCTTCTTCTGGGCCGGTCTGACCGGGCGTGCCGTGGCTGGACGGCCACCAGTTCCAGCGGCCGAGCAGGGCGACGGTGGCGGGGACGAGCAGGGTGCGCACGAGGAAGGCGTCCATGAGAACGCCGATCGCGATGGACGAGAAGACGAACAGGCCGCCGCCGGGCTGGCTGCGTACCGCCAGGGCGAAGACTGCGAAGGTGCCGGCCAGGATGAGCCCGGCCGAGCTGACTGTCGGGCCGGTGCGCTGCAGGGCCGCGGTCACCGCCTGCCGCAACGGGATCCGGCCGGCCTCCTCCCGGATCCGGGTCATCACCAGGATGTTGTAGTCCTCGCCGAGTGCCAGCAGGAAGATGAACATCAGGAACGGGATGGCGTGGTAGAGCCCGCCGGCCCCGGCGGCGTCCTGGAAGAGCAGGACGGACACGCCCCACGCCGCCAGGTAGCTGAGCACGACGGAGGCGATGAGGTAGAGCGGGGCGATGAGGCTGCGCAGGACGAGCGCGAGCAGGAGCGCGATGGCGATGATCGCGACCGGGAGGACGCGCAGCAGGTCGGCATCAGAGACCTGGCTCAGGTCGTACCCGGCCGGCACAGCGCCCGCGACGCCATAGTCGCTGGCACCGACGGCGCGGGCCACAGCGGCGACGGCGGCCCGGATGGCCGGCACCTGGCGTAGCGCGGCGTTCGAGCCCGGGTCATCGTTGACCAGCCTGGCGTCGAACGCGACAGTCCGCCCGTCGGCGCTGATGAACTGGGTTTCCGCGCCGTACGCCGCCCACGTGGCGGGCGGGATGCGGCTGCCCGGTGACGGCACCGCGGGCATCGCGGCAGGGCCGCCGAGCGTGGAGTGCAGCGTCGTCAGCTGGCCGGGAGTGAGGGCGTCGAACGGGCCGGCCAGGCTGGCGAACTGGGGCAGCGCGGCGAGCCGTCGCTGCGCCGCGGCAACCGGTGCCGGGTCGTCCCAGGCCGGCTGGTCGAATCGCAGCACCACCATGGTCGGGTCGCTGGTGGCGGTAGGGAAATGGGCGGCGAGCAGCGCGTTGCCCGCGGCGGAGTCCGAGCCGCCGGGGGCGCCCGGTGTGCTCAGGTCGGCCGGCCGGTAGCCGAGCACTGCGATGGCCAGCGCGCCGAAGGCGAGCAGCCCGAAGGCGAGCGTGGCGGCGGGATGGGCCACGGCCCGGCCTACGGCGCGGCCCCACCAGCCGGGCTGTCCGGTGCCGCGATCCGTGCGGGAGGGCCAGAACGCAGCCCGGCCGGCGATGGCCAGCAGCGCCGGCAGCAGGGTGAGGTCGGCCGCCAGCATGAGCGCGAGCGCGATGGCCAGCGGGGCGCCGATGCCGGAGTACAGCTCGTAGGTGGCCAGCAGCATGGTGAGCAGCGCGGCGATGATCGTGGCGGCGGAGAACGTGATCGATTCCCCGACCCGGGCCAGGGCGCGGGTGACCGCGTCGTGCGGGGCGCGGCCGGCCCGCAGTTCCTCCCGGACCCGGAAGACCAGGAACAGGCCGTAGTCGGTGCCGACGCCGATGGTCAGGATGAGCATCAGGTCCTGGCTCAGCGGCGAGACCGCCAGGCCGGCCTTGCCCGCCACGCCGATCACCGGCCCGGCGAGCTGGGTGACCAGCACGGCGGGGGCCAGGGTCAGCAGCGGCGCCAGCAGCGCGCGGAACACCAGGAGCAGCAGGGCCACGATGAACACGATGGACAGGCCCAGGCCCAGGGCGAGTGCTTTCTGGCCGGCCTGGCTGGCGTCGGCCTGGGCAGGCACCGGGCCGGCCAGGTGGGCTTGCAGGTCGGAGGGTAGCGCGCTGGCCGTGATGGCATCGCGCAGGCCTGTGACCATGTGCTGAGGAGCCTTCGTGTCGGCGAGGTTGAGGCCGGCCAGGACCTCCAGTTGCACCGCCTGGCGGTCGGCGCTCTCGCCGAGGTCCTTGACCTGCTGCACGTCGGCGACCGTCGCCAGCCGGGCGGTCAGCCGCCCGATGGCGGCGGCGTCCGCGGCGGTGACCGTGCCGCTGCCGCGGGCGACGACGACCAGGACCGATGTCTGGTTCGGGTCCTGCAGCGGGGCGGCCAGCCGGGCGGCGGCCAGGCTCGGGCTGCCGGCCGGCAGCTGGTCGGTGTTGCTCTCCTTGAGGACGCTGGCCAGCGACGGAAGGAACGCGATGGCCAGGACGGTCGCGACCACCCAGGCGGCGACGATGGCCAAGCGGAACCGGACCGCGAACCGCCCGGTGGCGCCAAAGAATCTGTGCATCATGGCGAATCTCCTCGGTGCCGTCGATCGATTGATCTCGAGCACCAGGATTGGCGGCCGCGGCTCCGGCAGCCATTGGTCGCCGGGCGATCGCGCACCGACCAAAGTCGGTGATCCGATCGACTTCGGACGGATGTTCAGCCCCCTGCGTTGCCGCCTAAGCTGCCGGTATGTCCGCACTGCGTGCCGTCCTCAGCCAGGCCTTGCGCCGGGAGGACGATGACGCGCCGGTCGCGGCGCGCACCCGGCGCGACCGGATCGTCGACAGTGTCCTTTTCCTGCTCGCGGCCGTGCTCGCCCTCACCACCGCCATGCCCAGCGCCCGGCAGGGGCTGCACGGCCCGATGCTCGTCATCGACGCGATCGGCGCGGCAATGGCCTGCTTCGCCTTGTGGTGGCGGCGGCGCTGGCCTCTGACAGTCGGGCTCGCCGTGGTGGCGGTCCAGGTGGTCTCGCCGGCGGCCGCGGTGGCCGGAGCCGTTGCGCTCTATTCCGTTGCCGCCTACCGGCGCTGGCAGTTGGCATGCCTCGTCGCCGGGACACAGGTGGCGCTGCTGCCGCTGTCCCACGCGATCCGGCCCCAAAGCGCCTCGCTGGCAGTGTTCTACCTCACCGGCACGTTCGGCACGGCGTTGGTCGTCGCGTGGGGCATGTTCCGCCGCAGCCGTCGCCAGGCACAGCGCGAACGCGCCCGCCGCGTTGAGGCGCAGGAGCAGCTGCGCACCGAGCAGGTCCGCTACGCCGAGCGCACCCGGATCGCGCGTGAGATGCACGACGTGCTCGCGCACCGGATCTCGCTGCTCAGCCTGCACGCAGGCGCACTCGAGTTCCGGCCGGACGCGCCGCCCGAGCAGATCGCGCGCGCCGCTGCCGTGATTCGCGCCAGCGCGCACCAAGCGCTCGAGGACCTTCGCGCCGTGATCGGCGTGCTGCGCGACGGGCCCGGCGGCCAGGAGCCGCAGCTACAGCCACCCCAGCCGACGCTCGCGGCGCTGCCGGGCCTACTTGAGGAGTCACGCGCCGCGGGCATGCGCATCCGGGCCGAGGTCGGCCTGCCGGACCTGGCCGCCGTCCCGGACGCGATCGGGCGACACGCGCTGCGAATTGTCCAGGAGGCGCTGACCAACGCGCGCAAGCACGCAACCGCGGCCCCGGTCGAACTGCGCCTCGACGGAGGCCCCGGGGACGGCCTGACCATCGAGGTGCGCAACCCGACACCCGCGCTCGCCACCGCCGAAGCGAAGATCCCCGGCACCGGCGCGGGCCTGCTCGGCCTCGCCGAGCGGGCGACGCTCACCGGCGGCCGCCTCGAGCACGGGCTCGACGACCATGGCCACTTCCGGCTGCACGCCTGGCTGCCGTGGCCGCGATGAGCGAGCGAGGGGACCGAGGGAACACAGTGGGCGCTGCAATCAGGGTATTGATCGTCGATGACGACGCACTGGTCCGCACCGGGCTCACCATGCTTCTCGCAGGCGCCGACGACATCGAGATCGTGGGCGAGGCCGCCGACGGCCGCGAGGTCGAGCGCGCCGTCGCCGACCAGCGACCCGATGTCGTGCTGATGGATATCCGCATGCCGGGAATGGACGGCCTGGCGGCCACCGAAATCTTGCGCGGGCACGACCGCGCACCCGAGGTCATCGTCCTGACCACCTTCGACGCCGACGACCACGTCCTGCGCGCCCTGCGCGCGGGCGCCAGCGGCTTCCTACTCAAGGACACGCCGCCGGCCGGCATCGTCGGCGCCATCCGCGCCGTCGCGGCCGGCGAGCCGATCCTGTCCCCCGCAATCACCCGCCGGCTGATCGGGCACGTGACCGAAGGCGACGGAGGCGAGCGCAGCCGCCGGGCCCGCGCGCAACTCGACCGCCTCACCGAACGCGAGCGCGAAGTCGCCGTCGCGATCGCACGCGGCAAGTCCAACGCCGAAATCAGCCGCGACCTCTACATGAGCATCGCCACGGTGAAGGCGCACGTCTCGCGCGTCCTGGAGAAGCTCGACTTCAACAACCGGGTCCAGATCGCCCTGCTCGCGCACGATGCCGGGGAGGCCTAGCGGGCAGTTCAGGCCTTCGACGGACTTCGCCGGCCGACCGGCGCGGCGTCGAACTGCCGCCGCCGATCCAGGGTCTCGGCCTCGCCGGCCTTGTCGCCGATCTCGCGGAAGATCAGCAGCGCCTGGTCGAGCAGGCCGATGGCCTCCGCCCGGCAGCCCTGCCCGTGCCGGGCGTCCGCGAGATCCGACAGCGCGATGGCCTCGCCGGTCCGGTGGCCCAGCCGGCGGAACACGGCCAGCGCCTCACACTGGTAGTCGCCGGCCCGCGAATAGCGGCCCTGCCGTTCGCACACCGCGCCGAGATTGCCGAGCGCGCGGGCCTGGCCGAGCCTGTCGCCGACTTCCCGGTAGCTCGCGAGCGCTCGCTCGTGGTAGCCGTATGCGTCGTCGTAACGGGCCTGCTGCCATGCGACCAGTCCGAGATTGCTCTGCGCACGGGCCTGGCCCTGCTGATCGCCGGTCGCGCGGTAGACCGCCAGCGCCTGCTCGTGATGTCCGCGCGCTTCGTCGCTGCGGCCCTGCTGCCAGGCCACCACCCCGAGGTTGCCCCACGCGCGGGCCCGGCCCGGCTGGTCGTCGATCTCCTGGAAGATCGCCAGCGCCTGACGATGATGGTCGCACGCGGCCTCGTAGCGGCCCTGCCGCCAGTGCGCGATTCCCAGGTTGGTCAGCGCCGTCGCCTCCGCGGCGCGGTCACCGCCGCGCCGAGCCGCCTGCAGGGCGCTCCCGTGGACGGTGATCGCGTCGGTGTAGTGGCCGTCGTCGAGGTAGCGGAACAGCGTGGCGGCGAGCCGGGTGGCGTGCGCGGTCCAGCCGTTGGCCGCCGTGTATGCGGCCACTGCGATCAGGACGGTTCGCTCGGCGTCCAGCCAGACGCGAGCCGCCGCTGGGTCGTGCACCGGCGGTATCTGCTGCATCGGTTGCACCGGCTGAACCAGTTGCACCGGCTGCACCCGCGTCGTCGAGCCCTGTGTCGCGGTCGCAGTGCCGGTCGGGTGTCCGCGGTCCGCACCGGCAAGGCCCTCCATCGCCGCGGCGGCAGCCGCAACGTAGTGGTCGAACAGCCGGGTCAGCGCCGCCCGGCGTTCGGCGGCGCTGTCCTCATCATCAGCAAGCTGAGCTCCGTATGCTTTCATGAGGTCATGCATGTCGTACCGGTCGACCCACGTGGGCCTGATCAGGTATCCCCGCGCGAGCACGCCGAGGACTCGGCGGCCCTCGGCGAGATCGCGACCGGTCAGGGCGGCCGCGGCGAAGACGTCGAAATCAGGACCCGGATGCAGGCTGAGCAGCCGGAACGCCCGCGCCGCCGCCTGCGGGAGGTGGCGATACGACCAGGAGAACACCGCCGACACCGCGCTGCGCGCGTCCCCGCCGGCCGCCAGCAGGTCCAGCCGGCGTTGCTCGTCGGACAATTCGGCGGTGAGCGCCGCCAGCGACATGCCCGGATGCGCGGCGGCGAACTCGGCGGCCACCCGCAGCGCGAGCGGCAGGCGCGCGCACTGCTCGCACAGGGTCGATGCCGCCTCGGGATCGGCGTCCACACGGCCGCCGAGCAGTGCGCGAAGCAGTCCGAGCGCGTCGTCCGGCGCGAACAGGTCCAGCTCGATCCGCCTCGCGCCGTGCCGCGCCACCAGCCCGGCCAGGGCGTCTCGGCTGGTCACCAGCACGGCACAGGACGAGCTGCCCGGAAGCAGCGGGCGCACCTGCTCCTCCGTGGCCGCGTTGTCGAGCACAACGAGGACGCGCCGGTCGGCCAGCAAGGTGCGAAACCGGGTGGCGCGCTCGTCCACCCTGGCCGGGACGTCCCGCTCGGCCACGCCGAGGGCGCGAAGGAATCCCGCCAAGGCGTCACCGGGCGCGATCGGCTGATCCGGGTCGTAACCGCGCAGGTCCACATAGAGCTGTCCCTCGGGGAACACGGCCAGGGCCCGGTGCGCCCATCGCAACGCCAGCGCGGTCTTGCCGACTCCGGCGGTTCCGGTGACCACGGCGATCGCGGGCGCACCCACTTCGGCGTCCGCCGCGTTCAGCAGGCCGTCGAGTTGGGCCAGCTCCCGCGCCCTTCCGGTGAACCCGGCCACGTCGGCGGGAAGCTCCCGCGGCGCAGGCTGTGCCTTACTCTCGCCGATCGCCGGGCCGGCGCGGGAAGCGAAATCGAGGGTGGGATCGGCGGTGAGCACGCGCTCGTGCACTGACCGCAGCGCCGCGCTCGGCTCGATGCCCAGTTCCCCGACCAGCGCCTTGCGGGTGACCGAATACGCCGCCAGCGCATCTGCCCGCCGGCCGCAGCGGTAGAGCGCGAGCATGAGCTGGCCGCTGAACCGCTCGCGCAGCGGATATTCCCGGGCCAGGCCAGCGAGCTGCGTGGCCGCCTCGACATGACGGCCCAGCGCCAGCATCACCTCGAAGCGCTCCTCGACCGCTGACAGGCGCAGCTCGGTCAGCCGCACCCGCTCGATTTCCGCCCACGGGCCGGGCATGTCCGCCAGCGGGGCCGCTCTCCACAACTCCAGAGCGGTTTCCAGGGACCGGATCGACGCCGTGAGGCTCCCCTCGGCATGCTGTTGGCGCGCCTCGGTTATCTGCCGGTCGAAGACCTCGGCGTCGAGATGGTCAGGGTCCAGCTTCAGCTCGTACCCGCGACCGGTGGTGAGCAGGATTGCCCCCTGCTCCCTGCGCGCCCGCTGCGGTTCCAGCAGCCGGCGCAGCTGTGCGACGAAGACGTGCACGCCGTTCGCGGCGCTCGCGGGAGGGCGTTCACCCCACAGCGCGTCGATGAGCTCGGCCCGGGAGACCACCCTGTTCGCCGCCGTGGCGAGCACTGCCAGGACCCCGCGCTGCTGCGGCGCGCCGAGCCGCAGCTCGGAACCGCCCTGCCAGGCGCGCACCGGACCGAGGATCTCGACTCGCAACCGTTCCTCGTCGTCTCCTGACACACCGCCACCCCCAAGCTGCCCGGCGCTCCCACCAGCCGCAGAAGCCTTGCCCGGCCGGACCAAGACGAAATCAAGAGTCCGCCAACGCCCGCAACGAATTGTAGGGCCGACCGGTTCGACCAGTGGAGAAAGGAGCCTGATGCGTATCCGCGCAATCCTTGCCGCGCTCGGCGCGTCATGCCTGATCAGTGCAGCGGGCATGATGGTCACCGGCGCCGCGCCCGCCGCGGCGAGCACCACCGCCGCTGTCACCGCCGCACCCGCGAGCACCGCACATCACGGCACCAAATCCGTCCAGACACCGCCGCCCAACTCGCCCGGCATCGCACTCGGGTCGGCCATCCCGGCCAAGCCGAGCGAGCCCCACTCCAACGTGGCGCGACCCGACATCAACGGGTGGTCGCTGACGCTGACGGCGAGCTCCACCAACCTGTGGCCGACGCAGTACACGACCCTCACCGCCACCGCGAACATGGATGTCGGCCCGACGCCGTACTACATCCGCATCTACGCCTACACCGGCGACGGCTGGCCTTCCGTGCCCGGCAGTCCGGGCTACGTCGCCAGCTGTGGGTTCGGAACGACCTGCACCGTGAGCGTCACCGAGCCGATCTCCACGGAGCAGATCTTCTACGCCGACATCGCCGCGGCGAACGAAGTGCCGCCCGACACCTACCCGGGAGGCGCAAGCGAGCAGTACCTGGCGCCGCCGGTCTACGTGCTCTGGCAGTCGATCTCGGTGAGCCTGGCCGCCGATCCGACCACGACGGGCGTCGGAGACAGCAGCACACTGACCGCGACCGCCAGCACCGACGTGGGCCCGACACCGTTCTACATCGAGATCTACGACACCACCACCGACACGTTCCTGACCCCCTGCGGATCCGGGACGACGTGCAGCGAAACGGTAAGCCAAAGCTCTGCTACAACGCACTCGTACGTCGCCTACGTCTCCGACTTCGGGGAGGGCTTCCCGCCGCCGGCCGTACAGGCGACCTCCGGCACCAGCTTCGTCACGTGGAACGGCGGGGGGCTCCAAGTGACGCTCAGCGGGCCGAGCGTGGTCTTCGACGGCGGCCCCGGCGTCTACACCGCCAGCACGAACTCCGACGTCGGCCCCACGCCGTACTTCATCGAGATCTACGACGAGACGACCGACACGCTGCTCGCGAGGTGCGGAAGCGGAACCTCCTGCACCGCCGACTACACACCCGACGAGGGCGGCGAGACCCTGGTCGCCTTCGTCGACCAGAACGCCTACGGCGGCCCCTACCCGCCGACCAACATCCAGGCATCGTCGAACACGTTGACGACATCCGACCTCATCACCTGACCCACGCCGAGACGGCCCGCGACACGGCGCATCCCCGTGTCGCGGGCTTCGGCGTCGGCGCAACCCCGACTCAGGTTCAGGTTCAGCCGTCGCCGCCGCGCACATGCGCGAGGCCTATGGCCCGGCCCACTCTTGACCCACATTCCTACCGTAAGTCTATACTTACCGTTCGTGGACACTTACCAACCCGGCGACGCACTCGGCGTGCTGGGGGATCCCACCAGGCGCGCCATCATCGCGCGGCTGGCCGAGCGCCCGCGCGCGGTCGGCGAACTGGCGGACGAACTGCCCGTGAGCAGGCCTGCGGTCTCGCAGCACCTGAAGGTGCTCAAGAGCGCGGGCCTGGTCACCGACCGCGCGGCCGGAACCCGGCGCATCTACCGGCTCAACCCGGCCGGCGTGGCCGCGCTGCGCGATCAGCTCGAGACCTTCTGGAACCGGGCCCTCGCCGGCTACCAGGACCTCGTCGAACAACCCGAAGAGGAGAAGCCATGACCCCGGCAACGACCACAGTGGTTCGCCGGCAGATCGTCGTCCAGGCGCCGATCGAGCGGGCCTTCACCGTATTCACCGAGCGGTTCGGCGACTTCAAGCCGCCGGAGCACAACCTGCTCAAGGCACCGATCGCCGAGACAGTCTTCGAACCCCGCCCCGGCTGGCAGGCCGTCGCCGACGGCGTCGCGAACGACGCCGGATGGCCGCTGTACCTGGCCCGGTACGCCGCCCTATTCGCCGAGGGGAGCTGAAAAACCCGGGCACCGCGGCCCTCCTCCCTCCTCGTCGTTCGGTTCCGGCTGGACGGCGGTCACCGCGATCGGAGCCCTTACCGACTCGGATCGCAGTGACCGCCGTTCTGCTGACCTCGCGTCAGTGTTGTTACGCCGCCCGCACCGCACTCGTCTTGGCTCTGTCGCCAACGGCCTTCCCGCGCGGCAGCGGCGCCTTCCGGGAGGTGCTGAACGCGCGCCGCAGCATGGTGGCCCGACGCTCGGTCTCGGCGTCGAGGGGCACCTCGACCCAGGCAGCCGCGCCGTCCGAGGCGTCCCGTCGGCCCGCGAGCCACGCGGCCTGGAGCATCTTCAGCGGCACGGTCACCCGGTGGCGCGCGTCGCCGAGGCCGGCCAGCGTCAGTTGCTCGCGCAGCTCGGCCGCGGTGAACGCGGCCGCCTCGCTGTCGAGCGCGTCCTGGCGCAGCGCCGCCGGATAGTGCGGGTCGGTGGCCGCGAGCATGTCCGCGAACGAATCCGCGCGGGACAGCCGCTGGAAGTCCAGCAGCCAGACGGCCGCGCCGTGCCGCTTGCGCACGGCGGCGACCGAGTCCAGGGCCGCCGACAGCGTGCGCAGGTCGGGAAGCTGATGGAGGGTCCAGATGCTGGCCACCGCGTCGATCTGCACGCGGTCCACCTCGGCCGGCAGGTCGCACATGTCCGCCCGCAGGAGACTGACCCGCTCCCCCAGCCCGGCCGCGTGGAACATCGCCCGCGCTTGATCCAGCATGCCCTCGGAGAGGTCGACGCCGACAGCGGTGACGTCCGGACGCCGCTGCAGGAAGTGGGCGAGCGCGTGGCCCGACCCGACGCCGAGGTCCAGCACGCGGCCGCCGCGCGGAACGAGGACGTTGAGCGCCCGGGCCTGGAAGTCGTAGACGTTGCGCATCGCCGGCTGGCTCGCGGCGCCCTCGCTGAACCTCGCGACCGCGTCGGCCTCGTCGATGACCATCGGCTCGGGGATCCGGGGACGCTCGCCGCGGGTGAAACCGTCGCGCAGCCCCAGGGCCGTCACGACCAACGCATCCGGCGCGCCGGGAATCAGGCGCCTCCTACGCACTGCCGGCACGGCGCCGGCCACCAGCTCACTCTGCATTGGCCCGGGCCAGATCGGTCTTCGCCAGCGCCGAGCACTCGGCGAGGAACGCCTGGTACCACTTCAGTGCCTCCTGGCCGGTCTCGACCAAGCCGACCAGGTCGCTGTCGTCCGCCTCGAGCAGCCGGCTGAGCTGCCGCTCGTTGAACGCGGTGTGCCCTTGGTCCAGCTCGACGTGCTCGGCCAGGAAGCTGTAGCCGCCGTCGTCCAGCGTCTGCGCGCACCGGGCCAGCACCTGCGGGCCGACCACCACGGAGAGCCGCTCGATCTCGAACTCGACGGCGATCTGGGCATAGGGCCGCGGCCCGGCGATCACGTCCTCGTGCAGCTGGATGTACTTGCGCGCCGAGTACAGTGTCGGGACGTTGAGCAGCTCGTCCGCGTCGAGCTGCGCGGCGTGCGACCGGTTCCACGCCTCGACCAGGAGACGGGTGTCGTTCTCCATGAGCTTCTCATGGCCGGCCTCGCTGCGCGCGTGCGCCCGCAGCGCCCGGCCGAGCTCCTCGCGGCCGAGCTCCACGCAGCGGTCGCCGGCCCGGCTGATCCACGAGGTCACCGACTCGGTCATCTTCACGCCGTGCGCGCTGAACCTGATCATGTACAGCCGGAACAGGTCGGCCGGGGAGTCCGGCGACACGGCCTCCTGGATGGCCGGATCCTCGCTCAGGGCGCGTCGGGCGGTCGTCACCGCGGCTTCGTATGCGTCCAGGATGTTGCCCATCCTCAGTCTCCTTAGATTGGCCGGCGCCGATGGGCGGCGCCGAAGACGGCCTCATCAACCAAGCGGACGGCGTCCCGGATCCGCGGCAGCACGTCGCGCAGATCCTGGACGACCACACAGGCGCTGTCCGAGTACTTGGGCACGTACGCAGAACTCCCGGGCAGTTCGGTGGCGCCGTACCGGACGAAGTAGTGCTTCTGGCCGTCGCCCTCGGCCGCGGTGCACCACAGGATCCAGCAGTCCAGGCGACAGGCCAGCGCATGAGCCGAGACGACCATGGCCTCGGCGACACCCTGCCACCGGCTCCCTGCGGACACCGCGAGCCGCCCCATCTCGAGCACCTGGCCGGCACGGACACCGAGCCGCTGCAGGACCTCCTCGGTGTGCTGCACGCCGAGGTGCTCCACGACCGACGAATGGCGCTGCAGGTCGGTCACGTCCGCCCGGATGTAACCGGCGAGGGCGCCGCTCGAATCACGGCACACGATGTGGTAGGCGTGGTCATCCGTGACGGCGCTGTCCGCAAAGGCACCGTCCTGCGTGCGGAACGAGGGACGGCGCCCAGAGGCGAAAAACACCTCCGCCCGGAACATCCGAGCCTCCTCGATGAGGCTCTGCGAGTACGGCGAGACCCCCGGCAGGTCGGACCGGGCGCCGGGCGACGCGTAGATCTCCAGACGCAGCACACTGCGCAGGTTCTCCACGGTGCGCTTCGCGACAAGGAGCCACCAGCGCTCCAGTCCGCGGGCCCGCGTGTCCGCGGGCGTGTTCTCGGTGAGAACCTGCAGTATCTGGGTCTCATTCATTTCCGGCCCGCAGTTTCACGAGCGTCGATATCCCTTGGATCCAGCACCGCTTCACAACTCCCAGCACCCGGAATGAGTTTTCCACGACGAGGACGTGTCTCTTTCACTGGCATTACTTATCCTCTCACCCCGCCGCAAAGGGCTACTACAGGCGGAAAGGGACGTCCTTGGGAGGGTCGGCTACAACTGAATCACAGCATCGCTGGAAATCCGATGCAGTTTTGCTGCAAAGAAGCGGAACCGTGGAACTGCTCGGCACGGCGACATCGAATTCGCAGCTGTGTGCCTATCCTGACTGGTTCGCCAAGCGGGTCCTAATATTTTTACCGGGATGCAGAAATGCTCCCTGACCTGGGATGATCGGACTTGTCGAGGGCCAGAACATTCCAAGCGGGAGCACTTTCCAGATGACGGATACAGTCAAGGCTATTCAGATCCCGGCTCAGCCGGAAAACGCGCACGCGGTCAGTGATTCAACTGACACGACGGCTCCCATGACCCCTCCGGGCCCTGGCGGCGGCGGCAGGTGAATGTGGCCTGATATCGTCGGCTGCCGGTCAAGCCTGAGCCGCGCACATTGACCGAGCTCGTTCGAGAGCGCGCGGGTGGACGAGGTCGAGAGCCTACGAGCGGCCAGGGATTCTATCTGCCGCCGGACGTGCGTGCGGAGGTCTCGGAGTTGCGCCCGGCGCGGGGCGACGTGGCGACGGCTAACGTGCTCGCGATCAAGGAGCTGATGCGCACGCCAGGTGTGGATCTGAAGCCGGCTGCCCTCTCCTCACACCGGGGAGCTCAGTTCCCGCGCGCCGAAGAGTACTTGAGCGTAGAGGTCATGGCTGCGTTCCTGGGACATGAGCACATGGCGGGTGGCGATCTCCATGTCCCGCCAGAAGCGCTGGAGCGGGTTGTCGTTCGCGAAGCTCCTGGATCCGTTCAGGGAAAGGGCGCGATCCACCGCGTCGCGTGCGTACCGTGCGGCCGTGGCCACGTCCACGCGAATGCGGGCACGGGTGTACAGATCGAGTTGCTCTGCTGCCTGGATGCCGTGCTCCACATCCCTGATCGCACGCTCGGCGCTCAGGCGCGCCAGGTCGAGGAGCGACACGGCGTCGGCGTATCCGAGCTGGACCGCCCGGAAGTCTGCGCTGCCCGCGCTCGCGCTCGCGCCCGCGCCGGAGTCCGAAACTGAGACCGCCGCCATTCGCTCGTCCAGGCTGTCTTTGACCTGCCTCAGCACAGCCTCGGCCATGCCCAGCACAGGGGCGACCGTGGTGATGGCGAGCAGCGAGAGCACCGGGGCGATGCACAAGGGCTCGTCCGGGTGCTCGGCAGCATACCCGCTCTCGAGGAGCTTGGGCATGGACAAAAGGCGGTGTTCCGGCACGAAGACCTCCTGGAGCACCACGGTCTCGCTGCCCGTTCCCTGAAGGCCCGCGACGTGCCAGGTCCGGTCGATCGAGGCTTCGCCCATCGGAACCAGCGCGACGTGCGGGACGAGCGCGGCGCCGTGCTCGTCCCGCACAGCGGTCGTGACGATGGTCCACTGGGACTCATAGACGCCGGACATCGGCTGCCAGCGTCCGGAGATACGCACTCCGCCGCGCTCGGCCTGTGCGGCGCCGCCCGGAATGAAGCTGCTGCAGACAGCCGCCCGCGGATCCTCGCCCCAAACCTCCGCCCGCGCCCGGTCGTCGAAGTGTGAGGCCACCAATGCGCTGCCGGAAAGGATCATGGACACCCACGAACTCGACGGGCAGCCGCGGGCGAGTGCGGTGTAGACCTCGAACACCTCGCGCAGACCGGCCGCGCGGCCGCCGTACCGGCGCGGAGCCTGGAGCGTGAAGAAGCCGGCCGCGCGCAGGGCGTTCGCGTTCTCGTCGGGAAGCCGACCCCTGCGTTCCGTCTCGGCCGCGTTCGCCTGGAGCAGTCCGGTCAACCGCTCGGCTTCCGCGAGGAGTGTCTCATCACTGTCCTGGAGGCCGACGTGGTCGGGGGCTGAATGCGGGGAGTCGATGCGCATATCTGAGCCTGACATACTGCGGTCCTTCGTGCCGCCGTCGGCCGCTGCGCTCATCGCAGGCTTCTGTCTTAAGCAGGGGCGGAAACGCGCAGGCCGGAGCGTGGGGCGCGTGGGGCTCGAACCCACAACCTACGGATTAAAAGCTTGGATATAATAGGTCTGTGTTGTATCAGACCATCACATCGCGCCCGGATAGTGCCGCCCAGTCCATATTTCCACGTCACCACCATGCCGGACGGTGCCGCGTCGTGCCACCCGATGCGCGGCCGTACGCTCTACCACCGCTCTACCGAATCCGGGCCCGACCGATCACGCCGCCCGCGTCCCTTGTTCCGCAGACCAACGACCGCGCACCAGACGTGGCCGCCTCAACGCAGGAAACGCAATCCCGTCGTGCTCCAGAGGATCGCTCCGGACGCAATCGAGCCGGAGAAAACGCTTCGAACGCGATCGGCTCGACAACATAACCTTGACCCGAGAGAGCGAAGAGCTGTGATGGTCGGAACTGCAAAAACCCTTGAGCAGTCGTCCGCCCTGATACGAATCGGCTTCCAGCAGCCGCCGGGGCAGCCACTTGCCTCGGCCGATCCACCAATTGGCGCGTGTACACACCAGATCCCCGGCCTGTTCGAGCACGGCCGCGGCGCAGGCCGCGATCTCGTAGCGGTCCGTCAGATCCGCGAGGTCATCGAGTGCGTCAGTCAGCCCATAGCGCCACGTCTCCAGAGTCTGCAAGATCGACCGGCGGCGGCCCGGCCTCGACCACCCGCCTCGCCTCGAACTGCAGCGCTTCAGCGCGCCCGCCGCGGCTGGCCAGTACGATCCCGCTCGCGTACATCGTCAGCATAATCGCGCGCCAAGACTCGACATCCGCATCCCAGAACTGCTCGTAAAACCAGGCCACCGGGCTTGCGGCTGGACTGCCGCCGCTCCATCACGTATAAATGAAGTTCTACGAAATCTGTAGAAGTAAAGTTATACAAGATGAGGTGCGTTGCCATGCAGAAGCCGTCGGGCCTGGTCGCGCGGGACACTGAGTGGGCGCTTCTGGAGGATTTCCTCGCGGACCCGGCGCCGGCGATGCGGATCGGCATCGTGTCCGGACGCCGTCGGCACGGAAAATCCTTCCTCCTGCACGCTTTCACCGATGCCGTCGGCGGCCTGTACCTGACAGCGGTCCGAGAGGAGGGCCGCGGTCCCGCTCTGCGCCGGTTCTCCGCGGCCATCGCCGCCTACGCAGGCCTCCAGCCGGAGGGAGTCCAGCTCGATGACTGGTGGGCGGTTCTGCGTAACGCCCTGCAGGTCGTCGGGCAGGCCGCGGCCGGTGGTCGGCCGCTGCTGGTCATCGACGAGTTGCCGTACCTGATGCAGCACTCGCCGGAGATGCCGGGCATCCTGCAGGCCCTCTACGACGAGGCGCAGTACGGCGAGAACGCCCCGACGCGCGTCATCCTGTGCGGCTCGGCGATGAGCGTCATGCACGAGCTGCTGTCCGGGACCAAGCCGCTGCGCGGCCGAGCCGTGATCGATCTGCGGCTGGCGGCCTTCGACTTCCGCACCGCGCGAACGTTCTGGGGCATCGAGTCGCCCGAGGCCGCGCTGCGCGTCCACTCCGTGCTCGGCGGAGCACCCGGCTACCTGCCCCTGGCCGGCCGGCCCAGGCCCGCTACCGCCCACGGCTTCGCCCCCTGGATCGCCCAGACCGTACTCAACCCCGGCCTGGCCGTCTACTCCCGCACCGAAGCAGAATACCTGCTGCGCGAGGATCCCCGGATCACCCACAGCACCCTGTACTACGACATGCTCTCAGCCATCGCCCAAGGGGCGTGCACCCCCAGCAAGATCGGCGCAGCGCTCGGACGAGAGCGAACAGCCGTGACCTACCCCCTGGAAGTCCTGGAATCCACCGGATACGTCGCCCGTGACCAGGACCTCCTCAAAGCCCGCAGCCCCATCATCACCCTGACCGACCCGATCATCCGCTTCAACCAACTCATCGCGCTGCCCCAGGCCGAGGTCATCGAACAGGGCTTCTCCGCCGAGGCGTGGAAGGCCGCTCTCCCCACCTACAACTCCAAGATCCTCGGCCCGCACTTCGAGGCCCTCGCCCGCGACTGGACCCGCCGCTACGCCCACGAGATCCTGCCGGCCGGATTGCCGGGTCCCGTCGGCATGTGCGAAGTCTCCGACCCGGCCGCGCGCACCAAGCACGAGATCGACGTCCTCGCGCTGGCTCTCGGACAACGTCCGCACAACCCCCGCGCGCAGATCGCCGTCATCGGGGAGGCCAAAGCCACCCTGGACCGCCGCGGCACCGGCGACCTGGCCCGACTCGAACGGCTGCGGACCCTGCTGGCCGAACAAGGTCACGGTACCGATCAGGCCGTACTGATCCTGTTCTCAATGAACGGCTTCTACCCGGAGCTGGCAAAGATCACCGGCAGGCGGACAGACGTCCTGCTGGTCGACCTGGCGTCTCTCTACGGCGACGGCACGGTCCGGGGACTCGGCGCCTGACGCAGCGAGCATGCCACGCCGGCCCGCGGAAGCAAAAGGCCATGCCGGGCTTCGAGCAGCATTCCGACCGGCTGTTGCCGCCACCGTCGAGGCTCGATGACTCCCCTCGATCCGGATCGGGACTCCAGTTCCATCCCGGGACTCGCTCGCATGGTCGCCGCCGGGCCGGCGCGTGGCGGTCTCAGCGATCGGACAGAGCGCTCAGCGTGTCTTCCCAGACCGGGAGCGGCCGGGGCCGGTGCCGCCATCAGGCGGGCGGGTACGAGGGACGTCGGGGGCCTCGACGACGTATCCGAAGTGGCCGTCGCCGACGGCGCGGGCCAGCGCGCGCAGGACGAATCCCGGGTCGTCGTAGGGGCCGTCCATGTAAAACGGCTCTCCGTTCCGGCCGAAGCGGATCGGCGACGTATCCGTCGGCCGGCCGAGCACGGCCGCCGCGGCCTCGAAGTCCTCATGAGGTTCGAAGCCGAGGCTGCGGGCGTAGGCGGCGGCACCGAACACCAAGTCCCGCGCCAGCGCGGCCGGGACCTGAAGATACGACTCGAAGCTGTGAAAGTACCGCTGCCGGTATTCGGCGAGCTCGGTGTGTGACATCGCGTCAGCCGGGTGCGCGTTCTTCACCCCCAGACACCACACGTCCACCAGGACGCCGACGACCTGCGCCTTGCTGGCATGCGCGTGGTGCCGGGCGGCGAGGACCGCGACCAGTCCGCCGCGCTCCGCATCGGCGCTCGGACGGTCGCAAGCGGCCCAGCCCGGCGTGGCGTCCAATCCGAGGCCGAAGCTCCAGCCCGCGCTGACCCAGCACTGCGGCTCGTCGCCGCCGTCGAGCGGTACACCGAGGCCGGTCGCGCGCACAACGCCCTGGACGTGCACTGGTCCTGGTTCGCCGGGCACCGGACCCGGCCGGCTACGAGCACCTGCGCGCAGCCGCGCGGGCCGCGAACGCATGGGCCGACACCCGGCCCAAGGCACTGGCCATGCTGCTGCAGGACGCGGACAAAACACGAAACGGCACCCGCGTCACTTCGGCCGGCCCGGTGCTGGTCGACGCGCTGCTGTCCGACGGCGACCTGACCGCGGCCTGGCAGTGCGCGAAAGCCGTCGGCACCGATGCACAGCGGCTGAAACTCGCCGACCGGATCCGCCCCACCCAGCCGGGCGAAACGCTGACCGTCTACCTGGACCACGTCGAAGCCCTGCGCGGCCGGACCGGCAATGCCAACTACGAGCAGCTGGCCGGACACTTGCTCGCCGCGCGCGAATGCCACCGCGCACTGGGCACATCGACGATCTTCGACACCTACCTGGCCGATCTGCGCCGCAGCCAGACAGGCAAACGCAACCTCATGTCCGTCCTCGACCGGCACGGACTGTGACCCGGTCCGCCGCCACGGCACGGGTAGGGTCGGTCGTCATGACCAGCACCGCCCAAACCCCCTATCCGACCGGCGACGCCATCGTTCGCCAGACCGCGCCCGCGAGCTTGTCGAACCTGGTGACCGTCTTGAACCTGGCTGAAGCGGGCCGGATCAAGTGCAGCGAGAAGACCAAGCGCCCAAGCGCGGCCGCCATCGCCGCCATCACCTCGGCCCTGGACGGCGGCGACTACTACCCCGCCGCCGTCAACGAGCCGATCGCCGCGTTTGCCTGGCCGCTCCTGCTGCAGGCCGGCGGGCTGGCGAACCTGTCCGGGACGCGGCTGCAACCGACGGCCCGTGGCCGGGCTGTGCTGGCCGCCCCGGACTACGCCGCGCTCGGCGCGCTGTGGAACAAGTGGGTCGCCAAGGCACCGATCGACGAGCTCTCCCGGATCGAGGCGATCAAGGGCCAGCGCAAGGCCGCCACCCTGACCGCCGCGACGCGGCGCCGGACCGGCGTCGCGCTCGGATTCGCAGACCTGCCTGACGGCCAGTGGCTCGAGATCGACGCCGCGTTCCACGTGCTGCGGCGGCACCCCGAATTGACGATCGCTCGCAGCGCCCGGTCGGTTTGGAACCTGTACCTGGAAGATCCGCAATACGGATCGATGGGCTACGACGGCTTCGGGACCTGGAACGTGCTCGAAGGCCGCTACGCGCTGTGCGTGATGTTCGAGTACGCCGCCACCCTCGGACTGCTGGACATCGCTTACCGCGACCCTGAAGGCGCGCGCAGCGACTACCAGCAGTGCTGGGGCGCGGACGACTACGGCTACCTGTCCCGCTACGACGGCCTGACCGCGGTGCGCGTCAATCCGCTTGGTGCGGCCGTGTTCCACGGGCGTCCCGTCGAGAACCTCGACCTCCCGCCGATCACGCCCATGCCCGCGGCCGCCGTCGGCACCGGAGCCAAGAAACCAGCGCGCACGTCCTCGACACCGGCCCGCGCCCGAGCGCGAGCGGCCGCCGACCGCGCGATCGTCGCGGCCCTGGCCGATCCCGACGCCCTGCAGATGTTCGCAGCGATTGCCACCGCCGCCGGGGCCGACCGGGACGACCACGCGCGCAACACCGTCACCCGCCATGCGCTGACCGCCCCCGGACTGGCCAAGACCACCGGGCTGACCCTCGCAGAGGTCGAGCAGGCCGCAGCGCTCCTGGTCTCGGCCGGACTGATCGAGGAAGGCGACACACCCACGGCGACCTGGCGTATCAACCGCGCTACGCTCACCACATGATTCCAGCTTGACCGGCGCGCAGCTCGCAGACACCCTCACACTCGCTGACGCAGTCACCCTGCTGCTGCTGGTGCATCAGGTGTGCGCCGAACCCGACGCCGTCCCCGGCACCGGACGTGAGCCCAGGCCGGGCTGGCAACAGCCGGCCGCCTACCGCGCCGCAGTGCACCAGGCCACCGGCATGATCAGCATCCAGCTGGACGTGAGCGTGACCGAAGCGCTGGCACGGCTGCGCGCCCACGCCCACCAAAAACAGAACACAGACCCGTGGCCAACGCCCCGCCAGAATCGGAGAGCGGCGAAAACCCCCAGAATCCTCGCAGTTCAAGCTATGTAGCGAGGTTTGAAATAGGATGGGCGCGAGAGGGCATGACGGCAGAGTGGACCTCGATGCGTTCTTGGGTGTGGCCGTCGATCTGCTTGGCGTGCCGTCGACAGCGGACCGGCCCGAACTGCTCCGACGTGCTGTGGACTTCGTCGTCGACTTCATCGGCCCGGGGTTCCGCGTAGAGCGGTTCGAATCCAGCGGCAAGCCGAGCGCACTCGTCTACGCTCACCGCTTCGACGGCGCCGAGCGCCCGGAGTTCCGCGTGATCCTCAACGCGCACCTCGATGTGGTGCCGGGCGAGCCCGAACAGTTCCAGGCACGCCGCGACGGTGATCGGCTCTATGCACGCGGTGCTCAGGACATGAAGGTGTCGGCGCTCGTCCAGGCCCAGGTATTCCGGGAGACAGCAGCGGACCTGCCCTACCCGCTGGCGTTGCAGCTCGTCACCGACGAGGAAGTGGGCGGCCGCGACGGCACACTGCACCAGATCCAACAGGGCGTGACCGGGGTGTTCGTCGTCATCGGTGAGCACAGCCGCCTGAACATCGTGGCCGACTCCAAAGGGCAGGTGCGGGCGATTCTGCGGGCTGGCGGTCGCACCGGCCATGGCGCCTATCCGTGGCTCGGTGACAATGCCCTGCTCAAGCTGGTCAATACAGTGGCACGGCTGATGGCCGGATATCCGGCGGCCACCGAGGAAGTCTGGCGCACGACGGTGAACCTCGCCAGATTGGACACGCCCAACCGGGCCTTCAACCAGATTCCGGCCCGGGCCGAGGCGTGGCTCGACATCCGTTTTCCGGCCGAGGACGCCGACTTCGACGGCAGGACGCTCCAGGAGGTCACCGAGCACCTGCGGACCTTCTGCGAGCCCGATGTCGAGGTCACCCTCGACCAGTACGACCCGCCGCAGCACGCGGACCACGACCGCCCGGAGATTAGGGAGCTGCGGCGGGCGGCGCAGAGCCAGGGCTACCCCGCCGATTTCCTGTACAAGCACGGTGCCAGCGATGGCGGGTTCTACTCCGGACGCGGAATCGCCGCGGTCGCCTTCGGTGTCGGCGGCGCGGGACAGCACGGCCCCGAGGAATACGCCGAGATCCCCACCATCGTCCCCTACCATCGGGCGCTGACGGAGTTCCTCGAACATCTGGGTTCGTCTGACGGCGGGTAACGTGATCGCAACAACACGAGAGCACGATGAGGCCATGGCCATACGCCGGGTACAAGTGGGATGCGAATTCGTCCATACCGCTGCCATAGACACCCCGGCGGTCTTCCAGATAGAACCGCAGGACGCCGCGCCGATCGCCCTCGCGAAGCAGCAGTGGTCGCTGGAGCCACAGGCACGCACCCGCCACTACACCGACCTCTACGGAAATCCGTGTGTGCGGGTGATACTCCCCGCAGGGCGTACCGTGCTGCGCTATGAGGCCTTGGTGACCGTGCCCGACGCGACCGAGGACGCCGATGAGCGCGCACCGGAGCTGTCGCCGGACGACCTGCCCGACGAGGCCCTCATCTACACTCTCCCCAGCCGCTACTGCCTCCCGGACATCCTCGGCGACGAAGCCTGGTCGCGCTTCGGCGCCATGCCCACCGGCTATCGCCGGGTCCAGGCGATCTGCGGCCACGTCAACAGCCACCTGACATTCAGCTACGGCAGCAGCCGGGCCGGAACGACGGCGGTGGACGCCAACGCCTCAGGGTTCGGCGTCTGCCGCGATTTCACCCATCTGGCCATCTCCTTCTGCCGCGCGCTCAACATCCCGGCCCGCTACGTCTTCGGCTACCTGCCCGACATGGACGTGCCGCCGGACCCGGCGCCCATGGACTTCGCCGCCTGGATGGAGGTATGGCTCGGCGATCGATGGTGGACCTTCGATCCGCGCAACAACAATCGGCGCAAGGGCCGGATCGTGATCGGACGCGGACGAGACGCGTCCGATGTGGCCATGGTCACCACCTTCGGCGCACCGCTGCTGGAATCCATGACCGTATACGCGGACGAGCAACCGGCCTGAGCCCGACCGATCGGCGCTGAGCGGCGCGTCCCGCGGTCGGCGTCCGATTCATCTGAGCCGGGTCATTTCGACGGTGACGCCGAAGCTCTCAGGCGCCGAACCGGAGTAGACGCCGGACAGCGGCCGGACATCCGCGTAGTCGCGGCCGCGGGCCAGCAGAACGTGCCGGCTGCCCACTTCGGCCATGCTGGTCGGGTCGAGCGCCACCCAGTCGCCCGTCCAGAACTCCACCCAGGCGTGGCTCTCGCCGGCGACCGTCTCCCCGACCCCGGCATCCACCGTCGGGTGCAGGTAGCCGGAGACGTAGCGGGCGGGCAGCCCGACCGCGCGCAACAGCGCGAGGGTGACGTGGGCGAAGTCCTGGCATACTCCCGCGCCGGCGGCACGGGCCTGGGCTGACGAAGTGCGCACGTGCGTCGCGCCCTGCTCATAGCGCAGTGTCTCGTGCGTCCATTCGGCAGCGCGCCGCCCGGCCTGCAAAGGCGTCGAACCGACGCGAAGGGACCGGCCGACCGCGGCCACTTCCGGCTCCACCGGGACGTACCGCGAGGCGGCGAGCAGTTCGGCGAAGCGGTCCGTGACCGCCGGATCCGCCAGATCGGGCCAGCCGACGCTCACCGCCGCGGGCCGCGGGCCGATGGTCTCGACCGTCGATGTCGCGAGAACGACGAGCTCGGTATGCGGGACGTGGATGTCGAACGCGTCGACCGTCGTGCCCCAGTAGTCGATGTAGCGCAACGGCCGGACCCCGGGTGTGATGGCGAGGTCGGCCCGCAGAGTGCGCTGATGTCCTTCGAGGCTCGGCGGAGTCAACCGCGCTTCGTTGTACGACGCCCGAACCGGCGTGGCATACCGGTAGCCGGTGCGGTGCCGGATCGCGATCTGCCAGCTCATCCGGCCGGCTCCTCGATACTCCACCGCAGCGGCGGCGACCCCGCGAACAGGCTCTGGGTCACCGACTCGCTGATCACCGACACGGTCCGCTGCAATCCGAGCAGCCGGTCCGGCAGGTCGGCGAGGAGATTCGCGGCGGAAAGGAACTCCAGGTCGGTGCGGGCGCGGCCGATCGCCCGGCGGGCCGGATCGCCCAGCGCGGACCGGCCCGACACCGGGTCCAGGCGGGCCAGCGCATCCTCCCCGGCTCGCAGGGCGTGGAATGCCGACCGGGGGAAGAGCCGGTCCAGCAGGAGGAACTCCGCCACCCGGGGAGCCGTGACATCCTGCTGATACGTACGCAGGTAGGCGTCGTGGGCGGAGCACGCGCGCAGGATCGAGGTCCAGCCCTCGCTCCGGCTCCCGACGCCGACCCGGGCGGCAAGCAGGCGCGCGGTCATGTCCACCCGCTCCAGACTGCGCCCGAGGACCAGCACGTCGTAGCTCGCGTCCCGGCTCATTCCCGCTTCGGCATAGCCCGCGAAGGCGGCCGCGCGCTCGCGCACGTAGGAGAAGAACGGCGCGGGGCCGAAGTCCCGGGCGGCCGCCACCCGGGCCGGCAGGGAGTTGCGCGTGGAGTTCAGGCACTCCCAGATCTCCGCCGAGAGCGCCTCCCGGGCGCTCCTGGCGTTCTGCCAGGCGGCGACCAGCGCGCCGACGATCGAGATGTGCGTGGCCTCGTCGTAGCCCAGCAGATCAAGCAGAGCCCTGATGCTCTGGTGCTGCCGCGCGGTCTGCTCGGAGACCCCCATCACGGTCAGCAGGACGGCGCAGGCGTCCGCCTCGTCCACGCGCGGGTCCTCCAGCACCTCGTGGAAGTGCACGTCGAGCAGCCGGGCGGTGTCCTCGGCCCGCTCCACATACCGTCCGACCCAGAACAGCGCCTCGGCGACCCGGCTCAACATCGCGGCCCGCTCACTGCTGCGGCTGGTCGCGGCGCGGGCCGCGGTCCGGGACGGTTCCCCGCACCGCCTGCGCGGGGAACGAAGGCGGGCCGTCCGCCTCCGGTACCTCGTGCGGCTGCGAGGTGAGAACCCATGTGTCCTTGGAGCCGCCGCCCTGGCTGGAGTTGACGATCATGCTTCCCGCCCGGAGCGCCACCCGGGTCAATCCGCCGGGCAGCACACTGATCTGCTCGCCGTCGTTGACCGCGAACGGCCGCAGGTCGATGTGCCTGGGCAACAGCCGGTCACCGATCTGCGACGGCGAGGTCGACAGCAGTACCGTCTCCTGCGCGATCCACGCCCGCGGTTCGGCCAGCACGCGTGCGCGCACCGCGGCCAGCTCGGCGTCGGAGGCCTGCGGCCCGATGACGATGCCGGCGCCGCCGGAGCCCTCCACCGGCTTCACCACCAGCTGGTCGAGCCGGGCGAGGCACTCGATCCGGACGTCCGGATCGTCGAGCCGGTAGGTCGTGACGTTGGTCAGCAGCGGTCGCTCGCCCAGGTAGTAGTCGATCAGCTCCGGAACATAGGTGTAGGCCAGCTTGTCGTCGGCGACCCCGTTGCCGATCGCGTTGGCGACCGTGACATTGCCGGCCCGCGCCGCGTTCAGGATGCCCGGGCATCCCACGATGGAGTCGGGCCTGAAGTGCACCGGGTCGAGGAAGTCGTCGTTGACACGCCGGTAGACGACGTCCACCCGCTGCTGCCCGCCCATGCTGCGCATGTACAGGAAATAGTCGCGGCAGTAGAGATCCTGGCCCTCGACCAGCTCGATGCCCATCTTGCGGGCCAGGAAGGCGTGCTCGAAATACGCGGCGTTGTGCACGCCGGGGGTGAGCAGCACGACAGTGGGCTGTTCCACGCCGGCTGGCGCAGACCGCCGCAACGCGTCCAGAAGCCGACCCGGATAGGGCGCGACCGGCCGCACCTGTTGTTCCAGGAACAGGCCGGGGAAGACACGCGCCATGGTCCGCCGGTTCTCCACCGTGTAGGACATGCCGGACGGCACGCGCAGATTGTCCTCAAGTACGCGCAGGACTCCTGCCTGGTCGCGGACGAGGTCGATGCCGGCCAGCTGGATCCGTGCTCCGTTCGGAGGGCGGATGCCCTGCACGGAGCGGCAGAAGCCCGCCGAGGTGGTGATCAGCGAGCGCGGCACCACTCCGTCGCGGACGACCTGCGCGGCCCCGTAGATGTCGGCGAGGAACGCCTCCAGCGCACGTACCCGCTGGATGACGCCCGCTTCGACGAGCTCCCACTCGGCCGCCGGGATCACCCGCGGGATCAGGTCGAGCGGGAAGACCCAATCCTCGCCCGCGTGGGAGTAGGTGACGCCCTGGTCACGGAAACTGCTGTCCCGCGCCGCCGCACGCCGCGCCAGGTCGTCGCCGGTGAGCATCTGCAGGGCGTCGTGCAGCGCCTTCATATGGGCATGCGGGAGGCCGTCCGCCCCGAACATCTCGTCGTAGGCGGGGCCATGCGGATACCTGTCGAGGAGGCCTCCCATAGGTAATTCATAGCACTGGGGTGTTGCCGCCATGAGTCGTAACAAAGGGAAACATGGAGGAGCACTGATTCTGCTGGCGAAGTAGGCCTCTGATCTTGTGGCAACATCGTAGATGTCCGATTCGGTGGTTGTGTAAGGGGTCTGTGGTGTTGCGTCCGGTTGCCGTGGGGGAGATTGCGCAGGCCACAGCTGCGCTGGCGTGGAAGGTGCATCCGCGGGGCACGGATGAGATGCGGGTGCGTGACGAGTTGGGTCCGCTGTTCGCGGACGAGGACTTCACGGCGGAGGCGTTCGCCGGGATGTATCCGGAGCGTGGGCAGCCGTCCGTCTCGCCGGCGCTGTTGGCGATGGTCACGGTGCTGCAGTTCCTGCACCGCCTCTCGGACCGGGACGCGGTGGCGGCGATGGCGGACCGGATCTCGTGGAAGTACCTGCTGGGCCTGGAACTGGAGGCGACGGGGTTCGACGCGTCGGTGTTGTGCGAGTTTCGGGCGCGGCTGGCCGAGACCGGGCGCGCGGACGCCCTGTTCGACGTGATGATCGCCCGGCTCAAGGATGCCGGGCTGGTGCGGGCCCGGGGGCGGGCGCGCACCGATTCCACGCACGTGCTCGGCGCGGTGCGCGTCCTGAACCGGATCGAGCTGGTCGGGGAGTCGCTGCGCTGCGCGCTGGAGGAGATCGCGGCGCTGAGCCCGGGACTGCTGGTGCCGTTGCTGGATGCCGGGTGGGCCGAGCGGTACGGGCGGCGGGTGGAGTTGGCCCGACTGCTCGGGCGCGGCAGTTCGAAGACCAGCGCGGACACCCTGGCCCGGCAGATCGCGGCGGACGGCGCGTCGCTGCTGGCCGCGATCGACGCCGATCCGTCAGCGCACTGGCTCAACCGGCTGCCCGCCCTCGCGCTGGTGCGCGAGGTGGTGGGACCAGCAGGTCCAGGCCGACGGGAAGGGCGGGTGGCGGCTACGCGACGCCGAGCGGTTGGCGCCCTCACACACCCGGATACACTGCCCGCACGACCCCGAGGTGCGCTACAGCACCAAAGGCCGGGGCCAGGACGAGGACCTGGAGTAGGTCGGGGCCAAGGTCCACCTGACCGAATCCTGCGACCAGGACCTGCCGCACCTGGTCACCGACGTGCACACCACCGCGGCCACCGACCCGGACGTGACCGCCACCGCCCCGATCCAGGCCAAACTCACCGCCCGCGGCCTGCCCCCCGGCGAGCACCTGATGGACGCCGGATACCCCAGCGCCGAGAACCTGGGTACCTCGGCCGCCGCCGGGATCGCCCTGATCGCGCCGATCACCGCGCGCAACGGCCGCAACGCCAAGACCGACCTGTACACCCCCTACGACTTCGAGGTCGACTGGCAAGCCGGGTGCGCGCGCTGCCCGGCCAGCGCGATCAGCCGCTCCATGCGCCCGGACAAACGGGGCCTGGTCACCTTCGCCTTCTCCCGCCGCGACTGCGTACCCTGCGATCAGCGCGACCAGTGCACTCGGGCGGCGTTGCCCACCCCGCGCCGCCTGACCGTCCCGCCGCAAGACGTGCGTGACGCCGTCGTCGCGAACCGAACCGACCAGAACGACCCCGCGTGCAAGACGCTCTACAACAAGCGCGCCGGGATCGAGGGCACCATCTCCCAGGCCGTACGCGGCCCCGACCTACGCCACGCCCGCTACCGCGGCCTGGCGAAAACCCACCTGCAGAACGTATGCACCGCCATCGCCCTCAACATCTGCCGCCTCGGCGACCACTACGACAAACCGACACCGCCACGCCGACCCACCAGAATATCCATGCTCTGCCACAGCCTCGGGCTAACACCCGCCTGACCAGCAGCCCGACTTCGCCAGGGTCTGTGTCTCTTTTGGTGGGCGTTGGTCTACTTGGAGTATCGGTGAATCAGGGGTCGGACTTTAGGGTGTGTCGCCGGTTTTCACTCCGACGGCTGAGTCCTGCTCGGGGTGCAGGCGTCCGTCGAAGGCCATCTCGA
>DASYAE010000154.1:0-9345 GCA_036501535.1 Actinocrinis sp. | reverse complement strand
CGCGACCCTGCCGGTCGACGGCACCAGCACGATGACCTGCGTCGACACCGGCAGCGCCGCGGAGACGGCGCAGATCAAGCAGCAGGAGCAGGAACAGGCCGACGAGGAGGCGGCGGCGGACCCCGGCGTGGAGATCTCGGTCTCTTACACGATCGACTACGCGGCGGATGTCCAGATCGAGGCGCTGGCCGACGCCTCCGCGCAGGTCACCCAGGACGTCGGGAACGAGCAGGCGGAACAGCAGGCGGTCGACCAGCAGGCACAGACCGACAGCGCCTGCCCGGTGGACCGGATGGCGGCTCGGGGCGGCGCGGGCGGCGTCGGGCTCGCCGACAGCGTCCTGACGAACGCCGCGCCGCGCGACTGCTCCGCGCTGTTCGAGGGCCAGGGCGAGGCGCAGCTGCAGCACTCGCTCAACGGGCACACGCAGGGCGGATCGGAGCTGGACCCGGACGGCATCCTGTACATGAACTACTACACTCCCGAGGACATCAGGGAGCTCATCGAGGATACGGTGAAGTACGGCACGCAGGCGCCGAACTCCCCCGACCCGGCCACCGGCGCGCCGAGGCCAGGTACGATCTACACGCTGAGCCTCGAGCCCGCTCCCGTGGGCACCACTCAGGGGCCCGACCCGCGGCCGCTGTACGAGATGCAGGTCGTGGTGGGCACCAACGGCCAGCTGATCACCGCGTATCCCTACGACCCCCACTTCCCGCAGCAGAACGACAGCTGACGCTGACAGGCGGACCGCATGACGTCGCAGGCACCCGGCCTCGAGCTGACCTGGACGGTGACGTCCCACGGCTGGGCCCGGTGCACCTGGCGGCACGGCTCCGACACGCTCGAGCTGCGCACCTAGTACGTGGGCGACGCGCTGGCCGAGCTGTTCCGCGCGGCCCTCGACCTGAAGCTGGGCTCCTCGGCGAGCCTCGCGCACCTGGCCGGGGAGCCCGGCGGCTGGCGGGTCTTCTTCTCCGGCGCCGCCGACCTGGTCCTGGTCCAGATCGTCCGGTTCCCCGACCTCAGCTCCCCGCAGCGCTGGTGGACCGGCGGGCAACTGGCGTGGTCCGCGCGGGTGCGCACCGAAGAGGTGATCGCGGCGATCCTCGACATGGGCGAACGGGCCCGGGCCGCGTATCCGGCGCAGGAGTACGAGCAGCGCTGGGGCCTGCCGTTCCCCGACGCCGGGCTGGAGCTGCTGCGCGGGCCGGCCTCGGCAGACCGGCCAGCCTGAGCGGGCGGCGCAGAGGAATCGGAACAAGCCGAGGAAGTACCCTTGGCCAATGTCCTCGTCTCAAGGCCCGTCGCTGCGTGAACTGGCGGTACAGGCGCTCTCCTCGGTCGAGGGCGGCTACGACCTGCTCGCCCCGAAGTTCGACCACACCTCGTTCCGCACCCCCGACGAAATCCTCGACGCGACCGCCGACACGCTGCGCCCGCTCGGCCCGTTCGACCGGGGACTGGACGTGTGCTGCGGCACCGGCGCGGGCATCCGGGTCCTCACATCCGTGTGCAAGGGACGCGTCACAGGCGTCGACTTCAGCACCGGGATGCTCGGCCAGGCGCGCGGCGCGCACCCGGACGCCCAGTGGGTGCGGGCCGACGTCCGGGCCCTGCCCTTCGCAGGGTCCTTCGACCTGGCGGTCAGCTTCGGGGCGCTCGGGCACTTCCTGCCCGCCGAACGGCCCGCACTGTTCGCCGAGGTGCAC
Source organism: Actinocrinis sp. (assembly GCA_036501535.1). Lineage (GTDB taxonomy): Bacteria > Actinomycetota > Actinomycetes > Streptomycetales > Catenulisporaceae > DASYAE01. The sequence goes on along the minus strand of DASYAE010000154.1, from coordinate 7,633 downwards.
CGCGCGCTGCGGCCCGGCGGCCTCTTCGCCTTCCCGCTCGGCGCGCCGCAGCCCATCACCTCCGGCTGGTACTGGGGACTGCTCGGGTTCGACGCAGCCATGCGGATCCGCAACGCCGTGTGGCGCCCCCCGTTCGTCATGTACTACCGCACCTGCTCGCTGCACGCGGTCCGCGACGATTTGGCAGCATCCGGATTCACCGTGACGACGGCCCCCCTGACGGCGCTGGGGCGGCGCAAGGACGGCAGCCCGCGGTGCCGGCTCGTCCTCGCCCGCCGAGCCGACACGCCCTGACCAGGTAGTGCAGAGCCTTGACGCCCCCGGTACCAGCGGGGGGAACCGGTCGAGATTCGACGAACGGCGCTCTCTCACCGGGTGCACCGCCGTACAATCGGACGCCTATGGCGGACTCGTTTCTGATCCAATTGGTCCTCGATGCGGCGAGCGCGGGTTTCACGGCTCTGCTCGGCGGTCTCGCAGTCGGATCAGTCGTGCAGTCGACGCAGCGCCGGCGGGAGAGCCGCGACCTCATCAGGTCGTTGGGCTTCGAGATGATGGAGCAGGCCTACGGCTTCTACTACATCACCGAAGAGGGCATTCGGCGGCGGTTCTACGACGGCGACGCGGCGGATCTGACCGACCTGCAGCTGCACTCCCGCTACGAGCGCTTCCGGCTGGCGGCCCGGGTCATCGAGCAGAAGCTGGCCATCTACCTGCCCGAAACCGACGCACGATGGCTGTGGCACTGTGTCATCGACCTTCTCAGCGTTCGATACTACAGCCTCGTACACCGAGACACGAGGCTGGATGATCTGCTGAGAAGGCTTGCTCTTCATCCGACACACGACGAGCCGTCGATTCCCGCGACCGCGAAAGGCTACTTCCTCGGCCTCGACGGCCTCAGGGACGAGAAGGTCGTGCGAGAGAGTTTTGAACGGACGCTGGAGCGTGGAATCCGGCTGACGTTGGACACGGTCCCGGACTCGCGCTTCATACTCCCGCGCATAGCTCCCCGACCTCATCGGGAGACCGCCGAATCATGATCATCGATCTGTTCCCTGAGACCATCGCGGCTGTCGCGACCGTGTTGCAGCTGCGTTCCGGGCCCCTTCTGACCGATCGGTAGAGCGCGGAGCAGGCCCGGTCAGTTCCCAGAGCTCGGCCCAGTGCTCGGCGGTCAGGTCCTTGGGCAGCGCGCGGATCGGGATCCGGTTGCGGCGGAGCCAGGCGTGCAGGTCGGATCGGTGCACCCGGCCGGTGCGAAGGATCATCTCCGGCAGGCCCCGGCCCGGGGACTGGAAGACCTCTTTGACAAAGGTCTGATAGTCACGCCGCGCGGTGACGCGCGGGACGGGGCGGCGGTGCATGGTCATCAGGCCAGCGTCGACGGACGGCACCGGTCGGAACGACGCCGCCGGGATGCGGCGCACGAGCCGGAAGTCGTACCAGGGCCACCAGGACGCGGTCAGCATGCTGGCACCGCCGACGCCCGCGCGGCGGCGCGCGACCTCCCACTGCACGATCAGCACGGCGCACGTCCAGGCGGGCTCGGCGAGCAGCCTCCTGATGACGGCGGTGGTCAGGTGGAACGGGAGGTTGCCGACGACGGTGTGCGGCGTGTCGGGCAGCCGGTGGCGCAGGATGTCGGCGCAGACGACCTCGACGCGCCCTGCGGCGTCCGCGCTGCCGGCGCGGAGGTTCAGGGCGAGCCGGCGGGCCCGGCGCGGGTCGATCTCCAGCGCCGTGACCGGGCGGCCGAGGCGGGCCAGCGGCCTGGTCAGGGCGCCGTCGCCGGCGCCGAGTTCGATGATGGGGCCGGACGTCCCGGTTCGCACGAGGCGTTGCACGGCGGCGATGAGGTCCGGGTCGGCCAGGAAGTTCTGGCCGAGTTCGTGGCGTGCGTACCTGCTCATGGATGCTCCGCTGCGGATCGCGATCGGAGCCGGGCAGCGCGAAGTGCCGCACCGGCGGATGGACCGGATGCGGCGGGGCGTGAAAGATCAGGGATCGGGTCGGCCCGCCGCTAGGCGAGGCGGATCCGAACAACGCACGCGCATGCGCATGCGCACATAGAGCCGAACATGGAACGAGATCGTAGCGGGCCGCGGCACGAGGCTCATGTGGATTACCGGCGTGTCGCGTGCGCCGGTCCGGAGCAAGCATTTAGCAATCCCCTGATGGCGCCTGCCATGAAGGCGATCGTGCGGGTCAGCCGCCACTTGCGAGGCTGCGGGCCGCCGTGTACTTTCCTATTAGGAAAGTACTATCGAGGAGGGAAAATGGACGAGCAGGCCGAGCCGGTGGAAGCCGCGCGCGCACTGAGCGAGATCGGCCGGCGGCGCGAGCAGGCGCTCCGGCGGGCGGTCATCCCCGGCTGGTACTGGTGGGTCCGGGCCGTCCTGGTGGTCGCGCTCGCGGCGGCCATGGAGTCCGGGCGCGGCGTGTTGATCGGGATGGGTATCGCCCTGTTCACAGTCGGCTCTTTCGTCATCGACCGGCTGGCGTTGCGCGCACTGCGCAGCGCCCCGCCGCACCGCAGCCTGAGCGGCCCGAGAGCCGCCCGCAAGACACTGATCTGGTTCGCGGTCTTCGTAGCGGTCCTGCTCGGCGTGGTGGTGGCAACGGCGCTCGGCCTGAACGCGGCCGGGGTCCACTATCCGGCCACCATCGCCGCCGCGATCGCCGCGGTGCTTTTCGCGATCGGCGGGCAGATGCTCATGCGCTACGAGACGGACGCCCTGGTGCGCCGTTCCAGGGGCCAGGGATGACCACGCCCAGGTTCGACGAGCTGATCCACGCGCCCACCCGGCTCTCCCTGGTCGCCTTCCTCACCGCGACCGGATGGGCGGACTTCTCAGTCCTGCGCGACAGCGTCGGCCTGTCCGACTCCGCCCTGTCCAAACAGCTCAGCACGCTGGAGGAGGCCGGCTACGTCGAGATCCGCAAAGCCTTCGTCGGCAAGCGGCCGCGCACCTCGGCCCGGCTCACCGCGGAGGGCCGCACCGCCTTCGACCGGCATGTGCTGGCGCTCCAGGAGATCGTCGCCAAGGCCGGGGCGTCGGTGGTCCCGTCCGATCGGCCGTCCGAGCAGTCGTCCGAGCACTCGTAGCGTCGCAGCCCTCGCGCCTACACCTACGGACGCTGACGCTCGCCTGCTCGCAGTGCTCGTGTCCAGGCCGAGCGGCGCAGCAGACGCAGCCCGTTGAGTCCCACGATCACGGTGGAGCCCTCGTGGCCCAGCACGCCGAGCGGCAGCGGCAGGTGCCCGGCCAGGTCCCAGGTCACCAGTGTGGCGATGATCACGGCGGCGACGGCCAGGTTGGCGACCACGACGCGGCGCGCGCGCCGGGAGAGGTCGATGACCGCCGGGACGGTCGCGAGATCGTCGCGCATGACGACGGCGTCGGCGGTGTCGAGCGCGAGGTCCGATCCGGCGCGGCCCATCGCGATTCCGGTGTGTGCGGTGGCCAGGGCCGGGGCGTCGTTGACCCCGTCGCCGACCAGCAGGACGCGCTGTCCCTCGGCCTGCAGGGCGCGCACGGCCTCGACCTTGTCGCCGGGCAGCAGGGCGGCGCGGACCCGGTCGATGCCGACCTCGGCGGCCAGGCGCATCGCAGCGCGCTGGTTGTCCCCGGTCAGCAGCAGCGGGGCGGACCCGGTGAGCGCGCTGATCCGGGCGACCGCGTCGGCGGCGGTCGGGCGCAGCCGGTCGGCGATGCCCAGCACCGCGACCGGCCGTCCGTCCAGGCGCAGGACCGCGGCCGTCGCCCCGCCGTCTTCGAGCTCTGCGACCAGGTCCGCGGCCGCCGGATCGGCCGCGTCCAGCAGGTGGGCGGGGGCGCCGATCTCGACCAGGCGCCCCTCGACGTGCGCGCTGACGCCACGGCCCGGCCGGGCGGTGAACCGCTCGGCCGGCGCGAGCGGCAGGCCGGCGTCCTGCGCAGCGGTCACGATGGCGCGGGCCAGCGGGTGCTCGGAGGGGTTCTCCGCCGCGGCGGCCAGCGCGAGGACCCGAGTCTCGTCGAGGCCCGCCCCGTGGCCCGCAGCGGGCAGGATCCTGATGTCGGTCAGGCGCGGGGTGCCCTCGGTCAGGGTGCCGGTCTTGTCGAAGGCGACGCGGGTGGTGGCGCCCAGTTGCTCCATCACCACGGCGGACTTGATCAGCACCCCGTGGCGTCCGGCGTTGGCCATGGCGGCGAGCAGCGGCGGCATTGTGGCGAGCACCACCGCGCACGGCGAGGCCACGATCATGAAGGTCATCGCGCGCAGCAGCGTGGGCGAGAACGCCGCGCCGGCGATCAGCGGGACCGCGAACAGCAGCAGGGTCGCGCCGACCATGCCGAGCGAGTAGCGCTGCTCCACCTTCTCGATGAACAGCTGCGTGCTGGCCTTGGTGGCCGAGGCCTGCTCGACCATTGCGACGATGCGGGCGAGCACGCTGTCCTGGGCGGACCGCTGCACGGTAACGGTCAGCGCGCCGGTGCCGTTGCGGGTGCCGGCGAACACCGCGTCCCCGGCGGTTCTGGCGACCGGCAGCGGCTCGCCGGTGATCGTGGCCTGATCCACCTCGCTGGCCCCGGAGACCACCAGCGCGTCGGCCGGGATGCGCTTGCCGGGGCGCACCAGCACCCTGTCACCGACCTGCAGCGCGGCGGCGTCAACGAGCTCTTCGACCCCGTCGGCGCCCAGGCGCGCCGCGCGCTGGGGGGCGAGGTCCAGTAGACCGCGCACGGCCTGCGCGGTGCGGTGCGTGGCCAGCGCCTCCAACGCTCCGGAGGTCGCGAAGATGACGATCAGCAGGCCGCCGTCGAGGACCTGGCCGACCGCTGCGGCGCCGAGCGCGGCCGCCACCATCAGCAGGTCCACATCCAGCGTCTTCCCACGCAGCGCGCGCAGCCCCGCCAGCGCGGGCTCCCAGCCGCCCGCGCCGTAGCACGCCAGGAAGAACGTCCACGCCAGCCAGCCGGGAGCGTGCGCGAGGTGCGCGACCAGGCCGATCAGGAACAGCGCGGTGGCCAGCGCGGCCCAGCGCACCTCGGGCAGCGCCCACGCGGTATTGCCCCGCGGCCTCGACAACTCGGGGCGCTCGACCACGGCCTCCGGCGCGTTCGCGGAGGCGGGGGCGGGGGCGGCGGGTTCGAGCAGCTTGACGGCCACGGGCGGTCCCTTCTCGGGGCATTATCGGTCCACTATACAGGCTCCCATGAAGAGATATTCATGCGTACAGGCCTGGTATCCTGCGCGGTATGGGCCATCGCATCGGCGACCACGACGCTCCCCCCGCGGCGCAGCTGACCGCCGCGTCCGCCGTGCAGGTCGCCGCCACGCTCCAGGCCCTGGCCACGCCGAGCAGGCTGCTGATCCTCGCCGCGCTGCGCCGGGAGCCGCGCACCGTCACGCAGCTGGCCGAGCACGCTGGCATGGAGCAGTCCGCCGTGTCCCACCAGCTGCGGCTACTGCGCAACTTGGGCCTGGTCGCCGCGACGCGTCAGGGCAAGAACATGGTCTACGCACTCTTCGACAACCATGTCGCACAGCTGCTCGACCAGGCGGTCTACCACAGCGAGCACCTGCGCCTAGGGCTGCGCGACACGCTCGCCGAAGCGGTCCCGACCGAGAGCGACGTTGAGGTCGACGCCGAGGCCGACGCCGCGGCCGCCGTCCAGCTCTAGCAGGCTACTGACTCGCTGCCGAGCGCGCGGCGGGGTCGGCCGTCACCTGTTCCGGGGGCGGGGCGTAGACCTGGATCTGGCCGCCCTGCTCGCGCACCGGCAGCCGGGGCAGGCCGGGCAGCGGGCTCGAGGTGCGCCGCGGGTGCGCGAGGTTGACCCCGCTCAGCGTGAACGTGGCGCCGTGGCACGGGCAGACGAGCAGGTCGCTCGGCTTGTCAAAGCTCAGGCGGCAGGCCTGATGCGTGCACGTCCCGGACACGGCGCGGACGCGGCCGTCGGTGCGGTAGAGGAAACCGCTGACGGCGCCGAGGTCGAAAGGGAGGACGGCCGCGGTCGGGAGATCGACGGAGGCTGCGACGCTCTGCCAGGTCCCGGCCGTCGGGGAGATCACCGTGTTCTGCGAGGCCGCGTTCGGCGTGTTCGGCGCGCTCGGCGCCGTGGAGCCGGTGAGCCGACCGACGACCGTGCCGACGGCCACGCCCGTGGCGGTCAGCGCCCCGGCGGCCAGCATCCAGCGGCGCCGCGGGTGACGCACGCCCGCCGAAGGCGCGGCGGGCGCCCGGGACTCCGCGTCGGCCGCGACCCGCGCCTCGGCAAGGCGTTCGTGCAGGGCGTCGACGAACTCGGGCCGCGGCACGGCGGCGTCGGGATCCGCGGCCTTCAGCTCGATCGCCGCCGTCACCATTGCCGCCTCGTCGTCGGTCGGCGCGAACGAGCCGGGCCGCTCCCCGCGCAGCAGCCGGTCGACGTAGCGTTCTGCGGAACGTCCCATGATGCGCTTCACAGTGCCCGTCCTCCCGCCTCGTGCTCCGACGCGTCGAGCCCCGCCGCCTTGCGCAGCGCCCGGTGCTGCAGCACCTTCGCGTTCGCCGTCGACACGCCGAGCTCGCCGGCCGCCTGCCGGATCGTGCGCCCGCGCAGGAAGCGCAGCTCGAGGATCTGCCGGTAGCGCTCCGGCAGCGCGGCCAGGATCCGCTCGGCGCGCTCCCGGGTGCCGGGCGCCGACGCCGGCGCCGCCTGGCGCGGGGCATCGTAGTCTGCCAGGTCGATCCGGTCCGGGTCGATGTCGGTGAGCTCCTGGCCGAGCGTGCGGCGCCAATGCTCGGCGAGCACCGTGCGCGCGGTCGCGGTCAGGTAGGCCCGCACTTCGCCCACGCTCGCGGTCGCGCGCAGCGGGCCGAGGGCGGCGAGGAACACCTGCGAGGTCAGGTCCTCGGCGTCGGAGCGGTTGCCGACCCGCGAGTACATCAGGCGGTAGATCCGCTGCACGTTGTCGACATAGATCGCGTCCCAGTTCGGATACGCGGCAGTGGCTAACATCCGCGGCCGCTCCAGCGGGCGCGCCGGCAGCGCCGGAGCGGCGGCGTCTGGAACCGCAGGCCGGTCATGCCGCGCATCATCGCGCTTCGGCACAGGCACTGTGGGCCCCCGCATCCGGGCCGGCCAGGGTCGGGTCACGTCTCATCGCGAGCGGCTCCTGCGTGGTACGGCCGCGGGGGCGGGGCCTCGCGGAAGGTCTGAATCTGAGGGCGAATTTCCGTCCACCCTTCTCATACGGACCGGGTTACACCGCGGTTCGGCCGGGGCCGCGCTGTAACCGGACGCGTATTTGCCACCGGCGGAAGCGCTGCACGCGCCGCCGCCGCTCCGCCGCAATCCGGGACCGCCCGGCCGACCAGGAACGAGACCATGCGCCGCACTCTGCCTATCAAAGCTCAGCCAATCAAAGCCCTGCCAATCAAAACTCTGCTGCTCAAAGCCCTGCCGCTCAAAGCCCTGCTGCTCAGGGCACTGCCGTCCAGAGCGCTGCCATCAAGACTCCGGCCGACGCCGCGCCGCAGACGCCGACGTCCGGAAACGCGGTCACGATCAAGAACTTCGCGTTCTCGCCGGCCGCGCTGGTGGTCGCCGCGGGCACGACGGTCACCTGGACCAATCAGGACTCTGAAGCGCACACGGTC
>DASYAE010000153.1:0-8541 GCA_036501535.1 Actinocrinis sp. | reverse complement strand
TCGAACACGTACTTGAGCAGCGTGACCAGGACGCAGGGCACGACGATCAGCAGCGCGACCGTGCGCGGGTCGTGCCGCAGCTGGAGCAGCACCCTGAGGGCGGTGGCGCGGATCCGGGCGAAGCTCATCGGGAGGACTCCTTCTCGGGATTCCCGGCGCCGGCAGGGGCGTCGGCGGCCGCGTCGACCAGGCTGAGGAACGCGTCCTCGATCTGCGTCGTGCCGGTGCGGGCGAGCAGCCGGCCGGGACTGTCGTCGGCGATGATCTCGCCGTCGCGCATCAGCAGCAGCCGGTCGCAGCGTGCTGCCTCGTCCATGACGTGGCTGGAGACCAGCAGCGTGACGCCGTCCCCGGCCAGGTGCCGGAACAGCGACCACAGCTCCTGGCGCAGCACCGGGTCGAGCCCGACGGTCGGCTCGTCGAGCACGAGCACGTCCGGTGCGCCGAGCAGCGCGGCGGCCAGCGAGACCCGGGCCCGCTGCCCTCCGGAGAGCCGGCCGACCGAGTCGTGCTCCCGGCCGCGCAGGCCGACCTCGCCGATGACGCGGGCCGGATCGCCTTTGGGCGCACCGATGATCGCGGCGAAGTAGCGCAGGTTCTCGATGACGGAGAGGTCCGCGTAGACCGACGGCGCCTGCGTCACATAGCCGAGCCGATGCCGCAGATCCGGGCTGCCGGCCGGCCGATCCAGCACCCGCACCTCGCCACCGGCGGTCTTCTGCGCGCCGACGATCGCGCGCATCAGCGTGCTCTTGCCGCAGCCGCTCGGCCCGAGCAGTCCCGTGACGTGGCCGCGCGCCACCACCGCGTCGAGCCGGTCCAGCACGACCCGGCCCCCGCGCACCACGCGCAGCCCGCGGATTTCGATCGCCGGCGTCGAGGGCAGCGTGGCGTCCTGCGCCTCCAAAGAATTCATCACGCGATGAATTTTGCGGGACCGGTCGGGGACCGGTCAAGTGGTCGGGTGCGGTGTCTTGTGATCGGCCGAGAGCCGCGGCCTTACAGTCAGTACAGTCAGTCGCCGGTGAGGTACCGCTGCACGGTCGGCCCGACGAGCGCGACCAGCTTCTCGACGTCCGCCGAGGCCAGCGGCTCCACGCCGATCACGTGCCGGGCCATGGCCAGGCCGACCATCTGGGAGAAGACCAGCTCGGCCCGCAGCTCCGGGTCCGGCACCGGCAGCCGCGCGGCGATGACCGGGACCACCTCGCGCCGCAGCATGCCCCACATCAGCGCCGTGATCTGCTCGTTCGTGAGCGCGGTGCGCACCGTGGCGACCATCCGGTCGCGCACGCCCGGGTTCTGCCACAGCGTCAGCGCGAACCGCAGCAGCCGCTCGCCGACCGTCGCCAGGTCGCCGGCCAGCACCTGCTCGACGATGACCCGCGGGTCAACCGGCAACTCGAGCACCACGAGCAGCAGCTGCTGCTTGGTCCCGAAATAGTGGTGGATCAGCGCCGGGTCGACACCGGCCGCCCGGGCGATGCCGCGCATGCTGGTCTTCTCGTAGCCGTGCGCGGCGAATTCGGCTCGCGCGGCGCCCAGCACCGCGCTGCGGGTGTCCGCGCCCCCCGGCCGGCGGCCGGTCTTCTTGCGGCCGGGCGCACGAGCCCCGGCGGCGCTGTCAAGGTCGGGCGTGTCCACACGATCAATTATGGGCGCCGCTGGTCGGCGCCGCCGGAATCGTGCCCCGGCGGCGCCGACCAGCGGCGACAGCGATGATCAACGGCCCGATCGGGTCAGCCGACTGTGTATCAGCTGACCACGACCGTATGCTGACCTGCGCCGATGCCGTCGAGCGTGACATAGCCGCCGGAGAGCTGCGCATTATCGGCCTTCGACTTCGCGGCCCCCGCCTCACCGTCCCAGACCAGCCGGCCGTCGACCCGCACCTGGGCCTTTGCGCTTCCGGCCCGTACCACGACCTGCCCGCTGGTTCCGCGCGGCGCCGTGATCTGCAGCGTGAAGGAGGGCTCGCCGTTGCGGCCGGAGCCGACCTCCCACTGCGCGGTCAGCGGTCCGTGCGGGGTGGGCACCTGGCCGTGCGCCCAGTCGACGCCGCCGCCGGGGTGCGGGGCCACCGACCAGGTCGCGAAGCCGGGGCCGGTCGGCGTCACGCCCAGCATCTCGTTGGTCAGGGCCGGGAGCACGCCGGTCGACCAGCCGTGCGCCATGCTCGTATATGCGCCCTCGTATGGCGTGCCGCCGGGGCCGATGCCCTCCCAGGCCGTGACGCCGGGGTCGTTCGCGTACATCCAGCCGTACGTGCGCTTGATCTGGTCGACGGCCGAGTCGGCCGCGCCGGTGCGGAACCGGGCCACCAGCTCGGGGTACGAGGTGAATGCGTAGACCCGCTGGCTCGCGTCGCCGACCCCTGACAGCGTGTCGTTGTCCATGAACGCGTTGCCGTAGGCCAGTTTCGTGTTCGCCTCCAGGTAGGCCAGCGCCGAGGCGGCCCGGGCCGGGTCGGCGACGCCCGCGGTGACCGCGATCGAGTTGCCGTCCTGGGCGTGGCGGACCGGACCGGTGCCGGAGTCGAGGTAGGCGCCGGCGGCGGTGTCCCAGAGCGCTGCGTTGATCGCCGTCGCGACGGTCGCGGCGCGCTGGGTCCAGCGGGTGGCGTCGGCGGGGTGGCCGGTCACGCGGGCGATCTGCGCGGCGTCGTTGAGAGCCTGCACATAGTTGGCGTTGTAATAGGTGATCTCACCGCTGCGCGGCAGGAACGCGTAGTCGCCGTAGCCGCCGGTGCCGTTGAGGCCCTTGTTCAGCAGGCCGCTGCTGTCCGTGACGCTCACGTACCAGCCGTCGAGTACTGCGACGAGATTGGAGTAATAGGTCGACGCGTACGCCGTGTCGCCGCTGTAGAGCACGTAGTCCCAGCTCGCGGTGACCCACCAGAGCGGATAGTCGAACAGCGGCAGCGTGTAGTCGTTGATCGAGGCCGGCGGGATCCAGCCGTCCGAGCGCTGGTGAACGGCCAGATCGACCAGGATGTCCTTGGCCGCCGCGGCGGCGTCCGGATGGGTGAGGTAGAGCGTGCGGCCTGACACGGCGATGTCGCCGACGTACGGATCGCGGTCGCGCTTGGCGCCGTCCTGCAGCACCAGCTTGCCCAGCAGCGTCGGGCTCGCGGCGCCGCGCGGATCGCAGTCGCTGGCCAGGAACGGCGAGATGACCATCTCGTTGGTGTAGGCGGCGGCGTACCAGTAGCGGTTGAGGTCGTCGTCGGAGCACAGGAACCAGCCGGCGTAGCTCTCCGGCGTGCCGATGTAGCCGTGGAAGTCGAGCGAGACCGAGTCGATGGCGACCGTTCCGTACGGCAGCGCGGCGGGCGCGTCGGTGGACAGCGCGTCGAGCGTGATCTTCAGGTAGCGGAAGCCGTGCAGGCCCTCGGCGTAGACCTGGCTGCCGGTCTCGTAGCCCTCGGTGTCGGTCCAGGAGGCGCCCTTGGCGGGCACCGCGTACTGGTCGGTGCCGGGGCCGCCGCCGGAGTTGTCCGAGCGGGCGAAGTCGGAGCGGTCGGTGAGGTATTCGGTGGTCTCGGAGAAGGCGAGGCGCACGCCGGGGTTGTTGTCCGAGGCCCAGGCGAAGTCGACGTGCGGGTAGCCGACCACGTTCTTACCGAAGTCGATGGTGACGCTCGGCGGCGTGATCACCTCGACCAGGCCGGGGTAGAGCTCGTTGACCCGGGTGAAGTCGCCCTCCGGCGAGGACTGGTCCAGCGTGACGACGAGCTGGACCCGGGTCGTGGTCACCGGCGCCGGGAACGGGATCGGCAGCTGGACGGCGCTGTTCCCGGTGACCGTCGCCGAGGTCTGCCAGGCCGAGCCGTCCCAGGTCTGCACGGTGAAGTCGGCCGGCACGCCGTCGGAGTTCGACAGCAGCGTGACGCCGGGCAGCGTGACCGGGGTCGGCGAGGTGATCGTGAGCGTGGCGGGGTACGTGTCCGGATTCGCGTCGTTCCAGAAGGTCGTGGGGTCGCCGTCGATCGCGTTGGACGGGTCGTAGGTGGTCGGCGCGCCGTTGTCGCCGCTGTTCGGCGCGTGGAACGAGGAGGCGGCGGCCGTGGTCCCGGCGGGCCACGCCGGCGGCGTCGGCGGCTGCGGCCGGGTCAGCACCGTGACCGCGCCGCCGGGCTTCAGCAGCGCGTCAGGGTTCTTCACGTCACCCGCCGAGGCCAGCACGCGGGCCGGTGAAACGTTACGAGTTCCGGGCCCGGTGAGGTAGCGCCGCCAGTCGCTCGCCGCGGCCGACGCCGCCGGGCTCGCCGCGCCGGCGCTGGCGCCGCCTCCCGCGCTCGGGGCGGTCGCGGCGGCAGCTTTCGATGGTACGAATGTGGGGAACCCGGCGACCGCGACCGCGGCCAGGCCGAGTCCGCTCTTGATCAGGGTTCGCCGTTGCGGTCCGAGGGCAGCGCGCTGCACCATGGTGGGCACCAGTCCGATCTTGAAACGATTCATGATCTGCGCGCTGGTGATGCTACAAGCAGATCGCGGAGAGAACCAGGCCACAGGGGCCGTCGGCGGCGAGCGGTCCACGCATCCCAGGGTCGTTCCGACGGCGCGCGGCGCCCATGGCCGAAATCCACCCCCGCGGCCCGCGCCGGACAGGGCATTCGGCCGACCGGTGTCCAGCCCCTGCCATCCACGCGCCCCGCGGAGGCCGGCGACCGCTCCGCGACGGCCCGCCGAAACCTGGTCGTCATGTTTGACGGAAGTCACACACCGGATCGCGGCTTCCTCTAATCTGTGGCCGTGACGCAGTTCCTTATGTTTTCTTTACCTGGCCGGTTTTTTACCCACGCTATACGTTCGGTGACAATTCGGGAGCACGGTGGAACATGTATTCCGAAACGTCGGCACCACCTCCGTCACCTCGCACGTCGCAGCACCCGTCACAACATCCGACCCGGGTTGCGACGCACCGTGTCGCCCGCCCGCAGCCGCGGCCGCACCCCGCGGTGAGCGCGTCCTCCCTGATCCCGGCGCGGGAGCCGAGGCTGTCCGCCGCCGACACCGCCGGGCTGCGCGAGGGCGCGACCTGGGCCGAGTTCGCCCGCGGCGAGATCCTGATGCTCGACGGGGCGCCGGCCTCGCACGTGCTGCTCATCGCCCGCGGCGTGGTCAAGATCAGCGCCGAGTCCGCGGCCGGAACGCCGAGGCTGCTGGCGTTCCGCGGGCGCGGGCAGCTGGTCGGCGATTTCGGGTGCATCGATGGCGGCCCGCGGTGGGGCACCGCCCGGGCGGTCGAGGCGGTCGGCGCCTGGCGCATCCCCGGCGACCGGTTCCTGCGCACCCTGCGCACCGATGCAGGCCTCTGCCTAGCCGTGCTGGCGACGACGGTGGCCCGGGTGCGCGAGGCGGAGGCGAAGGTCGGCGAGTACGGCGAGTACCCGGCCGCGGACCGGCTGATCAGGCTGCTGGCCCGGCTCGCGGTGTCCTGCCGGGAGGACGACGGCGCCGAATCGGTGACCGTCCCGGTGGGCCAGGCCGAGCTGGCCGGCTGCGCGGGCGTGGCCCGCGAGACCGTCTGCCGGACCGTCAACACGCTGGCCGCGCGCGGCATCGCGCACGCCCGGCGCGGCCGGATCGAGGTGGACGATGTTCCGGCCCTGCTACGCGCCGCGCGGCACACGGAGAGCCGGCCGTAGCCGCCGTCAGCGCACGGAATCAGAACGTCGAGACAATTCGATAGCGCGTTGAGTGACACCCGTCACTCAGAGGACTTTACTCTTTCAAAACCATCGCTACTGTTGCCGGATAACAGCACTCAACGGTAACGACAGGGGGTGGGAACTGTGCGCGCACGACGTTCGGGCGCGGCTCGCCGGTCGATGGGACCGATGCACGCGGAGGGTTCGGACGGGCGTCCGGAGCACGGCCGCCCAAAGGGGGAGAGGGAAGGACAGGATGGGGAAGGCGATGCGGCTGCGGTCACGCAGCGGTCGCCGATCGAGGCGGGCCGGACGGGCGAAGAGTACATCGCCGACACGCGCGCCGACGGCACTTTGATCGAATCGCCGCCTGACGCCTCGACGAGCCGGTCGGCCTATGTACTCACGCATACGCTGCTTCCGGCGCCGCGCGGCGAGGAGGCGGGCGCGTACCTGGCGGCGGACACGCTGCATGAGATCGGCATGACCGAGCGCGCCGCGCCGGTGCGGCGGCTGATCCGGCGGTGGGCGGCGGCGGACGACGCCCACCGGTGCGCGACCGCGGCCTATGCGCTGGGCCGCCGGTCCGGCCGGATCGGGCCGGACGAGGCCGCCGCGCTGCTGACGGCATTGGCCGCGCGGCCGGAATCGCTCGTCGCCGCGGCGGTCACCCGGGCCTGCGTTCTGGCGGCGGCCGGGGAGGCGGCCGACGATCCGCGCGGGGCGTGGGTCTTCCAGATGCTCGAGAGCTGGAGCGGGCACCACGACGTCCGGATCCGCCGCGCTGCCGGCAGGGCCCTGATGGCGCTGGCGGCGGACCTGGAGCGGGAGGGCGATCCGCGGGCCGCGGCGGTGAAGTACGCGGCGGGGGAGCCGGACCAGATGACACAGGGCTCGACGGACGGTGGTGCGGCTACCGTCGACGGCCCGGCCGGAGATCCCGACTCGCCCGAGTCGCGGCATCCGGCCGGGCGGCCCGGGCCCGGGGCGCCGGAGGAGGGGCCGGCGCCCTGGCCGGGCTTGGTGTGGTTCGGCGAGCTCGGCCCGCGGGTCGGCCGGTCGGTCGCGGCGCTGTGGCGCGCGGCGCTGCTCTCGCCGCAGTTCGCCGGGCCGGCCGGGCGGGCGCTGGACCTGTGCGCCCACCGGGTCGAGCCGCATCCCGAGCGGCGGGAGGCGCTGGTGCGGCTCGCCGCCCGCATCTCGGTCGGCGGGGAACCCGCGCGCGGCGCCGTCGCGCTGCTGGCCCGGCGCTGGGTCGGGGGCCCGGACTCGGCGGCCCCGCGCACCGGATCGCTCATGCTCGCGGTGCTGGATCCGGCCTACGCCGCGACCCGCATCGAGGCCGGTGCCCATACCGATCCCGAGGCTGACGAGGCGCAGCCTGAAGGCGCATCCGGCGGGCAGCTGCCTCCACCGCGTCGCGCCTGCCCCGCGCAGCAGCGCCGCGTGAGCCCGCCCCGCCCGCCGCGCCGCAGCTCCGGACGGTATTCGGCGCACGATCACCGCTGCCGCTGACCGTCCCGGCCGGCCTCGCCGGGCGCTCGGGAACCAATGTCGGACACGCTGCGTTGTGCGAAATAACGCGTTGTTCTCAGCCTGAGAATAATGTGGGGTCAGCACGCAGTAAGAGTTGGTGTCCGACGAGAGACGAGAGATCCGCGGGCAACGGGATAGGGCTGCGCGCATAAGGCGTGGTGCCCGCCGCGGCGGGAGCAGCCATGCACGTTCCGCTCTGGGTCTGGGCCCTCACGGTCCTCGGCCTGCTCGTCCTGCTGGCCGTGGACTTCCTGGTGATCGACCGGCGGCCGCGGGAGATCCCGGTGAAGGAGGCGGCCGGCTGGGTGGCGGCCACGGTGGCCGCAGCAGCGGTGTTCGGCGTCGGGCTGGGGCTGGTCGCCCACGCCTCGCACGCCGGGCAGTTCTTCGCCGGGTGGATGACCGAGTACAGCCTGTCGGTGGACAACCTGTTCGTCTTCGTGGTGATCATGGCCAGGTTCGCGGTGCCGCGGGCGGCCCAGCACCGGGCGCTGCTGCTCGGAGTCCTGCTGGCGCTGGTGCTGCGCGGCGCGTTCATCGCCGCCGGCGCGGCCGTCCTGGACAGTTTCACCTGGGCTTTCTACATCTTCGGCGCTTTCCTGGTGTTCACGGCGGCCCGACTCGCCCGCAGCGGCGTCGGCGGGCACGACGCGGCGCCGGATGAGGCAGAAGCTGAGGCTGACACCGGCGGCGACACCGGCACCGACGCGAACGCCGCCAAGGAGAACGTGCTCATCAGAGCGCTGCGCCGCCGGCTGCCGATGACCGAGGACTACGACGGCACGCGGCTCTTCACCCGGCGGTCCGGTCGGCGCCTCGCGACCCCTCTGTTCATCGCCGTGGTCGTGATAGGCACCACCGACGTCATGTTCGCGCTCGACTCGATCCCGGCCATCTTCGCGCTGACCCGGGAGCCGTACATCGTGTTCACCGCGAACATGTTCGCGCTGCTAGGCCTGCGCCAGCTCTACTTCCTGGTGGGCGGCGCGCTGCGGCGGCTGGTGCACCTTTCCGCCGGGCTGTCGGTGATCCTCGCCTTCATCGGCGCCAAGATGATCTTCGAGGCGCTGCACGGCTCCTCGATCCACCACGTCGGCCCGGTGCCGGTGCCGCACATCGACACCGTGCTCTCGCTGATCGTCATCGTCGGGGTCCTCGCGGCCACGACGGCCACCAGCCTGGTCGCGACCCGCCGCTCCCGGGTCGGCGCCGCGTGACCGCGAAGAGCCCATCGGTTCAATGACGGGCGCGGATCGAGGCGGTGCGGTCAGCCGCCGTTGCGCCGGAGAGCCGGCCCGGCCGGCTCCGGCGCCTCGGCGGCCCCCGATGAGCTGACGCCGCACCGCCCCGAT
>DASYAE010000152.1:0-40266 GCA_036501535.1 Actinocrinis sp. | reverse complement strand
CCGCCGGGCATGCGAGCGTGGACCGGGAGAAGGAGGCGACGCTAGTGGGCCGGCTGCGCTCGGCCACGCTCATCGGCGCCGCGGGCACCGAGACCGGCAAGGCGAAGGACAAGGAACGCGCCCTGGCCCGGCGCCTGCGCGACCGGCAACGCGACTACCTGCGCTTCCTCGACGACGGATTCACAGTACCCTTCGACAATAACGCCGCGGAGCGCGAGATCAGAATGCTCAAACTCCGCCAGAAAGTCTCCGGCTCGATGCGGACCCTCGACGGAGCCAGAGACTTCTGCGACCTGCGCTCCTACCTCGCCACCGCCCTCAAACACGGCATCCGGTTCATCGACGCACTCACCATGCTCGCCGAGCGCCACCCCTGGCTACCAGCGAACGCGTAATCACCTGACCAGTTACGTCGAGACAACAGACTGTCTGTTGTCTCGACAACCACAGTTGCCTTATGTGCTTCCTATGCCTTGAACAGCGGCAGAATCGCTCCGGCTGCCCGAAGCGCGTTCTTGGCGGTCGGCTGAGAGAGGAAGGCTCCCACGCACAACAGCGCGAAGACGACGCTGCACACCTCGATTGCCTGGTTGAAGCTCACCGATATCACCTCCTCTCTACCTGATGAGTTATTTGCCGCGGCTGAGTGCCACGATGCCGAGGACGAGCCCGGCTGCTGCGAGCAGCATGAGAACGTCCTTCTGGTCAATGCCGGCAGCCGGTGCGGGTGTGAGTAGCGGTGTCAGCGGTTTATGGCATGCCGGGCACTGGCTGCCTACGAGCAGATCCGATCCGGTAATGGGCTTTTTGCAGTGCGGACAGTCGGCAAGCTGCTGCGAGGCGCGGTCGGTCCAGACATGGACGGCCTGCCTGAGGGCCGCCTGCTGCTGCTCGGCTTCTGCTCGCAACCGACTCTCTTCAGCGAGCTCGTGTTCGAGTTCAACCATGCGCGACGGGAACCCACTGCTCTCCGCTTCGACGCCGAGCGTTAGAAGGTCGGTGACGGCGGCGCCGATCTTGGCACCGCGCTGATCGGCGCGCTCCTGGATTTGCGCTTTCAGCGATGTCGGCACCCGGCAGTAGATGACTTCTGTTGTCGCCATGGATCAAGCATGGCTGTTAGAAATTGTGCTGTCAAGTGTTAGAGAACATGAGATTTCTCTGACACTGGCGAACGTCCTGCGCAAGAACCCCTCGGAAGCTTGCCGGCCGTAATGGCGGCTCCGTGCTCAGTCTCACTTCTAGTCTCATTCCGCCCTGATACGCCGCTGTCCGCCGACATACGTTGACTGGCCTGATCTGCACAGACGGACAGTCGTGTATATCGGCGGGCAGCGGGTGATCGAGCTTAAACCTCCCGGACCTCGCGGTCGTACGGGTTCGACCCCCGTCTCGGGCACTGCTCTGACCTGCGTCTATTAAGTCAAAATGTGCGCAAGAAATCAAGACTCGATTCGTTCGCCGTTGCCGGTGACCAGCTTGTTCAATGCCTCGAGGACGGCGGGTGCCAAGAGCGAGGATGGCGGTGTGGCGCCGGTTCGCATCGACCAGTCGACCACCAGATCGCGGTAGAGCTGCGCGGATTGCTCCAGGGAGCGTGCCAACTCGGCACGGTGCAGTGAGTGCGGTAACGCCTTCTCAAGCCGCTCGACCAGGGAGGCATCCTCATCGGCGCTGCCGAGCCCGTACCCGGGACGGCCGGAGATCGGCACGATCCGGTAGCCGATCAGATCGGTGATGCCGCGATGCACCAGTACTACCCGGCCGTGCAATAGCGCGCCGGCAAGCCACGACAGGATTCCCCACGTCTGGTCGTCGGCTGCGGCGACGTCGTACACCGGCGGCTGGTAGCTGGCGAGCCAGTCCATCCGGCGCTGGTCAAGGTCGCCGCGATCGAGCAGGCAGGTCATGTCGCCGGACAGCCCCGGCCACATGTCGATCGCGCCCTCATCGAGCGCCAAGTCGAGCATTCGCAGATCAGCGGTGCGGGCCTGCCAGCGAAACGGCCGCTGATGGGAGACCTCGTGTGCTGACACCACCGCGGCGCCCAGCAGGGTCCGGCTGATCTGTTCACGCTCGGCCCAGATCTCCTCCCTGCGTCCGGGACGGGCGACCACGATCAGGTCGACGTCGGAAAGCGGCGTCACCTCACCGCGCGCCGCAGACCCGTGGACGAACGCGCCGAGCACTCGATCGTCTTGGTGCACCCATTTCCTGGCACGCTCGACGATCTGCATGACACGATCCACCCCGTTACCGTAGTGGGCCCGGCCACCCGCAATCCATCCCGGTCGAGACACCTCAGCCGGCAGGCGGACGATGATGTTACGACCGGCGCGCCCGCTTCGCCCACGCGCAGGTCCGGCAGTTCGAAAAGGCTCCGGGCGCGTGGTCGATTCACTAGCCTTGCTTCCAGGGTCTGAGGAAGGGGGATGATGTGCTTTTCAAGCACAAGCACCTGTTGGAGCAGTTGCGCAAGAGTGGATGCAAGGGGACCGGGGAGATTCTTTCCATCACGACGGTGGGTGGGGGCGGCAGCATGCGCCAGTCGTTCCGGCCTGACTCGGATATCACCACCACCTGGACCGACGCCAAGCTGAGGCTGCGGGTGGTCCCGGACGACCGGCTGGAAGCGCCGTTCGAGGCGACCGTGCTGACTCGGCTGCACTCGATGAAGAACCAGGGCGACCACGTGCCGGTGTGGTACGACCCTGACGATCGCGACAAGGTGGTCGTCGACTACGAGGCGGACGCCCAGCGGATCATGCAGGGCTTGGTGGACCTGACGCAGTCCCTTGCGGACGCGGACCGGCTCATGCACCGGCAGGATCATCAGCTCGGCCGCGTTTGGACACCGGTGGCGGGCGAGCTGCTGCCGCTTGACGTGCACGCGTATCGCGGCACCGGCAAGGTGGAGGCGAGCGGGGCAGTCAGCGCTGTGGCGCAGGAGAGCGCTCAGGCGGCGTACGCGGCTCTGCGCGCCATGGGCCGGACGCTGCTGCCGCAGCTGGACGGTGTCTGGTTCGAGCAGCGGGACCTTCACGTGGAACTGGCATACGGCGGCCTGCCGCACGGCTCGAGCCCGGATCCCGCGCAGTGGGCCGGCACGGCCGCGGCGATCGTTGCCGCGCTCGTGTCCTTCGTTAATGGCCACATGGTGCGTACCGAGGTGGCGGTGACCGGTGGGCTGGCGGCCGATGGCAGCCTGCTGCCGGTGACTGGGCTGAAGGACAAGGTGCGCTGGGCCAAACACGGGTACGCGCAGTATCTGGTCATGCCGTCCGGCAATGAGCCCGCGGCGGAACAGCTCTCTGAGAAGGTTCGACAGGGTCTTGAGTTCGTGTACGCCGCCGACCTCGGCGAGGTGCTCCGGCACTCGCTGACGCGCCGTCCGGTCTCAGGGTTTTCCGGTCCGGCCTGAGGACGCCGGATCCAGGCGGCCGCCGGTGCAGTGGGGGCGGCGGCTCGGCTGGCGGGCGAGTCCGGCCGGCGTCCTACTTGGGACAGGCCCGTTCCGTCCAGGTTGGAGGTCTTCAATGTTCCGGGCGGGTGCCGAACAATACATGGCATCGCCCTGACGACGCCGGGACAGTTGTCTCCCGTGCCGCGGAGAGAGAATAGGGGTACTGCGATGCTCGGTTCGCTGTCGGCACCAAGAATTGTCTGGCTTGTCAGCATGCTTGTCGTCGGTTGTCTGACACTGCTCCTGGCGATTGCGATGCGTGATATGGCTTCGCTGCCGCAGATGCAGGTTACGCACGCGGTCGCGGATGCGACCATTCCGGGGAGTCCCACCAATGGAATCGGCTGGGATTAGGACGGCATGCTGCTCGTGAGGGTCACCGTCGTCGCGTCCAAGCCCCCCGGTGCCATGCAGGCGGAGCTCCTGTGGGACGCGGTGTGGGCGCATATCGGCCGCGATGACAGAGTGGAGCACATCACCTCCCTCGCGAGCGCGCAGGAGATCGAGCTCTTCATCTTCCTCAGTCAGGTGTTCTCCGACTACGAGTCCTTCGTGCGGAGCATGACAGTACGGGCATTCTCGAACTTCCCGTGGATACGGTCCTGGGAAACGACCGGAGTTGCTTTGGAAGGGTTCGCGCAAATCTAGCGAGGCTTGAGTGGCCTCGCTCGCCATGAGGACGGGAGCTTACAGGTCATGGACAGTACGCTGACGGCGGCGGGCCCGAAGGCCGAGCCCGGACCTGAGCCCGAGCCCGACCTCGGAAGGCGGCTTGCCGACTACCGGTCCGCACAGCTCGGTGAGACCTTCGCGTTCCTGCGAGCGCACAGCGCGTTTTATCGGGATCTGCTGCCTGCCGGGGATCTCGATCAGCGTCGTCCGGAGCTGATACTGCGCGACCTGCCTCCGCTCAAGCCGGACGCGTGGGAAGCGGCGCGGCACAGTATGCGTACGGGTACGCCGGACAATGTGGTGCTCGGCTATACGAGTGGTTCGACCGGGAATCCGAAGGTGTTCCTCCGTCAGCCGGATGAGTTCGATGCGGTCCGGACGGCCTTCGACCCCCGCGCCGCGGCCCGCCGTACCTTGGTCCTGGTCGCTCCGACGCACGGAGCTGCGGCGCTGTCCGGATTCTCCGGGTCGATGCTCGTCCACTTCCTGTGCAACCCGGAGCACTACGCGCAGGTCTCGGCGCTGTTGGAGCGCAGGGATCCGGCTTATGCGGGCTTGCCGCCGATCACTGATATACGGGCCCAGCGTATAAAGGCTCTCACGCTTTATCTGCTGCGCACTCGGGGGCGGGTGGACGACCTGGGCATCGAGCGGATCACCGCCGGCCGCTTCTTCCTCTCCCCGCGCTGGCGGGATCGGCTGGAGCGGTGGTGGGGAGCGGAGGTCACCGTGGCCTACGGGTTCTCCGAGATGGCCGTGTGCAACGCTCTGGAGTGCCGGGACTGCGGGTACTTCCACATGCCTCCGATGTGCCTCGCCGAAGTCCTCGACGAGGAGGCCGGCTGGCAGCCGGTTCGGCCCGGCGGGCGGGGCGCCCTGGCGGTCACCGGCTTCCATCCGTTCGTCACCGTCGAGCCGCGGGTCCGCTACGTTCCCGGCGACCTGGTCGAACTCGCCCCGGACCGGTGCCCGCGCTGGGGCGAGGGCGGATTCCGTCCGCTGGGCCGGCAGAAGCACTGCGCGCGCAGGTCGGACACTGGTCAGTGGATCTGCCCGGCGGACGTCTTCCCCGCGCTGGACGATCTTCCGGAGCTCAACCGGGTCCTGCCGGGCCGCCTGGGCGTCTCCGGCCGGGAGTACGACGACGCGGCGAGCCCGCGCTTCATCTTGGAGTCGGGTGATCGAGTACGGCTGCGGGTCGAACTGCGCAGCGCCCCGGCGGTCTGGGATGCCGAGTCCGCCTTGACGAGGCAGCGGATCCAGGACGCGATTCCGGACGGAGTCGAGGTGGTCCTGCACGGACCGGGCGATTTGGGCGACGTCTACAACTACTGATTCGGGTCTCCAGGCCCCGTCCGGGCCTCGTCCGGGCACGCTGCCGGCGCCGTGTCGGCACCGTGGCGGCACCGTGCCCTTGATCGCGCTTCCTTCCCCCGGGTGATCCGAACCAGTACGCTGTCTTGTCTGGAAGGGCCAGCATGGAGTCAGACCGTCAACGGGGCTGAATACTGGGATTGACACAGGTCTGAGCGATGGCGGGTCAGCGGACGAGGGAAGACGGAACATGCTGCAAGAGCTTGGACTCAGCCAGACCGCGGACCGGATCTACGCCACGATGCTCGCCGAGCCCGGCCTCGGCGTCGCAGAGCTCTCACAGTCCTTGGGCCTGTCCGACCACCGGGAGGTGCGGTCCGGGCTGGACGAACTCGTCCGGTTCTCGCTCATGCGCGAATCGCGTGACCGGCCCGGCCAGCTGCGTGCGGTCAGCCCGGACATCGGGCTCGGCGCGCTGCTCCAGCAGCAGGAGGCCGAGTTGGCCGAGCAGCAGCGGCGGCTGGCCGACCGCAGGGCCGCCGTCTCCCAGAGCATCACCGAGTACGCCCAGTTGAGGACCGAGCTGGGTCAGGCGTCTGAGCACCTTGTGGGAATGGACGCCGTCCTCGACTGCTTGGAACGCCTGGCCCGGGAGGTGTCCTTCGAGTGCGTGTCCGTCATGCCGGGCGGGGCGCAGTCGAAGGAGAGCCTTGACGCGTCCCGCCCTCTCGACAGCGAAGCGCTCGCGCGGGGTGTGTCGATTCTGACGCTCTATCAGGACAGCGTGCGCAATGATCCGGACACGTACGCATATGCGCGTTGGCTGACGGATCTCGGCGGCCAGGTGCGCACGGCCCCGCTCCTGCCGCCGCGCCTGCTCGTCTTCGACCGGAGCACCGCGGTCGTTCCCATCGATCCGGCCAATACCAGGCTCGGCGCACTGTGCACCCGCGAGCCGGCGATCGTCGCGTCGCTCGTCGTGATTTACGAGCGCGCGTGGGAAACGGCCGTGCCGCTCGGTGCCGCCTCCCTGAAGGCGCCGAACGACGGACTGACGGTGGTGGAACGGGACCTGCTCAAGTTGCTCGCGACCGGAATGACCGACGAGGCCGCCGGAAACCGCCTGGGCGTCTCCGCGCGGACGGTGCGTCGCCAGATGGCGGGGCTGATGGAACGCCTGGGCGCGGCCAGCCGTTTCGAGGCGGGCCTGAGAGCTGCCCAGCGCGGCTGGTTGTGAGTCACTCCGCGGCTGGAATTATCGCGATTACCTCGTTGGGATGACTGGCTGCCGAATATGTGAGTGCGGGCGGCTTCTCAGCTGGAGTGGCTGGAAGCCGCCCGCGTTTACGGAATGCTCTTCGAGCAGAAACTACACGCAGGCGGGCTGAGCGACCAGGTCGCCGAGTCCGGCCGTCGCGATCGCACACACCGCCGGCTGGCTGGCCTGCTTCGTCTCGGCGGCGGAAGCGGGGGAGGCGATCGCGGCCGCGGCCCCGATCGCGACGATCGAGGTCGCGCCGACCACGACGCCCCGGCGGGTCATCCGACGCAGCCAGCTCGGCTTCACGGACGTGTTCTCCATACTGCCATCTCCTTTGCCAGGTGAAAGAGACCTGAAAAGCGGGCGTCCCGGATTCCCGGATGGTGCCCCTTTGTGATGGATATTCTGGCCAGGAATTCCGTGAAATTGAATAGTGTAACTCTGGACGAAATAGGCCTGGCCGCATTAGGTGAAGTGCGGTGGGGGAGCGGGCGTGGGCGCGCGGGGTCGATGCGTCGTGACGTGTGCCGCGCGGTGGATTCGGGCTCGGGTTCGAGTTGAGCTGCGGCGCTACATCTTCGCTACCCGGGCGATACCGCTCCCGGCGATAGTCATCGCGTCACGGATGCCAGCCTCCGGATAAACCGGCCGCGTCGGGCGGAACTCACCGCTCGCAGTGCCCGGCCGGATCCTGGGGCTCGGTTCGCATCCGCCTCCATCCACGGGACGTACTGGAGATTCCTTCGTGAGGTATATACAGAGAGCTGATAAAGGGGCGGGCGCGCGCGGGTCGCGCGGGCTGCTTCCTGCGGCGGGTGCCCGGCGCGCGCTGTGCGCTTCGGCGGCCGTCGGGATGCTGTCAGCCGTCGTGGTCGCGGTGCCGACCGCTTCGGCCTGGGCGTCGGCCTCGCCGGTAGCTTCGCAGTTGGTCGCCGCCTATGCCGCGGCGCGGGACATCCCCTCCGCGGATGTCGCCGGCATCGCCGCCGGGTCGCTCGAACAGGCGAGCGTCGGCGCGACGCAGTGGGCTGTCGCCGACTTCCTGCCCGCGGCCGGCGACCCGGCCGCGGTCGTGAACGGGTTCCAGGACAATGCGAACCTCGTCGCCTTCACCAGCACCGGTAACGGCGCGTGGCAGCTTGCTGCGGCCGGCGGGTTCTTCGCCTGCCCGGGTGTGCTGCCGGCCGCCGCCCAGCAGGCGCTGAAGCTGACCGACACGGCCGTCTGCACGACTGTCGGCGGGACGCCGACCGCCGTTCCGTCCTCCGTGGTCAACGCCGCGGAGCCGATCGGGACGAAGATCTCGACCATCGCGAAGGACAACATCGGCGTCCAGGACACCCCGGCCACCCAGAACTTCAACGACGACTGCAACCCGTTCACCGCGCTGCTGAAGATCCCGGTGTCCTCGGCGGGCTGCGGGCGCGACCCGATCTCGAAAGTCCTGGACCGCAACGAGCTGTGGTGCGCGGACTTCGCCAAGTGGGTCTGGAAGACGGCCGGCGTGAAGTCGGACCTCGGCACGCTGACCGCGGCGGCGTCGTCGTTCTACGCGTGGGGCCAGCAGCACCACGAGAAGATGAACAAGAACGGCAGCTCGTTCGCAGTGGGTGACGCGGTCGTCTTCTACAGTGCGAGTGAGGTGGCCGGCAAGACCGGGGCCGACCACGTCGGACTGATCGTGGGCGTCAGCAAGGGCAAGGTCTACCTCGTGAACGGCGACTGGGGCGGCGGCAAGAGCATCAGCGTCAAGGGCACCGGCTACGTCAACCTCAAGACGTGGACCGCCAACAACTTCCCCAGGGGCGAGAAGTGGTACCTGGTCAACCCGACCGGCAAGTGAGCGCACCGCAGCACGACCGAACACGCTGGACACACTGAACACCGAACACTGAACACACCGCCTGAACGGCGTCGGGACCGCCCTCCCGGCGCCGTTCGGCCGTATGCCCGGAGGTTGGCGAGCGATATTAGTACGCTGATGCAGGACGGCATCCGTCGGCCGGGTCGCCTCACTCGGACCGCGCCGCGCTACTGTGGGCCCGGCTTTCGTACGTTCGGGTGATACTGCCGGCCCCCGGGCCGGTGGGAACCAAGTGGGGCGCATATGTGGCTCGGAGTGTTGGGTCCGCTGCTGATCGAGCACGAAGACGTCGGGATCACGCTGCCGGCGGGGAAGCAGCGGGCCCTGCTCGCGGCGCTGCTCGCGCAGCCGAACCGGGTCGTCTCGTACGACGCGCTCGCCGACATCCTGTGGCCCGCCGATCCGCCGCCCAGCGTCCGGGTGACCACGCGCAACTATGTCAGGCGGCTGCGTGACGGACTCGGACCCGCGGTGGGCGCGCGGATCGTGACGCGGCATCCGGGCTACCTGATCGAGATCGGCGAGGACGAATACGACCTGCTTGCGTTCGGCCGTTTGTGCGACCGGGGGCAGAGCGCGGTGCGCAACGAGCAGTGGCGCGCCGGCTTCGAGGTCTTCGACGAGGCCCTGGCGCTGTGGCGCGGCGAGCCGTTCTGCGACGTCTCGTCCGAGGCGCTGCGCGACAGCCAGCTCTCGCACCTGACGGAGCTTCGGCTCAAGGCGCTTGAGTCGCGGTTCGAGGCCGGGCTGCGGCTCGGCGAGGACGACGATCTGATTGCAACGTTGCGACGGCTGACCGGCGAGCACCCGGTGCGCGAGCGCTTCCACGCGCAGCTCATGCTCGCGCTCTACCGGACCGGGCGGCAGGGCGAGGCGCTGGCCGCGTATCAGAGCGCTCGCCGGGCGCTGGTCGACGAACTCGGCATCGAGCCGGGCGCGGAACTCCAGCGGCTGCACGAGCGCATCCTGGCGGGCGATACGGAACTGGCTGCGGCCCCGGCCCCGTCGTCGAAGAAACCTGACGCGCTCTCGGACCCGAAGGACGCGGCCGCCGGCGCCGGACCGGTCGTGCCGCGCCAGCTGCCGGCGTCGGTGCGGCACTTCGCCGGGCGCGCCGACGAGCTCAAAGCCCTGTCGGAGCTGGCCGGACCGGCCGCCCGGCCGGCCGGGTCGGTGGTCATCGCGACGATCTGCGGCAGTGCCGGGATCGGCAAGACCGCGCTGGCCGTGCACTGGGCGCACGAGCACGCCGACCGGTTCCCCGACGGGCAGCTCTACGTCGACCTGCGCGGCTTCGATCCGACCGGCGCCCCGCTGACCGTCGCCGCGGCGGTGCGCCGGTTCCTCGACGCGCTGAAGGTCGCCCCGGCGCGGATCCCGGCCGACCTGGACGGGCAGATCGACCTCTACCGCACGCTGCTGGCCGACCGGCGCATGCTCGTCGTGCTCGACAACGCGCGCGACTCGGAGCAGGCCCGGCCGCTGCTGCCCGGCGCGGTCGGCTGCCTGGTCCTGGCCACCAGCCGGGACCAGCTGGCCGGGCTGGTGGCGGTCGAGGGCGCCGTCCCGCTCGGCCTCGGCCTGCTGCCGCTCGACGAGGCGCGGGTCCTGCTGGCCAACCGGCTCGGCCTCGACCGGGTCGCGGCCTGGCCCGAGGCGGTCGACGAGCTGATCGAGTTGTGCGCGCGGCTTCCCCTGGCGCTCGGCATCGCCGCCGCGCGCGCCGCGCTGCGCCCCGCCTACCCGCTCAGCCTGCTGGTCGAGGACCTGCGCGACGCCGGCGGGAGGCTGAGCGCGCTGGACACCGGGGACGTGGCCGCCAGCGTGCGCGCGGTGTTCTGGTGGTCCTATCGCACCCTGCGACCGGCGGCCGCCCGCATGTTCCGGCTGCTCGGACTACATCCGGGCCCTGAGATTTCCGCGGCCGCCGCGGCCAGCCTCGCCGGGATCTCCGGCGGCGAGGCGCGGCGCCTGCTCGACGAACTGACCGCCGCGCACCTGCTCGCCGAGCAGGTCCCCGGCCGGTATTCGTTCCATGATCTGCTGCGCGCCTACGCGGCCGAGCAGGCCGACGAGCAGGACGCCGAGGACGAGCGCCGGGCCGCGCTGCACCGCGGCTTCGACCACTACCTGCACTCCGCCCACGCGGCGCGGCGGCTGCTCTATCCCGGCTGGCGCACGATCGAGCTGGCCGAGTACCGCGGCGGCGTCACACCGGAGGGTTTCGCCGACCGCGACGACGCGTTGGCCTGGTACGACGCCGAGTGCGCCGTGCTGCGCTCGGTGGTGGCGCAGGCCGCTGATACCGGCTTCGACACCCACACCTGGCAGCTGTCCTGGGCGCTGACCTCGTACCTCCAGCTCGGGGCGTACTCAGAGGACTGGGTCGCCATCAGCGAGACCGCGCTGGCCGCGACCCGGCGCGGCGGCGACCTGGCCGGCCAGGCCTATGCGCACCGCTGGCTCGGCGACGCGCTGATGACCCGCGGCTCCTACGACGAGGCGCACAGCCACCTCGACCAGGCGCTCGCCATCTACCACGGACTCGGCGACAGCTCCCGCGAGGGCAACACCCACTTCGCCATCGCGCGCGCCTTCGAGCAGGAGGACCGCGTCGCCGAGGCGCTCGAGCACGCGCAGCGCGCCTGCGACCTGTACCGGGCGGCCGACTACCCGGCCGGCCAGGCACAGGTGCTCAACGCCGCCGGCTGGTACCAGATCCTGCTCGGGCGCTACAAGGAGGCGCTGGACTCGTGCGGGCAGGCGCTCGCGCTGTCCCGCGACACCGGCGACCTCTACGCCGAGGCGGCCACGCTGGACAGCATCGGCTTCGCGCACGACCGGCTCGGCGACTACGCCGGCGCGGTCGCGCACTACCGGCGCGCCCTCGACCTGCAGCAGTCCGCCGGCGGCTACTTCTATCTCCAGACCCTGACGCTCACGCACCTCGGCGACGCCCACCTGGCCGCGGGCGACCCGGGGGCCGCCCGCGAGGCCTGGAGGCAGGCCCTTTCGATCCTCGACGACCTGCAGCACCCCGACGCCGACAAGGTGCGCGGCAAGCTGAGCGGCCTTGCCGGTGGCGGGGCGGGCGTCAGGTCAGCGTGATCTGCGCATCGCCGACCAGCGTGTAAGTACCATTCGGGTTCTGCCGGTACGTCTTGGCCTGGTACACGCCGCGCGCAACCGCCCTGTGCTTGGGTGCCCAGGCGCACTGGCCCGTGTCGCCCGGACCCACGTAGGCGGGCGACATGGTGGCCTTCGGGCCGGACGGCCCGGTCAGCACCACACGCAGCACCCGTCCGTTGGTGCGCACCGCCGCCGAGGCGACGGCTTTCGTGACCTGCAGACCGCTTCCGTAGATGTACAGACAGGTCTCGATGTTCCGGTTGGTGGACCCGGTCGTGCAGACGTGCACGGGCGCCGTGGAGGCTTGAGCGGGCGCGGAGCTGAAGCCCATGGCGACTGTCAGTGTCAGAAGCAGTGCGGTGACGGAGGCAGTGATCGATCCGATCCGCCGCGCGAAGCGACGCCTGTTCCCGTGCATCGTGTCCTCCCCCGGTAGAGGCCTGATGTGCTGTTCGACGCGGAATATCCGCCTTGAGGAGCGGGCCGGCGATCGTGGTCGCGCTCGGCCGCGCGATGAACCGCGTCACTGTAACACCTCTGGCATACACCGGATGGCGCGGGATCCGGCTCTCTGCGGCCGGACCGGTCACGACGGCGCGCGGCGGCCGGGAAGAAGGACGAGCGTGTTCGAGAACTTCGATCGGGCGCCCGCGCGGTCAGAGGGCCGGAGGAGGCCGCGCCGTTATCCTCCGCTGATCGCCGCGAGGATCTGGACCGTGGCGCCGGCGCCGACGCGTGCCGCGGTGCCGCCGAGCTCGCGGATGTCCACTCCGTCGAGATAGACGTTCACGTGACCGCGTATCGCCCCGCGCTCGTCTCTGATACGCCGCTCGAGCGCGGGGACGTCCGCCGCGAGCTGATCGAAGACTGCGTCGAGCGGCATATGCGCGCTGTCTGAGTCCGAGTCCGAGGGCTTGAGGGCGAGTTCGATGTGCGTGCGGCCGCCCGCGTACCCTGCAAGGGCGCTCGGGACGGCGACCGTCACCATCGGCGTGGAGACCGTGTTCATGAGGCGTCAGGGTTCATAAGGTGTCAGGCCAACGCCGCCGCGCGAACCGACAGGACGTCGGGCAGGCCGCCGGCGATACGCTCCCACTGCCTGTCAGCGCAGCCATAGAGTTCGCCGGTGCGGGTGCCGAAGTAGGCGCCGGCCTGGTCCGCGTTGTCGGTCGTGAGGGCGTCGCGCAGCACGACCGAGTAGAAGCTGTCGTCCGGCAGGCCGGCGCTGAGGTCGTCCCAGCTCGCCCCGGCGTCCTCGGTCCGGTAGATCCGGCACCGGTAGTCCGGCGGGAACCGGAAGCCGTCGCTGACCAGCGGGAAGAGGTAGGCCCGGCCGGACCTGCGGGGATCCGCCGCGACGGCGAACCCGAACTCGCCGGGCAGTCCCCGCGCGATGTCCGACCAGGTCGCGCCCCAGTCGTCGGTGCGGTAGACGCCGTTGTGGTTCTGCAGGTAGAGCCGGTTCGGGTCGCCCGAGTCCGGGGCGACCTTGTGCACGCACTGCCCGTACTCGGGATAGGGGTCAGGCAGGAAGGTGCACTTGATGCCGGTGTTCGAGGGTGCCCAACTCCGGCCACCGTCCTGCGTGCGATAGACACCGCCGCCGGACATGGCGATCAGTATCCTGTCGGGCTCGCCCGGATACGGCACGATCGTGTGCAGCGCCTGGCCGCCGAAGCCGGGCGCCCACTGCGGGCGGTGCGGGTGGTCCCACAGCGCTTCGTTGAGCTCGAACGTCAGCCCGCCGTCCTCCGAGCGGAACAGCGCGGTCGGCTCGGTGCCCGCGTAGACGACGCCGGGCTGGTCCTCTCCGGCCGGCTGGATCTGCCAGACCCGGGCCAGCGCCGCGCCGGTGCGCTCGGGGAAGGCGACCGGCGCGCGGTCCGGCTCGGACCAGGTCGCGCCGAGGTCGTCGGAGTGCAGGATGGTCGGGCCCCAGTGCTCGCTGGCGGCGGCCGCGAACAGCCGCGGCGTCGCCCCGCGCGCATCGATGCCGACCGCGTAGACCGCCGTCATCGGCAGCGCGATCGACTCGACGTCCCAGCCGCGGCCCCGTTTCCGGGCCAGCAGCAGTCCCTTGCGGGTTCCGGCGAGCAGCAGGAGATCGGCCATGCCCCCGACTCTACGACGCGGCACGGACATTTTCCCGGGCAACACCTGCATCCGCGGTCAGGCGGTCACGGTGGTGGTCTGCGAGACGGCGAGCAGCACCGGGTTCGCGCCGGCCGGCCTGCGAGCCGACCCGGAACAGCTCGGCGCGGAAGCGCTGCGGGGCGACCGAGTCGAGCGGGACGACCGCGCTCACGGTCCGCGCGTAGTCGTAGCCGACCCGGGAGCAGCCGAAGAGCTGCCAGGGGCCGCTGCGGCCCTCTTCGGCGACGCAGATGCGCTCGAGGCCGGCCGCGTCGTCCGCGCCCGTGCCCGTCACGACGACGAGGGTTGAATCGGAATCGACCGCTATAGGCACCGCGGTGACGAAGATCGACGTCTTCGCATAAGCCGGTGCGGCCGCCATGGCGAGCAGGGTTGATACGGCGATCGCGGCGGCCGCGGCGCGGGCCGCCGGTCGGCTGGTCGGATTCATCGTTCGCATCCTCCTGCGTCAGGGCGCACGGCCGGGGGCGCTTCGGTTCACTGCAGGGACGGGTGTAGGGGCCGAACGGTTGAGCCCGGGCGGGTCCTGGCGGGGGTGCCGCAGGTGGTGCCCGACCGGCGGATCGAGATTGGCGAACAGGTCGTCCATACTGACGATCAGTCCGCCGTACGCGATGTTGACGGATACCAGCACGGCCACCGCCGTCGCCGCGTGGCTCCCGGCCATCAGGATTATGCGAAAGCCTACGCGCACCGGCCGCGGTCCGGGTAGCCGATTCCACAGCAGCAGCACGGCCAGCGTCGCGGCCACGGCGATGGCGATCGTGGTGATCTGGAGGGCGGGGCTGGTCAGCTGCACGCGGGCCGCCGCCGGTTCGGCTGACCGGCTGGGACGCGGCGCGCGCTCACGAGGGCCCGGCCAGCCGCCGGGAGAGCCAGCTGAAGGCCGTGGGCAGCATCTTCTCCCAGGCGCTCTGGTTGTGGCCGCCGCCGACCGGGGCGACGAACGACTGGATCTCGGTGGCCTGCGAGAGTGGATTCGCCCGCGCGGCGGCGATCATCTGTTGGCACTCGGATGGCGGATCGACCCGGTCCTGCGCGCTGGCGGTCATCAGCAGCGAGACCGGCGGGGTGCGGGTGTGCCCGACCAGCCACAGCGGGTTGTCGGCGTGGTCCAGGTCGCCGTCGTCCCGGAGCAGCACCGAGTCGGGGGTGTAGTAGCCGGAGAGAGAGACCGCCGCTTTATAGAGGTCGGGGTGCTGCAGGACGAGTTTCGCGGCGCAGAAACCGCCGGTCGAATAGCCCATCAGGCCCCAGCCCGATGGGCCCGGCTCGGCGCGGAAGTCGGTGAGCACCATGGTGCGCACGTCCTGCGTAAGCCACGTGTCTACCATCGCATCGCCCGGGATGTCGGAGCACTCCTCGTTGTCGCGCGGAGTGGTGTGGCCGCGGATCGGCGTGACTTCAGGTACCACGAGGATATAAGGGTGCACCGAGCCGGACCTCTCGGCAGCCTCCAGATGGGCGACCACGTTCATCGGGCCGGTCCAGCCCTCGGGCGAACCCCAGACGCCGTGCAGCAGCTCAAGCACCGGGAATCGCTCGGATGGCTCAGCGGTGTACTGCGGTGGCGTCCAGACGAAGACCTGCGAGGCGATCCCGGAGGCCGGGCCGTACAGCGTGGTGACTTCGAAGCCGTTCTCGGCCGGGCGGAACCGCCGCAGCGCGGTGCGCGCAGCTACGGAGGCTGCGACCGGGACGGGCGCGTAACGCACTGACGCGGTGACAGGCACCGGGTTGTAGACGACATCGCCGTGCTGGCCGGCGAAGACGCCGCCGTTGACGCTCTGCTCGCCGAGCAGGTCCTGCCAGGACACGATCAGGCCGCCGTTGGCGATGTTGAGCCAGACCAGGATCGCGACAGACGCCATGAGCTGCCCGAACACCAGCAGCCCGGCCCGCGCGAGCAGCCGGGCCGGGCGCGGGCCGGGCAGCCGGTTCCACAGCAGCGCGGCGGCGGCCGCCGCCGCGATCGCCAGCGCGATGGTCGCGGCCTGCAGGGAGCCGCTGGTCGGGCCCATCGCTCCGCCTTTCCGGGGGGGTGCGAGCGCGAGCGTAGGGGACGCCAGCCGGCAGACCGATGATATTCGGGGTGTTTCTCGCGGGAGGGATACTTCGACGTCGGGAGGCCTCGGCGGCGTGTCGGCGGCGTCACTCGGATGGCCGACTCGGATGTATCGGACCCGGCCGATCGGAGCAAGCTGATCAAAGATGACTCGGCGTCAGCGCGCCCGCCCGGCCCAGTGCCAGTGCCAGTGCGAGTGCCAGTGGCAGCGGTCAGTGCCGGTGCCGAGCCGCCCGCAGTCCAGTGCGACGAGCCGATTGGGAGCCGAACACCATGCGCACCTCCGGACCCGGCCGCGGCCGCAGGTTTCTGATCCGCGCGGCCGCGGTGCTGCTCAGCGTGGTCTTCGCGGTCGGCCTCGGCGGCAGCGCCTCGACGGTCGCGCACGCCGCCGAAGGCTGCAACGGCCGGATATCCAGCTTGATCGACCTCGACCTGCTGACCCGGATCGCCGACTCGGGGCACAAGTGAGGACCCGCCTGAAGTAGCCACCGCGCCGGCCGGCCGGGACTTACCGCCCGGGCTCGCCCGGAAGCAGGGCGCGCACGGTGTCGATGGTGTCCGCGTCGGCTGCCTCCTTGTCCGGCCGATAGCGCACCACGCGGGCGAAGCGCAGCGCGACCCCGCCCGGATAGCGCGGGCTGACCTGCACCCCGTCCAGCTCGATCTCGACCACGAGCTCCGGCTGGAGGTACACGGCCCAGTCGGTGCGGCGCAGCTCGTGCCGCGGGAACTCGGCG
Source organism: Actinocrinis sp. (assembly GCA_036501535.1). Classification (GTDB taxonomy): domain Bacteria; phylum Actinomycetota; class Actinomycetes; order Streptomycetales; family Catenulisporaceae; genus DASYAE01. The sequence continues at coordinate 23,604 of DASYAE010000152.1, read as the reverse complement.
GTCTGCCAGGCCAGCAGCTCGTCGGTGAGCCCCTTGAACGTCTTGCCCACCATCACCGGCGGGCCGCCGCCCGGGTCGCGCGCGCCGAGGTGCAGGTTCGACAGAAAGCCGGTGCGCCGGCCGTGGCCCCACTCGGCGGCCAGAACCACCAGGTCCAGCGTGTGCACCGGCTTGACCTTCTGCCAGGACCGGCCGCGCCGGCCGGCCGCGTACACCGAGCCGAGCGCCTTGACCATGACGCCCTCGTGCCCGGCCGCCAGCGCCTCGGCGAGCAGGTCCGCGGCCTGCTCGGCGCTCGGCTCCTGGACGCCGCGCACGACGTGCCCGCCGGCCGCCTCGCGCAGCAGCCGGGCCCGCTCGTGCAGCGGCCGGTCCAGCAGGTCGACCCCGTCGAGGTGCAGGCAGTCGAAGAAGTAAGGGTGCAGCAGCAGCTCGCGCTCCGAGGCGGCGCCGAAGCGGCTCATCGTCTCCTGGAACGGGCGCGGCCGGCCGGTGGCGTCGTCGAGGGCGAGCGTCTCGCCGTCCAGGACCGCCGAGTGGCACGGCAGCCCGCGGATCAGCGCGACCAGCTCCGGCACGCTGCCGGTGATCTCGCGCAGCGTCCGGGTGAATATCCGCACCTCGTCGCCGTCCTTGTGCACCTGGATGCGGGCACCGTCCAGCTTGAACTCGACGCTGACCGCGCCGAGCTCGGTCAGCGCGTCGGGCAGCGACTCCGCGGGCGAGGCGAGCATCGGGCGGATCGGCCGGCCGAGCTGGAGCCGGAACGCCGCGAGCGCGTCCGTCCCGCCGTTCAGCGCCGCCGCGGCCGTGTCGGGCAGCGAGCCGGAGAGCATGTAGGCGCGCCGCGCCTGTTCGGCCTGCACGCCTGAAGCCTTCGCGACCGCGTCCACCATGATCCCGTCCAGCGCGCCCTGCCTGAGCTCGCCGGTCAGCAAGCGGATCAGGAAGTCCTGCTCGGCCGCGGTGGCGCGACCGAGCGTCCGGGCGAGCAGCTCGCCGCGGCGCACCGTCGAGCCGGAGCCGGAGGTCTGCGCGACCTGCGTGAGCACGCCGTCGAGCTCCATCACGGTCAGGCTCGGCTCCTCGGCCGGCGCCGCGTTCACCGCGGAGAGCGTGCGCCAGCCGGTGCCTATCCTGCCCTGCAGCGGTATGCCGGTCAGGAACGCCGTCACCGCGCGGACTTCCGCCGGATCGGCCGCGAGCAGCAGCACGGATGCGAGCGCGTCGACCTTGGCCAGCCGGGACCGGGTCGCCGCGACGCGCGCGGAGGCGTTCACCACATCGGCAAGCAGCATGTTCCCATGGTGAACCGGACCACCGACAGGCGCTCGCCGTCCGCGGGGCGTGTCGCCCGCGCATAGGGGCCGCCGGACCGTGAGACAGGGGGCGGACCGGGCGCCGCGCTCTGCTAGGCTCCCTGCCGTGCAGCGCACGACCGCCATCGCCATGATGCGAATGACCTTCCGGACTCCGGAGGTGCTTCGCTAGCGAAGCCGTGCGCGCGTGACGCGACGGACCTCCCGGAGACGGGAGGTCCGTTTTTTGTTGCCCGCAAACCGTCCGATCCCCATTCGATCCCCATGAACCCCCTGCCCAGGAAGGTGACGCGCCATGGATAACCCGCCGATCGTCTCGCTGACCGACTGCTGCGACGCCAACGCGGTGGCCCGGCAGAGCGCCCGGCTGGCCGCGCTGTTCGGCCAGGCCCCGACCGTGCTGCCGCTCGGCGGCGCCGATCCGGAGGGCTTCGCGGCCCTCACCCTGCTCGACACGCTGCAGGCGGCCGGGCTCTGCGGCGGCGCGGGACGGCCGATCGCGGTGCTGGTCAACATCGCGCCGCGGGACGGGGTCTGGCCCAACGGCGCGCCGTTCTGCTTCTTCCGGCACGAGCGGAACCTGGTCGTCAGCACCTTCAACCCGCGGGTCCTCGCGCCGCTGCGACGGCATCTGGGTATTGAGAAAGTGGAGGTGACCGACGTGCGGGAGACGGTCGGGGCGGCCGCCGCGCGGTGGGCCCGGTTCACCCCCGAGCAGGTCGATCAGATCACGAACACGCAGTTCCGCAGCCTCTGGTACGTCCCGCTGCTGACCCGCTGGCTGGTGGACGGGCGGCCGGTGCCCTCGACGACGACCGCCGTTCCCGACGCTGCGAACGACGGCGATGGCGTGGCCCGGGTGGCCGTGGTGGACAACTTCGGGAACTGCAAGCTCGACGTCCCGGCCGGCGCGATCGCCGGATATCGCGCGGGGGAGCGGGTCGGCGTCGCCAGTCCGCGCGACGGGCGCACGCACGCAGTGCGCTGCTTCGACCGCCTGCCCGACGTCCCGCATGGCGATCCGGGCCTGACCACCGGCAGCTCCGGGCTCGGATTCGCCGAACTGGTGGTGCGCGGCGGCTCGGCGGCCGAGCGGTTCGGGCTGCGCGAGGGGGATCCGGTGCTGGAGCTGGAGATCGCCGGCCACCGCGACTAACCGGGTTGACAGGGCTGGAAGGCGATCGCGATGCTGGGGGCGTGTCCGGATCAGTCGATCTCATACGGCGGCGCCACGTGGACCACGTGCGCTGCTCGACTGACCTGTGTTCGGCGTGCACTGTGACCAGAAGGTGCTGTGCAGAGTAGGCGCCCCCGCCGACCGACCGTCCGGACTCACGTAAGGAAGATCCCGTGCCCCGCACCCAGTTCCGTGCTGCACGTTCTCATGACACTGGTCCGCATCGTGTGCGCACGGTGCTCGCCGCCTCGGCCGCCGCAGCCCTCGCGCTGGCCACCGCGGCCTGCGCGCCGACCTCCAGCAGCTCGTCGGGCACCGCTTCGGCCGCCGACTGCGGCAGCGTCAGCAGTCTGAGCCTCTTCAAGTCGGGCCAGCTGACCGTGGCGACCGACTCGCCGGCGTACGAGCCCTGGTTCGCCGGCAACGACCCGGCGAACGGGCAGGGCTTCGAGAGCGCCGTGGCCTATGCCGTGGCCGCGCAGCTCGGGTTCAGCAAGGCGCAGGTCAAGTGGGTCATCGAGCCTTTCGACAGCTCGTATGCGCCGGGGAAGAAAGACTTCGACTTCGACATCAACGAGATCTCCATCACCAGCCAGCGGGCCAAGGCGGTCGACTTCTCCACCGGCTACTACACCGCCGACCAGGGCGTGCTGGTGCTGGACAAGTCGCAGTACGCGAACGCGACCTCGCTCAGCGCGCTGAAGGGCGCGAGGATCGGGGTGCAGGTGGCCACGACCAGCTACCAGGCCGTGCTGGACCAGATCAAGCCGAGCCAGCAGCCCAGCGTCTACAACACCACCGACGACGAGATCAACGCGCTGCAGGACGGGCAGGTCGACGCGATCGTCACCGACATGCCGACGGTCTTCTACCTGGCGAGCTCCGAGCTGTCCGGCGGCAAGATCCTCGGCCAGTTCAGCTACAACGGCGGCTCCGCGCCCGAGCAGTTCGGGCTGCTGCTGCAGAAGGGCAGCAAGCTGACGGCGTGCGTGGACAAGGCGCTCGGCGCGCTCGAGTCCGACGGCAAGCTCGCGCAGATCACCACCCAGTGGCTCTCCGCCTCCGCCGACGTCCCCGAGCTGAAGCAGTGACCTGATGGCGAGCCCCGAGACCGCGTGGGGCGGCGCGCCGCAGGACTACCGGCCCAGCCCCCGGCAGCTGGAACGCGAGCGCTACCGCCGGTCGCGCCGGATCCGCAACCGCTGGATCGCCGCGCTGTGCACCCTTGCGTTCGTCGTCCTGGTGTGCGCCGCGGCGGTCCTCTCGCCGGGCTGGGCGCGGGTGCGCGGCACGTTCCTGTCCTGGCCCGAATTCACCCGCACCTTCCCGGCCACGCTCGGCGGCTTCTGGCTCAACGTGCAGATGTTCCTGGTCGCCGAGGCGCTGATCCTGGTGCTGGGCCTGGCGGTCGCGCTGGTCCGGACCACCCGCTCGCCCGGCCTGCTGCCGCTGCGCCTGGCCGCGACCGGGTACGTGGACGTGTTCCGCGGCACGCCGACCCTGCTGATCATCTTCGTGGTCGGATTCGGCCTGCCGGCGCTGCAGCTCCAGGGCACCCCCTCGCAGCCGTGGGTGCTCGGCGTGATCGCGCTCGTACTCTCCTACGCGGCGTACGTCGGCGAGGTGTTCCGGGCCGGCCTCAACTCGGTGCACCCCTCGCAGCGCAACGCGGCGCGGGCGCTCGGCCTGTCCGAGACGCAGGCGCTGCGCCATGTCGTGCTCCCGCAGGCCGTGCGCAACGTGGTCCCGCCGCTGCTCAACGACTTCGTCTCATTGCAGAAGGACACCGCGCTGGTCGCCACCATCGGCCCGCTGGAGGCGCTGAGGCACGCGCAGATCTCGGCCGACTACGACTTCAACTACACGCCCTACCTCGGTGCCGCAGTACTGTTCATCGCCGTGACGATTCCGCTGGCCAGATACACCGACCGGCTGCAGCGCAGGGCGATGTCCAAGCAGTGGGCGGCGGCCGGGTGACGGCCGCGGACGGCGTCGGCCGCCCGGCGCCGCCGACCGCGCTCGAACCGCTGCTGCAGATCAGAGGCCTGCGCAAGCAGTACGGCGGGCGCGTCGTGCTGCGCTCGGTCGACCTGGACGTCGCGGCGCACCAGGTGGTGTGCCTGATCGGCGGCTCCGGCTCGGGCAAGTCGACCCTGCTGCGCTGCATCGACCTGCTCGAGGAGATCGACGACGGCACGATCCACCTCGGCGGCGTCGAGCTGTCCGATCCGGCGGCGAACACCGCGGCGCTGCGGCGCCGGATCGGCATCGTGTTCCAGGCCTACAACCTCTTCCCGCACCTGACCGTGCTCGACAACATCACCCTCGGGCCGCGCAAGGCGCACAAGGTCCCGCGCGCGCAGGCGGAAGAGCGGGCGCGCGAACTGCTGGCCCGGCTGGGCCTGGCGGACAAGGCGGGGGAGTACCCCGACCGGCTCTCCGGCGGCCAGCAGCAGCGCGCCGCGATCGCCCGCGCCCTGGCCGCGGAGCCGGAGGTGCTGCTGTTCGACGAGATCACCTCCGCGCTCGACCCGGAACTGGTCGGCGAGGTGCTGGACGTGGTCGCGGACCTCAAGGAGCGCGGATTCACGATCCTGATGGCCACGCACGAGATGGGCTTCGCCCGCCGCGCCGCCGACCGGGTCTGCTTCCTGGACGGCGGCATGATCGCGGAACAGGGCGCGGCCGAGCAGGTTCTGACCGGGCCGCGGGAGGAGGCGACGCGCAGGTTCCTCGCGCGTACGTTCGAGCACTGATTCGTCTCAGTGGCCTGTATTACCGCCCCGCGGCATAGCCCTGCATCCCGCGCGGGTTGGCCGCGGCGCGCAGCACGCCGGTCGACGCGTCCCGGGTGACCGAGGAGAGCCGGCCGAGCGACCAGGGCGGCGCCTCGACCACCTGGTGCCCGCGCTCGCGCAGGCCGGCCAGGCACTCCGGGCCGATCCGGCGCTCGACCACCACCGCGCCGGGCGAGCGGCGCCGCGGGGCGAAGGAGGACGGCACGTCGTTCGAGTGCCAGGCCGGCGCGTCGATCGCGGCCTGCAGGTTCAGGCCGTCCGCGACGTGGCCGAGCAGGAGCAGCAGCTGCCACTGGTCCTGCTGGTCCCCGCCGGGGGTGCCGAACGCCCACGTCCGCGCCGGACCGTTCCTATAAGCACCGTTGCCGTTGCCGTCTTCGTGCACGGCGAACGAGGGGGAGAGCGTGGTGCGCGGCCGCCTGCCCGGGGCGAGCGAGTTCGGCAGTCCCTGCTCCAGCCAGAACATCTGCGCCCGGGTGCCGAGGCAGAACCCGATCCGCGGAATGTACGGCGAGGACTGAAGCCAGCCCCCTGACGGCGTCGCGGAGACCATGTTGCCGTGCCGGTCGACCACGTCGATGTGGCAGGTGTCCCCCTTCGCCACGCCGTTCGGCTCCGGCTGCTCGACCGCTGACATCGCGTCGGTCGCCATGTCGTCCTGCTCGATCGAGTCGGGGCTCGAGAGGAACCGCGGCAGCAGCGGCGCGCGCCCGTCCGGGCTGCCGGGCCGCAGCGCGGTCTGCGCGATGTCGCTCACCAGCGCCGCGCGCGCCGCGAGATACGCCGGGTCGAGCAGCGCCGCGAGCGGCACGCCGGGATCGTCGCCGTACCAGGCCTCGCGATCGGCGAAGGCGAGCTTCGCCACCTCGACCACCCGGTGGACCCGCTGCGCGGTGCCGGGCGGCGGCAGCTCGCCGAGCGCGTCGAGCATGCCGAGCTGCTGGAGCAGCACAGGGCCCTGCGACCAGGCGCCGGCCTTGTGCACGGTCCAGCCGCGCCAGCGCGCCGACACGGTCGGCTCGTAGGCCGGCTGCCAGGCGGCCAGGTCCGCGCCGGTCAGCAGGCCGCGGTGCTCCCGGCCGGTCTCGTCGGGCACCGGCTTGCGGCAGAACTCGTCGATCGCCTCGGCGACGAAGCCCTCGTACCAGGCCCGCCGGGCCGCCTCGATCCCGGCCGCGCGCTCCCGCCCGCCCGCCTCGGCCTCCTCGACCAGCCGCCGGTAGGTGTCGGCCAGCGCGGCGTTGCGCACGATGCGGCCCGGCTCCGGCGGCGCGCCGCCCGGCAGCCACTGCGCGGCCGAATCGGGCCATGCGGTGCGCAGCATCTCGGCGACGACGGTGATCGTGCCTACCACGCCGGCACTGATCGGGTGACCCCGTTCGGCGTAGCCGATCGCGTAGTCGAGCACGTCGCGCAACGGGAGTGAGCCGTGGTCGCGCAGCAGGGCGAGCCAGGCGCCGACCGCGCCGGGCACGACGGCGGGCAGCAGGCCGGTGCCCGGGATCAGCGTGATGCCGAACTCGCCGAAACGCGCGGCGGTCGCCGCGCCGGGCGCCACGCCCTGGCCGCACAGCACGCGGGGTTCCGGCGCTTCGGCCGCCTGGAAGATGATGGGCACCTCGCCGCCCGGGCCGTTGAGGTGCGGCTCGACGACGTGCAGGGTGAAGGCGGCGGCCGCGGCCGCGTCGAAGGCGTTGCCGCCGCGTTCGAGCACCGCCATGCCGGCCGCCGAGGCCAGCCAGTGCGTGGTGGCGACCATGCCGAAGGTCCCGGCCAGCTCGGGGCGGGTGGTGGTGGCCGGGGCGGTCCGGCTGCGCTCTGCCATGGGTAAGGACCTTAGTGCCGGGTGGCGCCGTACGCCACGGCCGGCCGCCGCGGTCCGGCGGATTCGGGCCGCGACCGCGGGCGCGCCGCCGCGGCAGCGGTGTCGCAGAGCCCGGATTATTACCGGGCGGCCACGGCCCGGTGAAAGATTCACCGGACCCGAACATCGCAAGGAGGTAAAGCCTCCGTATCAGCTAGCTGTCCACTCGTTGCCGTGCTGTTTCCCGTGCAGCTCAAAGCCATGATCCGGAAAGCGCTTAGCGCGCCGGTGTGCGCGGCAGTTGATTCGGCTATTGATATTCGGGGCACCCTGGTTCCGGCCGCGCTTTACGGCCCGCGGGGCGGTTCCTACAGTGCGATCCGATGTGAGAGCGCTCTCACTCCTGCTCTGCGGGCGCCTTCGCATCAGGCCAGAAAGCCGGCAGCCGAAAACCTTGGGGGCTGCTCAGAGCTGCGGCCGGGACCCTCGGCCGACCAGCCTCCGGTCCCGGCCGCAGTCAGGCGAGCGACAGAAACCACCGACCGAACCCACCGATAGAGGGCACCACTCCATGCGATTACTCCGAAGAAACTGCGGGTCCACGACCGGCCGGCGCCGGCTGATCGGCGTCTGGGTCGGCTGCGCCGTGCTCGCGGCGAGCACGCTGACCGCGGGCATGCCCGGCGTCGGCGCGCCCTACGCCGACGCGGCGTCCCTCAGCCAGCAGGCGCCCGTACAGGACGCCGCGACGCCCGCCTGCCAGGTCGCCTACACGGTCGTCTCGAACTGGGGCGCCGGGTTCCAGGTGTCGGTCGCCATCACCAACAACGGACCGGCGATCACCTCCTGGACCCTGCAGTACTCCTACGCCGGGTCGACCGAGACCCTGCAGAGCGGCTGGTCCGCGACCTGGACCCAGTCCGGCAAGGCGGTCACCGCGGTGAGCGAGAGCTGGAACGGCTCGCTCGCCACCGGCGCGTCCACGTCGATCGGGGCGAACTTCAACCTGTCCGGCACGATCGACACGCCGACCGCGTTCACCCTCAACGGCACCGCGTGCAACGGCGCCGGCAGCAGCCCGAGCACGAGTCCGAGCGCCTCGGCCAGCGCCAGCGCCAGCTCCAGCCCGAGCAAGTCGGCCAGCCCCAGCCCGTCCACCTCCGCGAGCTCCTCCTCGCCGTCGCAGAGCGCGTCGGCCAGCCCGAGCTCCTCGACCGGCGGACAGACCCCGTGCACCGTGGTGCCGGGCTCCAGCTCCTCCAACGTGCTCGCACCGAGCGTGAGCGTGACAAGCCCGACCGCGAGTGAGGTCTTCACTCCGGGCTCGAACATCTCGCTCTCGGCCTCGGCGTGCAGCTCCGGCACGCTCACCTCGGTGACCTACTACCAGAGCACCAACGCCGGGACGAACACCGAGATCGGCGTGACCAGCTCCAGCCCGTGGGCGTCCCAGTGGACCAACGTGCCGGCGGGCAACTACTCGATCACCGCCGTCGCGACGGACAGCCTGGGTCAGAGCACGACCTCGTACCCGATCGCGATCAGCGTGGAGGGGCCGACGATCATCGCCGACCCGACCGTGCTGACGGTGCAGCAGGCCAACTCGACCACGTTCGGGATCTCCCTGTCCACCAAGCCGTCCGGCAACGTGACGGTCGCGGTCGCCCAGAGCGGCGACGCCGACCTGAGCGTGTCCGCCGGCGCCTCGCTGACCTTCACCACGGCCAACTGGGACGTGGACCAGGAGGTCACCATCGCCGCCGGGACCAACTCGGCCGACGTGGGCGGCGACGGCACCGTGACGGCCTCCGCGTCCGGCTACACCTCCGGCACCGTCACGGTGACCGAGGCGCAGACCGGCTCGGAGTACGACCAGTGGTTCCTGAACCTGTACGACGACATCAAGAACCCGGCGAACGGCTACTTCAGCCCGAAGGGGATCCCGTACCACTCGGTCGAGACGCTGATCGTCGAGGCGCCCGACTACGGCCACGAGACCACCTCGGAGACGTACAGCTACTGGTTCTGGCTCGAGGCCGACTACGGCCGGGTGACCGGCGACTGGACCTCGTTCGACAACGCCTGGACCAACATGGAAACGTACATGATCCCGAGCGACGCGCAGCAGCCGGGTCAGTGTACGTACAACGCCTCCTCGCCGGCCACGTACGGTCCCGAGGAACCCGTCCCGAACGACTATCCGGTCGCGCTGAACTCCAGCGTCCCGGTCGGCTCCGACCCGCTGTTCGCGGAGCTGAAGTCCACATACGGCAACTGTGACATGTACCAGCCGATGTGGATCATGGACACGGACAACCGCTACGGCTTCGGCCAGGACGAGGACGGCACCTCCACGCCCAGCTGGGTCAACAGCTACCAGCGCGGCGCCGAGGAGTCGGTGTGGGACACCATCCCGCAGCCGGACTGGGACACCACCGCCAAGTACGGCGAGACCAGCAGCGGCTTCCTCGACCTGTTCAACAACGGCGGCGGCAGCTTCGCCGCACAGTACAAGTACACTGACGCCCCCGACGCCGACGCGCGCATGGTGCAGGCCGCCTTCTGGGCCGACACCTACGCCAAGGCGCAGGGCAAGACGTCGGCGATCAGCACCACCACCGCCAAGGCGGCGAAGCTGGGCGACTATCTGCGGTACTCGATGTTCGACAAGTACTTCAAGCAGATCAGCTCGGCGTGCAGCCAGGACGGCTCGGTGGCCTGCCCGGCCGGCACCAGCAAGTCGAACGAGGACACGTACCTGCTGTCCTGGTACGACGCCTGGGGCGGCTCCACCACCGGGGCGTGGTCCTGGCGGATCAGCGGCTCCTCGATCCACGAGGGGTATCAGAACCCGCTGGCGGCCTACGCGCTGTCGACCGACTCCGACCTGACACCGCTCTCCCCGACGGCGCAGGGCGACTGGACCACCAGCCTGACCACGGAGCTGAACTTCTACTCCTGGCTGCAGTCCTCGCAGGGCGCCATCGCGGGCGGGGTCACCAACAACTGGGGCGGCAACTACGGCGACGTGTCCAAGCCCCCGTCCGGCGACCCGACGTTCGACGGCATGTACTACACGTCGGACCCCGAGTACGACAACCCGCCGTCCAACCAGTGGTTCGGGTACCAGACCTGGCCGATGGAGCGGGTGGCGGAGTACTACTTCGAGACCGGCAACGCCCAGGCCGGCAGCATCCTGAGCAAGTGGATCACCTGGGCCGAGTCGGTCACCACGGTCAACCCCAACACCGGGACGCTCAGCCTGCCCGGCACGCTGACCTGGACCGGACAGCCGGGTGAGAGCTGGACCAGCGGGACGTCGGGAACCTCGACGCCGCCGGCGAACACCGGCCTCAGCGTCTCGGTCTCCGGCTCGTCCACCGACATCGGCGTGGCCGGCTCGCTCGCGAAGATCTACGAGTACTACGCGGCGAAGTCCGGCAACACCAGCGTCGAGACCCAGGCGCAGAACATCATCGACACCATCAACAAGTACTACTCGGACTCGATCGGCTACTCGGCCCCGGAGACCCGGACCGACTACAGCAACTTCGACTCCGCGTACAACACCACCAACTTCGAGGGCGTCTACATCCCGTCCTCGTGGACCGGGACCTACCCCGGCGGGATCAAGCTGAGCACGAACACGAACACGTTCATCTCGATCCGGCCCTGGTACGTCGGCGACCCGGAGTGGTCGAAGGTGGCGAGCTACCTCGCCGGCGGCTCCGCACCCGTCTTCGACTACCACCGGTTCTGGGCGGAGGTCGAGGTCGCCACGGCCTTCGACTCCTTCGCCTACCTGTTCCCGACCGTGCAGCCGCCAGCAGGAGCCTGATGGCAGCGGCATGAAACGGCGGCCGCGCGGGCCGGAGCGCATCCGGCCCGCGCGGCCGCCACCCGCACACACCGCCGAGCCCCCAAGAGACGGTTTCCGATGCGCTGTCCGCAGATCCCCTCTTTCCTGCGCCTCCCACCGGCGCGGCGCCCGCACCGCGGGCCGACGCGCTCCCTCCTCTCGCGCACCACCGAGCGGCTGCGCTCGTCGACCGGGCCCAGGAACCCGGCCGGCGCCGCGCGCCCGCGCCTGCTGAATCAGCACCGCTCGAACCGACACGGGTCGAATCAGCACAGAGTTCTGCGCTGGCTGTGCTCGATAGCGCTGCTGGCCGCCTTCGCCCCCGCGGCTGCGGCCTGCAGCAACAACGCCGCCGCGGCGCCCGGCGTCACCGGCGCGTTCGGCGCCGACCCGGACATCACCATGCCCAACGGCAACCCGCCGACCGGCCTGCAGGTGACGACCCTGCTCCAGGGCAGCGGCGCCCAGGTCACCGGCGACGACTTCGTCCTGATGTACGTCGAGGGCAAGGTCTGGGCCGGCAACCGGCTGGTCTACGACAGCTTCACCAACCGGGAGCCGCAGGGCGTGCCGCTGTCCACCGGCGGCCTGCTGCCGGCCTGGACCCACCTGGTCGGGCAGCGGGTCGGCAGCCGGGTCATGATGATCGTGCCGCCCAAGGACGGCTTCGGCTCGGCCGGCGACTCCTCGCTCAACATCCTCGGCGGGGACACCCTGGTCTTCGTCTTCGACCTGCTCAGCGCCGTGTCGGAGACCTCCGTCGGGCAGGGCGCGCCGGTGGCCTACCACCCCGCGGCGGACATGCCGGCGGTGTCGGTCAGCGGGGACGCGGCCCCGAAGATCACCGTGCCGTCCAAGGACACGCCGCCGGCGAGCCTCGTGGTCAGCACCCTGGTCAAGGGCTCCGGCCCGACGGTGCTGACCAACCAGACCGTCGTGGTGCAGGACTCCGGCGTGGTCTGGCGCAGCGGCGTGATCTTCCAGTCCTCCTGGCAGCAGAAGTACCCTGACGCGTTCGTGATCGGCCAGAACGAGGTGATCCCCGGCTGGGAGCAGGCGATCGGCGGCGCCACCGTCGGCAGCAGCCTCCTGGTCACGATCCCGCCGGCGCTGGCCTACGGCGACCAGGCGGAGCCGCCGGACATCGAGGACAACGACACCCTCGTGTTCGTGATCGACATCATCGCCGCCTACACGCCGCAGACCACCTGACGGCCGAACGCCCGACATCCCCCGATCGTCCAGAGATCCAAGCCCCCAAGGACGGATTTCCGCACATGTCCAGTGCTTCCCCGATCCGGCCGGGCGGGCGCGGGCCGGTCCCGGTCCGCGCCGCCCCGCTGGCCGCCGCCCTCGCCGCGGCGGCGCTCGCCGCGGCAGCCTGCTCCTCGCCCCAGCCCTCGCAGTCCACCGACGCCGGCATGCCGATCCAGGTGGTCGCCGCCGAGAGCATCTGGGGCGACATCGCCGGGCAGCTCGGCGGCAGCAACGTCGACGTGGTGAACATCATGACCGCGTCGACGCTGAATCCCGCCGCGTTCACCCCGACCAAGAAGCAGCTGGCCGACATCGCCGGCTCGCAGGTGTACATCATCGACGGCTGCGGCTACGACCCGTGGGCCGATCAGGCCGCCAACGCCGAGAAGGGCGGCTCCCGGATGGAGATCGACGCCGGCGGCCTGGTCGGCGTCGAGCCCGGCAGTAACCCATACCTCTGGTACAACCCGAGCTATGTCCTGCAGATGGCCCAGCAGATCGAGGCGGACTACGCGCAGCTGCGCCCGAACGAGGCCTCGTACTTCAAGCAGCAGCTGCAGAACTTCCAGAGCAACGACCTCGGCTCGGTGAACAGCCTGATATCGAGCATCAAGGGCAAGTACAAGGGTACGAAGGTCGGCGCGTCGGACCCGGTGGCCGTGCCGCTGGCCGCCTCGCTCGGCCTCGACCTGGTGACCCCCCAGGCGTATCTGACCGCGGGCGGCGGCGCCGCCACCGCCTCGGCGGCCGACCAGCAGAACGCGGCCGCGCAGATCACCGGGCACCAGATCAAGGTGTTCTTCTTCGACGTCCAGGACCTCAGCCCCGCCGCGCACACCGAGGTGCAGGACGCGGGCACGGCGCAGATCCCGGTGGCCGCGGTGAGCGAGACCGTGGAGCCGGACAGCGCCACCTACGAGCAGTGGCAGACCAGCCAGCTGCAGCAGATCCAGCAGGTGCTGGCCGCCACGGCCGGTTCAGCAGGGCACTGATCAAATAATGCTGATTTAGCCGGGAGAAGGGGGACGGCCGGTCCGGGACCGCAGTGCCGCACAAGCGATTCGGCACTGCCGCTCCCGGCCCGGCCGGTCCACCGTCCGCGCGCGTCACGCGCCTTCCGGCTCTACCAGCCTTACCAGCGCTCGTGCACGCTCGGCCGGATCAGCTCGTCGTACACGGCGCGCACCGCCTCGTGCGCCGCTTCGGACAGCGGCGCGAGATCCGCCGCGGCCGCGTTCGCCCGCGCCTGCTCCGCGTTGCGCGCGCCCGGAATCACGACACTGAGACCCGGCTGATCGGCGATCCAGCGCAGCGCGAACTGGGGCATCGTCGCGCCGTCCGGCACCAGCGGCCGCAGCCGCTCGACCGCCTCGAGGCCGGTGGCGTAGTCGACCCCGGAGAACGTCTCGCCGACGTCGAACGCCTCGCCGGAGCGGTTGTAGCTGCGATGGTCGCTCGCCGCGAACGCGGTCTGCGCGGTGTACCGGCCGGACAGCAGCCCGCTGGCCAGCGGCACCCGCGCGATGATGCCGACCCCGGCCCGCCGCGCCTCGGGCAGCACCCGCTCCAGCGGCTTGAGCCGGAAGGCGTTGAGGATGATCTGGATCGTGGCCGTGCCCGGCCGGCCGATCGCGGCCAGCGCCTGGTCGCAGGTCTCCACGCTGAATCCGTACGCTGCGACGCGCTTCTCGGCGACCAGGGTGTCGAGCGCGTCGTACACCGCGTCGGAGCCGAAGACCGGGTCGGGCGGGCAGTGCAGCTGGACCAGGTCCAGCGTGTCCACACCGAGGTTGGCCCGGGAGCGGTCGGTCCAGGCCCGGAAGTTCTCCAGGGTGTAGTTCGCCGGGTCCTGCTCCACCCGGCGGCCCATCTTGGTGGCCACGGTCAGCCCCGCGTCCGGCCGCTCGCGCAGCAGCCGCCCGATGATCTGCTCGCTGCGGCCGTCGCCGTACACGTCGGCGGTGTCGATGAAGTCGACCCCGGCGTCGATCGCCGCGTTGAGCGTGGCCAGCGCGTCCGCCTCGCTGACCTCGCCCCAGTCGGCGCCCAGCTGCCACGCGCCCAGGCCGATCACGCCGACCCGGCGGCCGGTGCGGCCCAGCTGACTGCTGTGCATCGTGACCCGCCTCTCTGTTGTCTGTTCTACCGGTCCGTCTGCCTTCCCGTCCGTCTGCTTTTCCCGGTCCCCGAATCTAGCCGCCGGACGCCGCCGCGGCCTGCCGGACCAGCTCCTGCAGCCGGCCGACCACGGTCAGGAAGCTGTCGGCGGGCGTCGAGGCCGGATCGATCAGCCGGTGCAGCCGGTAGCCGTCCTCCAGCGCGAGCAGCATGGCCGCGACCTCCTCCGGGTCGACCGCGCTAAGGAACGGGGCCGACCGGGTGGTCTCCTCGACGATCCGGGCGATCAGGGCCCGCCGGGCCCGCAGCCGCTCGGCCAATTGGGGTCGGTACTGCGCGGACCGCGCAGTGTAGAGGATCAGCTCCATATGCAGCAGCGGGGAGCGGCCGAGCGGGTCGAGCGGCCCGCGGCCGGCGTCCCGCAGCGCGGCCACGAAGTCGTCCGGATCATGGTGCTTGGCCAGCAGTTCCAGGTTGCGCCGGACCGACTGCTCGACGTGGTCCGAGAGCATCTCGATGATCAGCTCGTCCTTGCCGGCGAAGTTCGAGTAGAAGGCGCCGCGGGTGAACCCGGCCGCCTCCGCGATCGCCTCGATGCTCGCCGCCCCGATGCCGCGCTCCTCGAACACCCGCCCGGCCGCCTCGAACAGCCGGGACCGGGTCTCCTCCCGGGTAGGCCGCACCCGCTCCCTTGACACGAGCAGCAGGATACAGGACTGTATTGATTCGATACAGTTCTGTATCGAGTCGAGTCGCACCGAGGCACCGGAGCCGAGCCGTGGACGAGCCGAACGCCGCCGAGCAGTTCTTCCTGGACGCGATGTCGCCGCAGTTCCGGGAGGACCCGTATCCGTACTACGACGCCCGCCGATCGGCGCAGCCGTTCATCCGGGCGCACCAGTCGATCTGGCTCGCGTTCAGCCACGCGGACGTATCGACCCTGCTACGCCATCCGGGCCTGTCGACGAACGAGGACCGGGCCACGCTGCACCTCGCCCGGTCGAACCCCGGCTCGTTCCGCGAGCACAGCCTGCTGTTCATGGACCCGCCGGACCACACTCGACTGCGCGCCCTGGTCTCGCAGGCCTTCACCGCGCGCCGGGTGCAGGGGCTGGAGGCGACGGTGGAGCAGATCACCGGCGAACTCGTCGACGCGCTGAAGGAGCGCGCCGCGGACGGCGAGCCGGTCGACCTGATCAGCGGCCTGGCCTACCCGCTGCCGGTGCGGGTCATCTGCGCCCTGCTGGGCGTCCCGGCCGAGGACGAGGACGCGTTCACGGCATGGTCCCGCTCGGTCTCGCGGGCCATCGACCCGACCATCCTGCGCAGCCACGAGGTCGACGAGGAGATCGCGGCATCGCTCGCGGATCTGACGGCCTATCTGGAGGACCTGCTCGAGCAGCGCAGGGCCGCAGGCCCGGACGCCGGCGACGACCTGCTCTCGGCGCTGGTCCGGGTCGAGGCCGACGGCGACCGCGTCACCCCCGGGGAGGCGATCAGCCTGGCCCGGCTGCTGCTGGTGGCCGGGCACGAGACCACGGTCAACCTGATCGGCAACGGCACGCTGGCGCTGCTGCGGGAACCGGACCAGCTCGCGCTGCTGCGGGCCAGGCCGGCCGTGGTCGACGCGGCCGTGGACGAGCTGCTGCGCTACGACAGCCCGGTGCAGCTGACCCAGCGGATCGTCGTCGAGGACTTCGAAATGCGCGGGCACGCGCTGGCGGCCGGCGACCAGCTCGCCCTGCTGCTCGGCGCGGCGAACCGCGATCCGGCGGTGTTCGCGGACCCGGCGAGGCTCGACGTGACCCGCGACGCACGCCGACACGTGGCGTTCGGCGGCGGGATCCACTTCTGCCTGGGCGCCGCGCTGGCCAAACTGGAGGGGCGGGTCGCGTTCCGGCGGCTGGTCCGGGTCTTCCCGGAGATGGAGCTGGCCGGAAAGCCGGTACGGCGGCCGACTTTCACGCTGCGGGGGTTGGAGGAGCTGCCGGTAAGGCTGGGGATCTGAGGCCCGGCAACTAATCCAGCACCAAACCCCATCAACCACATCAAACCCCTTAACCCATCTACTTCACCTAATCTCGCAGTGCTCCGTGCCCGATCCGCAGCACCGGCAGCGGCCGCCCGCTCGCGACGTTCCACGCCTCGAACACGTTCAACGCGATGAGCACCGCGACCAGCGCCCCGAGCGTCGCGATCAACGGCAGCAGCGTGCCCGCCGCGGCCACGGCGGCGGCCAGCAGCCCGGCGACGAGCCGGGGGATCCCGGTCCCGCCGAACATGCTGATCCTGGTGTAGCAGAAGGTGAGCACGTAGAGCGCGGTGCCGGCGCCGAGGAACCAGGAGTGCACCCCGGAGGGGTGGGCCAGCGGGGTGTGCACCGCCTGGGCCAGGCCGGAGGCGGTGAGTACGAGCCCGATGACCATCACCAGGTGGGCCCGGCTGAAGACGGTGCGCACCAGACCGGACTGGATCCGGGCCTCGCGCAGCGCATACTCCATCGCCGGCGCGGCGAAGTGGAAGTAGGTCCACCACAGCGCGCAGCAGAGCACGAAGGCGAGGATCAGGGTGCCCAGCTGCAGCCAGCCCAGGCCCTGGCGCGACTCCGCCGCCCCGACGCCGACCAGCACCTCGCCCAGCGCGATGATGACGAACAGGCCGAAGCGCTCCGGAAGGTGCGCCGACTCGAACCGCATCGTGGCGAACCGCCGCGTCAGCACACTGGGATTGACCAGCTCGATCAGCCCGGCGGCCAGCCAGATCCAGCCGCGCGCGGGCAGCGCGGTCAGCGCCCCGACGACGAAGAGCGGCGCGCTGACGGTGAACGAGATCATGAAGGGGTGCAGCCGGAACGGGAACAGCCTGCGCCGCCACACGGCCCAGTAGAGCAGTCCCCTGACGCACAGGTAGGCGATCGCGAATATCAGGCCACGGTTCCCATAGGCCTGCGGCGCCTCGATGGACATGACGAAGGCCAGCAGCCCGCTGGCGAACAGCTTGAGATGCCGCTTGGTCGAGGTCATCGCGATGCCGTTGTAGACGATGGAGACCCCGACCCAGGCCCACCACAGCGGCACGAACAGGACCACCGCCCGGCCGACCGAGACCGCGTCGCCGGCCCGCTGGGCAAGCCCGGCCACCTGCGTCACCGCGAACGCGAACACGAGGTCGAAGAAGGTCTCGGCCCAGGAGACGCGCTGGCCGTGGGACGGTTCCGCGGGATGGGACTGCTGCGGCCCCTGGCCGTTCGCCGCCGACGCCGCCCCGGCCGGTGTCTCCGCTTCCGCCTCCACATCCACATCCGCTTCCGCCCCTGCATGCGCTGCCGGCGCTGCCGACTCCACCAACCCCACTGCCTCCGCGACTCTCGCTACCTCCGCCGCTTCCCCCTGCCCCTGCCCCTCCGCCTCGTCACCGTCATCGAACGCGAATTCCAGACCGTCGTCGACCTCGGCCGCGCGCTCAGCGTCCGCGGCACCCGCCATGTCGCGATCCTCCCGAACCTCGCCCACGGCTGCACAGTAGCCGACCGCGCCGATTCCGGCCCGCAATAACCGCAGGCACACATCACTACGATGAGTCTTGACACAACCACTCAAGGTGCCGAGTCCTTGCTCTGTTAAATCCGCCACACCCCGTGCTTTACTTTGCAGTAACTTTCGGGCCTCGCCGCAGACGGCGGACACAGACAAAGGGGGTCGGGATGAAGCGCAACCGGTTCATCCTGTTCGCCGCAACACTCGCCCTGGTACTCGCAGCCGCCGGCACGGCGGCGGCCGGCACCTCCGCAGCGGACCCGCTGCACCGCGGCGGCCCGCAGCCGCCCGACCGCGCCGGCTTCGACTACTACCTCGCGCTCGGCGACTCGCTCGGCGCCGGCTGGCAGCCGAACCCGGTCACCGGCGTAGGCGCGATCACGAACCAGGGCTATGCCTCCGACATCGCCGCCGAGCTCAAGTCGCACGACCGCGCCCTGGGCTACGTCAACCTCGCCTGCCCCGGCGAGACGACCACCAGCATGCTGACCGGCGGCTGCCCCTTCCCGGAGTCCTACAAGGACCAGGTGGACGCCGCCACGGCCTTCCTCGGCGCGCACCGCGACGCCCGCATCCTGGTCACCATCGACATCGGCGCCAACGACATCGACAGCTGCACCACCGCAACGGGCATCAACACCGCCTGCGTAGCCGTCGGCCTCGCCACGGTCGCCACGAACCTCCCGACGATCCTCGACAAGCTCGAGTCCGCCGCCGGCCGCCACACCGAGTTCGCCGCGATGAACTACTACGACCCCTTCCTCGCCGAATGGCTCACCGGCGCGGCAGGCCAGACCATCGCGACCGAGTCGATCGCCCTGTCCGTCGACTTCAACGGGATCCTCGCCGCCGCCTACGCCAAGGCCCACGTCCCCGTCGCCGACGTCTCAGGCCGCTTCGACACCGCCGACCTCAAGCCGCTCGTCCCGCTCACCCCGACCGAGTCGGTCCCCCTCGACGTCGCAAGGATCTGCACCTGGACCTGGATGTGCGCCGCCCCGCCGGTAGGCCCCAACATCCACGCCAACGCCGCAGGCTACCGTCAGATCGCTGACACGTTCGAGCAGGTGATCTCCGAGCGGCGCTGGGCCTGACAGCTCCGGACCTCATCCGACCGCCGCTGGAGACTTCGTACTGCCATTGCTCGAGCTCGGCGTTGTCGACTTTGACGGTTCTCAGGTCGAACTTGAGTTGATGCTGCCGAGAAAGATCGTCGCGGTTGCGAGGTGCCTTGGTGAGGGCGAGCCAGGCGCGGTCAAGATTCTCAGGTATCTGAGCCATCAGTTCAGACCAGCCCACTGCGGCTTGCCTGTCGATTGTGCGAACCACCTAACCCGTGGGACGGCGCAGCTCGTCGCCTTTACCGAGCTTCTCAGCCAACGCCCCCGCCTCCGGGCTGCGTCACGTCCTGCGCGGCTTCGGTGGTGAACGGGCCCCTGAGTCGGCGAGCGAGTTCGGGGTCGGAGTTGATCTCGGCCGTCGACTTCCACTCCCGCAGCGCACGTGCGAATGGAAGAAGCAAGCCGGTGTCCGCGCCGGCGAGCAGGTGGTCAAGGAGCTCGACAACGGATTCGGAACGCGCTTCGGGCGGGAGCCATGCCAGCCATGGCAGCTCTTGCGCGAACACCTCTTCCGCCAAGGATCGATTGGTCCGAGCGATCGCAGCCAGGGAGTTGGCAGCCAGAGCCAGCCCGTCCACCATCGCCTGGAAGCGCTCTGAGCGCATCAGAACGAGGTTCTCCGCGTCACGGCGTTCAAGGATGACGTCGGCGTCGTCCAGCGCAGGAAAGACACTCGTCTGCTTGTTGATCAGCGTGGAGAACGGGAACGTCCGGGTTGCCATGTGACACAGTTTGGCATGAGATATCGAAAGTAGTTCAGTGATCGTGAGTGCAAGATCATGCCGAACATGTGCCAAGATGCCGGCCCGGAGGAGCCTGGTTAGACGTGTTCGCACACGTCATAGCAGTGGATGGCCAGGTACGCGCTCTCGCCTCCTACGCGAGCGGTCTGTCGGTTCGACGCCTTATCGCAGGTGGTTCGAAGCGCTGAAGTAATCTTCGGTATGTCCGGTCTTCGAATTCGATGATGCCGTCGCCGCCGATCCGATCTGCTCTGCGGCGGGATGTTGGTGTTTTGGCTGGCGCGACCTACTGCGGACGTGTCGGTGGCCGTTGCCGCAGCGCGGAGTGGCTACGCCGGCCCTTCCGGCCCTTGGTGTCAGCAGTGCGCCCCTGCTGGTCGGCGCCCGCAGTCAGCAGCCTGAGGAACGCGTTGGCCACGGCGGGATCTCCGATCGCACGGTAGTCGCTGAGGCTGTCGGCGAAGGGCTGCCCGCTGTCCGGGTCGGTCTCGTCCAGGGCTCGCCAGGTGCGCTGCCATGCCTGCACGCTGTTTAACGCGGCGGTGTCGTTGCGTGCGCGTGTGTCGGCCAGCAGGCGTTCGGCGTCCTCGGTGCGGCCCAGGTCCTGGTAGATCACCACCAGGATCCCGGTGGCGGCCGGGTATCCGGCTGCGATGGCCCGCCGCAGGTGGACTTCCGCTTCGGGGAACTGCCCTGCATCGGCTTTCAAGAATGCGAGCAGGAACCACGCCTCCCCGCTTCCCGCCTGCGCGGCGGGCGCAAGCAGCGATTCGAGGTCGGTGTCGCGGTCGCGGAACAGGCGGACCTTGGCCAGGTTCGTCATGCCTGGGTGTCGCCGGCGTCGGCGGCTGCGCGCAGGCACTCCTCGGCTTCGTCGAGCCGTCCGCTGGCGAACAGGATCGTGCCCAGGCCGACCGGCGCGCCGCGGTCGCCGGCGTCGATGGCGCGCCGGTAGAGTTGCTCGGCTTCGTCGAGCACGCCGGGCGAGACGGGGAAGGGATCGGCGATCGGGGCGATGAACGCCCGGCCGAGCAGCCCATGTGCCCGCGCAGCTGTTCCCATCTGGGGCTGGTGGCGCTGGATCAGCAGATCGGCCAACGCCGTCAACACGGAGGTATCGCCCTGGTCGAGGGCGCGGCGGAACCAGGGTTCCGCGTCGTCGAGTCGGTCCTGACTCTGCAGCAGTCGGCCGAGGTCGGCGCAGCCGCCCAGCAGGTCGGCCTCGGCGGCTTTGCGCAACCAGTCCTCGGCTTCCACAGGCCGCCCGCGGCGAATGAGCAACCGGCCGAGATGCAGCGCCCCGACCTTGGGCGACGACGCGGCAGCCGCCGCCCGCCGGTAGGACGCCTCGGCGTTCGCCAAGTCCCCGGCGCGTTCGAGATAGGTTCCCAACATGATGGTGGCGATCTCGACCGCTTCCGGGTCGCCGCTGGCCAGCGCCGTGTTCAGCAGCGCTTGTCCTTGCTCGTGCTCGCCCATTCTGTACAGCACACTGCCCAGCACGGCCTTTGCCCTGGGGGCCGTGACCGGGTGGTCGGAATCGACGGCCGCCTGCAGCGCCACCCGTGCCCCGTCCAGGTCTCCGGCGTTGTGGAGTTGAATGCCGAGTTCGTACTGCGCCCTGGGCATGTGCTCGGGATGGCCTGACGCTGCGGTGAGGGCGAATTCGGCCGCCGTGCGGGCTTCGGCATCCTTGCCCCACAAGCGCAGCCGCACGGCCAGGTTCACGGCGATCCTCGCGCTGTCGTCCGGATCGCTGACCGCGATGGCTGCCCGCCATGCGGCCACGAGGCCGTCCCGATCTCCCTCGTCGGCCAGGTCCCGGCCGAGTCTTTCCCACGCCCGCGACGCTGCGAATGGGTCGCCGGAGGCGATGGCGCGTCGGTAGGCCGCCCGGGCTGCTCGCACCTCGCCCCGGTCGGCCAGCATCACCCCGACGCGGTACGCGGCTTCTGCCGCAGCCTTCTTATCCTTCGAGGAAGCGATCGTGCGCCAGCGGGCCACCTCCTTGCTCGCAGCGGCCAGCATGCTCACAGCCAGGGCCGCTTCGATCTCCGCACGCTCTGCCACCTTCGCGTCCGCGGCGAGATCCGCGGCCTTCAGATATGCATCCCGCGCGCCCGCCCAGTCCTTCTGCTTGGCCAGTAGCTTGCCGATCTCGAACGCGGCCCGCTGCGCCGGTACGGCGCTACCCGAGTCGATGACCTGCTCGAACAGTCGGCACGCGCCCTCCACATCACCCCGTCCCCGACACCTCATGGCGTGCTCGTAGAAGACCTCGACGTCGCGCCACGGATCCGGATCAGGATCCTGCTCCCGCACGTCACCACCGCTGCCGTCGGCCTGACGGTCCACTCAGTCCACCCCCCGCGAACCTTGACGAGCAATGCCCACTATCAGCGTATGCCTATAGCTCGTCACGGGGAATGCGCGAGAACGTCAGGCGTCAGAACTCGTAGGGAGGGGCTGGCAGGACACCGGCTCCAACGTGCTTTTCCGCGCCTGCGGAGTGGAGTTCTCGGTGCCAGAGCAGATCGAGGCCTTCGTGAGCACGTTGCGAGCGAGGCGGGGCAGAGAGCTGGGATAGTGCGATACGGCCCAGACCCGCGGACTGAGCGACAATGAGCCATGCGATTCGAGGACGTCCCCATGCCCCGCGCCGTCGCGGCGCGGCCTCGTGACGCGCGCGGTTATCCAATCCCGGCCGTTACGCCGATTCAGGACGGGGAGCCGCGGTTCGCGCTGACCGATCACGAGCGCGACGCGCGGTGTGCGCGGGAACGGCTGTGCTCGGTCTGCGGGCTGCCGATCCCGCCGGGGCCGGTGTGGCGGGTGGTCGACGCTCAGGAGAGTGCAGCGATCGTGCGCGCTTTGAAGGCCGGTCGCGGCTACCGGAACATGGCGCCGACCTTCGAGGCGCCGGGGCACCGGGCCTGCATGCTTTATGCCTCGATGACCTGTCCGTACCTGGCCCGGCCGAACGCTCGCCGGGGGGTCGGCGCGCAGCACGCGGAGGGGCTGACCGAGCATGCGCAGCGCGGCGCGGTGCGGGGTGCCGACGGGGCGGTCGCCGGCTTCGGCCAGGTCGAGTATGCGGTCAATGCGCAGCGGGTGTACTTCCGCTTCCTCGACGTGGTCGAGCACCTGCCGCACTCGACCGGCTTCGAGCACCTCGCTGCCCTCGAGGAGGAGATCGCGCGCGAAGCCGGCCTCGGCTCCTGCCCTGGGCCCGACCTCGGCCCCTGATTCAGTCGGTGTGGCCGGTGCGGCTCACGGCCGGTACGCGGGGAAGCCGGGCGTGTAGGTGACCATGGCCGGGGCGCTGCCGTCCGGGTGCACGGTCTCGACGCCGTCCGGCGTGGAGAAGGCGATCAGCGACTCGTCCGGCGACCAGACCGGCTCGGTGCAGTTCGTGGTGGAGTTCGGGGTGATGTCGACCGGCGTCGCGGTCCCGCCGGGCGTGTCGGTGAACAGGTGGTCCATCCCGCCGACCTGCCGGACGAAGACGAGCGTGCCGTCGGCGTCCATCGCCGGATCGGAGCCCTCGATGTTCATGTCGTTCGTGATGTCGCGCAGGTAGTTGTCGATGATGAACACGGTGTCGGTGCCGTTGTCATCGTTCTGGTACGCGGTGTTGCCGTGCACGCCCTCCCCGGACGGCCAGCTGTTCCCGCTCTGCGGGATCGTGCTGCTGTTCTGCCCGGGCGACTGGGTCAGATTGACGCTCTTCGGAGTGCCGTCCACCGCGGTCGGCGCGATCTCCTCCAGCGTCTCGACGCCGCCGGACTTCACGGCGAAGATGACCTCGCTCCAGCCCGGCACTTTGTCGGAGTTGTCCGACGACACCTCGGCCCAGGTCGGGTGCGACCAGG
>DASYAE010000151.1:0-14300 GCA_036501535.1 Actinocrinis sp. | reverse complement strand
GTGGGCGCTGGGCTATCCGCCGCCCGGAGCGCCTCAAGCACAGCCGGCCCAGCCGCCGCCGAACGGCTCCGCGCCGGGCTGGCCGCAAGGCTAGGCCGCGACCGGTTCACCGGCGCCCGCTGCTCAGGCCAGGGTCGGCTTGCGCCCGGTGACGCCGAGCGCCACCAGCCGGGTCAGCCCGGTGCGCAGGTCGGCGTCCCGCACCGACCACGTCTCGAAGGCCTTGGTGTGCGAGGCGGCCGCGGCCAGCATGGTCACCAGCGCCCCCGCGGTGGCGGCCGGCAGGACGTCCGCGTCCACCTTGCCGCCGCGCTGAAGCTCGGCGATCGCCTCGGTCAGCGCGCCGACCACCGCGTTGAGCAGCCGCATCCGCAGCCGGGCGAACCGGCGCTCGCCCTCCGCCGCGGCCAGGTCGACCACCCGCAGGATCGCCTCGTGGTCCTGCCAGAAGTCCAGGAAGCCGCCGACCAGCTCGCCGGCCGCCGCGGCCGCCGAGCGCCCGGCCCAGCTGCGCCCGGTGGCCAGCTCCTTGAGCGGCGCGGACTCCCGCACCACGTCGTTGGCCAGCTCCAGCACCGCCGCCTGGATGTCCGGGAAGTACTGGTAGAAGGTGGCCGGCGAGGTCCCCGCCATCCGCGCCACGTCGATGACGGTGATGTCCCGGTAGGACGTGGTCGCGAGCATCTCGGCCAGGCATTCGAGCAGCCGGGTGCGGGTGGCCTGGCCGCGGCGCCCGGCGACCCTCCCGTCCACGGTGCGTATTTGTGTCATACCGTCAGGATCATCCACACCTGGATGAAGTGCATTTGTGACGGCCTGTCGGTTGCGCCATCCGGGTCGGCGCGCTGTCTGTGCCCGCCTAATGCGCCGTCACACAGCGCTGCGTGCCGCGAGCCTGACGGCGATCGACTTCGAGGTCGGCGTGTTGGAGGTCTGGGCGGTCGAGTCCAGCGGCACGAGCGCGTTCGCCTCCGGGAAGTACGCGGCCGCACAGCCGCGCGCGGTCGGGAAGGCCACGATCCGGAACTCGGGCGCGCACCGGTCCACCCCGTCCTGCCAGACCGAGTGCAGGTCCACCATGTCGCCGTCGTTCAGCCCGAGTCGGGCGAGGTCCTCGGGATTGACGAAGACGACCCGCCGGCCGTGCTTGATGCCGCGGTACCTGTCATCGAGCCCGTAGATGGTGGTGTTGTACTGGTCGTGCGAGCGGACCGTCTGCAGCAGCAGGCAGCCCTCCGGCACCCGCAGCACCTCGAGCTCGTTCACGGTGAAGTTGGCCTTGCCGGTGGCGGTCGGGAAGGTGCGCGAGTCGCGCGGCCCGTGCGGCAGCTGGAACCCGTCCCGCTCGCGCACCCTGCGGTTGAAGTCCTCGAAGCCGGGCACCACCCGGGAGATCCGGTCCCTGATCCGGTCGTAGTCCGCGGCCAGGCCCGGCCAGTCGATCCCGGCGCCGTCAGTGCTCTGCCCGAGGAGCTCCGCCGCGAGCCCCGCGATGATCGCCACCTCGCTCCTGAGCGCCGGCGCGGCCGGGGCCAGCCGCCCGCGCGAGCTGTGCACCATCGACATCGAGTCCTCGACGCTGACGAACTGCTCGCCGGCGCCCTGCACGTCCCGCTCAGTGCGGCCGAGGCAGGGCAGGATCAGCGCGGCCCGGCCGGTCACCGCGTGCGAGCGGTTCAGCTTCGTGGAGACCTGCACGGTCAGCCCGCAGCGGCGGATCGCCTCCTCGGTGACCGCCGTGTCCGGGGTCGCGGAGGTGAAGTTCCCGCCCACCGCGAAGAACACCGCGACCCGGCCGTCGCGCATCGCCCGGATCGACTCGACCACGTCGTAGCCGTGCTCCCGCGGCGGCTCGAAGCCGAACTCGGCGGCCAGCGCGTCGAGGAACCGGGCCGGCGGCTTCTCGTAGATCCCCATGGTCCGGTCGCCCTGCACGTTCGAGTGCCCGCGCACCGGGCAGACCCCGGCCCCCGGCCGCCCGATGTTCCCGCGCAGCAGCAGCACATTGACGATCTCGCGGATGGTCGGCACCGAGTTGCGGTGCTGGGTCAGGCCCATGGCCCAGCACACGATCACGCTGCGGGCCTTGGCGATCCGCGCCGCCAGCGACTCGATCTGAGCGCGCGTCAGGCCGGTGGCCTCGAGCACGTCGTCCCATGGCGTGTCGCGCACGGTCTCGGCGTACTTCTCGAAGCCGTGCGTGTGTTCTGCGATGAAGGCCGCGTCCAGCACTGTGCCCGGGGCCGCGTCCTCGGCCTCCAGCAGCAGCCGGCCGAGCGCCTGGAACAGGGCCAGGTCGCCGTTCAGCCGGATCTGCAGATAGTCGTCCGCCAGCGCGGTGCCCGAGCCGGCGAGGCCCGCGGCGGTCTGCGGGTTCTTGAACCGGATCAGCCCGGCCTCCGGCAGCGGGTTGATCGCGACGATCGCCGCCCCCGCCTTCTTCGCCTTCTCCAGCGTGGTCAGCATGCGCGGGTGGTTGGTGCCCGGGTTCTGGCCGGCGATCAGGATCAGGTCGGCCTTCGGCAGGTCGTGCAGTGAGACGGAGCCCTTCCCGACGCCCAGCGTCTCGATCAGCGCGCTGCCGCTGGACTCGTGGCACATGTTCGAGCAGTCCGGCAGGTTGTTCGTGCCGTGGCGGCGCACCATGAGCTGGTAGAGGAACGCGGCCTCGTTCGAGGTGCGGCCGGAGGTGTAGAAGACCGCTTCGTCGGGCGCACAGGCGCGCAGGGCGTCAGCGGTGATCCGGAACGCCTCATCCCACCCGACGGGCGCGTAGTGGTCGGCGTCCGGCGCCTTGTACATCGGCTCGGTGAGGCGGCCCTGCTGGCCGAGCCAGTAGTCCGTCATCCCGGCCAGCTCCGAGACCGGGTGCGCGGCGAAGAACTCGCGGGTGACCCGGCGGACGGTGGCCTCCTCGGCGACCGCCTTCGCGCCGTTCTCGCAGAACTCGATGTGGCCGCGGTCCGGGCCCTCCGGCCAGGCGCAGCCGGGGCAGTCGAAGCCGTCGCGCTGGTTGACCCGCAGCAGGGTCAGCGCCGAGCGCCTGACGCCCATCTGCCGCTGCGCGATCTTCAGCGAGTGCGCGACCGCGGGCAGCCCGGCCGCCACGGTCTTGGGCCGCCCGACGGACAGGTCCTTCTCATCGGCGTCGCGGTCGGGGGCGGGTGTCGGCACGGCGGGCTCCTCTCGGCGGGTCGAGGCGGTGCTTTTCCCGACTCTGTCAGCACGTCAGGGCGATGCCGGGGGCCGGTCTCGAACTGCCTCGACACCGCACTGTACTGCTGTTTTGCTTCTCACTCGATCGGGTGAAAGGCAGTTATTCGACCAACACCTGATCGTGTGACCGCGTGCACTTGACGGTGTTGGTTGCACAGCGTTTTTTCACGATTGCAGGGAGCCACCGGCTCTCCGCGCGAAGGGAGAAGACCGATGGGTGCCCATGCCAAAGCGCGCGCCCGGGCGAGGCCCGTGGCGATCTGCGTCCTGGCCGTCGGCGCGACGCTGACCGCGCTCGGCCTGACCGCCGCGGCCCTCGACCCGGCCCGTGCGAGCACCGCCGGTGCGCAGGGCGCAGGTCTGAGCAGCGGGTCCGGCTCGGGTCTAGGCGCGCCGGTTCCGGTGACGGTCCTGTCGGATCCGGCTCTGGGCGCCGGTTCCGGGGACGGTCCGGCGAACGGGCCGAGCGCCGCCGTCCCCGTCCCGGCGTCGCCGGGCACGGGCGCCGCGGCGGCTGCGCAGGCGGTTCCCGCGCGGGGTCCGGCCGGCTGGAGCGGTCAGGGCAGCCAGGATGTCCAAACCGGCCGGGACAATCAGAACAGCCAGGACACCGTTCCGCAGAGCCAGGCGCAGGCGCCGAAGCAGTCTCAACCCTCTTCGTCGATGGTCGTCTCGGCGATCGCGTCGCTCCCGGTCATCGGGCCCGTCGTGAACTCGGTTCTCGGCGCGGTCACCGGGAACGCGCCGGGGGCCGCGGCCGCGACTCCGTCCGCTGCGATGATGCCGTCCCTGCCGAACAACGTGCTCGGCGCCGTCACCGGGCGGCTCTGAGAGTCTCCGGCTGATCCCTCCAGACGGTCAGCCGCGGAACGACTCCAGCACCTTCTCGTAGTGGTGCGTCCACCACAGCACGAGCGCCGCGGCCGACGGGAACAGCCGGTCCGGCCGCGGATCGTCGCGCTCGTAGCGCCAGATCAGCATCCAGAAATCGGTCAGCCGCTCCCACCACAGCCGGTGCACCGCCAGCGGCAGCTCCTCGGCGAAGCGCGGCCGCACCGAGACGTAGCCGCGCACGTAGGCGCGCACCCGGTCGAGCTCCAGCGTCCCGTCCACCGGGTCGACGAATATGATCAGGGCCGAGCGCACCAGCTCCTCCAGGCACGGCCCCACGCTCAGCCGGTCCCAGTCCACCACCGCCCGGACGGCCCCGGCCGATGAATACAGGACATTGAGTCCGTGGAAGTCGCCGTGCACGTGCCCGGCGGTCAGCACCGCGTCGTCCGGCGGCCGGCGGCCGGCCAGCTGCCGCAGGAGGCTGATCCGCTCCTCGAGCCGGAACTCGGCCAGGTCGTCGATGCCGTCCCGGCGGGCGCGGGAGCGCAGCCGGCGCAGGAGCCTCATGGCGGTCGCCTCGGCCTGCGCGGCGGTGTCGGCCGGCTGGAACAGCGGCTGGCCGACCGGGCCGAGGATCCGGCACAGCGCCTCGTGCATCCGGGCCAGCAGCGCCCCGAGATCGGTGCACTGCGCGGTGGTGAGCGTCGGCCCGGGCAGATGCTCGCCCAGCACCCACGGGAAGAGCGCGTAGTGCCGCCCGCCGCGGATCAGCAGCGTGCGGCCGTCCCGGTCGGCCAGCGGCGGCAGCGCCGGCAGCCCGGCGCGGGCCAGCGCGCGGGTCGCGGCGTGCTGCGCGCGGATCGTCTTCGACCCCTGATCCAAGTACTGCTTGAGGAAATACGTCTCCTGTCCGGCGCGCACCCGGAACGAGCGGTTCAGCAGGCCTTCGTCCACCGGCCGGTAGTCGGGAGCGGCGTCGATCCCGTAGTCCAGCAGGAGGGCGGCCGGCGGAGGGTACCGACTCGGCTCGGACGAGTTCCGGTTCGGACTCGGCATGCCGGTACTGTACGCCGGGGCATCCGGTCGTGATTCCGTTTTCCCGCTCCGGCCGCCCGAACGTGTATCCGGCTACACCGGAAGCGTTCTCGCAAGCCGTTCTCAGGACCGGCGCGCGACCTGCGTGCCCTGATCAGAAGGGGTCTGCAGGCCGCGTCGCGCGGACGCCTGGCGAATTCGGCGAATCAGCGGGACGTCAGTCAGCCGGCGGCCCGGCCGGGCGCCGTAATGGTGTCGGTGCCGAGAAACGGCTGCAGCGCCTTGGGGACCCGCACCGAGCCGTCCGCCTGCTGGTGGTTCTCCAGCAGGGCCACGATCATCCGGGTCATCGCGCACAGCGTCCCGTTCAGCGTGGCCAGCGGCCGGGTGCCGGACCCGTCGCGCATCCGGATCGCCAGCCGGCGGGCCTGGAAGCCGGTGCAGTTCGAGGTCGAGGTCACCTCGCGGTACTTGCCCTGGGTCGGGATCCAGGCCTCGCAGTCGTACTTGCGCGCGGCCGAGGCGCCGAGGTCGCCGGCCGCCACATGGATGACCCGGAACGGCAGCTCCAGCGCGGTGAGGAACTCCTTCTCCCAGCCGAGCAGCCGCAGGTGCTCCTCGTGCGCGTCCTCGGGCGCGCAGTAGGAGAACATCTCGACCTTCTCGAACTGGTGCACCCGGATGATGCCGCGGGTGTCCTTGCCGTAGGACCCGGCCTCGCGCCGGTAGCAGGACGAGTAGCCCGCATAGCGCAGCGGCAGCGTGGAGGCGTCGATGATCTCGTCCATGTGATACGCGGCGAGCGGCACCTCAGACGTCCCGACGAGGTACAGGTCGTCCTCGGCGAGGTGGTACACGTTCTCCGCGGCCTGGTCGAGGAATCCGGTGCCCTGCATCGCGCCCGGCTTCACCAGCGACGGGGTGACCACGGGCACCAGGCCGTAGCGGACGGCCTGCGCCATCGCCATGTTGAGCAGGGCGAACTCGAGCAGCGCGCCGGGCCCGGTGAGGTAGTACTGGCGGGCCCCGCCGACCTTCACCCCGCGCTCGAGGTCGATGGCGCCGAGCAGCCGGCCGAGCTCGACGTGGTCGCGCGGCTCGAAGCCCTCCGCGGCGAAGTCGCGCGGCGCGCCGATCTCCTCGAGCACGACGAAGTCGTCCTCGCCGCCCTCGGGCACGCCCTCCCCGATCAGGTTCGACAGGGACAGCGCCAGCCGCTGGGCCTGCGCGGCGGCCTCGTCCTGTGCCGCGGCGGCGGCCTTCACCGCGGCCGAGACCTCGCCGGCCCGCGCCAGCAGCGCGGCCTTCTGCTCGCCGGACGCCTTCGAGACCTCGCGTCCCAGCCCCTTCTGCTCGGACCGCAGCGCGTCGAACGCCGAGGCCGAGGACCGGCGCCGCTCGTCGGCCGCCAGCACCTGGTCCACCAGGCCCGGATCTTCGCCGCGGGCGCGCTGCGAGGCGCGGAAGCGGTCGGGGTCGTCGCGTAGTTCTCGGAGGTCGATCACGCCTCAAAAATACCGGCTGCGACCCGCCCGGCGGTACAGGATTGCGGCGGGCCGGCACGGTGGATTTCTCGGCGGCCGTCATGCAGATAGCCATCGTCGACCAGGCCGGCCAGCAGCCGTGAAGGCCCGGAATGCGCGCAGGAAGGAGCCGGGGAGGCAGCGGCGCCTGCCTCCCCGGCGCTTGGGCGGACGCCCCGGCGTCCGCGGTCTTCGGCCGGGCTTGTCGGACTGGCCGCGGGCGGGATGCGGCTGCAGCCGTTCCGCGCGGCGGCGCGGCGGCCGCTGTTCCGTTCCGTCAGTGTCAGAACCCGGCAAGGCAAAAATGGACTAGACCAGATCGGGTGTCAAGGGTTCGCGGAACAGTCGGTGAAGTCGGACCCGGGCACAGTAGCTTCGCTTAACCTTGGTTTGAACCGATCTTTGGAAGCGAGGACCGATGTTCCGTTCTCAAGTGCCCGCCGTGGATCTCGACGGCATCCCGGCCGGCGGCTACCTGCTCGACGTGCGGGAGGGCGACGAGTGGATCTGCGGCCACGCCCCGCAGGCGGTGCACCTGCCGCTCAGCGAGCTGATGGCGCGGGCCGACGAGGTGCCCGCCGACCAGGACGTATACGTGATCTGCAAGGCCGGAGGGCGGTCCGAGCAGGCCGCGGGCTACCTGAACCAGCTCGGCCGCAACGCGGTCAACGTCACCGGCGGGATGCTGGCCTGGGCGGCGGCCGGGCGCCCGATGCAGGCCGACGGCGGCGCCGACCCGTTCGTCGCCTGACGCCTTACCCCGAACGCCCGATGGACGGACGCCTGGCGGACGGACGCCACGCCTAACGCCCGTCCCGCCCGATCAGGTCCGCTCGCCGCGTTAGCCGTGCGCGCACGCCGAGCACGGCGCACGCGGCCAGCGCACCGATCGAGAAGACCGGCGCCGCGTCGGCCCGCATCCAGTTCGCCCAGCCCGCCAGGCCCGGCTCGAGCGGCAGGTCGAGGCCGGGGATGTAGCCGAGCGAGAGCACGCCGGTGCGGGCCACCGCGAGCAGGTCGACCGCCCCGGCCGCGCAGGCGGCGAGCGGCGCCCAGAAGACCACGTCGTACCACGGCAGCGTGTAGGGCGCGGCGAGTGCCCAGGCCAGGCCCAGCACCGCCAGCGCCCGGACCGCCTCGTCGCCGGTGGCGCCGGGCCGGCGGGCCCGCACGACCGGGGCGAGCAGCCATGCTGCGACCGCCGCGGTGAGCCAGCCGAGGGCGGAGATCAGGTCGCGCGCGGTGGTTCCGCCGACCGCGTTCTGGAGCGGATCGAGCAGCGGGCGCCACGCCGAGCCGAGCGAGATCATCTGCGCGGCCTGCCGGGCCGGCTCGAACGCGACGGTCTCGTACGGCAGGTAGATCGCGAGCCCGGCGGCCGCTGCGGCCGCCACGAAGGCCGCGGCCAGACCCGGCCGGCGGCGTAGCGCCCACACGCCGGCGAGCACGGCCAGGCCGAACGAGAGCTTGACCGCGCAGCTCGCCCCGATGATCGCGCCCGCCGCCAGCGCTCCGGCCAGGTCGGTGCGCCGGTGCAGCACGTAGATCCCGGCGACGGCGATGGCGGTGCCGAAGGCGTCGAGGTGGGCCGCGTTCACGTTGTCCAGCAGCAGCAGCGGATTGAGCCCGAACAGCAGGGTGACCCGGACCGGGTCGCCGATCCGGCGCAGCATCGCCCCGGCGGCCACGTACCCGGCCGCGCCGATCAGTGCGAGTACGAACACTGTGGTGTGGACCGAGTCGCCGCCGATCCACGAGGCCAGCGCCTGTTGGGCGGTGGCCGCCGGGCCGTAGACCGACGAGGTGTTGATCCACGGCGGCTGGACGGCTAGCCCAATCGGGTCGCCGTGCAACGCGAGCGTGTGCGCCGTCTGGGTGTACGGATTGCCGCCGGTGGTCACCAGACGGCCGTAGGCGGCATAGACGAGATGGTCGGCTGATCCCATCGGCGGAACCAGAACGGCGGCCGCAGCGGCCCCGTACGAGGCCCGGATCAGGGGTCTGGGAGCAGGCGACCACCCGGCGCGCAGCGCGCTGAGCGCCGACGCGAGTCCGGCCGCCCCGGCGATCACCGCCGCGTCGAGCAGAAGCGTGACGAGCCACTGCGGCGGCCGCGCGGCGAAGTCGAACGGCGGGCTGACGACGCGCCCGGGCAGCGCGGCCTCGGCGGCCGAGGGGCCGAGCAGGCCGGCGGCCGTGATCGCGGCGATCGCGAAGGCGAGCAGGACGACGGCGAGCCGGCCGCGCTGCTGCGCCGTGAGTGAACCTACTGAGATGCCGGTGCGGGATGCCCGGCCGCGCGATGAGCCCGCGACTGTGGTGGCGTGATCGTCGCCCCGGACCCGGCCGTTACGCTCGCCGAAGTCCAGGACCGGCCCGTGTTCCGTTCCGCTCGCGTCCTCCGCAGCCGTACCCGCCACCGGCCGCGGCCCTATCCGGCGCGGCCGGGGCGCCAGGCCGCCGGGCGCAGCTGTGCCGGGATGCGGCGTGCGGCAAGGGCCAGGGCGACGTCGCGGTACTGCTTCGCCCGGTGCATCTGCGCGGCCAGGTCCGTGCCGGTGACCCGGTGCCGGAAGTCGATCTCCACCTCGCGGATCTTGAACCCGGCGCGCAGCACGTCGATCGTCAGGCCGGTCTCGACGCCGAAGCCCCACGCCAGCGGGAGCGCCGCGGTGAACGCCGCGCGGGTCAGGCAGCGCTGCCCGGAGAGCGGCTGCGCCGCCTCGAAGCCGACCGCGCTGCGGATCCCGTCGCGGGCCAGCCGCACCACGAAGCCGTGGCCGCCGCCGGGCTGGGGCGGCAGGGTCGCGATCGTCATGCCCGCCTCGCCGGCGCGCACCGGATCCGCGAGCGGCCCGGCGTTCTCGGCGGTGCCGGACAGGTCGCCGTCGAGGAACAGCAGCAGGCGCGGCTCGGCCCGCAGTTCGCGGTCCTCGATCGCGGAGACCGCGGCCGCGCCCGACTCCATCGCCGCGGCCTTGCCCCGGTTCCGGCTGTGCCGCACCACGACCGCGCCGGCCGCGCGGGCGGTCCGGGAGGTCCCGTCGGCCGATCCGTCGTCGACCACGACGACGAGGTCGGCGCCGGGCACCTTCATGGCGCCCTCGACGGTGTCCGCGATGCGGTCCTGTTCGTTGTACGCCGGGATGATCACCGCGAGGTCGTCGCCGCTAGTCCTCATGGACCGCAATCCTAAGGGCGGGCCGATCCCGCGCGTACGGGACACCGCGGATCCCGCTCCGTGCCGTCTCGCGGCATCCCGCCGCAGCCCACTGCGGCTCCTACTGTGGCTGGCGGTATCTACTGATCCTGTTTTTGTGCCTTCATCGTCTGAGTCACTCGAGTGTGCCAATGCTCACGAAAGAGTGAACCTGATTGCCCATACCCCCGGATGGGGGACTAACATTCGCACTGCCGCCGATCCGGTGATCCACACTCAGCACAAAGTCGATTATCCCACCGGCGGTGCCCATCCATGCTGTGACCTGCGTGCCGACCGTTCCAGGCCGGCTCCGGCAGGCCCCTGCGCCGGTCCGGTCCCGCCTCGTGCCAGCACTCTGCAACCGAAGGTGCGGCCAGATCGTCGGTACTGGGCGAGTCGAGGATTTCAGGTATCGAAGTGGTAACGAAGGGGGCCGCGGCCGTGACGCCAGCAGCCGGGTTCACCCAGCCGGAAGAGGACCGCACGGCAGGGAGCGCGTCGGCCCTCGTCCGAAAGCCCGCCGCGAAACCCTCCTCGCTCAAACCCAACCACATCCGCTCGCTGGCGCTGGCCGGCGCCGTGGTCGGCGTCGCGCTGCTGCCGATCGCCGCCGCGCAGGCGACTCCGCCGCAGACCTCGAGCCAGACCCAGAACACCGCCTCCGGGCAGAGCGGGTCGCCCCTGGGCGCGAGCGGCCTGTCCGCAGCCCAACCGGCCCAGGCGCTGTCCGGCGAGTTCTGCGGCGCGAACCAGAGCGAGTCGATCTCCGGCGGCACGGTGCAGCTGCAGGTCTGCGTCGAGCAGCAGAACGGCACCGTCTTCGCCCAGGCCTACGTCACCAACGACGGCACCGTGCCGCAGATCGTCGCGGTGAACCTGACCCGCAGCGACGGCACGCTGGTGCAGAGCCAGTGCGTGGTCGCGGCCGGAGCCGCCTCCACGCCCTGCGCGACCAGCCCGATCCCGGCGAGCCAGGGCAGCGGCGCGTACGACTCCATCGCCGAGGCCGCGGAGCAGGGCAAGCCCCTGTCCGACGGCGCGGTCCACGTCGAGTCCGGCCCCGTCGCCCCGGTGCAGGCCGCGTCGTCCTCGGCGACCGCGTCGAACCCGTCCTCGGACAGCTGATCCCGGCCGGCGGGCACCCACGTGGAGCGGCGCTTTTCGAGCGAACGGCCGACTAGAGGTTACCCGCTGGTAGCTTATTGCGTACTCTGGTCAGGATGAGCGCGCACTCCCCGTCGCCGGCCGCCGCGGGCCGGGCCAAGCCGCGACCGCTGCCGCTGAACGAGCGGCAGATTCTCGACGCCGCCCGGGCCTGTGTGCTGGCCGTCGGCGTGCACGACACGACGCTCGGCGACGTGGCGCGGCGGGCCGGGGTCAGCCGGATGACGCTCTACCGGCGCTACTCCGACATCAGCTCTCTGATCAGTGAGGTGCTCGGGCACGAGTTCGCCCGGATCCTGCACGAGCACGCCCCCTCGGGGGACGACCGCGCAGATCCGCGGCCAGCCAGGCGCCGCCTGGTGGACACCGTGCTCGCCGCAGTGCGCGCCTTCCACGCCGACCCGCTGCTGCGCCAGGTGCTCGACGCCGAGCCGGAGATCCTGATGCCGTACCTGGTCAGCCGGTTCGGCTCGACCCAGCAGATCGCCGTCACGCTGCTGGCCAACCGGCTCGACGCGGGGCACCGGGACGGCTCGATCCGCGCCGGCTCGGTCGCCGTGCAGGCGCACGCCATCGTGCTGACCGCGCAGGCCTTCATCGTCTCGGCCGCCGCCACCGGGCCGGTGCCGGTCGCCCGGCTCGTGGAGGAACTCGGCGTGATGCTCGACGCCTATCTCGCGCCGCTGCCCGCGACCCCGGGCCAGGCCGCCAACGGCGCCCCGAACGGCAGCAGCAACGGCAATGCGGCCAACGGCGCGACCGGCCCCCACGGCTCGAACGGCGCCGAGCGGGCCGAGGAGATGGCCCGGCCTAGGGCGACGGGGGAAACACCCTAGACCGGACCCTCCGGTCACGGTATGGCGGCGCGGCCCGCGCTCGGCAAGGCGCGCGGCAAAGATAAGAGAACTGTTTTACCCCGGATTGACCGCGGCCCGAAGGATCGCGGATCGGCCGCGGCGGCAGCGCGACACGGCTCGGGCGGCGCTGCGCCGCCTCGCACGCGCCCCGTTTCAGCGCTGGGCGTGCGGATAGGGAGGCAGCAGCCTGATGACGGTCCCCGAGGAGTCCGGCGTGGTCACGGGTACTTCGGCCTTGTCCGACGGCTCGGCGTCGCGCTTCCGGTCGGCGGCCGGTGCCTGCGGCGCGGCGGACGGCAGCTGGGTCACCGTCGCCGGGGCGCCCTGGCCCTGCTCGCGCGAGCGGCGTCCGGCGTGCCGTGCGCGGACCGCGAGCTCGGCCCAGACGGTGTACTCGTCACCGCCCTCCTCGCGCTGCGAGCCCCACCGGTCGGCCAACCGGTCCACGATCTCCAGACCCCGTCCGGCGTGCGACGATACCGACATCGAGTAGGGCTTGGGGGTCGGCCTGGTGGTGCCGCCGCCGTCCGTCACCTCGATGCGCAGCTGCCCGTCCCCGCTGAGTCCCCATGAAACCCTGATCGTCCCCGAGCTCAGCGCCCTGGCGTGTCGCAAAGCGTTGGTCACCAGTTCGCTGAGGATGAGTATGGCGTCGTCCGCCGCGGTCCCGAGCACATCCCGCTCGCTGAGCGATGCGGCCAGCAGGGATCTCGCCTGTCGGACGCTGGTCGAGGAATGCGGGAGTTCCGCGGTGTACGACGTGGGTGCGACACGGGTGACGGGCATGATCACCCCCACTGCCCCCTTCCGTCATGGTCTTCCCGTCGGAGCGCGGCGGTGGGCCGCGGACCGCTGAAGTTCACAAGGAAGACGTTGCCCGTGAGGGCTGCGCGAGAAACGGCGCGGCACCCTACAGTGGGCCCGGTAGGCGCCCTTACGACGCCCGCGGCGACCGGGGTCGGCCGGACCGCCGGCGGGGCGGCCTGCATCCGCGCAGTTGGGCATGCAGTTGGACAGAATGGTCCAAGGCTCTGGGCTTTGCATTGACTTTACCGAGATTTGAAGCACAGACCTTGTTCAGGCTGCGACGGCGGTTCAGGTTTGCGCGCCGGAGTGTATTGCGGCGGATACCTAAGGTGTCCGCGCGCCTGAATGCTCCCCTCGAACCTCCCGCACGCGGTTGCCCAAAGCCGGCTCAGGCGTCCACGAGTGCGCGCACCTCGCGGGGCCGGTTGGTGATTATCGCGTCGACGCCGAGCTTCAGACAGAGCTGGACGTCGTTCGGCTCGTCCACGGTCCAGACGTGGACCTGCTGGCCGGAGCGGTGCATGCGGTTCACGTAGTCGGGGCGGGTGCGCAGGATGTCGATGGACGGCCCGGCGATAGGCACGCCGCGTGGCAGTTGACCCTCGCGCAGCCGGTAGGTCAGCGGCTCCATGAGGAAGACGGTGTCCAGTGCCGGGGCCAGCCGGTGGATCCGGCGGATCGCCCGCGCGGAGAAGCTCATCACCCGAACCGGTGACGACATGTCGCCGCGCCGGTGCAGCAGCCCGAACTCGCCGAGCAGGTCGACGAGCCTGCGCTCGACCAGGCCGGCGTACCGGGTCGGGTGCTTGACCTCGACCGCCAGCTCGACCCGCCGCGGCGTCTCCTCGAGCAGTTCGAGCAGCCGGCGCAGGGTCAGCACCTTGTTGCGGTCCCGGTCCGGCTCCTCGCCGTCGGCGCTCTCGGTGTCGGCAGCCTCGGTGTCGGCAGTCTTGGGGTCGGCGCTCTCGGGGTTCACGGCGCCGTCCGCCGCGGCGCCGGCGCCGTTCGGGTGCCAGGAGCCGAAGTCGAGTTCCTCCAGCCGGGCCAGCTCCAGCGTCGAGACCAGACCGCGGCCATCCGAGGTGCGGTTGACCCGCCGGTCGTGCACACAGACGAGGTGGCCGTCCGCGGTCAGCCGCACGTCGCACTCGAGGGCGTCGGCTCCGGCCCCGACCGCGGCGCGGTAGGCGGCCAGCGTGTGCTCCGGAGCCTCGGCCGATGCGCCGCGGTGAGCGATGATCTGCGGGCGGACCGGTTCGTCGTACGTTGTGCGCACATCCATATGGTCTCATCCCAATAACGTGAGACTGGTGGGCTGCGGCCCACCGGGATAAGAAGAGTGGACGAATTCCGCCTGGCGCGTGTCCCGCGCCAAGATGAAGGATGGGACCAGATGAGTGATGCCTCCGGCTGGACCGGCGCGCAGTTCCTCGTGGCGACCACGAACGAGATGCCGGGCTACCGGGTCCAGCAGGTGCTCGGCGAGGTCTTCGGCCTGACCGTGCGCTCGCGCAACGTGTTCAGCCAGATGGGCGCCGGCTTCAAGTCGATCGTGGGCGGCGAGCTCAAGGGCATGACCAAGGTGCTGGTGGACAGCCGCAACGAAGTGATGGGCCGGATGATCCACGAGGCGCAGCAGCGCGGCGCCAACGCCATCCTGGC
>DASYAE010000150.1:0-5816 GCA_036501535.1 Actinocrinis sp. | reverse complement strand
CCAGCCCGTGGACCGCCGAGCGCTTCCCCGGCGGGCGTCGTGTACGCGTCGGCGCGCCTCTCGGCCAGATCCCGCTGTTCACGCGCTGCGGCGCGTCCCTCCCGATCGTGGGGTAACGCCGCCGCTCCGCCCTTACGGGAGATCGTGCACGGACACGGGCGTGTCGAGGACCCGGTCGGCGCCAAGCACCCGCACCGGCCCCGTGAGCGTGAACGATCCGGTCAGCGGCAGCCGGTCAGACCCTCCGCCGAGCGCCACGCCGGTCTCGCCCGGCTCGACGATCCGGGACCCGGACAGCCCGCTGAACGACGTCCGGTCCGCGTGCAGCCGGAACGTCACCCGCCGCGCCTCGCCGGCCGCGAGCGGCACCCGTGCGAACCCGGCCAGCCAGCGCAGCGGCCGGACCACCTGCGCGACGGGGTCGGACAGGTACAGCTGGACCACTTCCGCGCCGGCCACGGCGCCGGTGTTGCGCACCGTGCACGAGACCTCGACCGTGCCGTCCGTGGGAACGGAGGTCGCGGAGATGACCAGGTCCTCGAATCCGAAGGACGTGAAGGACAGCCCGTGCCCGAAGGCGAACAGCGGCGTCGGATCGACGGAGCTGCCGGAGTGCCGCGAGGCGTTCGCCGAGCGCAGGTACGACGACGGCTGCGGCGCGTGCTCGCCCGGGATCTCCACCGGCAGCTTCCCGCTCGGGTTGACCCGGCCGGTCAGCACCCCGGCGATCGCGTGCCCGCCCTCCTCGCCGGGGAAGAACGCCTGCACGGCCGCGGCCAGCCGTCCGGCGACGGAGCCGATCGAGTACGGCCGGCCGGTTACGAAGACGCCGATCACGGGCTTGCCGGTGTCGGCCAGCGCGTGCAGCAGGGCCTCCTGCGCCCCGGGCAGCTTCAGGTCGGCGGCGTCGCAGCCCTCGCCGGAGGTGCCGCGGCCGAACAGCCCGGCGCGGTCCCCGACGGCGAGGACGCACACGTCCGCGCGCGCGGCCGCGGCGACCGCCTCGGCGATCCCTGAGTCGTCCGCGCCGTTCACCGAGCAGCCCGGCGCGTAGTCCAGGTCTGATATGAGCTCGCCGAGCGCCGCGCGCAGCGTCGGGATCTCGAGCCCGAGTCCGTGCCCCGAGTGCGCGCTGACGTGCGCGGGGAAGGAGTAGCAGCCGAGCATCGCCATCGGATCGTCGGCGACCGGGCCGACCAGCGCGATCCGCTGTCCGGCGGTGTGCGGCTGCCCGAGCGGCAGGATCCCGCCGGTGTTGCGCAGCACGACGATCGACGCGCGGGCCAGGCGCAGCGCGACGTCCTGGTCGGCCTCCGTGTCGAGGCTGAGGTCCTCGAGGCCGGCCGGCAGCGGCTGCCAGTCCGCGTCCAGCAGCCCGACCTCC
The DNA here is from genome assembly GCA_036501535.1 of Actinocrinis sp. GTDB lineage: Bacteria > Actinomycetota > Actinomycetes > Streptomycetales > Catenulisporaceae > DASYAE01. The sequence continues at coordinate 4,432 of DASYAE010000150.1, read as the reverse complement.
GCCTTCTGCGCGAGCACGCGGCGCAGCGCGCGGTCGATCAGCGACTCGTCGATCGTGCCGGAGCGCACCGCCTCGATCAGCGGGACGCCGAAGGTGTCGACCGTCGGCAGCTCCACGTCGATCCCGGCCTTGAGCGCGATCCCGGCCGCGTGCGCTGCGTCCTCGGCGACGCCGTGCAGGGTCTGCAGGAACCGGACGGAGAAGTAGTCGGAGACCACGGTGCCGCAGAACTCCCAGTCCTCGCGCAGCCGCCGGGTCAGCAGGTCCTCGTCCGCGGCCACGGGAACGCCGTCGATCTCGGCGTAGGAGTTCATCACCGAGCGCGCGCCGCCGAGCCGCAGGGCCGCCTCGAACGGCGGAAGGATGACGTCGGCCAGCTCGCGCTGCCCCATCGGGACCGGGGCGAGGTTGCGGCCGCCGCGGGAGGCGGAGTAGCCGGAGAAGTGCTTGAGCGTCGCGACGATGCCCGCGTTCTCCAGGCCCCTGACATAGGCCGCGCCGACCACGCCGACCAGGTAGGGATCCTCGCCGATGGTCTCCTCGGTGCGCCCCCAGCGGTAGTCGCGGGTGACGTCGAGCACCGGGGCGAGGCCTTGGTGCACGCCGACGGCGCGCATCGAGCGCCCGATGCGCCCCGACATCTCCTCGACCAGCGCGGGGTCGAACGCGGCGCCCCACGCCAGCGGCGCCGGGTAAGCGGTGGCCCCCCAGGTGGCGAACCCGGTGAGGCACTCCTCGTGCACCTGCGCCGGGATCCGGAACCGGCTGGCCGCGGCGATCTGCTCCTGCGAGGCCGCCAGCGAGCGCGCGCCGAGCACCGGGTCGATCGGCGCGGAGCCGAACGGCCGGGTCAGCTGGCCGAGTCCGTGCCGGATGACCTCGCTCCAGGGCGCCCCTTCCTTCATGTCGGCCTGGTGCGGCGCGACGCCGCCGCCCGACGCGTCGGCGCCGACCCACACCCCGACCAGCTGGGCGACCTTCTCCTCCAGGGTCATCAGGGGGATCAGCGCATCGGCGCGTTCCCCGGGCGAGAGCCCGGGATCCCGCCAGCGCGCGGTGTCGTCGGACGCTGCTGCGCCCACGGACGCTCGAGTAGTCATGCAAGCCTCTCGCTGTGCTGTGGGATCGACGCTCTGCGTCGATCCCACGGCCGATATGCACGCCCCCGGAGGGCACGGCTATCGAAAGTTTTCGAAACATCTTCGGGATTGTTTGCGGTAACATAGGCTCAGCTTCGCACCGCGTCAAGGCTCCTTGTGGAGGCCCACTACCGCGTCCGGCATGGGCGGCGGGTTGACACGGTAGCGTGGCGGTCACTCTGAAAGGGATTTCACGATGGGCCGCTGAAGCGTCACCGCGCTGCTAAACTCGCCGAAAGTTTTGTGGAAAACAGGTGAGATTTCGATGACCACGCAGGATCTTGCCGACGAGGGCTCCAGATCCGCGACGATCGCGACCATTGCCGACGAGGTCGGTGTCTCCGTCACGACCGTCTCCAAGGTACTCAACGGCCGCGCCGACGTCGCGCCCGAGACCCGGGCCCGCGTCGAGGAGAGCTTGGAGCGGCACCGCTACCGGCGCCGCTCGCGCAAGCAGCAGGACGGCTCGGGCCAGATCGACCTGGTCTTCCACGAGTTCGACTCCGCCTGGGCGATGGAGATCATCCGCGGCGTCGAGTCGGTGGCCTCGGCGGCCGGGCTCGAGGTCGCCCTCTCCCAGCTCGGCGGCCGGCACCACCCGCCGCAGCAGTGGCTCGACACGGTGCTGACCCGCCGCCCGCTCGGCGTGCTGTTCGTGCTGAGCAGCCCGACCAGAGCCCAGCAGCAGCAGCTGCGCCGCCAGGGCATCTCGTTCGTGGTCGTCGACACCGACAGCGCCACCACCGCCTCGGTGCCGACGGTCGGCTCGAACAACTGGAACGGCGGCCTGCTGGCCGCCCGGCACCTGCTCGAGCTCGGCCACCGCCGCATCGCGATGATCGCAGGCCCCGAAGACGTGCTGTGCAGCCGGGCCCGGCTGGCCGGATTCCGCTTCGCGCACGACGAGGCCGGCGTGCCGGTCGAGCCGGACCTGCTGCGCTACGGCAACTTCTACGTCCAGGGCGGCTACGAGCACGGCACCGCGCTGCTCGACCGGGCCGACCCGCCCACCGCGATCTTCGCGGGGTCCGACATGCAGGCGCTCGGCGTGCTGCGGGCGGCGCGCCGGCTCGGCCTCGACGTGCCGGGCCGGCTGTCGGTGGTCGGCTACGACAACCTCCCGGTCGCCGCGTGGACCGACCCCGCGCTGACCACGATCGACCAGCCGCTGCACGAGATGGCCGGCACGGCGGCCCGGATGGTGATCGACCTGGCCCGCGGGGTCGACCTGACGACCAGCCGGTTCGACCTGGTCACCGAGCTGGTGGTGCGCGAGAGCTCCGCGCCGCCGGCGTCCGAAGGCTGAGAAACCGCTCGCGGAGCCGTCCGTCGGCCATATATACAGCGCCGATCGACGACAGCGCCTATCCATGACAGCGAGGACCGCCATGGCGCAGTTCGACCTCCCGCTCGACCAGCTCGAGCGCTACCTGCCCGACGTGCGCGAGCCGGCCGACTTCGACGCCTACTGGCGCGCCGCGCTGGCGACCGCGGGCGACGGCCCGGCGCTCCTCGGCACGGCCCGGTCCGAGCCGACCGGGCTCGACCTGCTCGAGACCTGGGATGTCACTTTCTCGGGGTTCGGCGGCGACCCGGTCCGGGCCTGGTACACCCGGCCCGCCGGCACCGACGAGGCGCTGCCGACCCTGATCGAGTACTGCGGCTACGGCCGCGGCCGCGGGCTGCCGCACGAACGGCTCGCCTGGCCCGCCGCAGGGTACGCACACGTGATCATGGACAGCCGTGGACAGGGCGACCAGTACGGCATCGGCGGCGACACCCCGGATCCGTGGGGCGTGCCGACCGGGGGCCTCGGCCCGGCGACCCGGGGCATCCTCGACCCCGGGCAGTATTACTACCGCAGGCTCATCACCGACGCCGCGCGCGCGGTCACCGCTGTCAGAGCCCTGCCGGGCGTCGACCCGCAGCGGGTCTCGGTCGTGGGCAACAGCCAGGGTGGCGGGATCGCGCTCGCGGTGGCCGGTCTCGTGCCGGACCTGGCCGCCGTGCTGGTCAGCGCGCCGTTCCTGTGCCACGTCCAGCGCGCGATCGACATCACCGACGCCTCGCCCTTCGGCGAGATCGCCGCCTATCTCTCCGTGCACCGGGACGCGGAGGAGGCGGTGCGCCACACCTTGTCCTATGTCGACGCGGTCAACTTCGCCCGGCGGGCGACCGCTCCGACCCACTTCGGTGCGGGCCTGCGCGACACCACCTGCCCGCCGAGCACCGTGTTCGCGGCCTACAACCACTACGGCACCGCGAACGGCACGTCGCAGCGGCCGGAGCGCTCCATCCACGTATACCGATTCAACGGTCACGAGGGCGGCGAGGCGGTGCACACCCGGCGGCAGTTGCTCTGGCTGCGCGAACACCTTGCCGCTGCAGCGGGTGTCGGCGCCGCCGGGCCGCGAACCGCAGAGGCCTGATCTGACATCCGACGCGTGTCGGGCCGGCCCGGGGAAAGGGACCCGGACCGGCCCGACGGTGTTCGCCTGTCAGCGCCTATCTCGCGGCAGGCTCGCGCGAGCTACGAACTCGTACAGCTGACGCTCGGTGCCGTCGAACTGCTGCCGGTCGCGGTATATCCGAACGAGGTCGAGGCCCCTGGCGACAGGGAGCCGTTATAGGACTCGTTCTTCACGGAGATCGAACCGGTCGTGCCGCTGTTCACGCCGTTCCACAAGCTGGTGATGGTGTCCCCGCTGGCCAGGCCGAGACCGACGTTCCAGCCGCTGATCGCGGACGACCCGCTGTCGGCCACGGTCACCGAGGCGTTGTAGCCGCCGGTCCAGCTGCTGGTGACCGCATACGTCGCCTTGCACGAGCCGGGGCCGCCGGCCGGAGTCGTCGGCGCGCTGCTGGTCGGCGGCGCGGTGGTGGGCGGCATCGTGCTCGGCGGTGTCGTGGCGACCGCGCCGCCGATCGAGACGCTGTCGCTGCCGCTGCCGTTGTTGTACGTCTCGGAGGCCAGGATCTGGTAGTTCATCGAGCCGAGGTTCATCCCGTGGCTGGCCCAGGCGTTGACGAAGTTCCCGAAGGTGATGGTGCCGCTGCTGGTCGGCGAGGTGCGGATGGCCAGGTACTGCTCGAAGGTCGCGGTGCCCTGGATCGAGGGCTGGTTGACCTGCTGGTGCTCGTAGATGTTGTACGTGCCGCCGTCGCTGTTGACCGTGCCCTCGAAGGTGCCCGCTGCGTTGGGAGAGCCGCTGTAGTTCTCCTCGACGTAGTACTCGACCAGCGGGCTGGTCGACCAGCCGTACAGCGAGATGAGCGAGGTGCCGCCGGAGGCG
>DASYAE010000149.1:0-3959 GCA_036501535.1 Actinocrinis sp. | reverse complement strand
ATCACCGTCATCGTGCGCGACGACGCCGCCCGCCCGATCGAGTACGCCCTCGTACAACTGCTGTGCCCGGGCGCGGCCGCGACCGCGCTGACCGGCAGGGACGGCCAGGCCTCGCTGGCCGTGCCGAAGGAACTGGTCGAGGCCGCGCTGCTGCTCGAAGCCCGCCCGCACGGCGGCCACTACGACGGCAGCGTGATCCGGCCGCGGCTCTCCGAACGCGAGCCGAACGTGGTCGCCTGCCGGAGGCTGACCGCCGCGCTGCCCGACTCCGGGCGCGACGACCAGACCGGCATCGTCGGCCTGGCCCCCGAGGCCGAGCTGCACTGCCTCAAAGCCATGCCCGGCGGCTACAGCAGCGACCTGATCGAAGCACTCGACTACGCGATCGCCGAGCGGCTGGACGTGGTGCAGCTGAGCGTGAACTGCGCTGCTCCATCGCGCCTGGTGGCCAAGAAGATCGAGCAGGCCAGGCAGGCCGGCGTAGCCTGCATCGCCGCCGCGGGCAACGGCACAGGACCCGTACCGTTCCCGGCCAACCTGCCCAACGTGCTCACCGTCGCGGCCGTAGGGCTCCACGGGACCTTCCCGCCGGAGAGCCGCGCCGCCCTCGAAGCGGCCGGCGCACCGGTCTCCCCCGAAGGCCTGTTCGTCCCGGCGTTCTCCAACGCCGGCCCCGAGATCGACGTGTGCGCCCCCGGCGTCGCAATCAACTCAGCCGCCCCCCACGGCAGCTACGCCGCCCTCGACGGCACGGCGATCGCGGCCGCGCACGTCACCGCCGCGGCCGCACTGGTCCTGGCACACCACCCGCAGTTCCGCGACGGCCGCAGCCTGCAGGGGGCGGAACGGGTGGACCATCTGTTCGCACTGATCAAATCCAGCGCGCGCCGACCGGTGTTCGGACCCTTCGGCACGACCGACCCGGCACACTGCGGGGCGGGCATCCCCGACGCCGCGCAGTGCGTCGGCTCCCATCCCTCGATGCCGACGACCGGACCATTCTGGGCCGCACCGCCACTCGCGACGAGCGCCGTCTGACCGCTGCGGCCGGCCGGCGCACGGGCCGGAGCCGCACACGACGCGAACGAGGGGTGGCTACCGTCAGCACAGAGGCTCAATCCGCGGACGCGGTCTCGAGCTGCCCGAGACCCCGTCGCGGCGCTGCGGGGTTCCGGCCGACCGGGCCGGAGCCCCGAGGTATCAGGGTACGCAGAGCAGCGGCGGCCGCGCGGCAGAGGCGCGACCGCCGGGATCACCGCCCCGGCGCGGTGCACGGCGCGGACGGCACACCGTTGTGCCGCGGCGCCGTCCCAGCAAGCCGGCCGCCAGGCTCCTGACAAGGGAGCGGGCGGCCGGGAGATCCGCAGGGTGTGCGGGTCGGCGCGACCGGCGTCGGCCCGCACGCCACCACGGGCACCACAGGGATAGACGAGGGCTGCGATCACGCGCCCGCGATCGCGCCGGCGCAGGAGCCCGCGGGCCACACACACGGCCCGGACGCGGCCGCGGGCAGAGCGTCCTCCCCCAATCCCAGACATACGACCGCCGACCCCTCCAATGACGGCCTACGCCCGTCACATCAGTAGCCGCACACGCCATGCAAGGTCGCGGTGGCGGACCGCGCTAGTACCACCCGTCCGCTCTCCTGATACGGAAAACCCCACGATGAACGACACACCGCATTCTCCCCAGGCCCTCGAGGTCGACGTGCTGGTGATCGGATTCGGCAAGGGCGGCAAGGCCGCCGCCGCCACGCTCGGCCGGCTCGGCCGGCGCGTGGTGCTCGTCGAGGCGTCCGAGCACATGTACGGCGGAACCTGCGCCAACGTCGGCTGGCCGTACAAGGGCCTGGTGCACCACTCGGGCAAGCGCCGCGAGGACGACGACCCGCAGGAGTTCTACGAGCGGGCGATCGCCGAAGTCCAGGACGTGCGCGAGCTCATGCGCACCAGCCAGCCGCACATCTTCGCCCTCGGCGACGTCAACGGCGGCCCCCAGTTCACCTACATCTCCCTGGACGACAGCAGAATCGTGCTCGACCAGCTGATCGGCAGCGGAAAGCGCGCCACGACCGACCGCGTCGCAGTGCCCAACACCGTGTTCCTGACGCCGCCGCTGGCCACAGTCGGCATGACGGAGAACCAGGCGCGCGCGGCGGGCCACCGCATCAAGGTCGCCCGCGAGGCCGTCGCCGACATCCTCGCCATGCCCCGCGCCTACGCCGTGCAGGAGACGCGGGGCCTGATGAAGTTCGTCATCGATGCGGACACCGACCTCATCCTCGGCGCCGCACTGCTCAGCGTCGACGCACAGGAGACGATCAACACTGTCGCGCTGGCGATGCGCCACAACGTCACCGCGAGCGAGCTGCGCGACGCCATCTACGCGCACCCCAGCTCGACCGAGGCGTTCAACGAGGTGGCCACCGTGGTCGTGCACGAAGACCCGCACGGCTGACCGGACCATCCCGGGCGTCCCGCCGAGGCCTGCCCGCCTCGCGGACGCCGCCGCCGCCGCGGGTTCCGGCCGACGCACCCGGAACCCGCGGCGGCGAGTCGCATGGCGGCGAGTCTCATGGCACTGACAGGTGCCCGGCGATCTCGGCCGCCGCCACGCCGACTCACACGAGCTTGAAGTAGGTGTAGGCCTCGAAGCGGCGGTCCAGTCGTGGGAACCCGGCCGCGATCTGCTCAGGCGCCGCCTCGGTCAGATCCGGCGGGGCGAGGTCGAACAGTTCGCTGCGGCCCGCCACGGCCTCGGCCTCCTGCGCCCGGGCCGAGAACGACTGCCCGGAGACGAAGTCGAAGGTGATCTCGGAGATGCTCGCACCGTGCCGCACTGTGCAGCCGACCACGTACTGCGGGCTGTACCGATGCGCGGCTCCCGGCCCGGACCACCCGAAGGTGTACGCCGGTCGGAGCCGGATCAGAGCCGTGTCGCAGTCGGGAAGGTCGAGCGCGTTGCGCAGGTCGAACACGAGGCACAGTGTCGAGCTCACGGCGTCAAAGCCGACGTCGGTGAGCTGCGCCTCCCGCCAAAGGTCGTCGAGGCGCGCAGGAGTCAGTCCTGCAGACGCGTCCTCGAGTGCTGCGGCGCGCAGGTCGGACAGCCTGCCGGAGAGGGCGTCGAGCCCGGAGAGCGTGGTCATGGCTAGATCAGGGGCATGCGTCGAGGTGGCCGGCCGGGTCGCTCTTCGAGATCGTCTGGCCGGTCTGGCGATTCACCGTCTGGTTCTGGACATTCATATAATTCACATAGCCGTCGGGGTGCGGGTACGTGCCGGTCGTCGTCGGATCCATGACCCGGATGCCGGTCACCCGGCTGTCCAGGCCGCTCCCGCCGGAACCGTGCAGATATTGGACTCCCCTGCCGGAGTTGACCGGGAAAGGCCCGTAAGCGCCCTCGGGAACCGGGAACTGCACGTGATTGTAATCGATGAATGACGGTTGGGTGACCGGCGCCACGTCCCCGCTCGACGACACGATGAAGTCGGGCGGCGTGGGCCGCGGCGCAGGGGCGAGACCGAGCGGGTCGAGCCAAGCGAGGGGATTGTCGACGTAGGCGTGCTGGTTCGGCACCGGGTCGAGCCCCAGCGGGTCGGGGGCGGTGTATCTGCCGGTGGCCGGGTCGTAGTAGCGCTGGAAGTTGTAGTCCAGGCCGGTCTCGGGGTCGTGGTACTGGCCGGGGAAGCGCAGGGGGCAGGCGGTGTCGCCGGGGTCGGTCAGGTCCTGACCCCACAGGGTGGCGGTGCGGTGCCAGGCGATGGTGCCGTCGTCGGGGGCGACCAGGTCGGTGGGGGTGCCGACCAGGTCGGTGACGATGGCGTGGAACCGGCGGTCGATCAGTTCCTGCGGGGCGTCGGCCGGGGGCCTGTCCGCGGGTCTTCTCATCCGCGCGGATCCACCCGCGCAGGGCCTCGGGGTGCACACCGAGATCCCGGGCCATCTGACGGATCACCG
>DASYAE010000148.1:0-34124 GCA_036501535.1 Actinocrinis sp. | reverse complement strand
CCGGGTCGCTGCCGAACACCGCCAGCGAGCTGGAGAAGACGAGGACCGGCGGCGCGTCGTGCCGCCGGACGTGCTCAAGCAGCGTGCGCAGGCCGTCCACGTTGGTCCGCATGCCGAGGTCGAAGTCGGCCTCGGCGGCGGGCCGGACGCCGCCTGCCAGAGCGAGACGATCCCGGGAAGCAGCGACCCGCGCACCCAGGCGCGGTCGATGCCCAGCGCCTTGGTGGCCAGGTCGGCGGAAGTGATGCCGCCTTTCGCGACCACGAACGAAGGGCGGCGCGCTGCGACGATCTCGCCGACCACCTGCGTGAGCGCGACACTGACCCGGCGTGCGATGTCAAGGCTCGTTGTCTCGTCGGCCCCCGTGACCGGCGTCCGGGACGTGCTCAGCACGACGAGCGAGTCGCCGAGGGCTGCGATCGCCGTGGCGGCGAGGGCGCGGATATGGCCGGTTGCTTCTACGTCATCAGCGGATGCTGTGTCAATGACGACTTTGCGCGCATCAAGCTCGACGCCGACGAAGCGCCGCCGCTCGGCGAGCCGCGCCAGCTGCCGATTCGTCTGCCCGACGTGCGACCCGACCACGACGAGACCGTGCCCACCCGGCCGGACGAGCGCGGCGAGGAGCGCGTCATCGAGCGGCGGCGGCGCCTCCTGGCCGACGCGGGCCCGCACGAACGACGGCCCGACGCGGTAGACGAACCGCGATCCGGCTGCCTCGGCGGCCAGGACGCCGAGCACGACCGCCCGCAAGCCGTCGTCGTCGACCGCGTCCACGGCGACCACCCTGCCGTCGCGGGCCTCGGCCAGCCTGTCGCGCAGTGCATCCGTATCGGTTTCCGCATCAGTATGCGCATCCGCGCCGCGCAGCGCGTCGAGTGTCAGCTCAAGAACATCGCCGGCCCGGATCCGGCCCCGGGTCTTCTCCTCGACCCAGTCGGCCAGCCGGGACGAGCGGTACCCGAAGACCGGATCGCGCGCGAATTCGCTTTCTGCGACCGGAAGCAGATCACCCGACGTGCGCACGTAGTGCACGCCGCCGATCGTCACCCGGCCGGCGTCGACATAGGCCGGGCAGAGCAGCACCGCGTCCACCGGGACGAGTTCGGCGATCGCGTCCGTCTCCAGCGGATAGTGCCCGCGCAGCGTCGAGTCGCCGCGGCTGGCGAAGGCGAGCCGAACCCGCTCGCGTTCCGCAACAGCCTGACACGCCGAGACGACCTCCCGGACCCACGCGGCCGCCTGCGCGGGCCCAAGGCTGCGCGTGTTGGTCACCACGAAGAAGCCCGGCGCGTCCTGCCGCAACGCCCAGCCGATGTCGTCTTCGGTCCAGCGCGTCAGAACAGGCAGGTCCCGCACGGTCTGCGTACCGGTCGGATCATCGTCCAGTACGACGACCCGCCGCGCCCCGCGCAACGCCCGCCGCACAAGCTCCGCCGATCGCGATCCCACCGACACATATATATAGGAAGGCCCGGGGCGGCCGCTGCGACGGCCGCCCCGGGCACCCATGTCGCGTCGCGGACGGAGCGGCGTCCCGGCGCACCTTCGGGTTCGTTCTGCTTCTGTCGCCGTCCCGCCCGCTACTCGGGGCCGGCCGGGCGCAGGCCCGCCCAGCACCGGCTGTCCAGCGGGATGTCCAGCGCAATGAGAGTGTTGATGTACATTCCGGCGGCGAAGAACCGGTTGACCTCGGCGTCGCTCGAGCCGGAGCCCTTCCGCACCGCGTCCCACAGCGTCATCCAGCGCCGCCGCACCATCTCGGCGAGCTCGGGCTCCGTGGACGTCGAGGCGACGTACAGATACATCTGGAGCTGGAAGAGCAGGACGCTCTGGTCCGCGATCAGGCCGTGGTAGGCGACGCCCATCGACTCCAGGGCGGACTCGTCCTCCCGGCGCTGCTCGGCCGCCTTCATGAGCACGTCGGTGAGCTGGTCGAAACACAGGTCGGCGCAGGCCCGGAACAGGCCGCTCTTCCCGGTGAACAGGCGGAAGACGTAGGGCTGCGAGATGCCGGCCAGATCGGCGATGCGCTCGGTCGACGTGCCGTAGTAGCCGCCGGTCGAGAACTCGCTGAGGGCCAGCCGGACGATGTGCGCGCGCCGCCTCTCGGCGCTCATCCTTATGGACTGCGCTGTGGACTGCGGCGTCCTCGACGCGGCGTCGGAGGCCCTGTCGGGTTCACTCGGTCGTGCCTTCGCAGGTGGGGCTGACGGCACGATCCCTCCTTTCCTGGGTGGTACGCCGCCGGGGACCGGCGGAGCTCAGGTGCCGCCTGGGGCGGTCGGAGCCTCCGGAGCGTCCGCAGCCGAAGCCGAAGCGGCCGGCCGGGCCAGCAGTTGCCGTGCCAGCACAGTGATCCGCTGCTCCCGGTGACTCGGGCGCAGCCGGCCGCTGTGGTCGAGCATCACGAGGCCGTGCACGGCGGCCCACACCGTCTCGGTGACCGTCTGTACGTCGTCATCGAAAGTGACCGGGGCGACGGCGTTGCGCACCTCGGCGAATGCGTGTCTGAGCGCGTCGGGCGTCTCGGACTGGGCGAACAGCAGCCCGGTGGACATGTTGAACATGGCGTCGAACAGGCTCGGGTTCCGCCGGGCGAACTCCATGTACGTCCGCATGAACGCCACCAGGCCCTCGTCGGGCGTCGTGGTCTTCACGCGGGCCGCCCGCAGCGCGTCCGTCAGCTCCTCGAAGCCCTCCAGGGCGACGGCCTCGATGATGCCGTCCTTGCCCTTGAAGTGCTTGTAGAGCACGGGCTGGCTGTACTCGATCTCGTCCGCCAGCCGCCTGGTCGTGACCGCGGCCCAGCCGTCCGTCTCGGCGAGGCTGCGCGCGGTCGTGAGGATCAGCCTGCGCTGCTCGGCGAGTTCACGTTCACGGCGCTGTTGTTGTACTGACACGTCACGAGCGTAGCATGTCGATGCTATTTTCCCTAGCGCCGATTTGTTCGCTAGCACCGCTAGCGGAAACGATCTCCGCCCTGTGCTGCAGCAAGACTGCCCGCGCCGCGCGTTCGCCGCAAGTTCGCAGACGATCAAGTGAACGCGGACGTCAGACGGATCTACAGCAGGCCGCGGCGGCCCCGGATCCGCTCGCCCCGGACCGGATCCGACGGCGTTCCTCAAGGCTCCCGCGAGTCATCGAGCCCTGCCTGAGTACGCCCCGCCTCATGCCGGCCGCCGGGCATGATCCATCCCGACCTCGATGATCTCTCCGGCCGTGCAGGAGATCGCCGGCCGCCGCATTATCAGGGTATTGGTTGACTGGCCCGATAGTCAGACAACGGATATACATCCGGTCGCGTGCGGGCGCGCGAGAGCGTATGCCGTGGCCAGGCTCTCCGGCAACCCCGGGACGTGCGAATGTGTAGCGCGATTCGAGATGATCTCGAGGATGTTAGTGAGTACTCTCTGCCATCCTGGCTTGCGGCAGGAAAAACTTCCGCGCAGCGAGCCTAAGGCAGAAGATTGCGATGATCTCGGACACCCCCAAACCCTCCGGCGCCACCCCCGGGTCGTCCCGCCGGACTCTCGCGATGTTCCCCGGCCAGGGATCGCAGCGCGTCGCCATGGCCGCCGACCTGATCTGGAGCCACCCGTGGTCGGCCGGCCGGGTCCTGCTCGAGGCGGACGACGTGCTGGGCCTGGCGCTGACCGACGCGTGCACCCGCGGCGACGCGCAGCAGCTCGCCCGGACCGAGATCACCCAGCCGGCGATCCTGGCCACCAGCCTGGCGACGCTCGCGGTGCTGCGCGAGGAGGGCGGCTTCGCCCCGGCGGCCGTCGCAGGGCACAGCCTCGGCGAGTACACCGCACTGGTCGCGGCCGGCGTGCTGACCCCCGGCAACGCCCTGCGGCTGGTGCGCCGGCGCGGGGAGATGATGGCCGGGGTCGCCGGGCTCATCGCCGGCGCCATGGTCGCGATCGTGGGCCTCGGCCCGGCCCGCGTCGAAGAACTCTGTGACGAGGGCGCGCGGCTCGGCCTGGTCGAGGTGGCCAACTACAACGAGCCCGGCCAGACCGTGGTCTCCGGGGCCCGCGAGGCCGTGGCCGAGGTCGCCGGGGCGGCCCTGGCGGCGGGCGCCGAGCGCGCCGTGCCGCTCGCCCTGAGCGCGCCGTTCCACTGCTCCCTGATGAAGATGATCGAGGACGAATTCGCCGCCGAGCTGGCCGGCTACCCGTTCGCCGAGCCGAAGCTGCCGGTGATCAGCTCGGTGACCGGCCGCCCGGTGCGCAGCGCCGACGAGGCCAGGTCCCTGCTGCGCCGCCAGCTGGCCGGACCGGTGCGGTGGACCGACGTGCTCGCCGAGGCCCAGCGCTTCGGCATCACGGACTACGTCGAGGTCGGTCCCGGCCGGGTGCTGTGCGGGTTCGCCAACCGCACGATCGCCGGCTGCTCGGCGCGCAGCACCAACGACGAGCGCCGGATCGCGGCGCTGATCCCCGACCGTTCGCTGGACCTTACCGCAGTGTGCTGACGGCCTGGCGGCCGTCACCCGTTCGAATCCACCGCACTCCACCGAAGTTCGAAAGGCGAGAGATCATGATCGGTACCGCACTGAACTTCCTGCCCGTCGTCCGCACGGCGGTCGCCGACGCGCTCGGCATCGACGAGGACGAGGTCGTGCCCGAGGCCACGCTGCTGGGCGACCTCGGCGCCGAGTCCATCGACCTGCTCGACATCCTGTTCCGGATCGAGCGCGCCGCGGGCGTCAAGGCCACCGTCGCCGACATCGGCGCGCTGCTGCAGGGCGGCATCCCGGACGAGGAGTTCGGCGACGAGGACGAGGTGGTCAGCGACACGGGCCTGACCCACCTGGAGAAGGTGCTGCCGCAGTTCGACCGCAGCCGGCTCGCCCGGCCGCTGACCGCGGACCTGGTGCTCGGGCTGTTCACGGCGCAGAACCTCGCGGACCTGCTGCTCGACCGCTCGGCCGCCCTGACCCGCGCGGCGTGAGACCGTGAACGCCACCGCCGTCGCGAGCGCGCCGGCGCCGGACCCGGCGGCCGGCGGCCGCCCCGCCCCCGGGCCGCGCCTGCTCATCGGCACCGACCTGGTCGCCGTCGAGCGGATCGAGTCGCTGCTGGCGGACCGAGACGACCTGGCGCAGCAGTTGTTCACCGAGCGGGAGCTCGCCTACTGCGCCGGCCGCGCGCGCCGCCGCGCGGACCACCTGGCGGCCCGCTTCGCCGCCAAGGAGGCCGTGATGAAGGCCCTGGGCGTCGGCGCCACGGTGCCGTGGTGCGACATCGAGGTCGTCAACAGTGTCGACGGCCGCCCCGGGCTCCGGCTGCACGGCCGGGCCGCGCAGGTGGCGCGCCAGCGCGGTGTCACGGAGTCCGACATCTCCCTGAGCCACACCGCCGGGCTCGCCATGGCGTGCGCCGTGCTGGTGTGCGCGGGCAAGACCGAACGGGATCGGACGCTGACATGACCTTCCAGGACCGAGTCGCCCTGGTCACCGGTGCCTCCCGGGGCATCGGCAGGGCCGTCGCCGTGACGTTGGCCGAGCGGGGCGCCGCGGTCGCCGTCAACTACCGGTCGCGGGAGCAGGACGCGCTCGCCGTGGTCGAGCAGATCGAGAAGGCCGGCGGGAGGGCGGTCGCCATCGGCGCGGACGTGTCCGACCCGGCGGCCGCGCGGGAGCTGGTCGAGGAGACCAGGCGCCGCCTCGGCGGCCTGCACATCTTGGTCAACAACGCCGGGATCGCCAAGGACGGCCTCATCCACGGCATGGCGCCCGACGCGTGGCTCGACGTGATGCGGGTCAACTTCGGCGGCGCCTTCCACTGCACCCAGGCGGTCGCAGAGCACTTCATGGCGCAGGGCGACGGGGCCATCGTGAACGTCTCGTCCGCGATGGGCGAGCGCGGCTGGATCGGCCAGTCCAACTACTCGGCCTCCAAAGGCGCGCTCAACGCTTTTACTCGCGCCTCGGCGATCGAGCTGGCCCGCTTCGGGGTGCGGGTGAACGCGGTGCTCGCCGGATTCACCCCGACCGACATGATCGACGGGATCCTCGAACGGGACGGCGGGCGGGGGATCCTGCGGCAGATTCCGATGCGCCGGTTCGCCGGCCCCGAGCAGATCGCCACGGTGGTGGCCTTCCTCGCCGGCCCCGACGCCTCCTACGTCACGGGCGAGATCCTGCTGGCCGACGGCGGCCTGTCCTCCCAGCTGGGAGTCGGGCGCCCCTGAGCCCGGGCCGCCGCGCCGCCGCGTCACCACCACGCCACACCACGCCACACCACAAGGCCATTACGCCGCGCGTCCACGGGGTGCCCCGGCGACCGCCGCTCCACCGGACCGAGCGGGAAGGGAACATCAGATGCGGTTCCACCTGATCGACAGGATCGAGTCCTGGGAGACGGGCAAGCGTATCAGCGCCCGCAAGGTGACCTCGGTCCACGAGGACTACTGGCAGCACTCGCCGACCGGTCCGACGCTTCCGTTCGGCCTGGCGCTGGAGTCGCTGTGCCAGGCCTCCACCTGGCTGGTGATGCTCACCTCCGAGTACCGGCTGCGCGCCGCCCTGCTGACCGTGGGCGAGGCCGTGCAGCACCGGCCGGTGGTGCCCGGCGACGTGTTGCGCGTCGAGGCCGTCGTCCTGTCGCTGAGCGAGGAGTCCGTCGTGGTCGACGGCACGGTGAGCGTCGACGGCGTGGTGCTGCTGGAGGCGCGGGGCGTCATGTTCGCGCTCATCGACGCGGCGCGGCTGGAGGACCCGGCGGACACGGTCCGCATGGCGCACCAACTGCTGGGCGGAGGGCCGGTCGGATGAAGCGTGTTGTGATCACCGGGCTGGGCGCGGTCACCCCGCTCGGCTGCGACGCGGGGACGACGTGGCGCAACCTGGTCGCGGGCCGCAGCGGTGTCGGGCCCCTGACGGTGTTCGACCCGACCGGGTTCCCGGTCCGGATCGCCGGCCAGGTGAGCGGATTCGACCCGCGTGCGGCGATCCCGGCCGTGGCCGACCGGCGCGGGCTTTCCCGGGTGGGCCAGTTCGGCCTCGCGGCCGCGGCGGAGGCGCTGCGCAACGCAGGCATCGACGACGACGGCGCGTACGGCGCCGACGAGCGCGGCGTGGCGATGGGCGCAAGTGTCGGGCGGCCGGACGTGCAGCTGCTCTCCGACATCGGCGCGGCACGCGAGCGCGGCGCCGACGGCCAGGGCCGCGCGGACGCCTTCCTGCGCCAGTCGCCCGGCTCGGTGCTGACCGACAATCAGAACCTTGCGTTGAACGCGATGGCCAGGCTGCTGAACGCGACCGGGCCGATGTTCGGGATCAGCACGGCCTGCTCGGGCTCCGGCCACGCGATCGGCGAGGCCTTCCGGTGCATCCAGGAGGGCGACGCCCGGCTCATGCTCGCCGGCGGCTACGACTCGCTGATCAGCTGGCTCGACGTGCTCGGATTCAGCCTGCTCGGCGCCCTGACGGACCGTTACAACGACCGCCCGCAGGCCGCCTCCCGACCCTTCGACGCCGACCGATCAGGATTCGTGCTCGGCGAGGGCGCCGTCGCGCTCGTGCTGGAGGACGCCGAGTCGGCGCGCTCCCGCGGGGCCGCCGTGCTCGCCGAGGTGCTGGGCTACGGCTCGACGCTGAACGCCTGGCGCATCACCGACTCGCCGCCCGACGGCTCCGGCGCCGCCCAGGCCATGGACGCCGCCGTCGCCGAGTCCGGACTCGGCGTCACAGGCATCGACTACGTCGTGGCGCACGGCACGAGCACCCACAGCAACGACCTGTCGGAGACCACTGCGATCAAGAAGGTCTTCGGGGACCACGCGCACCGGCTGGCGGTCAGCTCGCCGAAGTCCATGACCGGCCACCTGACCGCGGCCGGCGCGGCGCTGAACGTGCTGGCCGGGATCGGCGCCATCCGCGAGTCGGTCGTCCCGCCGACGATCAACCTCGACACCCCGGACCGCAGGCTCGACCTCGACTACGTACCGCACACCGCACGGCACATGCCGGTCTCGGCGGCGCTCGTCAACGCGTTCGCCTTCGGCGGCAGCAACACCAGCCTCGTCATCGGCGCACCCAGGGAGGACACATGACCGACATCGACACGGCCTCGGCGCCACGCGTCCCCGTCCCCGGCGGGCTCGCCTCGGTACAGCTGCCCGGGTTCGACCGGACCCTCGAGTTCGAACACGGCGCGCGGGCCGTCGCGCTGCGCAACATCCCCGGCACCCTGCCGTTCTTCGCCACCCACTTCCCGCGGCTGCCGATATTGCCCGGCGTGGTGCTGCTGGAGAGCATGGCGGCGCTGGCCGGCGCGACGGCGGGCGTCCCGTACGCAACGCTGCGCGCGGTGCGGGGCGCGCGGTTCCGGCGCTTCATCCTGCCCGGAGATCAGGTCGCGATCATGGTGGAGCTGACCGAGGGGACGGCCGACTCGGGCGACTGGCGGGCCGAGGCGCGGGTCGACGGCCGCCTGGTCGCCACCGTGCGCGCCCTGACGCTGGCCTACCGCGCCTACGACGACACTGCTCATGACGGCGACGCGCACGGTGATGCGCTGTGAGCGGGCAGGCGGAACGCCGCGTCGTGGTGACCGGCATCGGACTGGTGACCGCGCTGGGAGAGGGCGTCGAGGACACCTGGCAGGCGCTGTTGGCCGGCCGCACCGCGATCGGCCCGCTGCGCTCCTACGACCCCTCGCCGCTGGACACCCGGATCGGCGCGGAGATCACCGGCTTCGACCCGGCCCGCTTCGTGGCGCGCCGCTCGCTGCGCATGGTCGGGCGCGGCGACCAGTTCGCCGTCGCCGCCGCGACGCTCGCGCTGCGCGACGCAGGCCTCGAAGACGACGCCGAGCTCGGCTGCCGGGCCGGGCTGTTCCTGGGCGGCGCCAAGGAGATGCCGCGCATGGACGACCTCGTCGCCAACCTCGCCACGGTGCGCGACGCCGACGGCACGGTGGACCTGCCGAGGCTCGGTGAGAGCGCCGCGTCGCTGATCGCCCCGCTGTTCTTCGTCGAGGGGCTGCAGCCCGCCGCCCTCTTCCACGTCTCGCAGAAGTTCGGCATCCGCGGCCCCAACGCCTTCTTCGCCGGCACCGCGGACAGCGGCGCCACCGCGATCGGGCGGGCCGCGCGGGCGATCCGGCGCGGCGAGGCCGACCTGGCGGTCGCCGGCGGGTACGACGAGGCGACCTCCTGGTGGAGCATGTCCAAGATGGACGGGCTCGGCGTGCTGAGCACCCGCAACGAGCTCGGGGCCGGCGCCTTCCGCCCGTTCGACAAGGAGCACAGCGGATCAGTGTTCGGCGAGGGCGCCGCGCTGCTCGTGTTGGAGGACCGCGACCGGGCTTTGGCCCGCGACGCCCGCTGCTATGCCGAGCTCACCGGATTCGGCGGCGGCAGCGACGGCGTGCGGCCGCCGACGCCGGACCCCCGTGCCAAGGGTCTGACTCGCGCGATCACCTACGCGCTGCGGGACGCGCGCCGGACGCCGCGGATCGACTACGTCGCCGCGCACGGCTGCGCGACGCCGCGGGGAGACGTCAGCGAGACCCGGGCGCTGCACGACGCGCTCGGCGAGGACGCGGGCAGCGTGCAGGTCAGCAGCGTCAAGCCGCAGACCGGCCACCTGGTCGGCGGAGCCGGGGCGCTCAACGTCGCGGTGGCCGCCCTGGCGCTGGACACCGGATTCGTCCCGGCGACCGCCAACCACGAGCACCCGGCCGCCGGATGCGACCTCGACTACATCCCGGGATCGGCCCGCGAATCCCGCCCCGCCGCGGCGCTCGCCCTCGCCCGCGGCCTGGAGGGGCAGGCCGCCGCCCTGGTCCTCGCAAAAGCCTGAGAGTGCGTTCGGCCCGGTTCCAGGGCCCCGCAGCACGATCCATCGAGAAAGGGGACGTATATGAACGGCGTATCGCAGCATCCAGCGGAGCTCAAGCGCGTGGTCGTCACCGCGGTGGGCGCCGTGACGTCCGAGGGGGGCGGCGCCGCCGCGCTGTGGGACGGGGTGAAGGCCGGCCGCGTCGCCATCGGCCCGGTCCGCGGGTTCCCGATGGCCGGCTACCGCACCTCGCTCGGCGGCGAGGTCGCCGAGGCGGCGTGTCCGGACTACGACTACCTGTCCGCGCTCGGCGCCTGGGATTCCGAGCCGGCGCTGGACTTCGCGCTGCTCGCCGCGCAGGAGGCGATGGCCGCGGCCGGACTGTCAGTGCTCGACGACAGCGGGCCGGCCCGGCCGGGCGAGGTGCCGGCCGAGCGGTGGGGCGTGGCGTTCGGCAGCTGCAACGGCGGGATGCGCACGGCGGAGCGCACGGCGCGCCGCCTCGCCGGCCGCGACAGCGGCCTGCGACCGCTGGACGCGCTGCAGCTGCTGCTGGTGCCGCCGCACGCCACCGCCGAGGCGCTGAGCGCGGCCTTCGGCCTGCGCGGGCCGGTCCTGACGGTCAACACCGCCTGCGCGTCCAGCGCCCACGCCCTCGCGCACGCTCTGGAGGTCATCCGGGCCGGACGCGCGGACGTGATGCTGGTCGGCGGCAGCGACGCGTTCACCGAGATCGCGTTCGCCGGATTCAACAGCGTGGAGTCGCTCTCGCCGCGGCCCGCGGCGCCGTACTCCAAGAACCGCGACGGGCTCTCGCTCGGCGAGGGCGGCGGAATGCTTGTCCTGGCCGAGGAATCGGTCGCGCGCGCTGCGGGCGCGCCGATCCTCGCGGAGTTGGCCGGCTACGGGCTCTCGGCGGACGGCTACCACGTCACCGCCCCGCACCCGGAGGGCGAGGGCGCCGCGCGCGCCATCCGCGGCGCGCTGGAGTCGGCCGGCCGGCAGCCCGAGGACGTCGGGTACGTCAACGGCCACGGGACCGGCACCCAGAAGAACGACTCGGCCGAGAGCAACGCGGTGCGCGCGGCCTTCGGCGAGGCCGCGGACAAGGTCGCGCTCAGCAGCACCAAGTCGATGGTCGGACACCTGCTCGGGGCCGCCGGCGCGGTCGAGGGGATCGTCACGGTGCTGGCGCTGCGCAACCAGATCGCCCCGCCGACGGCCGGGTTCACCGCGGCGGACCCGAAGTGCGGGCTGGACCCGGTGCCCGTCGTCGCACGCCCGCTCGTCACGGAGGCCGCGCTCTCGAACAACTTCGCCTTCGCCGGGGCCAACGCCTCCGTCGCCTACGCGCTGCCCGGCACCCGGCGCACCGACCCCGTGCCGCCGAGCGAGGACCGGATCGTGATCACCGGGCTCGGCGCGCTGACCGCAGCCGGGCAGAGCGCGGAAGAGCTCTGGCACGCCTACCGCGCGGGCACCGTCCTCGGAGCGGCGGAGGCGGGCCTGCGGCTGGCCCGCGTCGGATCAGAGCTCGAACAGTACACCTCGCCGCGCGAGCGGCGCCGGATGGACCGGCTCGGCCAGTTCGCGGTCGCCGTGTGCCGCAGTGCGCTGACGGATGCGGAGCTCGAGGCGGACGAGGAGGTCGGCGTGGTGCTCGGCACCGGGCTCGGACCGCTGCGCAGCGCCGAGGACTTCCTCTTGCCGACCTTCGACGGCGGACCGTCGGCGGCCAATCCCGCGATCTTCCCCAACACGGTCTGCAACGCCGCCGCCGGACAGGTCGCGCTGCTGCTCGGCGCCAAGGGCCCCACCTCCACGGCGACGGCCGCACACGCCGCGGGCGCCTCAGCGCTCTGCATCGCGTACGACCTGCTGCGCGCGGGCCGCGCGCGGGCCGTGCTGTGCCCGGCCGTCGACGAGTTCTGCGACAGCGCCCTGGACGCCTACCGGGGCCTGCGCCTGTTCGCCGGCCCGAGCGGCCGGGACTACGCGCTGGCCGAGGGCGGCGTCGCCCTCGTCGTCGAACGCGAATCCTCCGCGCTGGCCCGCGGGGCCCGCATCCTGGCCGAGTTCGCCGGCCACGGCACCGCCTCGGACGCGACCGGCATCGCCCGGTGGGACGGATCCGGCCGCGGCGTGGAGCGCGCGATGCGCTGCGCGATGGCCGAGGCGCGCATCGAATCGAATCAGCTCTCTGCCGTCTGGGCCAACGCGGCCGGCCTGCGCGCGGTCGACCGCCCGGAGAGCCGGGCGCTGGCCCGGCTCGGCCTGCCGGAGGGCTGCCGGGTGGAGAGCCCCAAGCGCGTGCTGGGCGAGCCGTTCGGCGCGGGGGCGCAGCTGTCGGCCGCCCTGGCGATCACCGGCTGGCGGCTCGGCGCCGCCCGCCCCGGCCCGGTCCTGGTCAACAGCTCCTCGCTCGGCAGCACGCACATCAGCCTCGCGCTGCGCCCGCTTCTCAACGCTCGAACGGAGGCCTGACCATGTACCAGCCGTCTGACCGGCACGTGTCGATCCTGAGCACCGGGGCGCACCTGCCCGGCGACCCCATCGACAACGCCGCGCTGGAGCGCCTGTGCGGCCCGCTGCCCGACGACGTCCTCGACGGCATCCAGGTGCAGCGCCGGCACTGGATCGCCGACCCGCACACCGGCGAGCACCGCACCGGGACCGCGGTCATGGCCACCGCCGCCGCGCGGCAGGCCCTCCAGCGCGCCGGCGTCGAGCCCGCCGAGGTCGACCTCGTGGTGCTCGCCACGGCCAGCCCGGACCACATCCTGCCCGGCGCCGGAACCTACGTGCAGGAACAGCTCGGCCTCGAGCGCTGCTCCGTGATCGAGCTGCGCGCCGGCTGCGTCGGCGCCGTCCAGGCTCTCGACACCGCGCGCCGCCTGCTCGCCGACGGCACGTACCGCACCGCGCTGGTCATCGGCACCGAGTCCATCTCGCCGCTGCTCGTGCCGATCTACCTCGGCCGCGACCCGCACAGCGTCCGGATGCGCGACCGGCTGACCGTCTACACGTTCGGCGACGGGGCGGGCGCGATGGTGCTGCGCGCAGGCGAGCCCGGCTCAGCCCAGGACACGCCGGTGCACGAGGTCTTCGCGACTCAGTGCCTCGGCGGCGCGCGCAAGCCGGGCATGCTGATCTCGGGAGGCGGCACGGCGGAACCGCTCGCGCAGCAGCAGCGTCGCAGCCGCCTGATGGACATCCGGCTCGACATCCCCGGCACGGCCCAGTTCGGGCCGAAGGTGTTCGTCGCCGGCGTGCAGGAGATGCTGCACCGCTCCGGCCTGGCGATGAGCGACATCGACGCCTGCGTCCTGCCGGAGGGCAACGCGGACTACTTCCGCAACGAGTTCGAGTCGGCCGGCCTGTCCGCCCAGGACCACGCCGCGATGCAGAAGTGCACCGTCGAGAACCTGGCCGACGTCGGCGCGACCGGGTCCGCCGCGGTGCCGCTCGCCCTCGACGCCGGGTGGCTCGACGGCCGCGTGCGGCCCGGCGACACCGTGCTCCTGCTGGCGATCGAGGCCAGCCGGTATCTGTACGCGGGACTGACCCTCGTCTGGGAGGCGCCGGCACCGGCGGCCTGAGACGGCATCGAGGACGAGCGGAGGATTGGCAATGCTGATGCGCAGTGTTCCGGCGTCTGTTCCGACATCGGAGGCGGAGCAGAACAAGCAGACCGTGTGCAGGATCTACGACGAGTTCGTCAACCACGGGGTCTTCGACGTCGTCGACGAGCTCTACGACCCCGGCATCGTCGACCACCAGCCGCTGCCGGGCGCGCCGCCGGGGCTCGAGGGCGTCCGGTACACGATCGCGGGCCTGCGCGCGGGCTTCCCCGACCTGCACGTCACGATCGAGGAGATCAGCGCCCACGCGGATTTCGTGGTCATCCACAACACCTGGCGCGGCACGCATCTGGGCGACTTCCTCGGCATGGCGCCCACCGACCGCCCCATGGAGTTCCGCGGCGTCGTGGTCTGGCGGCTGGCCGGCGGGCTCGTCGCAGAGCGCTGGGGCATCGGCGTCGAGTCGAACATGCTGGCCGCGCTCGGAATGCGCCGCCTGGCGCCGGGCCGGCCAGGGCGCGCGCAGGGGTCCGGACCAGGCGGCACTGCGGCAAACGCGACCCAGCTGCTACCGATCCTGCCCGGAAAGGCCGACCGGTGGCGCGAGCTGCAGGACGAGCTGGCCGGCCCGCGGCTGCACGACTACGAGAAATCGAGGCGCCGCGTCGGGGTCGTCCGGGAGAGCTTCCACCGCCAGGACTGCGAAGGTGCCCAGTTCGCCATGCACAGCCTGGAATCCCGCGATCCGGCCGGCGCCGCACGCCGGCTGCGCGACTCGGACCACCCCTTCGACCGCTGGCTGCGCGAGGCCGCGATCGACGTGCACGGCTTCGACCCGTGGACGCGGCTGGCCGACGGCCCGGCGCAGCAGGGTCTCAGCTGGACCGTGCCCGCTGTTCTCGCCCCCGTGGACGCGCGCTAGCACCACGGCGGTGACACCCGCACACCCGCACATACACGTCACGCACCATCCAACCCGACACGACGGAGACTACTTATGGCCAACCGCCTGTTCACCTCGGAGTCCGTGACCGAAGGGCATCCCGACAAGATCGCCGACCAGATCAGCGACACGGTCCTGGACGCGCTGCTCAAGGAGGACCCGGCGGCCCGGGTGGCGGTCGAGACCCTGATCACCACGGGCATGGTGCACATCGCCGGCGAGGTGACGACGACCGCTTACGCCCCGATCGCCGGGCTGGTGCGGGACCGGATCCTGGAGATCGGCTACGACCAGTCGAGCAAGGGCTTCGACGGCGCGTCCTGCGGCGTCAGCATCTCGCTCGGCTCGCAGTCCCCGGACATCGCCCAGGGCGTGAACAGCGCGCTGGAGAACCGGGCCGGCGGCGGGGCGCAGGACGACCTGGGCCGCCAGGGCGCCGGCGACCAGGGCCTGATGTTCGGCTACGCCTGCGACGAGACCCCCGAGCTGATGCCGCTGCCGATCACCCTGGCCCACCGGCTGGCCCGCCGCCTCGCCGACGTGCGCAAGGACGGGACGATCGCGTATCTGCGCCCTGACGGCAAGACGCAGGTGACCATCGAGTACGACGGGGACCGCCCGGTCCGCCTGGACACGGTGGTCGTCTCCAGCCAGCACGCCGCCGACGTCGACCTGGAGACGCTGCTCGCCCCGGACATCCGCGCGCACGTCGTCGAGGCCGAGCTCGCCGCGACGTTCCCGCAGGGCACCGACACCGGCTTCACGACCGAGGGCTACCGGCTGCTGGTGAACCCGACCGGCCGGTTCGAGATCGGCGGCCCGATGGGCGACGCGGGCCTGACCGGCCGCAAGATCATCATCGACACCTACGGCGGCATGGCCCGGCACGGCGGCGGCGCCTTCTCCGGCAAGGACCCGTCGAAGGTGGACCGCTCGGCTGCTTACGCGATGCGCTGGGTCGCCAAGAACGTCGTGGCCGCCGGCCTGGCCCGGCGGTGCGAGGTCCAGGTCGCCTACGCCATCGGCAAGGCCGAGCCGGTGGGCCTGTTCGTCGAGACCTTCGGCACCGGCAGCGTTCCCGCGGAAACCATCCAGGACGCCGTGACCCGCGTCTTCGACCTGCGCCCGGCCGCCATCATCCGCGATCTGGACCTGCTGCGCCCGATCTACACGCAGACCGCGGCCTACGGCCACTTCGGCCGCGAGCTGCCGGACTTCACCTGGGAGCGCACCGACCGGGCCGACGACCTGCGCCGCGCCGTCGGGGCCTGATACCGGCTGCCTGCCACTGGCCGCTGGCCGCCGCAGGCACCCGCGGCGGCCAGTCGGCATGTCCGAACGTGCGTGCTTTCAGTCAGTCAGTTGCGATGCACGCAGTAGAGCCGGTTGTGGTACAGGGCGAGCGCCGGGTTCGCTGTCGAGGCGGCCCCGGGGATCTTGGTCTCCGCGCCCCAGTTCGTGCCGTCGAAGGTGACGTATCGCAGGTCCGTGTCAGTGGTGTCGCCGCGGTACGCGAGGTAGAGCGTGTTGTCGAAGACCGCTGCGGCAGGTCCGGCGGCCGTGACGAGGACGCCGATCCCGCTGTCAGTGCTCCATGACGTGCCGTCGAAGCTTGTGACCCACAGTCCGCTGTCGCCGCCGCCTCCCCGGTGCACGCAGTACGGGGTGTCGTTGAACACTGCGACGGCGGGGCCGGTGGAGGTCATGTGGCCGGACAGCAACGTGTCCGGCGTCCACGCGCTGCCGTCGAAGGATGTCCACCGCAGGGTCGCGTTGTGGTTCTGTCCCGCATTCGGGGCCGGCACGTTGTCGGCATACTGGCCCGCGACGTTTCCGGGCGGGGAGAACTCGGCCACGACGTACATTTCGTAGTACTGCGAGCCCTGACCGAAAACGCGGGCGGCTCCGATCGCGGTGGTGCCCTTCCACACCAGCTGGGTGAAGTGGCCGGTGGTGAAGCCGGGGTTGGCCGCCGCCGTCGCGAAGTTGTAGTCGATGATCTCGTTGTACCAGGCCTGTGACGCGTCGGTGGTCGGGGGCGGCTGGCTGGCTGCCCGCTCCCTCCCAGAAAAGGTTCTCGCCGAGGCTCGGGTCCGCGCCCTGGTGGTTCTCGTCGAGACCGTTGTACGTCGATATGACCTGGGCGCGGGCTTTGGCGGCGGTCACCAGCTGCGGGTCTACGGTGAGCGCGGGGACGCCGTGCCGGGCGCGGAAATCATTGACGCTTTTCAGCAGATCCTGTTGAAAAGTGTCGTCGGTCTGATCCGGAAGAGGATTGCGCACTGGATTGGCCATTGACGGCCTACCTTCATGCTCGGGTAAACCAGACGAGCCACACGCTACTAGCGGCTCTTGGAATAGGGAAGGCCGCCGGGGCCTGGAAACTTCACACACAGATATTTACTTGGACCGCTCGGAACGGACGGCACATCAGTGGTAAACCCGTCTCTACAAATGCCGCTCGGATATCACGAACAGCGGATATCACAAACAGCACTGCGAGCAGCCGGAATAAACGGATCATGTGCGCCGTCAATTAACAGGAATGATACCTGAACAATGCGGCCGATCCGCTCGCGGAGCCGGGTGCCACGCGAACGCCCCGGCCGCGCTACCGAAGTGCTACACCCGTCCGGCAGTCTCAGGCGTCATCGACGCCGAGACCGCTTTGGGAGGCGGACATGAGAACTCTGAAGAAGCGCCACAGACCGGCCGCGCTGGGCGTGTCGCTCGCGCTCGCGGTGAGTGCGATGGTCGCGCTCTCGACCCCCGCATCGGCCGCGACCAGCAGATTCGTCTATGGAACAGACAGCTTCGGGCCGACGCCGGGCGGCTCCGCACCGTATAAGAACCCGTCGTGCAGCGGCCACTACGGGGTCTACTTCGGCAAGATCGGCGGTGCCGACCTGGTCAGCTCGGGCAACCCGGACGGGTACGGGCCCGGCGTCTCCGGGGCCTGGGACACGAAGGCCGCGAACGACGCGAACACCGACCACTACACCTACAAGGACGGCGTCGGCGACGGCGCGTTCTGGTACATGTTCGGCCCCAACGCCAGGCCGCACATGACGCCCTACAACTGGGGCGTCCAGCAGGCCAAGTGGGCCCTGGCCGACTGGGCCCGGCTGACCGCGAAGGGCGCCCACAGGGTGCCGCTGAAGATCCTCTGGGCCGACGTCGAGCAGCCCGGCGCCAACGACTGGAGCACGACGAACACCGCGGCGAACCGCCAGGTGTACAACGGCTTCGCGGCCACCGTGGCATCGACGAAGACGGACACGCTCGGCCTGCAGATCGGCGTCTACTCCACCAACTTCCAATGGGGCAAGATCATGGCCGGACACGCCAGCCTGCCCGGCGTGTGGGAGTGGACCGCCCAGACCTCGCTCGAGTCGCAGCCCAAGGCCTGCCCCGCCGGCTTCTCCGGCGGCGGCATCAGCGCCGACTTCTTCGGCGGCCAGACCGCCACGAGCGCCAAGACCCTGGCCTGGCAGTGGTCCATCGGGTCCGGCGACTACGACAGCCTCGACATGAGCAAGAACCCGCCCGTGAGCTGACCGCCCGACCGGATCCGGAGCCCGGACGATCGGCTCCTGCTCTCTCTCCCCCAGCCCGGCCCGGCCGGCACCGCCCATGCGGTGCCGGCCGGACGCCGTATGCCGGCCGTCCAATAGAGAACCTTCCGCGCCTCGCCGCGCCCCAGCATCCTCCCGGCGGCGAATTCGCTCGCGCGCGGCCCGCCGGGCCAGCGATTTGCCGCCGGAACGTCAAATCGAACGTAATCCGCCTGCAGAAGGCCGAAATCGGGCTCATGCCGATTTGGAATCCCATGCATTGACGAACCGGAGTTTCCGTTCGAGCATCGAAGCGCCCAACCGGTCTAGACCGGTTGCGCATCCCCCCGTCGCCGGGGTCTGCTACGGCCCCGGCGTCCACCCACCGAAGGGGACAGTATGCGAAAAAGGCGCTTACCCACCCGCCGGCCGCTGGTCGCGCTCGTGGCGGCTCTGGCTGCCGCGGCCGGATCGATCATGGTCAGCGGAGCGCAGAGCCCTGCCTCCGCGGACAACAGCCCGCTGTATCTGGACCAGCAGGCCTCCCCCGCGGCCCGCGCGGCGGACCTGGTCTCCCGGATGACGCTGGCCGAGAAGATCGGGCAGATGACCCAGATCGAGGTCAGCCAGATCGTCGGCAACTGCAACTACGGCGCCGGCCCGCTCAACTCGACCTGCGCCCAGAACATCCTGGGCAACGACGCGGTCGGCTCGATCCTGTCCGGCGGCGGATCGCCGCCCACCGAGGACATCAACGGCGCGGACAGCCCGCAGGACTGGGCGACCGCGATCAACGCGATCGAGGCCTACGCGATCGCGCACAACCCGCTGCACATCCCGATCATCTACGGGGCCGACGTCGTGCACGGGCACAACAACGTGCTCGGCGACACGCTCTTCCCGCAGGAGATCGGCATGGGCTCCACCTGGGACCCGACGCTGGAGAAGCAGGTGGAGACCGCGGCCGGCCAGGACGCGCTGGCCACCAACGTGCGCTGGGGCTTCGGACCGGTCGCCGACGTGGACATGGACACCCGCTGGGGCCGCTACTACGAGTCCTTCGGCGAGGACCCGACGCTGGACGCCGCGATGGAGGCGGCCGGCGTCACCGGCCTGCAGTCCAGCAGCGAGGTCGCGGCCACGGTCAAGCACTTCGCCGGCTACGGCGGCGCGACCTCCGGCCTGGACCGCACCGACGCGAACCTGCCGGACAGTTGGCTGCAGGACGACGAGTTCCCGTCCTACCAGGGCGGCCTCGACGCGGGCGCGGACACCGTCATGGTCGACTCCGGCGCCATCGACGGCGTGCCGGCGACCTCCTCGCACTACCTGCTGACCACCGTGCTGCGCGGCCAGATGCACTTCACCGGAGCCGTGGTCAGCGACTGGAGCGACATCGCCGCGCTGCAGACGAGCTACCACATCGCAGCGAACTACGAACAGGCCGTCGCGCTCGCCATCAATGCGGGTGTCGACATGGCGATGGTGCCCTACGACGCCAACAGCTTCGAGGCCGCCGTCACCTCCGCCGTCAACGACCACCTGATCAGCACCGCGCGGATCGATCAGGCCACTGAGCGGATCCTCGAGTTGAAGTTCAAGACCGGGATCTTCGACCACCCGTACGTCAACGCGGCCACGGCGAACCAGACCGTCGGCGCGAACGCCCCGCTGGCCCGCCAGGCCGCCGCCGAGTCCTCGGTGCTGCTGCAGAACAGCAACAACGTGCTGCCGCTGGCCAAGTCCGCGCACATTACCGTGACCGGACCGAGCGCCGACTCCGTCACCAACACCCTCGGCGGCTGGAGCATCGGCTGGCAGGGCCTGCCGGCCGGCAGCCCGGAGACCGCGGTGACCGTGCTCGACGGCCTGCAGGCGCAGGGCGGCTCGAACGTCACCTACGCCTCGACCCAGGCGCAGGCCGTAGCCGACGCGGGCACGACCGACGACTACGTGGTCGTGGTCGGCAGCCCGCCCGGCGCCGAGGGCCCGAACGACCAGCGCGACCCGGAGCTGCCCGCGGATCAGCAGGCTGAGGTCTCCGCCCTGGTGGCCACCGGCAAGCCGGTCATCATGGTCCTGATCGACGACCGCCCGGACGCGCTCGGCTCGCTGGAGACCTCCTCCGGCGGCGTGACCCCGGCCGGCCTGCTGATGGCGTGGCGCCCCGGAACGCAGGGCGGCAACGGAGTCGCCGACGTCCTCTACGGCGACGTGAACCCCAGCGGCCGGCTCTCGGTCTCCTGGCCGAAGCAGGCGACTGACAACCCGAACAGCTACCGGCTGCTCACGCTGCCCTCCACCAACGGCAGCGGCTCGCCGATCTACCAGCCGCTCTACGCATTCGGCTCCGGCCTGTCTTACACGAGCTACAGCTTCGGCGCGGTGACCGCGGCGAAGAGCGGCAACAGCGTGACGGTGAAGGTGAGCGTCTCGAACACCGGGAGCGAGGCCGGCGACCTCGTCGTACCGGTCTACGTCTCGCAGCCGGTCAGCGATCCGCTCGTGCCCGCGCAGCGCCTGGCCGGCTTCACCCGGATCCACCTGAACGCCGGGCAGAAGACGACCGTTACGGTCACGTTCCCGACCTCGAACCTGGCCATCAGCCAGGGCGACATCGGCTCGACCGCGGCGCCCACCATCGAGCACGGCCAGTACATCTTCTCCAGCGGCGCGCTCGGCGCCGCACTGCCCACCAACGCCTCCGCGAGCCTGAACTTCTAGGCCTGCGAACCCGGGCGTGAAACAACCCGGTGTGAAACAAGCGGTGCCCGCCACTTCCCGGGAGTGGCGGGCACCGCGCGTTCCGCGGTCAGGTCAGGCGAAGAGCCGGACGGCCTGATCCGTTCCCGCGGTGGCGAAGACCTGTCCGCCGCGGCCGATGGCGATGTCGTTGATCATCGTGTGCTGCCGCTTGTTCGGAGCGTGGGTCAACTCCACGAGCATCAGCTGGGCCCGAACGTCCCACAGCCTGATGATCCCCGTTTCGGTGCCGGTGACGAAGTACCGGCCGTCCGGGCTGAGGCGCGCGCAACTCAGACCCTTCACCGGTCCGGTGATCGCATGGTTCGACCGCTGCGCCTCGAGGCTCATCAGCGAGTGGCTTCCGGTGTCCGCCTTGCCGATGACGAGCCGTCCGTCCGGGCTGTACGCGAGGAAGGACAGATCGGCGTTCTTGACCTGGATGCGCCTGCGCGGCTCGCCGGTCTCCGTATCCCGGATCAGCAGGCTGCCGTGGGCGCCGCCGGTGGCCAACTGCGCGCTGTCCGCGCTGAAGGCGACGGACTGGATCGCGCTGTCGTGCTCGGTGAGGATCCGGCGGCGGACGCCGGTCCGCGCATCCCACAGCCGCACGGTCCGGTCCGGCCCCGCGCTGACGAGCAGGCGGCCGTCCGGACTGAAGGCCAACGCGGTCACCCGCTTGGTGTGTCCCCTGAGCGCGAAGTGCTTCTTGCTGCGAAGATCGCGTACGTTCCACAGACGTATGGTCATGTCGTCACCGCCGGTCGCGATCAGATGGCCGTCGGGGTGGAAAGCCACTGCATGCACCATGCCCTTGTGCCCGGAGAAGGTGCGCAGCAGAACGCCGGAAACCGGATTCCACAGTTGGACCGCGCCTTCCAGGCTGCCCGCGACGAGCAGCGCGCCGTCCCAGCTGAACGAAATGGCAGTAGGCGTATACCGCTTGCTTTCGAGCACGCGCACCCGCCGAGTCGGCAGCGCGGGCATCGTGAAAGGCATGATCGGCGCTACGGGGCGAGCCGCGTACAAAGGAGGCGCGGGCGGTGCGAACGCCTGAGGCATGGGCGGTCCGAACGCCGGAGGCACGGGCGGTACAACCGCCGAAGACCGGGGCGCGACCGGCGGAGGCGGGGGAGGTGCGGACAGCGGCGGCGCAGGCAGCTCGGCCGCAGTCACTGTGGGAACCGAGAACACGTCCTGCGGCACTACCGTGGCGACCAGCGGTACCTCGTCCTGCGCCGACGGAGGTTTCGCAGCAAAAGGCTGTTCCATCTGCGCGACCTGCTCCGCGCCGGCTGCCACGGCCACAGCCACGGCCGTGAGCGCTTCGTCGGCAGTCGGCCGATCGTTCGGCTCCTTCGCGAGCAACGCCATGATCAGCTCGGTGAGCGGTCCGCCGCGCTCGGGCTTCGGCGGCTGCTCGGAGAGCACCGCCGAGAGCGTGGCCGCCGGGTGGGCGCGAAGGAACGGGGAAGTGCCGGTCAGCGCGTGGTACAGCGTCGCGCCCGCGGAGAAGAGGTCGCCCGCGGGACTGTCCGGCTTGCCCCTCGCGCGCTCCGGCGGAATGTAGTTCAGGGAGCCGACGAACATGCCGGAGGCCGTCATCTTCGTGTCGTCCTCGTGCTTTGCGATGCCGAAGTCGGTCAGCAGCACCCCGCCGTCGTCGGTCAGCAGCACATTGGCGGGCTTCACGTCGCGGTGCGCGATCCCGGCCGCGTGCGCCGCGCTCAGCGCGCTGAACAGCGCCCGGGCCACGGCGGTGGCGCGCTCGACGGTGAGCGGCCCGTGCCGGTCGAGCGTCTCCGCGAGCGACACGCCGTGGATCAGCCTCATGACGATCCAGGGGCGCTCGTCCTCGATGAGCACGTCGTATACGGACACGACGTTCGGGTGCTCACGCAGCCGCGCCGCATGCCGGGCTTCACGCTGCGCCCGCGCCAGGCGCTCGGAGCGCTCCTCGGCCGAGGCGACCGGCGGAAGCTGGACCTCCTTGACGGCGACCGCGACGTCGAGCATCTCGTCGTACGCCTGCCACACCCGGCCCATGCCACCCGACCCGAGTTCGGCCACGAGCCGGTACCTGCCGCCGACGACCCTGTCGGTCTCAGCCATTCGAACCCAGCCCCCTCGTGACGCTCTGAGGAGTCCGAGGATATCGAGGCCGCCGGACGACCGGGCCGGAGGGAGAGGCCGGCCCGGTCGCGGGCGTGAATAGCGGCGCTGGTCAAGACAGGCGGATCAGGACAAACAGGCCGTCCGGCCAGCCGGCCGATCTGATCGATCGCGTCACCCCGACCAGGTGACCGCATCTCCCTGATTGAAACCCACGAAGTTCCACGGACCGGTGTAGGCGTTGTCCGCGCCGCAACCGCCGGTCCTCGCGTGCGAAACCTGAAGATCCGCTGACTATAACCTCAGCGTTTCCCGGAAGTAACTCCGGTCCCACGGCATCTGCGCAGCTCAGCACGGTGCACTCACGCAGCGGTTCCAGCGATCTTGCAGGAACCCTTCAAACGACACTCACCAAGGCGGTGTGGACTTGCCCGACCGGAAGATCAATGACGGAACGGCTCCTGTATGCGGATCCTGGTACTCGGCGCGGGCGGTAACTCACTGCTGCGCGTATGGACCGCACCTGCGTGCGGGGACGTCACAGGGTGACCGCGACGCTGCCGACTGCCACAGACGAGACGCTGCTCCTTCGCCTACGCGGGCACTGTCGCGGCCGCTGCGCACAGGCCCGGATCCTGCTGCGGCGCAACTGGATCGTGGCGGTCCTGCTCACCCTCGGGCTCGCGCTGCGGGTGATGGCCATGCTGGCCTACTATCCGGCGCTGATCTACATCGACTCGTTCGGGTACATCAAGAACGCTTATCTGCTCCAGCCGGCCACCACCAATCCGCTCGGCTACTCGCTGTTCCTGCGCGGCATGCTGGATGTCAGCAACCTCACCACGGTCGCGGTGGTCCAGCACCTGCTCGGCCTGGCCATGGCGGTCACGCTCTATGCGCTGCTGCGGCGCTACCGGGTGCGGCGCTGGCTGGCCGCGGCGGCCGTCGCGCCGCTCCTGCTGGACGGCTACCAGCTGCAGATCGAGCAGAACATCCTGTCCGAGCCGCTGTTCGAGGCGCTGATGGTGGCGGCTATCACGGTGCTGGCGTGGAACCGCCGACCGTCGCTGCCCGCGCTCGGCGTGGCCGGGTTGCTGATCGGCGCCTCGATCACCGTGCGCTCGGTCGGCGAGGTCCTGATCGTCGTCCTGGTCGTCTATCCGCTGCTCGTGATCCGGGGATGGCGGCGCAGGACCGCGGCGGTCGTGATCGCCGTCGCCGGCTTCGCCGTCCCGCTCGCCGGATATGCAGGGTTCTACTACTACCGCACGGGGCAGATCGGCCTCTCCGGGCAGCCGACGGACGCGTTCTACGGCCGGGCGGCGACGATCGCCGACTGCGCGAAGCTGCCGCTGACGGCGTCGGAGCGAGTGCTGTGCCCGACTCTGCCGCCGGGTCAGCGTTACGGCGTCGACTACTACCTGAACAGTCCGGCCTCGCCTCTCGGCCAGCAGAACGCGGACGCCGCCGCGGGGCGCGCGCACATCGACACCGGCGCCGCCACCTCGGGCTTCGTCAAGGAGACGCTTCTGCACCAGCCGTGGGCCTTCACCCGCGCGGTCGCGGGCGACTTCCTGCATGGCTTCTCCACCACCAGCCACGTCGCGCCGAGCGACACCCCGTCGTGGCGCTGGCAGTTCCAGACCACGTACCCGATCTGGCTGCCGACCTACTCGATGCAGTCCGCGACCAACTACTCGGCGCTCGGCGGACAGGGCGCGCCGCGGGTGAACACGGCGCTTGCGACGACTCTGCGCGACTACCAGCTCAACGGCGGCTCGACGCCCGGCCCGCTGCTCGGCGCGGCGGCGCTGCTGGCCGTCGCAGCCTGCTGCACGTGGGCGCGCCGGGTGCGGGACTCCGGTCTGCGGCCGCTGTGCTTCCTGATCGCGGCGGTCGCAATCAGCCTGCTGTCCGCCAGCGACGTGTTCGAGTACAGCCTCCGGTACCAGCTGCCCGGCATCGTCCTGCTCCCGGCGGCCGGCGCGGCCGGACTCAGCGCTCTGACCTGGCAGTGGAAAGCGCGACGGCACCGGCACGCCGGCCCCGACGTCGATACCGGCACGGACACCAGCACCAGCACCAGCACCAGCACGGATACCGACACTGATTCCGACACCGACACCGAGCTGGACCGCGGCGTCGACGTCAGTCCCGTATACCTGGACTGAATAGGGTGCCCTGATACGTCCGGAGACGCATACGGCGGCGCGTGTCAGGGGTATACCTGACTGAAACCAGGTTGCGGGGGGCGCCGTGCAGATTCTCGAGGTCACCGGTTACGCGATCCGCTCTGCGGCGATAACGCTGCGCCGCGAGCAGACGCCGTTGGTGTTCGTGCTCTATCCGATGGTCCACTTCGCCGCGCCGTCGTTCTATGCAGAGGTGCGGCGCAGGCTGCGTGGCTGCGACCTGATCGTGGCCGAGGGGGTGGCCGGCCGGACCCTGCAGAGCAGCGCGATGAGCTTCGCCGACCGGCTCTTCCCCGGCGGCCGGCAGCGCGGGCTGGTCGGCCAGAGCGACCAGGCGATCCTGCCGGCCGGGGTGCCGGTGATCCGCCCCGACCTGCCGCTGGTCGACCTGGACCAGGAGCTGCGCGCGCTGCCCACGCTCAATCAGCTGGCATTCGCCGCGGGGGCCCACCTGACGGCGGTCGCGCTGGCGCTGGCCGGGCCCGGGATCTTCCTGGACGACGATCTGGCAGTGCACGACTATCCGTTCACCGCGGGCCAAGAGCGCGCGTTCGACACCCCGGCGGCGCGGTCCGTGCTCCACCACCGCGACCGGCTGTTGCTCGCTGCGCTCACGGAGATCCACGAGAAGCGCGGCACCGAACCGATCAAGGTGGGGGTCTCCTACGGCGCGGCCCACATGCCCGCTGTGGTCAATGGTCTGACTCAGCGGTATCGCTACCGGGTGCGCGACGCGGAGTGGATGACGGTCTTCGTCCCGGACTGAGGTGGGCCGGCGCAGCCGATCCGACTCACTCGGCGCTGAAGTAGTGGCCTTCTTCGAGGTCGGCGATGAGGCCCGGGTGCGACGGCTCCCAGCCCACCAGCTCCCGGGTCTCCGCGTTGGGCATCGTGAAGTCGATCTGCACGAACGGGGCGAACCACTTGAAGTGGTCCGCGACCTGCTCGGCCGGGATGCCCGCGGCCGGGACGCCGAGGCGGCGGCCGATGGTCTCGGCGATCTCGCGCAGGGTGACGCCCTCTTCGGTCGCGCCGTAAAGCTGCGCTCCGGCCGGGGCCTTCTCCAGCGCCAGCCGGTAGAGCCGGGCGACGTCCAGGGTGTGGGCGGCGGGCCAGCGGTTGGCGCCCTCGCCCACGTAGGCGGAGATGCCCGTTCGGCGGGCGGTCTCGATCAGGATCGGGACGAAGCCGTGCCGGTCCTGGTCGCTGTGGGTGACCGGCGGGATCGCGACGAGCATGGATCTGATGCCGCGTCCGGCGAGGTCGGCGACCGCCTGCGAGCCGACGGAGCGGGGGTTGGCGTCGATCATCGCGTCGCGCGCCCGGTCGCCGGTGTGCTTGAAGCCGACGCCGATCAGGGTTTTGCCGGTGCCGGCCATCGCCTCGCCGAACGCCTGCACCACGGCCAGGTCGGCGGCCGCCGCACCGGGCATGTCCCCGGTGGCCATGAGGTCGTGCTTGAACGCGAGGTGGATCACCGCGTCCGCGTCGGCCGCGGCCTCGCGCAACACGTTCAGGTCGTCGATGTCGCCGCGGCGCGGCTCGGCGCCCATGGCCTTGACGGCGGCGGCCGACGACTCGGAGCGGGCCAGGCCCACCACCTCGTGTCCGTTCTGGATCAGTTCGGACACCACGGCTGAGCCGATGTGGCCGTTGGCACCGGTGACGAAAACACGCATGAGCAGCACTCCTGGAGTCGCGGGCCAAGTGATGTGACTTGGTAACGTCACCATAGCACCGCGACGGTACCGAGTCACATCACCGGGCATCTATGCTGGGCCCATGGCTCGCTGGGAACCGAACGCGCGGGAACGGCTGGTGCGCGCCGCACTCGACCTGTTCACCGAGCAGGGTTACGACGCGACCACCGTCAACGGGATCGCCGAGCGGGCCGGCCTGACCAAGACCACCTTCTTCCGGCACTTCGCCGACAAGCGCGAGGTGCTGTTCGCGGCCGGCCAGGAGATCCACAGCCGGCTGCTGGCCGACACGGTCGCCGCGATGCCGGACTCGGCCACGCCGCTCCAGGCGGTCGCCGCCGCCCTCGACGCCGTCACGGCCGACTTCACCGAAGACCGCCGCGAGTTCGCCGGCCGGCTGCGCGCGGTCATCGCCGGCAACGGCGAACTGATGGAGCGCGCCGTGTTCAAGCGCGCCGGGCTCGCCAGGGCCCTGACGGACGCGCTTCGCAAGCGCGGCGTACCGGATCCGACCGCGAGCCTCGCCGCCGAGCTCGGCATCCACGCCTTCTATCGCGCATTCGAGCAATGGGCCGCCGCGGACAGCCGGCAGTCGCTCACCGACCTCACGCGCCAGGCGCTCGACGAGCTGCGGGCGGCGGCGGCCGCGCTCGGCTGACACCTTCGCCACCTCCGCGCGACGCCCACCTCGCCAAGCTAACGCCACATACCGCCCGGCCCGGTCACGCACAGTGCATCCTTGATGGCTATTTGTCGGATTTGCCTGTTTAGCTCATCCGGTGACGGCAACCCCGGAAGCGTCGGAAGGAGAACCCGCCATGATCACGCAGGACCAGATCCCCGCCGTGCTGCACCACCCGGTCTACGGCAGCGGCGGACAGAAGATCGGCGATGCCAGGCACGTCTACTTCGACGACGCCACCGGCCGGCCCGAGTGGGTCACCGTCAAGACCGGCATGTTCGGCGGCGGCGAGTCGTTCATACCGGTCAACGACGCCGTACTGGCAGAAGGCCACCTCGAGGTCCCCTACACCAAGGACAAGATCAAGACC
The DNA here is from genome assembly GCA_036501535.1 of Actinocrinis sp. GTDB lineage: Bacteria > Actinomycetota > Actinomycetes > Streptomycetales > Catenulisporaceae > DASYAE01. Next base: position 6,452 of record DASYAE010000148.1, on the reverse strand, counting down.
GCGCCCAACGTGGACGTCGACGCCGGAGGGCACCTCTCCTCGCGCGAGGAGCACAAGCTCTACGACTTCTACGGCATGGACTGGGACGAGGCCTGGCAGCAGTACGCCGGGCGGCACGCGGACCGGCAGCAGGCGGCGGCGGGACAGCAGGCAGCGCCGCTGGTACAGGAGACACCGGGACGGCAGGCGCCGGACCGGCAGGCACCGAAGCGGCCGGCACAGGAACGGCAGGCGCTGCGGCAGCAGACCGCGGCCTCCGAGCAGAAGGCCGACCCCCGCCTCGCGAACGCCGCGATGACGCGTTCAGAGGAGGAGATGCAGGTCAGCCTCGAGCGCCGCGAATCCGGCCGGGTGAGGCTGCGCAAGTACGTGGTGACCGAGGAGCAGCAGCAGACCGTCCCGGTGCGCCACGAGGAGGCGCGCCTGGTGCGGGAGCCCATCACCGAGGAGAACCGCGGCCAGGCGCTGTCCGGGAAGGAGATCTCCGAGGCCGAGCAGGAAGTGATCCTGCACGAGGACAGGCCTGTGGTGGAGACCAAGGTCGTGCCGAAGGAGCGGGTGCGCCTGACCACCGAGGAGCACACGGAGCAGCAGACCGTGCGAGGCGCGGTCCGCAAGGAGCAGATCAAGCTGGAACGCCCCGACGCGGACGGCGGCAAGCGCGGCCGGAACGACTCGTGACCTGACCTGGTTCACCGAGTTGGTTCATCGAGTCCTGTTGCTTGCCGAGCGAGCCGGGCAGAGCACCGCTCTGCCCGGCGCTGCTCGGTGACGGCGACACAAGGTTGTAAACACGGCATTCCGGGAATGGTGCCAGAAAGCGGTCTACGCTCGAGACCGCACCACCGATTCGGGTATCCGAGGAACCGAGAGGCCGCGGCGCCATGTCAGAGTCCGTAAAGACGGCCGCGCCGCCACCGGCCGCGCCCGGCGCGTGGCCGCTGTTGGGCCACTACCTCATGCTGCGCCGCGATCCGCTGGGCTTCATGAACTCGCTGCGCGGCCACGGGGAGCTCGTGCGGATCGCGGCCGGGCCGCTGCGGTTCCTCGTGGTCTGCGATGCGGCGCTCGCCCACGATGTGATCACCGACCTGCGCACGTTCGACCGCACCGGAACGGTCTACGACCGGATCCGCAGGGCCATGGGCGCCGGCGTGGCCACCTCCGCCTATGCCGAGCACCGCAGGCAGCGGCTGATGATGCAGCCCGCGTTCCACGTCCGGCACCTGCCCGGGTACGCCGAGGTGATGCGGACTCAGACCACGGCGCTGCTCGACGGCTGGCGCGGCGGCGAGGTCGTGGACATGGTCCAGGAGATGTTCCGGCTCACCACGTCGATCGCGCTGCGGGCGCTGTTCTCCACCCGGCTCGACCCGGCGCGGTCGGAGAAGCTGCGCGAGGCCTTCGAGGTCTACCTGCGCGGCTCGTACACGCAGATCGCCTTTCCGGCGCTCAAATACCTGCCACTGCCCTCGAGCCTCCGATATCAGGCGGCCCTGCGGCTGTGGCGCCGGCAGGTGCGTGAACTGATCGCGGGTTATCGCGGCGAGGGCGACGACGAGCAGGACCTGATGGCCCGTCTGCTGGCCGCGCGCGGGGACGAGGGCGAGGGGCTGACCGAACAGGAGCTCTTCGACCAGGTCGCGGTGCTGCTGATCGCCGGCGGCGAGACCACGTCCGCGGCGTTGACCTGGGCGATGTACCTGCTGTGCACGCATCCGGAGGTGCTCGGCGCGGTGTGCGCGGAGGCCGATCGCGTCCTCGGCGGCGAGATCGCACAGTGGGAGCACCTGCCCGAGCTGGACCTCACCGCCCGCGCGATCCAGGAGGCGCTGCGGCTGTATCCGCCGAGCTGGCTGATTCAGCGCACGACGACGCGCGAGACCCGGCTGGGCGGGCGGCTCATCCCGGCCGGCACGTCGATCCTGGTCAGCCAGTACCTGCTGCACCACGACCCGGCCCTGTTCCCCGACCCGGAGCGCTTCGACCCCTACCGCTGGCCCTCCCGCGGCGGCGCGGTGCCGGCCGAAACGCGCCGGGCGTACATGCCCTTCGGCGGCGGCCCGACCAAGTGCCTCGGCGAACAGTTCGCCACGGCGGAGGCGACCCTCGCCCTGGCCTCGATCCTGACCCGGTGGACGCTGGACCTGCGCGACCCGCAGGGCGCGAGCAAGCCGGACAGCCGGCTCGTGCTGCTGCCGCGGCGCCTGCCGGTCCGGCTGACGGCGCGGAGCCGCTGACCGCGCCGTGCCCGCGGATCAGCGCAGATCAGCGCAGATCAGCACCACTCAACGCGGGTCGGCCAGCGCGGTCGCGTCCGCGCGGACCCGGTCCGCCAGGGCGACGGACCACTGCTCGTGGTTGCTGCCGGACGCATACTCGGACAGTCTCAGGCGTTGGATATCCGAGGTGCCCGCGGGCGCGTAGACGTGGTAGACGTCGCGGAGGTACCGCTCGATCCGGTAGCCGGAGTGCAGGCCGCGCGCCGCGAATATCTCCATGGCCGCGCGCGCCGAGTCGATCGCGTACTCGGCGTTGATGAGCTTGGCGTTCATCAGGTCGGCGTCGCAGGGCATTCCCTTGTCCAGCAGATACGAGGCGTGATACAGCGCGAGCCTGGCGGTCATCAGCCGCGACTGCATGCCGCCCAGCTTCATCGCCACCGAGGAGATGCCCGAGAGCGGCGCGCCGTAGAGCTCGCGCCGGCCGCAGTACGCGATCGTGTCCTCCAGGACCGCCCGGTGGATGCCGAGCGCGACCGCCGCCAGGTTCGGCCGCCCGTAGAGGGTGCTCGACGAGTACGCGACCTTCAGGCCGTCGCCCTCCTGCCCCAGCCGGTTCTCGGCCGGCACCCGGCAGTTCTCGAACACGATGGTGCCGAAGCTGAACCCGGACAGGCCCATCGTCGGCACCTGCGCCTCCAGCCGCACGCCCGGCCGGGTGGCCTCCACCAGGAATGCGGTCAGGCCGCCGGATCCGGGCCCGGTGCGCATGACGACCCCGTGCATGTCGCCGATGTGGGAGTTGCCCACGAAGACCTTCGTGCCGTCGAGCACGTAGTCGCTTCCGTCGCGCGCCGCGCGGCCGGCCATGCCGAGCACGTGGCCGCCGGAGCCCGGCTCGGTCACCGCGATGGTCGGCAGGCAGCGCCCCGCGGCGATCAGCGGCAGCCAGAGCTGCTTCTGCAGCTCGGAGCCGAAGTGCAGGATCTTCGCCACCCCGAGCTGCGACGCCTGCACCATGGCGCCCATCGCCCCGCTGACCCGGGACAGCTCCTCGATGATGATCGTCTTGGCGAGGTGCCCGAGGCCCATGCCTCCGTACACCGCGGGGACGGTCACCCCGATCCATCCCTGAGCGGCGATCAGCGCGGAGAGCTCCACGTCCACCTGACGGGTGCTCTCCATCTGCGCCACCCGCGGCGCGACCCGCTCCTGCGCGAACAGCCTGACCTGCTCGCGCAGCAGCTCGTGTCGTTCGTCTTCGAATATACTGGCCATTACACCAACCTTGGGAACATCCTCGCCGGGACTGTGGTGCTGCGCGGCGGTGGGAGCGGGTGGCCGGATCGCGGTCGGGAGGGGATCGCCCTGTGCTTGCCCCTGATCGAACGGCGCCGCGTTCCGGACACCCTCGGTCGTGCGCCTGCGTGATCGGTTCACTCGCAAAGCTTGGCCAGCTGGTCGGCGAGCTCCCGGGCCGCGGCAGCGGCGGACTCGGCCGTCGCGTCGATCAGCCCGACGGTCAGCTCCGCCCGGCTGTGGCCGGGCACCTTCGCCGGCACGACCGCGAACAGCAGGCCGCGGCCGTCCGCGAGCTGCACCGGGGCGGTGACCGCCGGCGCGCCGGAGCCGTGCACCCGTCGCACCGCCGCCGAGACGCCGACGCCGGCGAGGCCGGGGAAGACCTCTGCGGCCGGCACGCCGAGCTGCCGCACCGGGCCGAACAGACGCTCGTGCGCGGTGTTGACGTGCAGCACCCTGAGATCCTCGCCCTCGGTGACCAGCGCCGAGCCGAGCGTCGCCTCGACGATCTCGCAGACCAGCCGGCGCGCGCGGATCTCGGCGACGACCTCGTCGGCGACCCGCTTGATCGTCTCCAGGCCGCGGTTGCCCCAGCCGGCGTGCTCGGCGCCGGTGTGCGGCGAGGGGTCCACCGCGCAAACCGTGCCGATCACCGTTCCGTCGTCGTCGATCAGCGGCGCGCCCAGGTAGCTGCGCACGCCGAGCTCGTCGACCACCGGGTTGCCGGCGAAGCGTGGGTAGGCGTAGACGTCGTCCAGGACCAGGGCCTTGCGACGCGCCACCACGTGCGGGCAGAACCCGCGGTCCAGGTCCATCTCCCGGCCGGGGTCGCCGAGGAACGTCGGATCGCCGGGCTCGAGGTTCGGCTTTGAGGCGATGCCGGCGAAGTACATGCGCTGGTCGCCGATGAGGTTCACCATCGCGGCCAGCGCCCCGGTGCTCTCGACGATCTTGCGGGCGAACGCGTCGAACTGCTCGTCCGGGACGCTGGCGAGGCCGAGCTCGCGGTGCCGGGCCGCCCGCTCGGCCGCGCCCTCCTGCGCCGGGGAGCCGGTCAGCTGCCGGGCCGTCGGATCCTGCTCGGTCATGGGATCAGCCCTTCCACAGTGCGCGCGGCGACCGGCCGGGCGGATTCGGCTACTGATTCGAATTCGGCGGCCGGCTCGGGGTGACCGTCCCCCGGGTTGCCGGAGGCTCGGGATCGTGTGGTGATTGATCTACACGTGAGAGGAGTCCGGTGATGGTAGCCCAGATGAAGTACCCTCCCGAGTTGCGCGAGAGGGCGGTGAGGCTGTATCGCGGCACGCGGCCGCGTCCGGTGATCCGTCAGATGGCCCGGGATCTCGGTGTGCACCCCGAGGCCCTGCGCGGGTGGATCCGCGCGGATGAGAAGGCCCGCGGACAGGCCCCCGGGGGCAGGGCGGCCACCACGCCCGCCCAGCGCGCCGCGGACGAGCGCGAGGAGTTGCGGCTGCTGCGTGAGCAGGTCAAGGAGCTGGAACGGGAGAATGTCGAGCTGCGGCGCGCCAACGAGATCCTGAAGGTCGCCTCGGCTTTTTTCGCCCGGCAGCTCGATCCGATCCGGCGATAGTCCTGCCCCTGGTCGACCAGCACGGCAAGGCTCTCGGGACCGAGCGCGTCCTGCGGACCCTGGATATCCCCGTCTCCACGTTCTACGACTGGCGCAAGGCGGCCACCGACCCGTGCGCGCGTAAGCGCCGGGACGGCGAACTGCTGGAGATGATCCGTGAGATTCACGCCGGATCCGACGGCGTGTATGGCAGTCCCCGCATCCACGCGATGCTCCAGCGCCAAGGGGAGCAGGTCTCGCGCAAGCGGGTCGAACGCCTGATGCGCGAGGCAGCGATCACCGGGGTGTGCCCGGCCAGGAAGGTACGCACCACCGTGCGCAACCCGCACGATCCGCTCTCGGACGATCTGGTGGGGCGGGAGTTCACCGCGGCGGGCCCGGACCGGCTGTGGGTCACCGACCTGACCATGATCCCCACAGGCGAGGGCCCGCTGTGGCTCGCCTCGATCAAGGACGCGTTCTCCAAGCGGATCGTGGGCTGGCACACCAGCGAAGTCGCCGACACCACGCTCGTGCTCACCGCCCTGGAGTACGCCCTGGCCGTGCGTAAGCCCCCGTCGGACGGGTCGCTCATACATCACGCGGACCACGGATCGCAATACACGTCGATCGCGCTGACCTCGCGTCTGGCCAAGGCCGGGATCGCCGCCTCGATGGGAACGGTCGCAGACTCATTCGACAACGCGCTCGCGGAGAACATGTGGAGCGTGATCAAGACCGAGCGGCTGCGCCGCCGCAACCTTCCCACCAGGGCCGATGCCGAACGCGAGCTCTTCGAGTATATCGACGGGTTCTACAACACCCGGCGGATCCAGAAGGGCCTGGGCTGGCGCAGCCCGGACGAGTACGAGGCCGGATACCGGGCGGGCGAGGACCTGAACATCCCGGCGACCAAGCAGCTGGCCGCAGGACGCAGCCCGGGCCAGGGGCTCTGCTCGGTCGCGCAGGTACCCGCAGCCACCGGGGCCGAAGCACCCGACACGGCCGAGGTCCCCTGCGCGGTGGCCGGATCGGGCCCGAAGGACCCGGGGACACCGCCCACCCGCGACCGAGCAGAGCCCCCGCAACCACCGCGCCCCACCCACTCCCCGAGGCAGCGCCAGGGCACGGGGCAGCGCCCCGCACCCACCAGACCCACCCCGAACGGACTAAACCGAACCAGCGAATCCTGACACACAGAAACCGACCCTGACCAGCGACTCAAGCACCCCGGAGAGCCCTAGGGAAGCTCAGAACGCCGCACGGCGTTCGGCCGCTTGGATCAGCGGGCGGCCCAGGGGCGAAGCTTCTCCGGGTTGAGGACCGCCCACATGCGGGTGATCCGGTCGCCCGAGACT
>DASYAE010000147.1:0-32480 GCA_036501535.1 Actinocrinis sp. | reverse complement strand
CCCTCCCGGACGAGTCCGTCCTCGCGCCGGCGCTCGAAGGCCTCGCGTGTGTGGCAGCCGCGAGACGGCAACCTGAGAGAGCCGCGGTGATCCTCGGGGCCGCGGAGTCGATCCGCACGCGCACCGGAACGCCGCGTGCCGCGCAGGAGAGCGCCGACGCCGACCGGGCGGCCGGCGCCGCGGCCGACGCGCTCGGCGACGAAGCCTTCGCCGAAGCGGTCGACCGCGGCCGGCACATGAGCGTGCAGGACGCACTCGGTGCTGCGTAGTGGCCTAGCCGAGGGCCTTGGAGAAGGCGTTGACCTGAGCCCCCGTAAGGTCTTCGGACAAGCGCAGCAGCACGGTGCCGTCGACGACGTCGTATTCCGTGCCCAACAACTGCCCGCTGTTCTCGGCGGTGACTATGGACTGCTTGCGCGCCGTGGCCTCGGCGCCCGTGGCGTATACCTCCACCTCGCCGCCCGCCCCGACCACACCCTGGCCCGCCGCCTGCGCCGGCAGGATCTGCTTGTCGACGAAGGCCGCCTTCGACAAGTAGCCGTTCGGCGTGCCGAGCAGGTGGTTGGGGTCGTCGGCCGCGGTGTAGACGGTGACCGTGCCGATCGGCAGGCCGGCGGTCTTGAACTCGTCGACGACCTGCGCGGCCGTGAGCGACCCGGCCGCCGGACTGCCGGGCGCGGACGCCGACGCGCTGTCGGCCGTGGTGCTGCTGGACGGCGTGCCTGAGCCGCTGCACGCGGCCGAGCACAGCAGCGCGGCGGAAACTGCGGCAGCCAGGGTCAAAGTGCGATGACGCACGGGGCGGCTCCCCCTTGTCAGGTGTCTTCAAAGGCCGCGTCGGACCATACGCGAGTGCATGGTCCGGTCGGGCCGGTGTCGTCGAATCGTGATGCACTGTAGCGTGGCGCCCGCCCGAGGTGTGCGCGGCCCTGAAACCGAGCAGGATCGACCCCCCGATCCGCTGACCGCCGACTCGCCGCCGGTTACGCGGGAGGCGGCGAGGCCGCCGGCGGGGCGCCCGCCGCACCGGCCACTGTGGACCGCGACTCGCGCACGTCGGGCCCGGCGTCCCGGGCGGCGGCCTGCTCGACCGGCCTCCCGGCCGGGGCGGCGTCGTCCGCGCGCGCGGGCCGGCGCTGGTTGGCGGTGAACCAGGCCAGCCCGGCCAGGGTCATCACCAGCGCGATGAAGAAGTTCAGCCGCAGGCCCAGGACGTAATTGGAGTAGTCGATCCGGATCGTCTCCTCGAAGACCCGGAACGCCGAGTAGCCGGCGACGTAGAGGGCGAACAGCCCGCCGGAGCGGATGCCGCGGCGCCGGCCGAGCCAGATCAGGAAGCCGGCGAAGGCCAGGTCCCAGATCAGCTCGTAGAGGAAGGTGGGCTGGAAGGTGGCGTACTGGCTGTAGCCCGGCGGGCGCTGTGCCGGGTCGATCGCCAGGCCCCAGGGCAGGCTCGTCGGCTTGCCGAACAGCTCCTGGTTGAAGTAGTTGCCGATCCGGCCGATGCCGGAGGCGATCAGCAGGCTGGGCGCGACCGCGTCCATCATGCCGGTCACGTTCACCCCGAGCCTGCGCATCCGCCAGACGCACACCACGGTCGCCAGCGCGATGCCGCCCCAGATGCCGAGACCGCCGTTCCAGATCGCGAACACGCCCCACCAGGCGTGCGGCGTGATCTGCGAGGGCGTGGTGATGTCGAAGTAGATCCGCCCGCCGATCAGGCCGGCCGGCACGCCCCACAGCGCCATCTCGTCGACCAGCGCCGGATCGCCGCCCATCGCGGCCCACCGCCGGCGGCCGAGCAGCACCGCCAGCACGATGCCCACGATGTACATCAGCGCGTAGACGTGGATGAACATCGGACCGACGTGGAAGCCGTTCGAGGACGGCGACGGTATCTCGGCGTGCAACATATCGCCGAGCATAACCCGCGGTCGCCGGGCCACGCGGTCGAGCCGTCCGCCGCCGCGGCGGCTACAGCTCCACCGGGCCGCGGGTCCGCGGCCGCGCGGACGTGCCGCGCGGATGCATCAGGTTGCTGGCGTACATGCCCAGCGCGATGAGGGCCAGGGCGCCGGCGGCCCATCGCGTCCCGGCCGCCCGGTCGTCCGGCGCCACGTTCAGCGCCAGGGTGACCAGCGCGACGCCCAGCGCCGTGCCCAGGCTCCGGGTCATGTTCACCAGGCCGCCGCCGGTCCCGGCGGCCCTCGCCGGTATCGCCCCCATGACCAGGGTGTTGTTCACCGGGGTGAAGGCGCCGAGGCCGAGGCCGAGCAGGGCGAGCAGCGGGACGAGCCACGGCGTGGTGAACGGGGCGGCCACCAGCGCGGCCGAGGCGAGGACGGCGAGCGCGGAGCCCGCCGCGGCGCGCCGGCGGTCGCTCCACGAGCGCGGCAGGACCCTGTCGCCGGCCAGCGCCGCGACGGCGAACCCGGCCGGCAGCGCGGTCAGCACGAGCCCCGCGGTGGCAAGGCCCGTGCCGGCGGCGGTCAGCACCAGCGGGACCAGGGCGAGCGGCCCGAACAGCACCAGGTATCCGCCGAGCGCGCCGGCCAGCCCGGCCCCGATCTGCCGGGTGCGCAGCAGCGCGGGATCGACAAGCGGCGCGGCCGCGCGCGCGATGCGCCGCCCGAACAGCCAGGCCGAGCCCGCCGCGGCGACGAACAGCGCGGCGATCCCCGGCCCGGCCAGGCCCAGGCCGGAGGCGGCGGAGATGCCGAGCAGCAGCGCGGTGCTCGCGGCGGCCAGCAGGGCCAGGCCGGGCCAGTCGAACGACGCGGTGGGCACGTGGGTGCGGGTGCGCGGCAGCAGGTAGTGGCCGGCGACCACCGCGATCACGCCGACCGGGAGGTTGACGAAGAACACCCAGCGCCAGCCGAGCGAGCTGACGATGATGCCGCCGAGCGTCGGGCCGAGCGCGAGGCCGACCGCCTGGGCCCCGGCCTGCACGCCGAGCGCGGCGCGCATGCGCCCGCGGGGCGCGCTGGTGGCCACCAGGGCGACGCTGTTGGCCTGCAGCAGCGCCGCGCCGGTCGCCTGCACCAGCCGGAAGACGATCAGCGTGGCGAGGGACGGGGCGAAGCCGCAGGCCGCGGACGCGGCGGTGAACACGATGAACCCATAGAGGTACATCAGCTTGCGCCCGTGCGCGTCCGAGAGCCGGCCGACCGGGACCAGCAGCGCGACCAGCGCGAGCAGGTAGGCCAGCGAGACCCACTCGACGTCGGCGAGCCGGGTGTGGAACTGCGTGCGCAGTGCGGGATAGGTCAGGGTGGCGATCGAGGCGTCGAGCTGCCCCATGAACGCCCCGAAGCAGACGGTGGCGACCGCCAGCCACCAGCCGCCCGGATGCTCGCGGATCCAGCGCGGCCTGGGGCTCTCGGTCAGCAGGAACGCAGCGAGGCCCGGGGCCGCGTCGCGCGGCGCCGTGGTCTCGGACAACTCCTGCGCGGTCACAGTGCCTCCTCCTCGGCGCGCTAATGCCATGGTAACAAATTATTTCGGCACCCAAGGTAACTTGCGGCCACGACGGAGCGGCATCGCGCTTACGCTTCGACTACGGGATCACTGCGCGCTCGCGGCGCGCTCGTGCCGTGCTGGCGCGACGGCGCCGGAAAACGCTCGCGGGCCCCGTACATCAGGGGCCCGCGATCAGAACAGGGGAGAACCCCTGCCCGCCGTTCGCTGTTCGCTACTCGCTCTGCCAGGTGAACGTCGCCTTCTCGAAGTTGCCGGCGGCCAGGTCCTCCCGGCTGATCATCCAGTACAGCCGCCCGGCGTCGCTCCAGTTCATGCCGCTGCGCGAGTCGCTGTCGATCTGGACGAGCATCACCAGGTCCGGGATCAGCCCCTTGCGCGCCGCGACGGCCTCCTCCTCGGTGCCCGGGTGGAAGACCTGGGCGGCTTCGGGCTCCACCGCGCCCTGGATCGGCAGCGCGTAGCCGCCGACCCGGTGGTGCGGCGAGTGGTCGCGGCGGAACGCGGTCACGTCGTCCCAGAACCCGTTGTCGTCCGGGTCGGTGAGCGGGTAGTCGACGTAGCCGGCCGCGTCGTCCGGGTTGCCGTACGCGGCGATCAGCGCGGCGTTCTCGTTGTCCGGCGCGGTCGCTATCAGCTCGCCGCCGAGCAGGAGGCGCGGGTACGGCGACGTGTCCTGCGGCGCCGTGCGCGGGACGACGTCGGCATCGGCGGGCACGTAGAGGACCCGGGTGCCGTGGACGACGCTGTCAGGGTCCGTGTAGATGACCGAGCTCTCGCCGAGGCCGTCGAAGTAGAAGAACAGCAGCTGTCCCGACTTAGGCAGCGGGATGTCGAGCTCGTCCGCGGGGATCTCGCCGCAGTCGACCGCGGCGACGAAGTTGAGCGGTCCGTGGTCCTCCCACACCGGCCACTCGAGGTCCGCGGGCAGCAGCGGATCCCCTCCGAGGTAGCCGACCACCGGCTCGCCGGGCTCCAGGGCCCGCAGGTGGAAGCCGGGTCGCAGCAGCCCAATCCAGGTCTCCGCGTCGGCAGGGCTGAAGTAGCGGCGTCCGGCTTCTGCCAGCGGCGAATCACTTATCTGCATGGCGGCCATGCTGCCAGAAGCGCCGGGAGCCAGCCATAAGCGCTCGGGGCGATTATTCGCGCGGCGGTTGTGCGCTGTACTCAGCGCCACCGCACGGGCGTGTACCGATCATCCGACCGCTGACTGTCCTCGGCCCGCGCCCGCACGTCGTCTTCCGAGCAGAACCCGGTCCCGCTGCGCTTGAGGCACAGCAGGCCCAGCAGATCCCCCCGCTCGTCGACGACCGCGAGCCGTCGGCGCGCCGCGAGGGCCATCGCGTCCCAGGCGGCCGCGAGATCGGCGCCGGGCGCCGCGACCCGGCCGCGCAGGCGCCCGACCGCCACGGCCGGGCCGTCCGCCGCCAGGTCGCCGACCAGGTCGAGCGGCTCGACCACGGCGAGCAGCCGCCCGCGCTCGACGATCAGCGCCGCGTGGACGTGTCCGTCGGCGAAGAACGCGCGCGCCTGTGCGATCGTGGTCGCCGGGCCGAGCACCTTCGGGTCGCGCAGCATGGCGTCGGCCACCCGGGCGCCGGCCGTCGGCGCTCCTGACCCGCCGTCAACCGCCGGACCCGCCGCGTGTCGGCTCACGCTCCCAGTCTAAGCGCCATTTCGGGCTTACGCGCCGGTCAGCGCGACGGCGGCCTCGGCGGTCTGCGCGAGGAAGGTGAACGACTCCTGGAAGTAGAGCCGGACCGTGCCGGCGTCGTGGGCCAGGTAGCCGATGGAGACGTCCTGCCCGAGGTGCAGTTCGTAGTCCCCGCCGCGGGTGCTCAGCAGCACGCCGCCGCCGATCGCCGGGGCCCAGACGATCTCGGCGTCCTCGCCCAGGATGCGGGCGAGGTGGTCGCGGATCGGGTAGCCGTGGTCGGTGGTCTCCGCGACGAGCGTATAAGCGTCCGCAGACAGCAGCAGGCTGTAGGGGCCCGCGACGCCGGCCAGGCGCAGCGCGGTCAGGGCCTTGGCCAGCGCGACCGGGTATTCGCGCGGATCGGCGGGCAGCGCGACCGGCGTGTTGGAGGCGGTCTCGCGCAGGCCGTGGATGTCGGCGGCGGCGAGGCCGTCGACGATCGCGCGGTCCTCGGCGTAGGCCAGCTGCTTGGCCGCGTCCTTGACCGGCTGCCAGTCCGCGTCGCGCGCGCCGCGCGCCACGGCGTCCACGGCGGTGCGGTCCACCGTGAACGGGACGCGCAGCCGGACCACCCGGGCCACCTCGTAGCAGTGTGTTTCGACGCCCGGGTCCGCCGCCTCGGCCGGGCTCAGGTGCCCGGTGCCCACGGCCGCGAGGGAGAGGCCCGCCGGGCCGATCACGTCGACGGCGCGGCGCGCGGCCACGTGCAGCTCGAAGGTTCGGCGGGCCTCGGCCTCCAGGTCGGCCCAGGCCTCGGTGGAGATCGGGGCGAGGTCGCGATGCAGATTGTTCACGGTGCGCTGCTCCTCTTGAGGCTTCCGATGCCGAGGGATCCGTCGTCGGCGGCGCCCACGACGCGGGCGGGGGGCTCGGGCGCCGGCTGCGCCGCGTCGGCGGCCGGGCCGGGCAGCGGCGGCAGCTCCTCGAGGAAGTCCGCGCTGGGGACGAAGAACAGCACGCCGGTGACCGCCGTCGAGAACTCGAGGATGCGGTCGGTGCGGCCGGGCGGGCTGCCCAGGAACATGTTGCGCAGCATCTGCTCGGTCACCCCGGGCGTGGCGGCGTAGCCGATGAAGTAGGTGCCGAACTCGCCGATTCCGACCCGCCCGAACGGCATGTTGTCGCGCACGATCTGCCGCTCCTCGCCGTCCTCGTCCACGATCGTGGTGAGCGCGACGTGCGAGTCGGCCGGCTTGACCTCGTCCGGCAGCTCGATGTCGTCGAGTTTCGTGCGGCCGACGACGCGCTCCTGCTCGTCGACCGGAAGCCGGTTCCAGGCCTCGAGGTCGTGCAGGTACTTCTGCACGATGACGTAGCTGCCGCCGGCGAAGCCGGGGTCGGCCTCGGCGCTCACGTGCGCGGCGGCCGTCGCGGCGCGGCCGACCGGATTCTCGGTGCCGTCGACGAAGCCCATCAGGTCGCGCTCGTCGAAGTACTTGAAGCCGTGCACCTCGTCCAGCACGCTGAGCGCGCCGCCGACCCGCCGCATGATCTGCGCGGCCAGCTCGAAGCACAGGTCCATGCGCCGCGCGCGGATGTGGAAGAGCAGGTCGCCGGGCGTGGCGGGGGCCGTGTGCCGCGGACCCTGCAGGTGCTCGAACGGGTGCAGCTCGGCCGGGCGCGGGCCGGTGAACAGCCGGTCCCAGGCCTCGGAGCCGATGCCGGCGACGCAGGTCAGCCCGGCGCCGGGGGCGCGAAAGCCGACCGATCGGGTGAGCGCCGGCAGGTCGTCGAGCACGTCCCAGGCCGCCTGCTCACCGCCCGGCTCGATACCGGCGATGAGGAACACGGCCGCCGCGGTGAGCGGCGTGAGCACCGGCTGCGGCTCGGCTGGCGGCATCACCGGCGGCCCTCCTCACTCCCTCGCCCGCACCGCGCGGCGCGTGGATCCCTCGAGGGAATCTTCTACCAGATCCGCGCCCTCGGCACGCGGATCGCGCCGTGTTGACGGCGCGTCCGGCGATACGGGACGGTTTGACGCCTACGCCGCCGCCATACCGGCCGCGTCCGCAGAGCTCTGATCCACCGGCTCGCACCGACCGAGGAGAAGGCACCGTGCCGCAACGCCTCCCGCTCCTGCCGCCCGGGCGGCTCGACCCCGCCCAGCGCGCGCTGTACGAGGCCATCGTCGGCGGCCCGCGCGCGGGCGGCCCGGGCCGCGCCCCGCTGCGCGACGAGCAGGGCCGTTTGGCCGGTCCGTTCAACGCGCTGCTCTACAGCCCGCGCATCGGGCAGGCCGTGCAGGAGCTCGGCGCGGCCGTGCGCTTCGGGCCGGGGCTGGCGCCGCGGGCGCGCGAGATCGCGATACTCGAGGTGGCCCGGCACAGCCGGTCCGACTACGAATGGTCCGCGCACACGGCCGCGGCGGCCGCCGCGGGGCTGACGCCGGAGGAGATCGGGCGGATCGAGTCCGGCGGGGAGGCGGCGACGTTCGATCCCTGCGAGAGCACCGTGCGGTCCGTCGCGCGGTCGCTGCTGGCGGCACGCGACCTGCCGGACGAGCTCTACGAGCGGGCCCGGGACGCCCTCGGCGAGCCGCTGCTCGTCGAGCTCGTCGTCCTGGTTGGCTATTACCAGCTGCTCGCCCTGCTGCTGCAGGTCGCGCGCGTGCCCGTGCCGCCGTCAGAGACAGGGGACTGAGATGACTCGGGAGGCCGGGGCGGCCGTGCGCCGGCGCCAGTGGCTGCTCGTGCTGCTGGCCCTGAACAGCGGCGCGATCGACGCGGTCGGGTTCGTCGCCCTCGGCGGGGCGTTCACCTCGGTCATGACGGGCAACATGGTCCTGCTCGGCATCGCGACCGGGAGCGCCGACGGCGGCCTGGCCCTGCGCTCGGGGGTCGCGCTGGTGTGCTTCGTCGCCGGGACGTTCTTCGGCGCCCGGATCGTACGCACGCCGCAGGAGGGCGACCCCGTGTGGCCGGCCCCGGTGGCGGTCGCGCTGCGGGTCGAGCTCGCGCTGCTCGCGGCGTTCTCGATCGGGTGGTGGGCCGCCGGCAGCCACCCGACGGGCAGCGTGCAGCCGGTCCTGCTCGGCGTCGAGGCGGTAGCGCTGGGCATCCAGAGCAGCGCAGTGCTGCGGTTCGGCGTCTCCGGCCTGTCGACGACCTACATGACCGGGACGCTGACATCGATCGTGTCGGCGCTGGCCAACGGCAAGCACCCGCGCAACGTGCTGCCAAGTATCCAGATCCTGATTGGCGTCGTCGCCGGCGCGATCGTCGCCACGGTGCTGGCCAAGCACGCTGCGCAGGCGGTGCCGGTGCTTCAGCTGGTCCCGGTCAGCTGCGCTCTGATCGCCCATCGGCTGAAGGCGCATGATCCAGCCTGGTCGGGCTAGCGCCGGCGTCGAGGATGGCGCGCAGCGCGGCCAGGACTTCGGCGCGCAGCCAGGCGTGGGCGGGATCGGTGTCGTAGCGGTGGTGCCACGCGACGACGACCGGGACGGGCGGCAGGCCGAAGGGCAGTGCGCGGGCGCGTAGGCCCAGCCCGGTCCACGCGGGTCGGCACACCTGCTCGGCCACGACGGTCACGAGCATGGTGCCGGCCACAAGGTCCAGCGCGGCGCCGGTGGTGGGCAGCGCGGCGCACACGCGCCGGTGGAGGCCGAGTTCGGCCAGCGCGTCGTCGATCGGGCCGCGGAGCCTTCCGCGCCGCGAGATGGTGATGTGTTCGGCCTCTGCGAAGCGCTGCGCGGTCGGCTCACCCTGCGCCAGCGGGTGGTCCGGGCGCATCACGGCGACCATGCGGTCGGATCCGACCGTCCTGGCGGCGATCTCGGGGCGCTGCGGCGCGCTCGCGCCGACCTCGAGGTCGGTCTGCCCGCGGGCCAGGTCGGCGACGTCGGCCGAGGGCTCGGCCAGGAACCTGATCGAGACGTTCGGCGCCGCGCGGGTGGCCGCCGCGACCAGCCGCGGGGCCAGCGCGGCCACCAGCGCGTCGTGGCCGCGCAGGGTGAAGCCGCGCTCGAGCCGGTCGAGGTCCAGCGTCCTGGTCGGGGTGAGCACCGCGGTGGCGCGCAGCACCAGCTCCCGGGCCTCGTCGCGCAGGGCCAGGGCGTGCGGGGTCGGGGTCATCGTCCGCCCGGTGCGCACCAGGATGTCGTCGCCGGTCGCCTTGCGGATCCGGGCCAGCGTGCGGCTCATCGCCGGCGCGGAGAGGCGCAGCCGGTCGGCCGCCGCCGCGACGCTGTTCTCCTCCAGCAGGGCGTCCAGCGCGATGAGCAGGTTCAAGTCCACATGCACGAGAGTAACTGATCGCCTTACAAGAGTGCACTGGCAATCATGTGTGTCGGCCCGTAACGTCGTCATTCGTCAGCGGGCTGACAGACCGGCCCGCCCCGTTGAAAGGCTCTGACATGAACATCAGCCCTGCGTTCGGCGTGGCCGCCCCGGCCGGGGACCGCGCGCTGCTCTCATCGGTCGTCGAAGTCGCCGAGACCGCGGGCCGGGCCCTCGAGGCGCGGTTCTCGACCGCGTCCCGGCCCGCGAGCCGGGAAGAGATGTCCAAGGCCGGCACCGCCGACGGCGAGGCCTCGCTCGACATCCTGCGCCCGGCCCTGACTGCGCTCCGCCCCGCGGCGCAGTGGCTGCCGGAGCAGTACGAGACCACCGAGCTGCCGGACGGCGAGTGGTGGGTCGTCGACGAGGTCGAAGGCAACGTCAACCACGTGCACGGCCTGCCCGAGTGGGCGGTCAGCGTGGCGCTGGTGCGTGACGGGCAGCCGGCGCTGGCCGTGGTGCGCCAGCCCGTGGGCGACCTGACCTATACCGCGCTGCGCGGCGCCGGGGCCCGCCTCAACGGCGAATCGCTGCGCGTCTCGGCGAAGACCGAGCTGGAGGCCGCGATCGTGGTCACCGGGCAGGCCGAGGCCGATCAGGATGGCACCTACCGCCGCATCGGCCAGTCGATCACTGCGATGCTCGACCGCGCCCTGCTGGTGCGCGCGACCGTGCCGTCCACCTTCCCGATGCTGCTGGTGGCCGGCGGCCAGAACGACGTGTTCTGGCAGTACGAGCCGGTCCTGCCCGGCATCGCCGCCGGCGCCCTGCTGATCACCGAGGCCGGCGGCGTGGTCACCCGGATCGACGGCACCGCGTGGCGACCGGGCAGCGACACCGTGCTCGCCGCTGCCCCCGCGCTGCACGCCGAGGCCGTCGAGGCCCTGGCGAGCGTCGCCTGATCCCGCCCCCGCCGATTCAAGGTGACGAACCCCTAAGACAGGGATCTGCCATGCATTTGACCATCCTGGCCGCCTCGGGCGCCACCGGGCTGCAGCTGACCCGCCTTGCCCTCGAGCGCGGACACGTTGTCACTGCCATCGCCCGCACACCGGCGCGAATCGCGCTGCCCGACTCGCCGCAGCTCACCCGCGTCGCCGCCGACGTGCGCGATCCGGAGGCGATCGCCGCCGCGCTCAAGGGCAGCGAGATCGTGCTCTCCGGCCTGGGCGTGGCCGAAGGCGACAAGCCGGGCGTGCTCACAGCGGGCGCCCGCGCCGTGGTCGCCGCGGACCCCGGCCGCATCATCTGGCTCGGCGCCTTCGGAACCGGCCCCTCCGCAGCGGCGGCCGGCTTCGCCACGCGTACGCTGCTCAAGGCGATGGGGGACCGGCTGGCCGACAAGGTCGCCGCCGACGCCGCCGTCATCGAGGCCGGCGGCACCGTCTTCCACGCCGGCCCGCTCTCCGACGGCCCGCCGAGCCCGACCGCCCGCACCGTAGGCCTGGCCGCGGCCCCGAAGCGGCTTTTCCCGGCCCGGGTCAGCCGGGCCACCGTGGCGGCGGCCATGCTCGACGAGGCGGAGAAGCCTCGCTTCCCGGGCGCGATCGCCATCCCCCTGGAACATTGAGGAGGGCGGCAGCGGCGGGGCTGGCGGGGCCGGCAGGGCTCAACTGCCGACCGGGGTGTCGATCGGGACGCCCCAGTTGCCGGGCTCGACCGGGCCGACCTCGAAGCCGCCGCAGATGCCGGACGCCCCGACGTGGGCGCCGGTGCTGAAGGTGACCGTCTCGGTGGTGTTCGGCGGGGTCGTCAGGATCGTGCCGGAGCCGTCCGGATAGCAGTTCGCGAGCGCGGCGTTCACGTCGGCGGCCACCCAGTACATCAGCGCATAGGCGGTGGAGCCGGGGGCGATCACAACCAGCGGCGGACTGCTCGGCGCGTTCCCGTCCTGCTCGACGTCCAGCACTCGGGCCGCGTTGATCACGGTGCCGTCGACCTCGATCGCCGCGCCCGGGAAGCCCTGCAGCGTGCAGGTGTGGTCGCCGACGTTCTTGAACACGATCGCCCCCCACTGCTGCGGGAAGGACTGGGTGCCGTAGCCGCTGCCGACCTGTATGTCTGCGTTCCGGCACGACGGATCGGCCTTCGCGGCGGGCGCGGAGTTCTGGGGCTGTGCGGCGTTGGTGCCCGGCGCGGTTGTGGCCGGCGCGGCAGGGCTCTGCGTCGCCGAGGCACTTGCCGTGGGCGCCTTCGAGCCGGACGCGGGCGGCGCGTAGGCGGCATTGTTGTGCGTGCCGCTGGAAGCCGAGCCGGAGTTGTGCGCCGGCGCGGCGCAGGCGGCGGCGCCCACCAGCGCCGCGGCCGTGACGGTGCAGGCCGCGGCGAACCGCTGGGCCCGGGGCTGCAGGACGCGTGTCGTGATCATGTTCGAAGGCTCCCCTGAGGTCTTTTCGATTTCCCGGACGGCGCCGCAGCGTCGTCCGGCAGTGACACGCGCGAGCACGGCCAATGGATTCAGGCGGTCTCGTAGAATCCTGTGCGCGTGGCCAAGGAGAGCCCTGTGGTGTCTACCCCGTCTTGGCCTTTCGGAGCTTGTGCGCTGCCGCGGCGGCGTCGTCGAGGACCAGGTCGATGCCGCGGTCGAGCGTCCGTTCGAGCGGCGGCCAGGGGAAGACGGGCCGTGAAATACGTAGGCTGACGGTTCCATGCAGCAGCTGCCAGATCAACATGGAGGCGGCGAACGCGGCATCGGGGGAGCCGCTGCCGAGGAAGGCCGCGACGGCGTCGGTGCGCTGCTCGAACGCTGCGCGCCCGGGGATCTGCGTGATGTCGGCGACGGCGGGCAGCGGGCTGCCGAACATCACCTGGTAGAGGCCCGGGTTCGCCAGTCCGAACGCGCAGTAGGCCAGCCCGATCGCGTGCACCGCGTCGCGCGGATCGGCGGCCGCCTCGCGCGCGGCGCTCTGAGCTGCGACCAGCGTGCCGAAATGCCGCTCGGCGACCGCGAGCACCAGCGCGTCGGTGTCGTTGAAGTGCAGGTACACGGAGGTCGTGGCGATGCCGGCGGCGCGGGCGACGCCGCGCAGGGTCAGCGCCGGGGCGGCCGGGTCGGCGAGCAGGCGGCCGGCTGCCTCGACGATGTCCTCGCGCAGCCGGTCACCCTGCCCGCGCGGATTGCGGCGCCGTGGCTTCGTCTCGTCAACGGTCATGAGCTAAGGCTACATCCGTTGCGCTACGCCCGAACTTTTATGAGCCGGATCTCTTGACGCCCGTAAGGCTACGCTCGTACAGTCATCTCGTAACCGAACGTCTGTAGCCTTACGAATGCACACTTAAAGATCGGAGTAGTCGCCATGTCCGCCACCACCGTCACAGCCCCGACACACACATCGGTCACACCGTCGACGCCGTCGGCATCGTCCGCGTCATCCGCACCCGCCACCCCGACTGCGACGCCGACCGCCGCACCGGCGGCCGTTCCGTCCCGTCGCAGGTGGTACACGCTCGGCGTGCTCTGTCTCTCGCTGCTCATCACCGTCGTCGACGGCACGATCGTCAACGTCGCGCTGCCCACGTTCGCCCGCGACCTGCACACCGGGACCGCGGACCTGCAGTGGATCACCGACGCGTACACCCTCGCCTTCGCCGCGCTGCTGCTGACGGCCGGCGCGCTGGCCGACCGCTTCGGCCGGCATCGCGCGCTGGCGGCCGGCCTCACCGTCTTCGCCGTCGGCTCGCTCGCCGCCGCGCTCACTCACACCGCTGCCGAGCTGATCGCGACGCGGGCCCTCATGGGTGTCGGCGCCGCGTTCATCATGCCGGCCACGCTGTCCATCCTCACCAGTGTGTTCACCACACCCGCCGAACGCGCGAAAGCGATCGGCATCTGGTCCGCGGTCAGCGGCCTCGGCGTGGCGATCGGGCCGGTTGCCGGAGGCTTGCTGCTCGCGCACTTCGGCTGGGACTCGATCTTCCTGGTCAACCTGCCGCTGACCGCGCTCGCCCTGATCGCAGGACACTGGCTCGTGCCCGCCTCCCGGGCTCCGCTCGCCCGGCGCCTCGACCCGGCCGGCGCGCTCGCCTCGGTAGCCGCCTTCACCCTGCTGACCTGGGCGCTGATCGCCGCCCCGGCGAGCGGATGGCTCTCGGCCGCGACGCTCGCCCGGCTGGCCGGCGCCGTCGCAGGTATCGCAGTGTTCGGCGTCATCGAGGCTCGCAGCGACCACCCCATGCTGCCGCTGTCGCTGTTCCGGGACCGCCGGCTGGCCACCGCCGCGACCGCTCTGCTGCTGCTGTTCTTCGCACTGTCCGGCGCGGTGTTCATGACCACGCAGATCTACCAGGTCGTGCTCGGCTACAGCCCGCTCGCGGCCGGTCTGCGGGCGCTCCCGCCGGCGGTGACGCTCGCGGTGGCGGCCGGGGCGGGCGCGCACCTGACCCGGCGCACCGGCGCCCGCACCCCGATCGCCGGCGGCCTGGCGCTGGTCACCGCCGGGCTTGCCTTCTTCGCCACGGCGACAGCGTCCTCGCCCTACACCCACTACGTGCTCGCCATGGTCGTGGCGGCGGCCGGTATCGGCCTGGCCATGTCGGCGGCGACCACCCTGACCATGGCGCAGCTGCCCCCGGCGCTGGCCGGCGTCGGCTCCGCGGTCAATGACGCGACCCGCAACATGGGCAGCGTGCTCGGCGTCGCGGTGGTCGGCAGCATCGCCGCCTCCGTCTTCGCCGGCCGGGTGGCCGGGCACGGCGCGGCGGGCGCCTCGGTCGGCACCGCGATGGCCGCGGCGCACCAGGCCAGCGGCGCCGAGGGGGCGGGCCTGCTGCACGCCACCGCCGCCGCCTTCGTCGCGGGCGCCGACCACGGCGTGATCGCCGCCGCGCTCGTTACTCTGACCGGCGCGGTCGCCGCATTCATCACGCTGCGCAAGCCTTCGCCGCAGCACGCCGAACAGGTCTGAGCCGAGCCTTCTTCACAGAGCCCTGAGGGCCCGACCGGTCGCCGGTCGGGCCCTTGGCGCGGTGGCGCGCGCCCTGGCGGGCGCATCGCGGCATCGGCGCAACTCCGGCTGAAATCCCGGGAGTGTTGCCGAATTCACGGCAATATCCTCTGTCACAAGCCGCACTTGCGATTAGTCTCTACGGCATGCCGGAGTATCGACTGAGCGAGGCCGCGCGCCTGCTGGGCGTCAGCTATGACACGGTGCGCCGGTGGACCGAGCAGGGCCGGCTCGCCTGCGCCACCGACCAGGCCGGGCGGCTGACCGTGGACGGGGCCGAGCTGGCCCGCTTCGCCGTCGACCTGGCGCAGCGCGAAAGCGTCGAGACGCCGTTCCCGGCCGCGCAGTCGGCGCGCAACCGGTTCCCCGGGATCGTCACCAGCGTCACCCGCGACACGGTGATGGCGCAGGTCGAGATCCAGGCCGGGCCGCACCGCATCGTCTCGCTGATCTCCCGGGAGGCCTGCGACGAGCTCGGCCTGGAGCCCGGCGTCTCGGCCGTGGCCGCGGTCAAGTCGACCAACGTCGTCATCCATCAGGCTTCGCCGACCGCTCCGCGCGCGGCCGGCGAAGCCTGATGCGCAGTCTGAACTGCCCTCACCCACAAGCCCTTGGGAGGAACGCCATGCGCCTTCGACTGACCGCAGTGATGATCGGGGCCGCGTGTCTTGCGCTGGTCGCGGGGTGCTCGAGTTCTTCCCCCGCGTCCTCTCCGTCGGCCAGTGCGTCGTCGAGCATCGGCCACGGCACCGGCAAGGTCTCCGTGCTCTATGCCGGCTCGCTGGTCAACGTCATGGAGAAGTCCGTGGGCCCGGCGTTCTCCTCGGCCACCGGCTACACGTACGAGGGGCAGGGCGCAGGCGCGTCGGCGCTGGCGAACGAGATCAAGGCCAAGACGGTGCGCGGGGACGTGTTCATCAGCGCCTCGCCCAAGGTCGACGGGACGCTGGAAGGCGCGGCGAACGGCGACTGGGTCTCCTGGTACGCCACGTTCGGCACCAGCCCCCTGGTCCTGGCGTACAACCCGAACAGCTCGTTCGCCGCCGACTTCCAGACGCAGCCCTGGTACAAGGTGCTCGCCGAGCCCGAGATCAAGATCGGCCGCACCGACCCGGTGCTCGACCCCAAGGGCCAGCTGACCGTCGCGGCGCTGACGCAGGCCCAGACCACGTTCAACGACCCGAACCTGCTCTCCACGGTCGAGGCCAACTCGCAGGTGTTCCCGGAGGAGGAGCTGGTCGGCCGGCTGCAGTCCGGCCAGCTGGACGCCGGGTTCTTCTACAGCGTCGAGGCGACCGCCGCGAACCTGCACACCAAGAGCCTGAACCTGCCGACCGAGGAGGCCACCTACACCGTCACCGTGCTGAACAAGGGTGCGGACTCGGCTGGCGGGATCGCGTTCGTCCAGTACCTGCTCAGCGCGGCGGGCCGGGCGAAGCTCAAGACGGCCGGCATGACGCTGACCCCGGCGGCGAAGCTGAGCGGACCGAGCGCCGACGTTCCCGCGCAGCTGCGCTCGCTCGTGGGCGGTTAATACGTGACCCGGACGGCGCTGCCGTGGCTCGGGGCGCTGCTCGTCGGCTATCTGCTGCTGCCCCTGGCGGCGTTCCTGGTCAGGCTCGCCGGCACGCCCGGCAGCCAGCTCTCCACGCCGGGCATCGGCTCGGCGCTGACCACCTCGCTGATCACCGCGACCATCGCGGCCGCGGTGATCGCGGTGCTCGGCATCCCGTTGGCCTACGTGCTCGCCCACGCGCGCGGCCGGCTCGCCGCCCTGCTCGGCGTGCTGGTCCAGCTGCCGATCGCGCTGCCGCCGCTGATCAGCGGGATCCTGCTGCTCTACATCGTCGGGCCCTACACCTGGCTCGGCAGGCTGTTCGACGGGAACCTGACCGACGACGCCACCGGCATCGTGCTGGCCCAGATCTTCGTCGCGGCACCCTTCCTCGTCATCGCCGCGCGCAGCGCCTTCGCCGCGGTGGACCCCGCGCTGCACGGCGTCGCCGCGACGCTCGGCTACGGTCCGCTGGCCCGGTTCGCGCGCGTCGCGCTGCCCTCGGCCGCCGGCGGCATCCGCGCCGGGCTGCTGCTGGCCTGGCTGCGCGCCTTCGGCGAGTTCGGGGCCACCGTGATCCTGGCCTACCATCCGTACTCGCTGCCGGTGTTCACCTTCGTGCAGTTCGGCAGCACCGGGCTGACCGGCACGATGCTGCCCACGGCGGCCACCCTCGCGACCGCCTTCGCCGTCACCGCCCTGGTGGCGAGGGCGCCGCAGCACCTGCGCCGCAGGTCGGCCGGGCCGCTGCCGACGCCGCGCGCGCCGCTGCCCGTTCCCGCGGCCCCCCTCGACGTCGACCTGAACGCGCATCTCGGCGCCTTCCGGCTGCGCGCGGCGCACAGCCAGCAGGAGCAGGCGCGCCACCTGGCCATCCTCGGCCCGTCCGGCGCCGGCAAGACGCTGATCGTCCGCTTGATCGCGGGGTTGGCGCGGCTCGACGCCGGACATGTACGGCTCGGCGGCGACGAGCTGACCCGGCGTCAGCCCGCCGCGCGCGCCCTCGGCTATCTGCCGCAGGACCCGTGCCTGCTACCACATCTGACGGTGTGGCGGCAGGTGACGTTCGGCGTCGGCACGGACCCGGCGGTCGCCGCGCACTGGATCCGGGTCCTGGGCCTGAGCGACCTGGTCGACCGGCTGCCGCACCAGCTCTCCGGCGGCCAGCGGCGGCGCGTCGCCCTCGCCCGGGCGCTGGCCCACCAGCCCCGCCTGCTGCTGCTCGACGAGCCGTTCACCGGGCTCGACACGCCGGTGCGCGACGAGCTGCGGCGCGAGCTGCGCCGGCTGCAGCGGACGACCGGGCTGACCACGGTGCTGGTGACGCACGACCCGGACGAGGCGGCCCTGCTCGCGGACGAGGTCCTGGTGCTGGTCGACGGCGCGGTGATGCAGTCCGGCGCGCAGCACGAGGTCTTCGCCCGCCCGGCGACGCCGACCGTGGCCCGGCTGCTCGGCGCGCGCAACGTGCACACGGAGCCGGTGCGCGCCGACGGCACCCTCGATGTCGCCGGCGCCGTCGTCGCGGTCGGCGCGGAGGTTGCCGCGCCCGGCGAGGCGGCGACCTGGTGCGTGGATCCGCGGGACGTCGTCGTCGGAGGGGATGTGGGTGCAGGCGATGCCGTTGCTGGTGGCGGCGCGCGGAACGGACGAGGCGTGGAGGCCACGGTAGTCGACGTCATCCGGCTCGGCGCGATCAGCGAAGTGCACGTGGAGCTGCCCGACGGGCGCGAACTGACCGCAGTGGCCGCCGACGGCGGCTACCCGGATGTGGGCGGGTCCTGTACGGTCGCGGTGCAGCCGAAGGCGGTGACCGTCTGGTCCGCAGAGCTCTGACGTCAGGGCTCGGTCGGCCGGGTGTACTGCGTCACCGCCCGGCGAGCTCCTCGACCACCGGCGCCAGTTCGTCCAGATTCGGGACGAGGAACGAGCTGATGCCGAAGCGCTCGCGCAGCTCCACGAACTTGCGTGTCAGATCCTTGACGGTGCCGATGTACGTGTGCGGCGACTCCAGGACCTCCTCGGCGGTCAGCTCGACGCCGGTCCGCTCGCGGATGCTGTCGACGCGGCGGCGCGCCTCCGCGAGCGGTTCGCCGGTGATGACGACCGGCCCGCCGGTCGGGTAGGTGTTGAGCTCCAGCTCGCCCAAGCGGTCGCCGGCGGCCTCGCGGATCCAGCCGATCTTCTCCTCGGTCGCCGCGGCCGTAATGCTTCGCGCGTCCAGCCGGGGCCGGTCGCCCTGCGCGATGCGCGGCGCCAGACCGATGATCTGGGCCTCGCGCCCGGCCAGGCTCAGCAGCCGCCTGCCGCCGCCGCCGAGGAAGATCGGCGGGTGCGGACGCTGCGCCGGCTTCGGCACGCCCTCATGGCCGGTGATCGTGTAGTGCCGCCCCGAGAAGGAGAACGGACCCTCGGCGAAGCAGCCCTTGAGGATCGCGATCGTCTCGGCCAGCCGCTCGATCCGGACCCCGACCGGCTCGAACGGGATGCCGGCGGCGTCGTACTCGGGCTTGTTCCAGCCGGCGCCGAGACCGAGATCCACTCGGCCGCCGGACAGCGCGTCGAGCGTGGCGACCTCCTGGGCGAGCACGGCCGGATGGCGCAGGCCGACGTTGAGCACGAAGGTGCCGACCCGCAGCCGATCGGTCACCGCCGCGATCATGGCCAGCTGGGTCAGCGGGGCCCGCGCGACGAGGTGGTCGGCCAGGACGAACGCGGAGCAGCCGACGGCCTCCGCCTTGCGGGCCGCGGCGGCCAGCGCGGCGAAGTCGCCGTCTTCATCGACGCTCGCGAGGAATCGGAAAGGGCGCATGGGGCCATCTTGGACCATCTTCCGGGATCATGAGTGATCGCGGCGTGAGACGGCGCCCGCTTGGCCCCGGCTTCGGCGGCTCGCCCGGCCCGGGCCAGAGCCCTCGGATCGATGCTCGTCGGCCCACGCTCGGATCAGGTCCACGGCGAAGGCGGCGGCGTTGGCCGCGGCGATGCTCTGCCAGCCGTCTGCTTCGTCGCGGCGTTTGTCCGGGTCGGCCCGGTCGCTGATCCCACGGATCGTCAGAGCCGGGAGCGAGTGGTTCCGGATCGCCGCGGAGGAGCGCTGCACGGAGCTCGAGCGACAGCTGGAGAGCGTGCGGCAAGACGACGAGCAGCCGGACCCGCGTATGGAAGTGCTCCGCGCCGACTTCGAGAAGCAGCTCCAGGCCGAGCGCCTGCGCTTCGAGCAGCTGCAGGGCGAACTGAAGCGTGCGAAGGACGAGGCGGCGGCGATTCGGCAGGAGGAACGATCGCAGGAGGGGAGGGCGATGCCGAGGACGGCAGGGCGCGCCCGCGGCACGGCGGCGTATGAGGCCGCTGCCACGGAACTGCTCAACGCGCTTATCTCTGCTCTCGTCGACATCCGGTTCATGGACGCACTTCCTGATCGCCGCCTGCTCATCAATCTGATCAGACGGGATGTGGAGAACTTCCCGGATGTCCAGGAGCGCGCTGAGACCCGGCTGCACGTCGTCGAGATCGTTCTCGCCTGTATGAACCAGCCGGACGGTCTTCGCGCACTGCGCGATTCGTTGGTGACCATGGCACCCGAGGACGCGGGTACGAGACGAGCGGTCCAGCTCATCGACTCCGCGACGCTCCTGCGCCTGCTGCCACCGGACAAGGTCACGATGATCCATGAGGTGCTGCGAAATGCCGACACCGGTTTGGATAAGCCTGATTGGTGGCGGCCGCCCGCAGGCGAGCTGATGTTGCAGATGCCGCCGGGGATCGAGAGCGCCGTCGAAGCGTTCGACTACTTCATGTCCCTTCCCATTCACACCGACGGCTCCGCGGCGGTGCTCTTCCTCGATCACATCACCGGTAGGCTTGCGGCGATCTCGGGCCATCGCTCCAATGCCCGGGCACCGAGGGCGGACTCGATCTCGGTGGAGCTGCGCGAGTGGCTGGAGCAGCAGGTGGAAGCGGTCGAAGCGCTCGGGAGCGACAGGCTCCGGAAGCAGCAGCGTCTCAGGCCGACCGGCCGGCCCTAGCGGATCACTGCAGCGCCGTCTCGAAACCGCCGTAGAACACGCCGAGGCCGAGCGCGACACAGAGTCCTGCGATGATCCAGAACCTGATCGTGATGTTGACCTCGGGCCAGTTCATCATCTCGAAGTGGTGGTGGATCGGCGCCATCTTGAACACGCGCTTGCCGTGCCGCAGCTTGTAGGAGCCGATCTGGATGATGTCCGAGAGCAGCTCGGCGAGGAACAGGCCGCCGATGATCAGGGAGAGCAGCTCGGTGCGGGTGCAGATCGCCAGCCCCGCGAAGGCGCCGCCGAGGGCGAGCGAGCCGGTGTCGCCCATGTAGATCTTCGCCGGGGCGGCGTTGAACCACAGGAAGCCGAAGCAGGAGCCCATCACCGAGGCCGCGACGATCGCCAGGTCCAGCGGGTCGCGCACCTCGTAGCAGCCCCGGCCCGGCGACGTGCCGCAGCTTTGGCCGTACTGCCACACGCCGATCACCACGTACGCGGCGAAGGCCATCACCGAGGCGCCGGTGGCCAGTCCGTCCAGGCCGTCGGTCAGGTTGACCGCGTTGGACCAGCCCGAGATCACCACGGCGGCCCAGACCACGAATACCACCGGCCCGAGACTGAGCCAGCTGATGTCCCACAGGAACGAGACGTGCTCGCTGGCCGGGGTCAGCCCGAGCGAGTTCGGGAAGTGCAGCACCAGCACCCCGAAGGCGATCGTCACGGCCGCCTGCCCGATCAGCTTCGCCTTCGCCCGCAGGCCCAGCGAGCGCTGCCGGTAGATCTTGATGAAGTCGTCCACGAACCCGACCGCGCCGAGGCCCACCATCAGGAAGAGTACGAGCACCGCGGAGCTCGACGGCGCCTGCGCCGTCACCGCCTTGGTCACGAAGTAGGCGACGAGCGTGGAGAGCACGATGACCGTCCCGCCCATGGTCGGCGTGCCCCGCTTGACCAGATGCGACTTCGGGCCGTCCTCCCGGATCTCCTGGCCGTAGCCGCGCCGGGTGAAGAAGCGCACCGCCGCCGGGGTGCCTACCAGCGAGCAGACCAGCGCGAGGAGCGTGGCGAAGAGGAGTGCTCTCATCTCGTTGCGCGTCCTTCGCTGTGGCTCGTCGGGTCGGACTCGGCTCGGGCTCGTCGGGTCGGGCCGGGTCCCGGCGGCCTTGATCGACTTGATCGGCTTGCGTCCGCTCGCGTCCCGGCGACGCGCCCAAGCGTAGAGCCGGGCGGACGCCCGCGTTGGCCTGGCCCGGAAAGTGGCCGTGGGTAATGCTTTGACGCCAGAGGGTGAGATTCGCCGCGGGACGCGGACACCGGCGCTTCGAAAGTTTTCGACTGGTATTTCGAAATGTGCTGCCGGTTGGGTAGATTAGGATGCGTCGTGATCTGGGCATCGGGTATCAGTAGTCGTAATCGAGGGATCTTGTGACCACGGTGGAACAACCACAGGTTCACGCGGCATGGTTGCCGTCGGAGGCGTTCCGGGCGCTCGGGTCGCGCCGCGTCGCGGTCTGGGGTGACGCGGTGCTCGCCGAGACCGTCGCGCGCGAGGCCGACCAGGCCTGCGCGCTGTTCGGCGGATCCGTCACGCGCCGTTCGGAGGGCGCCGATGGGGGCTCGCCGGGTGACGGCGCGTCGCCGGATCTCTTGCTGGCGCTCGAATCGGCGTCACTCGGGCAGCTGAACGCGGCCGCGCTCGCCGAGGCGCGGCAGACGGCCGACGATGCGGCGCTCGGCGACGAGGGCTTCGTGTTGGTCCGGCGGGACGGCGTCACGGTCGTGCTCGGCGGCGGGCCTGCCGGGCTGCTGTACGGGTTCTTCCATGTCGTTCGGCTCGGCGAGGCGGCGTTCGGCGACGACCTCCCGGCGCGGGCGCATCGGCCCGCGACGCGTCTGCGCATGGCGGATCACTGGGACAACGTCGCCGTGCACTCGGTGATGGGCCAGGTCGAGCGCGGGTACGCGGGCGGGTCGATCTTCTGGCAGGACGGCCGGCTGCGCGCGGACCTGACTCGCGTGCAGTCCTATGCGCGGCTGCTGGCCGCGTGCGGCATCAACGCCGTGTCGGTCAACAACGTGAACGTGCATGCGGCCGAGGCGCAACTGCTGACCGACCGGATCGCCGACGTTGCGGCGCTGGCACAGATATTCCGGCCGTACGGGATTCGCGTGCACCTCTCGGTCAACTTCGCCTCGCCCGTCGCCTTGGGCGGCCTGGAAACCGCGGACCCGCTCGATGCGGGCGTGCGGGCGTGGTGGAACGAGACGACGCGGGGCGTCTACGACGTCATTCCCGACTTCGGCGGGTATGTCGTGAAGGCCGATTCCGAGGGGCAGCCGGGGCCGTTCGGTTACGGGCGCAGCCACGCGGACGGCGCGAACGTGCTCGCCGACGCGCTGGCACCGTTCGGCGGCGTGGTGCACTGGCGCGCCTTCGTCTACAACCACCGGCAGGACTGGCGCGACCGGTCCACCGACCGCGCCCGCGCCGCGCACGACCATTTCGCCCCGCTCGATGGGCAGTTCAGGCCTAATGCGATCCTTCAGGTCAAGTACGGGCCCATAGACTTCCAGCCGCGCGAGCCGGTCTCCCCGGTGATCGCGGCGATGCCCGGCACCCGGCTGGCCGTCGAGCTCCAGGCCACCCAGGAGTACACCGGGCAGCAGAAGCACGTGTGCTACCTCGGCCCGATGTGGAGCGAGGTGCTCGGATTCCGGCCCTGGGGGGAGGGCGGGCCGAGCATCGCGGACATAACTCAGGGTACTGCGGCCGATGATTCGACTACGGGCACGCGTACGGAAACGGGCACGACTACAGGCGCAGGCGGCGGCCTGGTGGTCGTCTCCAACGTCGGCGACGACCGGTTCTGGACCGGCCACCCCCTCGCGCAGGCGAACCTCTACGCCTTCGGGCGCCTGGCCTGGGATCCCGGCCTGGACCCGGCGGCGGTCCTGGACGAGTGGATCGGCCTGACCTTCGGCGCCACCGCGGGCGGCGAGACGGGCCGGCTGCGCGGCACGTTGCACGCCATGATGGACGAGTCCTGGCACGCGTACGAGCAGTACACCTCGCCGCTGGGGGTCGGGTTCATGGTCCGGCCCGGCCACCACTACGGCCCGGACGTCGACGGGTACGAATACACCCCGTGGGGCACCTACCACTTCGCGGACCGGGACGGCTTCGGCGTCGACCGCACCGTGGCGACCGGGACCGGCTTCACCGCGCAGTACCCCAAGCCCTGGTCCGAGGTGTACGAGTCGCTCGATCAGTGCCCTGACGAGCTGCTTCTGTTCTTCCACCACGTCCCGTACGGCCACGTGCTGCGCAGCGGCGCGACGGTCATCCAGCACATCTACGACACGCACTTCGCCGGAGCCGAGCGCGCGCACGCGATCCGGGAGCAGTGGCAGCGGATCGCCGACGCCGGCCTCGTCGCCCCGGACGTGTACGCGCGGGTGGCCGAGCGGCTCGACGAGCAGGTGCGGTGCGCCGAGGAGTGGCGCGACCAGATCAACACCTACTTCCACCGCAAGTCGGGCGTCCCGGACGC
Organism: Actinocrinis sp.; assembly: GCA_036501535.1. Lineage (GTDB taxonomy): Bacteria > Actinomycetota > Actinomycetes > Streptomycetales > Catenulisporaceae > DASYAE01. The sequence goes on along the minus strand of DASYAE010000147.1, from coordinate 8,965 downwards.
GCACGGCCGCGCGATCTTCTGAGTGCTACCGAGTGCCCTGGCCGGCGGCGGCGGTGTTGGCGCCGGCCTCAGGGCCCTCAGCCTCAGCCGTCCGCGTCCTCGCGCAACACCACGACACCGCGCGGCTCCAGGCGGATCAGGCCGCCGCGCTCGACCCGGAGCCCGGAGAGCAGGTCGAGCCCGCCGCGCGCGGCCGCCACCTCGACCGACTCGGCCCCATGGTTGAGCAGGAACAGCAGCCGCGCCCCGTCCGGCGCCACGCGCACCGCCGACTCGAGGCCGGGCACGTCCGGATAGCGCAGCTCCACGCCGTGCTGCGCGAGCACCTGGCGCATCACCCACGACACGCCCCGCTGGTCGAGCCCCGTGCCGACGTACCATCCGAAGCCGTCGCCGAACCGGTTGCGGGTCACCGCCGGGGTGCCCGCGTAGAAGTCGCTGCCGTACGTGCCGATCGTCTCGGCGCCGTCCGGGACGACGAGCTCGAACAGCAGCCGCGCCTCGACATCGAGCTCTGCGTCCCCGCCGCGCAGCCGCACCGGGTTGACGAATTCGGCGTCGCGCGCGTCCCATTCGTCGACGCGCACGCCCATCAGCGGCGCGAGCGGGCCAGGCACGTCCGTCAGGAACACGTTGTCGTCCTCGTCGACGCGCCCTGACAGGAACGTCGAGACCACCGAGCCGCCGCGCGCGGCCACCTCCTCGAGCCGCCGCGCCAGGTCGCCCTTGATCATGTGCAGCGCGGGCGCCACGACGATCTGGTAGCCGGCCAGGTCCGCGGTGACCGGCACGACGTCGACGTCGACCCCTGAGTCCCACAGCGCCGTGTAGTACGCCAGCACGGTCTGCTGGTAGCTCACCAGGCGGGACGGGCCGTCCGACATCTCCAGCGCCCACCAGCTGTCCCAGTCAAAGAGCACTGCGACACGCGAAGGCGTGCGCGCGCCGAGCGCCGCGCCGCCGAGCCGGTCGAGCTCGGCTCCCAGGTCCGCCGTCTCGCGGAAGACGCGGGTGTCCGAGCGGCCGGCGTGCCCGATCACCGCGCTGAAGAACTTCTCGCATGCGCCGCGCGACGCGCGCATCTGGAAGAACAGGACGGCGTCCGCGCCGTGGGCCACCGCCTGCCAGCTCCACAGCCGCATCACGCCCGGCCGTTTGAGGGGGTTGACGTCGCGCGTCGAGGTGGCGCTCGGCGTCTGCTCCATCAGCCAGAACGGCTGGCCGCCCTTCAGCCCGCGCATCAGGTCGTGGGTCAGCGCGACGCGCGCCTGCGACTTTTCGTCCGGCGGATAGTTGTCCCAGGACGCGAAATCCAGCGCCGCCGACCAGCGGTGGTAGTCGATCGGCTTGTACATGCCCATGAAGTTGGTGGTGACCGGAATGTCGGGGCTGGACTCGCCGATCGCCGCCTTCTCGTCCGTGAAGTTGGCCAGCATGGCGTCCGACATGAACCGGCGGTAGTCCAGCGTGATGCCCTGGAACGCGGTGTGCTCCGGTCCGCGCCAGTGCTCGGTCAGCGCGGTCGGCGGCTCGATCTCGTCCCAGTCCGAGAAGGTGTGCGACCAGAACGTGGTGTACCAGGCCTCGTTCAGCGCCTCCAGGCTGCCGTAGCGCTCGCGCAGCCACCCGCGGAACCCGGCGGCACACAACTCGCAATAACAGGCCCCGCCGTACTCGTTGCCGATATGCCACGCGATGACCGCCGGGTTGTCGGCATACCGCTGCGCGACGCGGCGCGCGAGCTCCACGGACAACCGGCGGAAGACCGGTGAGCTCGGGCAGGCGTTGTGCCGCTGCCCGTAGCGGTGGCGCCGGCCCTCGAAATCGGTGCGGGTCACCTCGGGATGCCTGCGCGCCAGCCACGGCGGCAGCGCGCCGGTGCCGGTGGCCAGGCAGACGGCGCGGCCCTCGGCGGCGGCCCGCTGCACGGCCCGGTCCAGCCGGGAGAAGTCGTACACGTCCTCGGCCGGCTGGAGCAGCGCCCAGGTGAAGACGCCGAGGGTGACCGTGTCGATCCGCGCCGCGTCGAAGAGCTCGTAGTCCTGGTTCCAGACCTTCTCCGGCCACTGCTCCGGGTTGTAGTCCCCGCCGAAGGGCACCTTGCGGGTGACGGGCATGCTCATGTGCGCTCTGACCCTCTTACGCTGTTCAGGCGGTGAACTGTTCCTTGACCTGACGGGCCATCGGCTCGGCGGTGCGCAGCAGCGCCCCGGCGAAGACCACCCCGACCACGGCGAGCACCAGCTCGGAGGTCAGGTCGACCACGCCGACGGCGACAACCAGCAGGCAGAAGTTGCCGAACGTGACGCCCTTGGTGCGGCCGAGGAAGTAGGCGGCCAGCCGGACGACGTCGACCGTCCGGAAGGTGAACAGCGAGGTGATCACCAGGGCGTTGGCCACCCACAGCACCGCGACCACCGCGATGACGACCAGCACCGCCGCCCACCAGCCGGGCACGCCGGCGGCCCTGAGGTGGGAGAGGTTCTCCGCGATCACGGCCATGGCCGCCAGCCACGGCACCCACACCTTCAGCACGCCGCCGAAGTTCAGCCGGTAGCCGCGCCAGAACTCGGCCGCGGGGTGGAGGTCCGTCAGGTCGCCGCGGTGCTGGCGCAGTGCGAACAGCGCGGCGGACAGCGCCGGGCCGACCGGCAGCAGGCAGAGCACGGCCAGCGGCGCGTTGCTCGCGTCGCGGTCGAGCACGACCAGCGGGACCAGGCCCGGCAGGATGGCGACCAGCATCAGCAGCTCGACCGTCATCAGGCAGTAGACCAGCGCCGCGACCTGCGCGAGCGGCCCCTCGCCGAACTGCCGCCGGGCTCCGGCGCTCTGGTTGCTCATCGGGAGTCCTCCGCATCCGTCTCGTCGCGGCCGAGGCCCAGCAGCCGGCGCTCGTCCCACCAGGGCGGGGTCTCGTCGGCCACCGCGGTGATCTCGACGAGGGTCACCTCGTTGCGTTCGAGGATAAGCGCCAGGTCCACCCGCCCGGCCTCGACCGGCGCGCTCGCGTGCCGGCGCACCGGCTCGGCGGCCTCGCGCAGCGCGTCGAGCTCGCGCGGGCGGGGCGAGGCCGGGCGGCCCATCTCGGCCCACGCCGCCCAGGCGTTGCCCGCCTCGTCGCTCACCGAGGAGCGCAACAGGAAGGCCGATCGCGGCGCCGCGCCGGGCACCGCGACCGGGATCGAGAGGCGCACCGTGTGCCCGGCGGGGGACGGCTCCCACCCGGAGGCGTCCACGGGAGCCCAGGCCAGGACGGTGACCCGGCCGTCCGCGTCCCGGGTGACCAGGTGGTCCTCGCCGTGCGCGAGCAGGTCGTGTCCCATGCGGGCCATGAAGGCGTAGAGGTGGTAAGTGGGCTTCTTGACCTGACGGTGCGCCAGCAGGCCGAAGCCGCCGTGGAACAGCGCGGTCGGCACGCCGACCTCCTCGAACACGTCGCAGAAGGTCCAGTAGGAGAAGGAGTCGGCGAACTCGCCGCCGGCGGCCAGGACCGGCGCGAGATAGGCGGCGTGGAACGCGGTGTCGTGCACCGGGTTGTCCGGCCGGTAGGAGGAGTTGAACTCGGTGATGTGCACGGGCAGCCCGGCCAGCGCGGTCTCGCGCAGCAGCACGCGGGGCGAGCCGAACTGGTCGAGCAGGCTCGACGCCGGGGCGAGGGTCTGGTGCACGCCGAAGGGCACCGGCTGGGCCGGGCCGCTGGTGTAGGCGTGCTTGCTGACGAAGTCGACCGGGACGTCGCGCCGCTCGGTGAAGTCCGCGAAGGGCCCCAGCCACTCGTCCGCGCCGGGCGAGATCGCCGGGCCGCCGACCTGGAGCGCGGCGTCCACCTCCTTGACCGCGAACGCGCTCGCCTCGTACAGCCGGTGGTAGGCCTCCTGGTCGGCGTCGAGCCAGAACTGCTTGAGGTTGGGCTCGTTCCACACCTCGATCGGCCATTCGCGCACCTGCTCGACGCCGTAGCGGTCCACCAGGTGGGTGAGCGTGGCGCGCACCAGGTCCGCCCATGCGGCGTACGAGTCCGGCGGGGTGACGTTGCCGTGCCACCAGAACACCGTCTGGTCGCCGGAGGCCAGCGCCGAGGGCATGAACCCGAGCTCGAGGAACGGCTGGACGCCGAGCTCGAGGTAGGCGTCGATCACCTGGTCCACGTAGGTGTAAGCGTACCGAACCTGCTTCGAGCCCTGATACTCATAGGGCTGGTACACGCCGACCCCGTCGGCGAACAGGCCGTGCCCCCGGATGTGCCGGAAGCCGATCTCCCGCTGCACCAGGGCCAGCGAGTCCAGGTAGTCGCGCCGCAGCGCCAGCTCGAACCGGCCGGTGCCGACGCATTCGCGCCAGGCGTCCGACAGCCGGCCGCGGGCGTGCTCGGGGACGATGACGGGGGCCTGCACCGTTCTCCTCCAGCAATCGTCGTGCTCTTACGCTCGTGCGCCGGGACCGGCTCCCGGCCCGGACCGAGTGCGGCGGTCCGGGCCGGGCCGGGGCTCCTCTAGCCGTGCGCCTTCTTGTAGGCCGCGTACGACTTGTTCACGATGCTGACGTACTGCGCCGAGTTCATGCCCTTGAGCTCGTTGACGTAGTCGTCCCACTGGCTCAGCGGGCGCTGGCCGAGGATGAACTTCAGCGTCATCTGGTTGACGTAGTCCAGCAGCGTCGTGGCCCACAGCGTGGTCTGCTGCTGGTCCTGCGCGCTCAGCGGCGCGGGCGGGGGCAGCGGCAGCACCTTGCGGGTGTCCATCGCCTTCTGGAAGGTCAGCTCCGCCGGCGGGAACTGCGTGTTGAGCAGCTCGGTGCTGCCGCCGTAGGCGAACACGCCGTTGAAGAACCCGAAGTCGACCTGGAGGTTCTTCGTGCCGGTCGGGTTGACGCCGGCCCAGGTGACGTCGGGCTCGAGCTTGAACGAGCCGTTGTCGATGCTGCCGGAGTAGGTCGTGCCCTTGACGCCCCACTTGGCGAACATCTTGCCGGTGGGGGAGTAGAACAGCCAGTCCACGAACTGCATCATCGCCACGAAGTTCTTGCTCTTCAGCGCCGAGCTGGAGATCATCACGCCGTTCTCGAGCCGGCTGCCCAGGATCGTCGCCCCCATCGGCCCGGTGGGGACCGGGATCTTCACCACCTGCGCGCCCTGGGTGCCCGACAGGTCCTTCTCGTAGGTGTTGACCACCTCCTGGGCGTTGGCGCTGATGACGAACGACTGGCTGTTCGCGAACGTCTGCTCGGCCTGCGCGTCGCTCTGGGTGAAGCTCTGCGGGTCCATCAGCTTGTCGTTGACCCAGGTGTAGAGGAACTGGCACATCTGGCGGTACTCGTCCATCGCGCCGGTGTACACGAACTGGCTGGTCTTCGAGTCCCAGGTGGCGTGCTGGTAGTTCCATCCGGCCTGGGTGCCGTAGGCCGCGCCGAGGATGGCCAGCAGGCTGTTCGCCCCCGGGCCCGCCTGGCCCGAGGTGGCGGTGCTCCAGCGGTCGGAGATCGGGTAGTTGTTCGGATACGCGTTCTTCAGCGCGCGCAGCGCGCTGGTGACGTCGTCCCAGGTCTTCGGGGTGGGTATGTTGAGCTGCTTGAAGATGTCGGCGCGGATCGCGATCGAGTAGTCCTGCCAGACCTGCTGGTGCAGCCCGGGCAGCAGGTAGAACTTGCCGTCCGCGGCGCGCAGCTGGTCGAGGTCGCCGCCCAGGTTCCACTCGCTGACCGTCTGGGTGAAGTTCGGCATCAGGTCGAGGTACTCGCTGACCGGCAGGATCGCCCCGCTGGAGATGAACGCGTCCTCGGCCGGGTGGTACGTCTTCGGGATGATCAGCGGGGCGTCGCCGGCGCCGATCATCGTGCCGATCTTCGTGTTGTAGTCGCTGAGCGGGATGACGGTCGCGTTGAGGCTGACGTTGGTCATCTTCTTCAGGTCGTTGAAGAAGGGCCAGCTCCCGTTGTACGGATAGCTGGGATTGCTCAGGATCGCGATCGGGAAGTCGAGCGGTTCGGTCGCCTTGAACGCGGTGCTGGCGGTGTAGTCGGTCATGGCGCCGACTTCGTTCCCTGACAGGGCGGTGTCGGTCGGCGTGGAGCCGGGAGTGTGGGTGGTGCAGCCGGCGAGCGCGAGTGCGGTGGCGCCGCCGCCGGTGAGGGCGAGGAATCGACGCCGGGAGAGATTTTCCACGGGAACTCCTTTGTCCTTTCGCGGGGTCGGTGTGCGATACACGTGTTGTTGATCGGCGGCGCCTGAGCACCGGCGCCGCTTCTAGCCCTTGACCGCGCCCAGCATCACGCCGGAGACGAAGTATCTCTGGATGAACGGGTAGACGGTCAGGATCGGGACCACGGTGAGCACGATGGTCACCGCCTGGATGTTGGCGGCGACCTGCAGGGCCTGTTCGCCCGACGCGCCCTCGTTCGTGCCCGAGGTCGCCCCGGCGATCATGTTGCGCAGGTACACGGTCACCGGGAACAGATCGGAGCGGTCCATGTAGAGGAACGCGGAGAACCACGAGTTCCAGAACGAGACCGCGTAGAAGAGCACCATGGTGGCGAGCACGGCCTTCGACAGCGGAAGCACGATGCGCGCCAGGATGCCGTAGGTGGTCAGGCCGTCGACCGCGGCCGCCTCCTCCAGCTCGCTCGGCAGGTTCTCGAAGAAGGTCTTCATCACCAGCAGGTTGAACACGCTGATGGCGTTCGGCAGCACGATCGCCCACAGCGAGTTGCGCAGCCCGAGGTCGTTGACCAGCACGTAGTTCGGGATCAGGCCGCCGTTGAAGAACATGGTGAAGATGGCGACGGCCATCAGGAAGCCGCGCCCCTTCAGGTTCCGCTTCGAGAGCACGTACGCGTAGCAGGTGGTCAGCACCATGGATATGGCGGTGGCGACCACGGTGTACTCCACCGTGTTGCGGTAGTTCTCCCAGAACGTCGGGTCGCCCATCACCGTCTTGTAGGTGGTGATGTTGAAGCCCTTGGGGATCAGGTCGACGTGCCCGGCCGCGATCGCCGTCTCCGAGCTGAACGACTGCGCCAGCAGGTTGATGAAGGGGTAGAGCGTCAGCACCACGACGCCGAGCAGGATCAGTACGTTGAAGACCTTGAAGACCCGGTAGCCGCGGCCGTCCTGGATCCGCGTCGGGTTCGGGCGCGCGGACGGCTTGGTCTGCGCGGGGGTCAGTCCGGTCGTGGCTACCACAGGCTCGTCCCCACCACGCGACGGGAGATGAGGTTCGCCGAGACCACCAGGAACAGCCCGATCACCGACTCGAACAGGCCGATGGCGGCGCCGTAGCTGAAGCTGCCGGACTGGATGCCGATCCGGAAGAGATAGGTGGAGATCACGTCGGCGGTCGAGTAGGTCAGCGGGTTGTAGATCAGCAGGATCTTCTCGAAGCCGATCGCCATGAAGGTGCCGATGTTCAGGATCAGCAGCGTCACCATGGTCGGCCGGATGCCGGGCAGGGTGACGTGCCAGGTCTGGTGCCAGCGGTTGGCGCCGTCGATCCGGGCCTGCTCGTAGAGCTGGCTGTCGATCGTGGTCAGCGCGGCGAGGTAGAGGATCGTGCCCCAGCCGGCGGTCTGCCAGACCTCTGAGGAGACGTAGATCTGCCGGAACCAGCCCGCCTGCTGCAGGAAGTCGATCGGCGCGTGGCCCACCGCCTGCAGCGCCTGGTTGATCGGGCCGGTCTGCGAGGTCACCTGGATGATGATGCCGGCGACCACGACGATCGACAGGAAGTGCGGCAGGTACGAGATCGACTGCACGAGCCGCTTCCACGAGCGCGAGCGCACCTCGTTGAGCAGCAGCGCGAGGATGACCGGCGCCGGGAAGCTGAACAGCAGCGTCAGCAGGCCGAGGATCAGGGTGTTGAAGAAGACGTGCCAGAACGTCGGGTCGCCCAGGAACTCCTGGAAGTAGTACCAGCCCACCCAGTACTCGCCGAACAGGCTGCCGCCCGGCTGGTACCAGCGGAAGGCGATGACGTTGCCCGCCATCGGCAGGTAGCGGAAGACCGCGAAGAACAGCAGCGGCGCGACCGCGAGCGTGTAGAGCCGCCAGTCCCGCCGGACGGCGGTGCGCCAGCTCGTCTTGCGCCTGCGGGCCCGGGTCCGGCGCCCGGCGCCCGCGGGCCGCACGCCGCCTTCCCGGCCCGGTGGTTCCAGCGTCCTGGGTATCGTCATCCTCCGGCCTCCTGTGAGGTGTGCGCGACCGCGTCGTCGCTCTCGACGCGGGCCCGCGATATGAGTGCCCTGAGATGTCCGATCTCGTGCTGCGCGCCGGTCAGGCGCAGCGCTACCGCGGCGGCGCTCTCCCCGCTGGAGCGGCCGAAGCGCAGCTCCACGTCGCCGGGCTCGACGATCCGGGTCCCGCGCAGCCCGGTGAACGAGGCGAGCGCGGCCGGCACGTCGAAGGTCACCCGGGCCTGCCCGCCCGGCTCCAGCGCGACCCGGGCGAAACCGACCAGGCGCACCACGGGACGGGTCACCTGGGCGACCGGGTCGTGCAGGTAGAGCTGTACGACCTCGGTGCCGGCCCGCGTTCCGGTGTTGCGCACGGTGATTCCAACCCTGACTTCGCCGTCGACGGCCCAGGGGGCCGGTTCCGACGAGGCCTCGCGTGCGGCCCCGTCGGCTTGGAGAACCCGTGCATCAGACCACGAGAATTCCGTGTAACTCAAGCCGTGGCCGAAAGGAAATGCGGGCGTCGGATCGACCGAGGAGACCTGCGAGCGCCGGCCGAGCGCCGGGGAGAGGTAGGTGGCCGGCAGGCCGCCGGCGTCGCGCGGGACGCTGACCGGCAGCCGTCCGGACGGCTCGACCGCCCCGGTCAGGACCTCGGCCAGCGCCTGGCCGCCGCGCTGGCCGGCGAAGAACGCCGCCACGATCGCGGCGGCCCGGTCCACCTCGCCGCCCAGCGCGTACGGGCGCCCGGACATCAGGACGAGGACCACGGGGGTGCCCGTGGCGAGCACTTCGCGCACGA
>DASYAE010000146.1:0-6798 GCA_036501535.1 Actinocrinis sp. | reverse complement strand
GATCAACGCGTACAACCGGTTCAACGCGCTGCTGAAGAACCCGGGCGGCGACTACCAGCCGGGGCAGTGGGGCTGAGGACGCGCCGACGATCGGCCGCCGCCGGCCGTCCCGGCGGCGGCCCAGGGCCGCGCAGGCTTTCCGTCGGGGACGATTGCCGGAAAGTCTGCGCGATGGCGCAGGACACACGCGCTGCCAGAGGTCTGATAATGACGGGGTCCGACACCGGTTCCTGCGGTACCCCGTTCAGAGCCTGCTGTCTTTGGCGAACAGCTCCAGGCGGATGTCGCGGGCCTCGGAGAAGTGCTGCTCGGCGATGGTGTAGGCCTTGCGCGGGCGGCGGGCCTCGATCGCGTCGACCAGCAGTCCGTGCTCGGTGCAGGCGGTCGGCCAGCGGCCGGGGTAGCCGAGCGTCGTCTCCGGGTAGCGGCCCAGGTGCATGTTCAGCCGGTCGAGCGCGTCGACCAGGGACTCGTTCCGGCTCGCCCGCCAGATCGCCCGGTGGAACTGCCGGTTCGCCTCGACCATCGTGGCCAGGTCGCCGCCCTCGATGTGCCGGCTCTGCTCCACCATGAGCCGCAGCAGCCTGACGTCGTGGTCGGTGCGGCGCTCCGCGGCGACCCGGGCCGCGGTCGCCTCCAGCACGATGCGCGTCTCGTAGACGTCGAGGATGTCCTCGGGGCTGCGCTCGCGCACCACGAGCACGGCGTCCTTGCGGTGGATCAGGCCGTCCTGCTCGAGCCGGCGGAACGCCTCCCGGATCGGGGTCCGGCTCACGCCGCACCATTCCGCGATCGGCGTCTCGACCAGGGTCCGGCCGGGCGCCAGCTCGCCGGACAGGATCGCGTCCTTCAGCATCTCGTACGGCGGGACGCGGTCCTTCGCCGCCGGGGCCTTGGCGCGGGCCGGAGCGCTCACCGCGGCGTCGGGCGAAGCGTTCGGTGCGGTTCGACCCGCCACGGTTCCTCCCAGGTCGTCAACTGTGTTCTCGTCCACTGCGCTCTCGTCAATTTGCATCAGTACCCTGCACACTCCAGTATACCTTGATCGACCAGCGCAATCGCCGGACCGGACGGCCCGTCACGCCGGGCCGAGCGTCACCAGACGCTCCTCGCTCATCTCGCGGATGGCATAGCGCGGGCCCTCGCGGCCCATGCCGCTCAGCTTCGCCCCGGTGTACGGCATCAGATCCACCCGGCTGCTCGAGGTCTCGTTGATGTGCACCGAGCCCATGTGCAGCCGGTCTGCGGCGGCCAGTGCCCGGTTGATGCTCCGGGTGAAGATCCCGGCGGCCAGGCCGTAGGGCGTGTCGTTGACCTCGTCGATCGCCTCGTCGAGGTCGTCGAAGGGCCGGAGGACCACGACCGGGCCGAAGATCTCCCGCGACATGACCGCCATGTCCGCGTTCACGTTGGCCAGCACGGTCGGCGCGACGACGTTGCCCGTGCGGGTGCCTCCGGTGACCAGTTCCGCGCCGGCCGACACCGCGCGCTCGATCCAGTCGTCGACCCGTTGCGCCTCGGCCGGACTGATCAGCGGGCCGACGAAGGTGTCCGGCCGGGACGGGTCGCCGGCGACGCGTACGCGCAGCGCCTTCTCCAGTTCGTCCCGCACCGCGCCGAGCACGCCGCGCTCGACGTAGAGGCGCTGGACCGACGTGCAGACCTGGCCGGCCTTGCGGAACGCCGCGTTGACGACCAGGGGCAGGGCCGCCTCGAGATTGCCGTCCGCGCAGAGGATGGTGCTCGACAGGCTGCCCATCTCCAGCTGGGTGCGGCGCAGCCCGACGCTGCGGTGGATGTGCCGGCCGACCTCGGTGCTGCCGGTGAAGGCGTAGAACGCCGGCCGCGGATCGTCCAGCAGCCACTGGCCCACGTCGCTGCCGCCGCCGTACACGAACGCCATCAGCTCGGCCGGCACGCCGGCCTCCAGCAGCAGGCGCAGCAGCCGGTCGGCGGTCTGCGGGGTCTGCGACGCCGGCTTGACGACCACCGCGTTGCCGGCGGCCAGGGCCGGGGCGACCTTGTGCAGCAGGGTGTTGAGAGGCGAGTTGAAGGGGCTGATCGCGCACACGACGCCGACCGGGTGGAAGACGGTGAAGCCGATCCGCTGCCCGCCGCCGCCGGGTGCCCCGCCGAGAGGCACCATCTCGCCGTCCAGGCGCTTGGCCTCCTCGCCGGAGAGCAGCAGGGTCTCGGCGGCGCGCTGGGCCTCGCGGGCCGCGTCGGTGACGGTGAAGCCGGTGTCCGCCACGATGGTCGCGACGAAGTCGTCCAGCTGCTCGCGCATCAGCTGCGCGGCGCGGACCAGCGCGTCGGCGCGGGCGCGCGGGGACCAGCGGCAGCGCGCCTGACCGTCGACGAGGCCTGCGACGGCCTCGCCGACCTGCTGCTTCGCCACCCGGCCGACCCGGGCGACGGGGCGGTCGGTGAACTTGTCGGCCAGTACGTCGGCGTGCTCCGTGTCGTGCCAGTCGCCGCCGTAGAACGGCCGAACCGCGGCGAGGTCGCCAGCATCATCAGGGTTCTTCATCGGGCCTCCTCGCCGCCGATCGGCAGCTCGCTCAGCGTCTTCGCCCCGGCCGCGTTCCACAGCGCGTCGGCGAGTCGCGCGGTCCGGCCGGACCCCAGCACCGGCGTGCTGAGCTCGGTGAACTTCTCGGTCAGCTCGGCATCGGTGAGCGGATCGTCCGGGTCGCCTTTGCGGGTGCTGCGATGCGCCGACCGGGTGGTCCCGTCGGCCAGCCGGACCGTCACCGTCGCCTGCCGCTGCCGCGGGAACGCCTGTTCCATCGCGTCGTCGGCGACCACGGTGATCCGCCGGGCCAGGTCCCTGATGCCCGGATCCCCGAGGCTCGAGGGCTCGAACGCGCGCAGCCGGACCGAGCCGAGCCGAAGCGCCGCCGCGACGCAGTAGGAGGTGCTGAACTTGGCCTCGAACTCGGTTCTGGGCTCGGCGTTCCCGGCCACCCGCGTCGCCGTCGTGTAGGTGCGCACTTCGATGGCTGCGACGTCGCGCGGATCCAGCCCCTCGCCGCGCAGCTGCAGGGCGCCGTCCACGGCCGCGAAGGTGTGGCCGCAGCAGGCGTGGTTCTTCACGGTCGCCTCGCCGATCAGCAGCGCGCGGCCCGGATCGGCGACCGCGGCGGACCAGTCCGGCGAGCCGGCCAGGCCGGCGCCGAATCCGGCCGCGCCCTCGAGGACGTCGAGGGCTCCGGTGTAGCCGCGACCGGCGGCGAGCGCGGCCAGCAGGCCCGCCTCGGCGGCGTGCCCGGCGTGCAGCGGCTTGCTCATCGCGTCCGAGCGGAAGGCCTGCTGGAGTCCTGCGGCCATGGTCGTGGCGGTGGCGACCGCGTGCGCGAACGCGGTGCGGTCCAGCCCCAGCAGGTCGGCCGCCGCGCAGGCCGCGCCGAGGGTGCCGATCGTGCCGGTGGTGTGCCAGAACCGGTAGTGCGCGGGGTTGACCGCGGCCGAGACCCGGTCGCCGATCTCGTAGCCGACCGCCACGGCGCGCAGCAGGTCGGCGCCGGAGGCGTCGAGGCGCTCGCCGAGCGCGAGGGCCGCGGCGACGGTCGGCGATCCGGGGTGGTAGATCCCGTCCCGGTAGATGTCGTCGAGCTCTGCGGTGTGCGAGGCGACGGCGTTCACCAGCGCGGCCGTGCGGACCGGGGCGCGCCGGCCGGTGGCGACCAGGCGCGCGGGACCCTCCTCCTCAGAATCGAGCAGGGCCTCGGTAAGGATTTGAGCCGGCGGCATGGCGCTGCCGGGGATCGTGGCGGAGAACCAGTCCACGACGGCTCGGGCGGCGGCGTGCGACTCCCCCGCGTCGAGGCCGCGGGCCCGGATCGAGAGGGCCAAGCCCGCCAGCCGCTCGGCCACGGTTCCGGTCTCGGTGCCAGTGCCGCTGCCAGTGCCGGTCTCGGTGTCGTTGCGCATCAGGCGAACCGTCCTCAGAACTGTGATTCGTACTGGGCCGGGTCGATCCGGGCCTCGACCACCAACGGGCGCTCGAGCCCCCGGGTCCGGGTCAGCACCTTGTCGAGCTGCTCGGTGCTCTCCGCCCGCTCGCCGTCGCAGTCCAGCGCCCGGGCCAGCCCGACCAGGTCGGTGTCCTCGAACAGCGTCGCAGTGCTCGGATAGTTCAGCACGTTCTGCTTCAGCTGGATCCGGTTGAGGCTCCCATCGACGAAGACCACGAACACGATGCCCAGCCGCCGGGCCGCGGCCAGCCGGATCTCGGTGGCCGTCATCGCGAATCCGCCGTCGCCGACCATCGCGACGACCGGCCGCTCGGGGAACATGATCTTGGCCGCGATGGCGGCGGGCACCCCGAAGCCCATCGCGGACAGGCCGTTGGTCATCAGCACGCTGCGCGGGGTGGACGTGGTCCAGCCCTGTCCGACCAGCAGCTTGTGCGAGCCGACGTCGCAGGTCGCGATGGTGTCCGCGGGGCTGGCCCGGCGCACGCAGTCGACCACGTCGGTCGGGTTGAGCCGGCCGGCCACCCGGCCCGCGTAGTAGGCGTCGCGCAGCCGCGCCCGGTGGGCCGCCACCTCGGCCTCGGTCCAGCGCGGCGCGCCGTCGCACTCGTCCGCGAGCCAGTCCAGCACCCGGCCGACGTGCCCGACGAGTTCCAGGTCGCTGCGATACACCTGGTCGGCGTTCGGCGTGGTGTCCACGTGGAGCACGGGCGCCTCGACGCTCCACGGCTTGATCAGCTCCACCGGGTCGAATCCGGCCGTGACGATCAGGTCGCTGGACCGGACCAGGTCCCACACCGTGGTGTTGCAGGCCATGTCGAGCACGCCGGCGAACCACGGCGACGCCTCGTCGAGCACGCCCTTCGCCATCGGCGCGACCACGACCGGCATCTGCACCGTCTCGGCCAGCCGCGCCACCGCGTCAGAGGCCGAACACCGTGTCGCGCCGATGCCGACGAGCAGCAGCGGGCGGCGGGCCGCGGCCAGCATCCGGTGCGGGTCGGCGGCGGCGCCGGGCGTGCGGAAGACCTGGACCGACCCGCCGGCCGGCTCGGTCGGCGGCGCGGTGAACGCGCTGTCCGACGCCGCCTGTGTGAACGTGTCGGCCGCGCAGGTCAGGTGGACGGCGCCGGGGCGCTCGGCGGTGGCCACCCGGATCGCCTTGCGCATGGTGATCGCGGCCGCGTTGGCCTCGACCCGGCCGGCCCACTTGGTCACCGGGCGGTAGAGCGCCTCGTGCTCGACGACCTGGTGGGTGAACACGGCCTGGCGCGCGGTCTCGATCTGGCCGGACACCGCGATCACCGGCACCCGGTCGAGCGTCGCCGCGGCCACGCCGTTGACCAGCGCGGTCGAGCCGGGCCCGAGGGTGGACAGGCAGGCGCCGACCCCGCCGGTGGCCATCGCCGCCGCCTCCGCCATGAACGCCGCGGACCCCTCGCGCCGGGCGAGCACGACGTCGGTGCCGAGCCGGCGGCTCTGCTCCATCAGCTCGATCGTCGGATCGCCCGGATAGGTGAACAGTGCCCGTACGCCCGATTGGGCCAGCGCCCGGGCGATCACGGAGGCAGTGTTCTCGGTGTCCGCGTTCGCGGTGTCTGACACGTCAACCCCAATCAGCGGGGCCGGCGGCGCGCGGTGCGCCGCCGGCGCCGTTCGTCACGATGCATGCGAGCTGAGATAGGACAGGTCGATGTACTTGTTCGTCCAGAGGGCGCCCTCAGCGGCGTTGAGCGGGTTACTGATGTCGCCCGCGCCGACCAGCATCTGACTGGTGGCCTGCCACATCGACTCGGTCATCGCGCCGTTCTTCGGCACCCGCGCGGAGACGGTCTTGAGCGCGTCGGTCAGCAGCGAGACGGTGCCGGACGGATACGAGCTCTTGATCTCCTGCGCGGTCGCGGACGGGTTGGCGGTCTCGTAGTTCTCCGCGCGGGCCACCGCGGTGACCGCCTTGCCGAGCAGCGTCGCGTTGCCCGACGCGTACGAGGACTTGGTGAACAGCACGTTGTTGATCATCGCCTTGAACGTGTCCACCTGCTCCGGGGTGACCAGCACCTCCGAGCCGGCCACGGACTCGCAGGTGGGCGGGGAGAGCAGGAAGGCGCTGATCTTCCCCGTCTCCAGCGCGGCCTCGGCGCCGCCCGGGCTGCCGGTCGAGGTGAAGGTCACGCCGCCCTGCGGGTTGACCCCGCCGTAGGTCTTGAGCAGGTACTCGAAGTCGGTCTGCGAGCTCGACCCGGCGCTGGTGTCGCCGAGCACGGAGCCGGAGAGCGCCTGCAGCCGGGCGTGCACCGAGGAGCTCGCGGTGATGCCCTTGCCCTGCGCCCACGACTTCATGACGCAGACCTCTTCGCTCATCTGCGCCAGCCCCAGCACCGAGACCATGGCGCCGCCCTTGGCGGTCGCGTTGGCGAAGGTGCCGCCCGAGCCGGCGATGACGTCGACGTCGCCGCCGAGCAGCGCGGCCAGTTCGGTCGTGCCGTTGGAGAGGCTGACCAGCTTGACCGTGATCCCCTCGTCCTTGAAGTAGCCGGCGGCCTGGGCCAGGAACACCGGGGCGAAGGTGATCTGGGCCGGTGTCACGCCGATCGTCACCGAGCCGCCGCCGGACGACGACGAGCCCGATCCCGATCCCGAAGAACTGCATCCGGCGGCCGCCAGGACCGCCGCGGCCACTGTGGCGCCTATGGCCACGAGGTGTTTGTTGCGCCGCGGTCCGGTGAGCCGCGCCGTTGCTGACTCCATGTCCTTAATCCCATCCTGAAGGAAGACTCTGCGAAACATGCGCCACCGTGGGCGCCGGCGCGCCGCCCGGATC
>DASYAE010000145.1:0-25479 GCA_036501535.1 Actinocrinis sp. | reverse complement strand
GAGGGCCTGACAGTGTTGCGGTGGTCATGGCGGCGGGGAAACGCCCGGTCCCATCCCGAACCCGGAAGCTAAGCCCGCCAGCGCCGATGGTACTGCCAGGGAGACCTGGTGGGAGAGTAGGACACCACCGCACAAACCGTGAAAAAGAGAAAAAGCCGAAGGCCCGTCAGGAGAAACTATCCGGCGGGCCTTTTGGTATTGGTATTGGGTAATTCGGAACCTATCGCATCCTCGTCGGATCAGAGCAGGCCGCTAGCCTTCAGCGCCAGGTATTTGTCCGCCAAAGCCGGTGCGAAGCGCTCCGGGATCGCATCCACGACATGGACGCCGTGCCGGGAGAGTTCCTCGGCCGTCTTCCGGCGCGTGCTGATCGCCAGTTCCGCGGAGGCTGCCGCGAACACCGCGTCGGCGTCTCCGCGCGCCGTGGCCAGCTGTGCCACCCGCGGGTCGGCGACCGAGGCCAGCACTACCTTGTGACGGCTCGTCAGGCGGGCGATCAACGGCAGCAGCCCTTCGGTGATCGCCGCCGTGTCAATGCTCGTCAGCAGCACCACCAGGGAACGGCGGCGGACCCGCGTCACCAGGTGGTCCACCAGGCCGCGGGCGTTCAACTCGATCAGCGAGGGCTCCAGCGTCGCCATCGCATCGCTGAACGTCGCCAGCGTTCGGCCCGGCAGCGCGCCGGTCACCGAGGCCTGCGCCCGCTGGTCGTACGCGAGCAGGTCGACCCGGTCGCCCGCCCGCGTCGCGAGCGCCGCCAACAGCAGCGCCGCATCCATCGCCGAGTCCAGCCGCGGGACGTCGCCGACCCGGCCGGCCGACGTGCGGCCCGTGTCCAGGACGATCACGACATGGCGGTCGCGCTCCGGACGCCAGGTGCGGACCACGACGTCGTTGCGCCGCGCGGTGGCCCGCCAGTCGATCGAGCGGACGTCGTCGCCGAGCACGTACTCCCGCAGCGAGTCGAACTCGCTGCCCTGGCCGCGGACCAGCACCGGCGTGCGGCCGTCCGTCTCGTGCAGCTGCGCCAGCCGCGACGGCAGATGCCGGCGGCTCTCGAACGAGGGCAGCACACGCAGCCGCCACGGCACCTGGCACCACACCTGACGCCCCGCCAGGCCGAGCGGTCCGAAGAGCCGGAGCGTCACCCGGTCCGGTCTGCGGTCGCCGCGGCGCGTCGGATTGAGGAGCGACTGCACCGTGGCCATCCGACCCGGCTGGATGGTGAACCTGTGGCGCGGCTCGATGCCCACTCGGAGGATCTGCTTCGCGTCGCCGTCCGCGGCCAGTGCCGCCGCAGCGGCGTTGCCCGCATCACCCGCACCCTGATTGCCTGCACTGTGATTACCCGCGCTTGGCGGCCAGGAGTCGCGCAGCGTGCCGCGCACGACCCGGCTGTCGGCATTGCGCACCGTGAGGCTGACCGAGGCAGGCTGGCCGAGCCGGACCACCGTGTCGCCGGCGCGCTCCAGCTGGAGCCGCCGCGGAGAGCCGGCCATGTATGCGTCCGCCGCGATCAGGCCGGCGAGCGCCCCTTCAAAGGCCCCGATTCCGATCCAGCCCGTCACGTGCAGCAGGCCCGAGACCAGGCCGACGACGACCGACCCGGCTGCGGCTAGGGCACCGGCCCGACCGGTCAGCACGAGCCCGCCTCGGCTCGACGGCGATTCCATCCGGCAGGCTCACCCTCTCGTTTCGCGCGCCCGCGTCACCGCGGCACCGGGACCGCGGCCAGCACGCTGTCGAGCACCGAGTCCGTCGAGATGCCCTCCAGCTCGCTCTCCGGACGCAGCCGGACCCGGTGCCGCAGCGTCGGGCGGGCCAGAGCCTTGACGTCGTCCGGGCTCGCGTAGTCCCGGCCCGACAGCCACGCCCACGCCCGCGCCGCGCTCAGCAGCGCGGTCGCCCCGCGCGGGGAGACGCCGATCGACAGCGCAGGCGCGCTGCGAGTCGCCCGCACCACATCCGCGATGTATCCGAGGACCTCGGTGGTGGCCGTCACCTCGCCCACCGCGCGCCGGCCCGCCTCGAGCTCCTGCGGGCCCGCGACCGGCCGGACGCCGGCCGCGGCGAGCTGCCGGGGGTCAAAGCCGTCCGCGTGCCGGCGCAGCACCATGATCTCCTCGTCCCGCGAGGGCAGCGGCAGCACGAGCTTGAGCAGGAACCGGTCGAGCTGCGCCTCCGGCAGCGGATAGGTGCCCTCGAACTCGAGCGGGTTCTGCGTCGCCGCGACCACGAACGGGACCGGCAGCTGCCGCGGCTTGCCGTCCACGGTCACCTGCCGCTCCTCCATCGCCTCGAGCAGCGCCGCCTGCGTCTTCGCCGGGGTGCGGTTGATCTCGTCGGCCAGCAGCAGGTTCGTGAAGACCGGACCCTCCCGGAAGGAGAACTCCGCGGTGCGCGCATCGTAGATCAGCGAGCCGGTCACGTCGCCGGGCATCAGGTCCGGGGTGAACTGGATCCGCTTCGTGTCCAGCGACAGCGACGCGGCCAGCGAGCGCACCAGCAGCGTCTTCGCGACGCCCGGCACACCCTCCAGCAGCACGTGCCCTTGGCACAGCAGCGCGATAACGAGACCCGTCACGGCCGCGTCCTGGCCCACCACGGCCTTGGCCACCTCGGCGCGGACCGCTCGCAGGGCCGTGCGAGCGGCGTCGCTCTCGCCGCTCGGCACGTGCTCGCCGCGCCGCGGTTCCGGCGCAAGCTGCTGGACCGTGTCGCCCGGCAGCGGGAAGGCGACCGTCGGCGATACCGCGGGGATCGTGTCGGCCGGCGGATAGGCGGGGTTCGGGCCGGGCGGGTGCGGAAACCCGGACTGAAGGTCGGGCTGCGGTTCGGTCATGACGAGCGGACCTCCCTTTCCAGCTGGTCGAGGCGGTCCGCGAGGTGGACCAGTTCCTGTTCGGACGCGGGGGCCGGGCCGGCCAGCAGCTCGGCGACCTGGGCCGGGGCGACGCCGAGCCGCGCCGCGACCGGCTCGGTCAGCATCATCGGATTGTGGTGCGCGGCGTCCGAGGGCAGGCCGAAATACGCCGCCAGCCGCCGGGCCGTGGCGCGGCGCAGCAGCTCCGCCGCGCGCTCGTGCGCCTTCGCCCGACGGTAAAGCCGCGCGTGCCCCTCGATCGTCTCGGAGGCCCGCACCCGCACGGGCAGCTTCTCGGTCACCACCCGGCCGTGCCGGCGGCCGCGCCAGTAGGCGATGAGCAGCAGCGCGATCGCGAGCTGGGCCAGCGCCCACCAGATCCA
The DNA here is from genome assembly GCA_036501535.1 of Actinocrinis sp. Taxonomy (GTDB): domain Bacteria; phylum Actinomycetota; class Actinomycetes; order Streptomycetales; family Catenulisporaceae; genus DASYAE01. The sequence continues at coordinate 22,233 of DASYAE010000145.1, read as the reverse complement.
GGCCGGCATGAGGCTCTGCAGGCTCGGCGGCGCGCCACCCGCGCCGCCGCCCCCGGCGCCGAGAGTCGTCACGGCCGGGCTGCCGTCGCCCCCGGGCTGCGCGCTGTACCCGCAGATCCCGCCGGAGCAGTTGTTCAGCGCCGGGTCGAGGGTGAAGTCCGGGGCCAGCCAGACCAGGTTGCCCGCCCGGCCGAAGACCTGCAGGGCCAGCGACGCGTTGCCGTCGTCGGCCAGGAACTCGTTCTCGGTGAAGGTCTCCGAGCCGAGCACCACCACGTCGCCGCCCATCGGCGACTGGTTGAGCACGACCATCGCCGGCTGGCCGTCCACCTGGTAGCAGGACTGGGCCGCGACACGGCTGCCGCTGCCGGCGCTGTTGACGGCCTTGGGCGTGGCGGTCGCCGACGGCGAGGCCGTACCGGCCGGCCCGGTGACGGCGAACGTGGCCGTGTCCCCGGCGAGGTCGACCGGTCCGGCCGCCGCGGCCTCGCGCTCGCTGCAGCCGGGGGCGACGGTCCCGGTGCTCTCGACTGACTGCTGGCCGAGGCTCACCCCCGGCGCCAGCGCGGCGAGCGTCGTCGGGTCGTTGTTCAGGATGACGACGCGGGCGAACTGGCCGTCGCCGGTCAGGTCGGACAGTTCGCCGCGGCTCAGCACTTCGCCGCTGTCTATGACGAGCGTCGCGTCGTTCCCGTCGAAGTCCATCGCCGCGGCGAGCGTCGTCACCGGTGTGTAGCTGATGTTGTCCTGGGCGAGCAGGTTGAGCATCGCGTCGTCGGCCTCGGGCTGGAGCAGATTCGAGGTGTTCACGCCGTTCGGCGTCGCGGGCGGCGCGTTCGTCGGGGCTGCCGAGCCGTCGGTCGGCAGCCCCGAGGGTGACGAGGTGTCAGCGTGCGCGGACGTGTTGCCGGCAACGGTGATCAGCGCCGCCACGGCACTGGCCGCCGCCAGCGCGAGGGCCACCGGGCGGGCCGTGCGCGACGACGGAAAAGCGCGGCGCGTCATGGTGCCTCGCCCCCCGCGTCGCCGTGCTGCGTCGGACCTGGATCGGCAGCGACCGCGGTCATCGAGAGCGCGGCGTCCGGCTCCGCGGCGCCGCCCTCGTCACCGGGCCCGGCGTTCAGCACCGCCTCGTCGACCCGGCTGATCAGCTCGTAGCCCTCCGCCGTCCCCTGGTACCTGCCGTATTCGACGTCGTCGAAGGCGCGCGCCGCGCCGGCCAGCACCTGGGCGTGCGCGGGCAACACGAGGCCGGCGTCGAACGCGGCCTCGTCCGCGGTGCGCTCGGGCCGCTCCGGGAGCAGCCCGCGCTCGTCGAGCAGCGTCACGACCGCGTGGAAGCGCTCCCGGATCGCGGTCTCCCAGTCGCCGGAGCGCGCGGCCACCTCGGCGTCGCGGCGCATGCGGGCCGAGCCGGTCAGGATCTCCTCACCGGGGCCGTCCCGGCCGCCGGCCTTCCGCTTCTTCTTGCCCTTCTCCCCCGACTCGTCCTCGTCGCGCTTCCTGGTGAGCCTGCGCAGGATCAGCACGGCGAGCACCAGCAGCAGCACGATGGCCAGGACCAGCGCGACGATCGTGCCGACGTCCTTGTGCGAGGAGGACTGCTGCGGCGGGGGCGACGGCGTCGGGGTGCTCGGCGTCGGGCTCGGCGACGGCGAGAGCGAGGCGGGCGGCTGGTTCTGGAAGTGGTACTGCGGTTTCTTCAGCTCGTGCACGGCCTGCTGCTGCGCCTTGCCGCTGCTCACCGTGACCGGCGCATCCTCCGGGACCGCACCGTCAGCCGGCGCTGCCGCCTGCCCCGCCATGCTCACCTCGCCCTTCCGGCGGCCGTCGCACGGGCGTCCGGCGCGGCGGCCCTCGCGGAGCGGGCCCAGGCGATCCGGATGTCCAGGCCCTCGCGGCGGAACCGGCGGTCCACGTACTGCATGGTGGCGAGGGTGGCCCGGACCGGGGTGGCCAGCGGCAGGGTCAGCGCGGCCACCGCGCACAGCGGGAAGAACCAGGCCGGGTCCGCCAGCTGCCCTGTGTCGGCGCCGGTGTCCATGCTGCCCAGGCCGTGGCTCACGTATATCTGCTCGGCCGCGAACCCGGCCGGCGCGGTCACCGCGATCAGCGCGACCACCGCCAGCAGCGCAGTCCACGCGACCCGCCAGCGGCCGTGCGCGACCAGCCGGCCCGACCGGGCGAGCGCGGCGGACGGCGTGAGCCCTTCGAGCGCACAGGCCGGCGCGGCGACAGCCCACTGCGAGGTGCACAGCCAGATCGCGGCGGCGGCGGCGAGGTAGGCCAGGAAGATCAGCCCGCCGAATCCGCCGTTCGGCCTGTTCGCGCTGGCCAGCGCCAGTACAGCGAACACCCCGGCGAACAGCAGCCGCGGCAGCGCGGTGATCAGGGCGATCACCGACAGCCGGCGCACCAGGCGGCCCGGAGCGGTCGTCTCGGGCAGGGCGGAACCGCCGTTGCCGCCAATGCCATTGCCGCTGCCGCTGCCGTTTCCGCTGCTGCCGCCGCCGTTCCCCGGCAGCGCGTCGATGTAGTGCCGTACCGGCTTCGCGAAGATGCCGCCGAGCACGGTGACCGCCATCCCGGAGACGGCCAGCAGCCACAGCATCTGCGCCGCGACCAGGGAGACCAGCGTGTCGAGGGAGCGCGCCCCGAACTCGACCGTCTCGTCACCGAAGAAGTTGAACGTGTCTGTCGAGTGTGTGGCCACCACGCGCGAGATCAGCGCGTCGAAGACCCAGCCGAGCCCCACCGCGGCCGCGGTGAGCCCGGTCGCCGCGGCCATGCCCCAGCCGAGCAGGCGCGGCTCGACGGCGCGCACCGAGCCGACCGCCGCGTCGATCGTCTCCAGCGTGGTCAGCGGACGCAGCGGGATCGGCCGCAGCCCGACCGACGCGCTGCGCTCGGGCCGTACCTCCTCGAAGCGCCGTGTCGCCGGATCCTGCGTCGCCGAATTCTGTGTCGCCGAACCCTGCGTCGCCGCGCCGAGCCCGTTTCCGGTCCGGTCGGCGGATATCCCGGCCGGACCGGCGACCGGCGCAAGGCCGGGCGGGGGAGAACCGGCCGCGGCACGGGCCGGGGCCGCACCCGGCGGCGCCGGCCTGGTCCTGGCCGCGTCCGGCGCGGCCCACGCGGCTGGCGGTTCGGCCATCCCCCACCTTCACGGTTCGGGTACCTCGCGGTTCCCAGCGGTCATGAGGCCTCGTCACCCCGCGACAGGGCTACATCCTGCCACGCGCCGCCGTACCGGGCCAACGCCCCCCCGAACCGCCCGATCGGTGCGCTGACGGGCGCTGACGGGCGCCGGAGCAGAGGAAATCCCGACATCTGGTACCGCCGTGCATCGAAACAGTGCGAAGATGTCCGGCATGAAGGGTCGTGTGCTCATCGTCGATGACGACACCGCGCTGGCCGAGATGCTCGGCATCGTGCTGCGCGGCGAGGGTTTCGAGACCGCGGCGGTGGCCGACGGCGACCGGGCGTTCGGGGTCTTCCGCGAGTTCAAGCCGGATCTGGTGCTGCTCGACCTGATGCTGCCCGGCCGCGACGGCATCGACGTGTGCCGGCAGATCCGCTCCGAGTCCGGCGTGCCGATCGTCATGCTCACCGCGAAGAGCGACACGGTCGACGTGGTGGTCGGCCTCGAGTCCGGCGCCGACGACTACGTCATCAAGCCGTTCAAGCCCAAGGAGCTGGTCGCCCGGGTGCGCGCGCGGCTGCGCCGGGCCGACGAGCCCAAGCCGGAGACGCTGAGCATCGGCGACCTGTCCATCGACGTGGCCGGGCACTCGGTCAAGCGCGGCGGCGAGTCCATCTCGCTCACCCCGCTCGAGTTCGACCTGCTGGTCGCGCTGGCCCGCAAGCCCTGGCAGGTGTTCACCCGCGAGGTGCTGCTCGAGCAGGTCTGGGGCTACCGGCACGCGGCCGACACCCGGCTGGTGAACGTGCACGTCCAGCGGCTGCGCTCGAAGATCGAGCACGATCCGGAGAAGCCCGAGATCGTGATAACGGTCCGCGGCGTCGGCTACAAGGCCGGCCCCGCGTAAGGCGCGCGCGACCGAGCCGTCCGGCGGCAACCGCGGCCCGCCCCGACCGCGTCGTCCGAGCGGTTGGCGGGATATATCGGGCCGTCCCGGGCGATTCGTGCCGCGGGAACGCGGCAGGGCACGCGGTGGAGCAAAGATGGGCAGTTCTCTGATGGCCAAGGCGGGGCGCGCCGTGCGCGCGATCGGACGCGGCGTGCGCGACCTGCCCGCGCGCTGGCGCCGGTCGCTGCAGTTCCGCGTGGTCACCGTCACCATGGCGGTCTCGCTGACCGTCGCCGCGGTGCTCGGCTTCTTCATCGTGCAGCGGGTCGCGGACGGCATCGTGCAGACCCGGCTCAACGCCTCCGCGGAACAGGCCACGGCCGGCTTCAACTCCGCCGCGCAGCAGTTCGACGGCAGCTCGGTCACCGCGGACACCGACCTGAACGAGCTCGCCGGGCAGACCGTGCGCCAGCTCGACCAGTCCTCCGCCAACGGCAGCCTGTTCCAGGTCATGATCGAGGTCGACGTCTCCGGCTCGACCGCGTCGACCAGCTCCCTGCGCCTGGACAAGAACACCATGCCGGCGCAGCTGGTCGCCGCGGTCGAGCACGGCGGGGGCCGCCAGCCGGTCTACCAGTTCGCCGAGGTCGGCGCAGGCGGCCAGTACGGCAAGGCGCTGGTCTGGGGCCAGCAGATCCCCTCGCCCAGCGCCATCCCCGACGCCGATGTCTACGTCTACTACGTCTTCTCGCTGGCCGAGGACCAGCAGACGCTCACCCTGGTCGAGGTCGCGCTCGCCACGGCCGGATTCGTCCTGGTTTTCACCCTGGCCGGGATCGCCTGGTTCATCTCCCGGTCGGTCGTCATCCCGGTGCGGGCCGCCGCCGCGATCGCCGAGCGGCTCGCCTCCGGCCGGCTCGAGGAGCGGATGCGCGAGCGCGGCGAGGACGACCTGGCCTCGCTCGCCTCCTCGTTCAACAAGATGGCGGCCAACCTGCAGAGCCAGATCCGCCGGCTCGAGGAGCTCTCCCGGGTGCAGCGCCGCTTCGTCTCCGACGTCTCGCACGAGCTGCGCACCCCGCTGACCACCGTGCGCATGGCCGCCGACCTCATCCACGAGGAGCGCGACGGCTTCGAGCCGACCGTGGCCCGCTCCGCCGAGCTGCTGCAGAACCAGCTGGACCGGTTCGAGGAGCTGCTCGCCGACCTGCTGGAGATCAGCCGCTTCGATGCCGGCGCCGCCGTCCTGGAGGCCGAGCCGGTCGACCTGCGGCTGCTGGTGGCCCGGGTGGTGGAGAGCTCCGCGCCGCTGGCCGAGCGCAAGGGCAGCCGGGTGGTCGTCCAGGCGACCCGGGACCCGGCGGTGGCCGAGGTCGACGCGCGGCGGATCGACCGGGTGCTGCGCAACCTCGTGGTCAACGCGATCGAGCACGGCGAGGGCCGGGACGTGGTCGTCACCGTGGCCGCCTCGGAGGACGCGGTCGCGGTCGCGGTGCGCGACCACGGCGTGGGGCTGCGCCCCGGCGAGTCCTCGCTGGTGTTCAACCGGTTCTGGCGGGCCGACCCGGCGCGCGCCCGCACCACCGGCGGCACCGGCCTGGGCCTGGCCATCGCCTTCGAGGACGCCCGGCTGCACCACGGCTGGCTGCAGGCCTGGGGCGAGCCGGGCGGCGGCTCCCAGTTCCGGCTGACCGTGCCGCGCTCGGCCAGCGTCGAGCTGACCCGCTCGCCGATCTCGCTGGAGCCCGAGGACTCGATCCACCACCTGCGGCAGCGGCGCGGCGCCATCCCGGCCCCGCCGCCGCGCGGCCAGATCGTCCGCCGGCCGCAGTCCGGGCCGGGCATGGTCGACGTGCGGCGGTCCCCGGCCGTACTGCCCGAGCCTCCCGCCGCGTCGGCCGCCGCCGATGCCGCCGAGGCGGGTGCCGCGTCCGAGCAGGCCGCCGAGTCGAACTCCGGATCGAACGGTGAATCAGCCGCCGGGCCGGGCGACGCGCCGGAGCCGGCGACCGGCCGCCGCGACCCGAACGAGACGATCGGCTCCGGCGGCGGCCGGCCCACCGGGACCGGCCCCGGCGCGGCCACCCGCGGCCGGATACTCGGCGAGCCCGGGGCGCCGGGGTCCGCGCGCAGGGAACCGGGGGGACAGGCATGACCAAGAGGCCGGGCGGTCCGGCGGCGGCCCGCCGCCGCAGCAGCCTGCTCGCCGCGCTGTGCGCCCTGCTGGCCTGCGCCGCCGCCGGCTGCGGCAACCTGATCCCCGGCGCCTCGCCGGTGACCACCTACACCAGCCAGGCCACCTCCAACAGCGACAACGACGTGCGGGTCTGGCCCCCCGAGCCGACCAAGGGCGAGAGCCCCAGCCAGATCATCGACGGCTTCCTGCTCTCCTCGGCCAGCGGCCCGGCCGACGCCGAGATCGCCGAGGACTACCTGGCCGGCTCCGCCAAGACCTCCTGGAGCGGCAGCGAGAAGATCTACATCTACGACGGCCTGCCACAGATCCAGCAGGCCGCCTCCGGCGAGTTCGCGATGACCCTCGGCGTCGTCGCCACAGTCAGCACCGCCGGCGTGTACGCCCCCACGACGCCGGCCCCGCAGTCCCAGGTCTTCGACTTCAAGCTGGCGCAGACCGCGGACGGCTACCGGATCGAACAGCTGCCCAACAGCTTCGGCATGGCCATGGACCCCGAGCAGTTCCGGTCCAACTACGCGCCCTACAGCGTCTTCTTCGACAGCCCGCTGGACGGGACCCAGCCCAGCATGATCCCGGTCCAGTACTACGTCCCGTCCGGCGACACCGACCAGGCCACCGCCACCCAGCTGGCCGGCGACATGGTGGGCGGCCCGCCCGACTGGATCAGCGCGGTCGCCCTGGTCGCCGCCGGCGTGGAGGGCGACAACCAGCCGCAGGTCTCGATCGACCAGAACGGCGTGGCACACGTCGTGCTCGGCGGGGCCGTCGACTGCACCGACAACGCCTGCGCCCGGCTCGCCGACGAGCTGCGCGTCTCGTTCGCCGGCCTGGGCTCCGTCTCCGGGGTGCAGCTCTACAGCAAGCAGAACAAGCTGCTCGCCACCGCCCAGTCCATCGGCGCGATCGAGAGCAGATACGGCATCAAGCTGCCCGGCCACGCCAGCGCCGCGCCGGCGGTCTACTACCTCGACCCCACGGGCCGGGTCGAGCGGGACGCGGTGCAGAACGGCGCGGTCACGTTCCAGCCGGCCACGGTCCAGGTCGCGCCGGCCGGCGTCAAGCTCGGCCAACTGGAGGTCGGCGCCGACGGCCCGGTGGTGCAGATCGCCGCGGTCAACACCGCGGGGACCGAGCTCTACGTGGCCCAGGCCGGCGCCGCGCCGTCGGCCGGCCCGGCCTTCACCGCCACCAGCATCAGCTCACTGACCTGGGACGACTTCGGCGACCTCTGGTTCATCGCGACCGTCGACGGCGACCAGAGCCTCTACCGGCTCGCGGCGCAGCAGACCGTGCCCGAGGTGGTCCCGGTCGACCCCGCGCTGAACGCGACGATCGAGCAGATCGCCGTGGCGCCGGACGGCCGCCGGCTCGCCGTGCTGACCGGGTCCGGCTCGGCCGGCTCGGCGACCGACCTGTCCGTCGGCGAGTTCTTCGGCGACGGCGTCGACTGGAGCGAGCGGCTCGTCTCGGCCTGGAACAGCATCGCGGACGTGGTGTGGGCGGACAGCCGCTCGCTGGCCGTGCTCGGCACCCAGACGGGCACCTCGTCCCCGACGATCTACGAGTACTACAGCGACGGCTCGCCGGTCGTGGACGCCAACCTGAACGCCGAGACGATCACCCCGCCCGGCGGCACCAGCAGGATCACCTGGGCCGACGGATCGACGAACCTGCTGCTGGCGCAGTGCTCGTCGTGCACCGACGGGCAGGGCGGCGCGACCCCGAGCGCCGGCGCGACCGGCGACGGCCAGCCCGGCTCGGGCCAGCAGCAGTTCATCGAGCAGTACCAGCCCTCCGGCGGCACGTGGATCGGGTCGCTTCCCGGAGAATCGCCCGCTATCGCAGGCTGACTGCCTATCATCCGGATATGGGTGGTATGGAGAGTTTGCACGATACGGGCGATTCCGGGTGGGACTCGGCTCCGGCGCTGCCACGAAGGCCGTGGTGGGCCGTGCTGCTCGATCTGGTGATGCCGGTCGAGTGCGCGGGATGCGGGATGACCGACGAGGATCTGGGCGCCGCCGAGGTCGCGGGCCGTCGCGGAGCCCTGATCAGCGGGGGACTGTGCGGCCGCTGCGCCGATGCAGTGAACGGGCCGCCGTTCGCCGCGCCGCGCACCGGGCGGCCCGCCGGGCTGCCGCCGGTATACGCCCTGGCCGCGTATCGGGATCCGGTGCCGGACATCGTGGTGGCGCAGAAGGAACGCGGCCGGATCGACCTGCCGCGGCCGCTCGGGCGGAGGCTGGCGCGCGCAGTGCTCGCTGCCGTGGCGTCAGAAACAGAGCGCGGGCGAGGGTACCGCACGGCACCTGTTCCAGTGTGCGCCGCGGGATTACCGCTGTGGCTTGTTCCGGTGCCGTCCACAAAACGCGCCGTGCGGAGCAGGGGTGGCGATCCCGTGCGCGCCATAGCCCGTATGTGTGCTTCCGAACTACGCCGCCTGGGCGTGCTCGCCAATCTGCTGCCGGCCCTCACGCACGCCCGCGCCGTCTCGGACCAAGCCGGGCTGAGCCGGGTCGAGCGGGCCCGGAACCTGGCCGGCGCGCTGCGGGTCCGGTCCGGAGCCGTCGCGCGGCTCGCCGAGCGCCCGGCGGTGCTCGTCGACGACGTCCTCACGAGCGGCGCCACACTCGCCGAGGCCGGCCGGGCGATCCGCGCCGCGGGCGGGCGGCCGCTCGCGGCGGCCGTGATCGGCGCCACCGCGCCGCGCCGCTGACCGGACACGAACAGTCGTCGCAGCCATCGTGACCTGGCGGAACCACGAACCGGCGAAGGACGGCGGCACCGGCGCAGAACCGTCGTGGATCACCCGCTTGGCGGACTGCGTGCGGCAGCCTCTACCGTTCACAGCCGCGCGGCGTTACGTTCACAGTCACGGCGTTTCGGGGCTCGCCGAAGCCGACGGTCCAGACCAGGGCCGCAATCATATGGAACTTCACTCTCAACCCCTCCGTTATCACCCGTAATCGCTACATCGCACCTGGTGGCGGTGGCCGGCCCGTCCGGCGGAAACCGGGCGGCCGGCCGGTCGGCAGCGCAGACAGGAAGGCAGGGAGCAACGCGTGGACATCGTGGTGAAGGGCCGGAAGACCGAGGTCACCGACAGGTTCCGCAAGCACGTGGAGGAGAAGCTCGCGCGGGTGGAGCGCTACGACGGGAAGGTGATCAATCTCGACGTCGAAGTCTCCAAGGAGCCCAACCCGCGCCAGTCCGAGCGGTGCGAACGCATCGAGATCACGATGTACACCCGCGGACCCGTCATCCGGGCCGAGGCCTGCGCCGCGGACGCCTACGCCGCCCTCGACCTGGCCACCTCGAAGCTCGAGGCCATCCTGCGCCGCGCCGCCGACCGGCGCCGGGTCCACCACGGGCGCCGCAGCCCCATCTCCGTCTCCGTCGCCACATCCACCCTCGCCGAGCTCGAGGCCGAGGAACTGGCCGCCGCCCTGCCCGGCGTGCCGGCCGCCGACCCGGGCGAGGCGTCGGCCAACGGCCACGCCGTGCAGGCCAAGCACCGGGTCGGACCGCTGGAGGTCGAGGGCGACGGGCCGATGGTCGTCCGGGTCAAGACGCACAGCGCCCCTCCGATGGACCTGGGCCAGGCGCTGTACGAGATGGAGCTGGTCGGCCACGACTTCTTCCTGTTCGTGGACGTCGACACCAAGCTGCCCTCGGTGGTCTACCGGCGGCGCGGCTACGACTACGGCGTGATCCACCTTGAGGAGAGCAGCGCCGCGACCTACAGTGCGAACGGCGAGCCCGAGCAGCGGGAACAGCGGGCCGGCGCAGGGGCGTCAGTCGCCTGACACGAGGTGACCAGGGCACGTCGCCCGGCCCCGGCCCGTGCGGTCGGGGCCGGGCACACCTGCCGCGGCGCCGTCCGTCCCGCTACCATCAGGTTCCGCCGATACGGCGCGACGACGGCCCGGTCACCGAGTGTTCCGGACCGGGAATAAACTGGGCGAGAGCCCGGCACAGCGGACCGTCCCGTCGGCTGCCGGCAGCCGATCACGTCAGCCGACCACGTCAACCGATTGCGTTCATAGGGGCAGCAGCGTGGACGAACCCAACCCGATCAGCGTGACTGCCGAGCGGCGGATCGTCGCCGCGCTGCGCAACCGCGTGACCAACAAGCAGGGCGGCGGCCCGGCGCCGAAGCCGCCGGCGCAGCGCAGCCCGAAGCCGGCCGACCGGGGCGGCGACCCGATCAGGGTGCTGCTGGTGGACGACCACGCCCTGCTGCGCCGCGGCCTGGTCACGGTGCTCTCGCTCGAATCGGACATCGAGGTGGTCGGCGAGGCGGGCGACGGGCGCGAGGCGGTGGTGAAGGTCGCCGAGCTGCTGCCGGACGTGGTGCTGCTGGACGTGAAGATGCCCAGCCGCGGGGAGATCGGCGGCGGGATCGAGGCGGCCGCGGCGATCCGGACCATCGCCCCGTCCACGCGGGTGGTCATGCTGACCATGAGCGACGACGAGGCGGACCTCTACGAGGCGGTCAAGGCCGGGGCGACCGGATACCTGCTCAAGGACATCCCGCTGGACGAGGTGGCCGAGTCGCTGCGCGCGGTGGCCGAGGGGCAGTCGCTGATCACCCCGTCCATGGCGACGAAGCTGCTGAGCGAGTTCGCGACGCTGGCCAAGAGCGGGCAGGAGCGCGAACAGGCCCCCGCACCGCCGAAGCTGACCGACCGCGAGCTCGAGGTGCTCAAGCTTATCGCGACCGGGGCGAACAACGGCAAGATCGCCAAGACCCTGTTCATCAGCGAGAACACGGTGAAGAACCACGTGCGCAACATCCTGGAGAAGCTGCACCTGCACTCCCGGATGGAAGCGGTCATGTACGCGGTCCGGGAGAAGATCCTCGACCTGCCCGGCGAGGAAGAGCACGATCCACCGCGCTGATCTGATCCACGGCGCCGACGCCGGCGACGACCCGGCCGTGCGCACCGCAATATCCTCATATGCCAGATTCGCCGCCACCTGGAGTGCCGGCGTGCAGCCGCACACGGCATTTCAGCGGCGCCGTCGGCGGCGGCCAGAGCATTAGGCTCAGCGTCCATGACGCCTTCTCAGCAGAGCGCGGCCGTCACCGGATCGGAGGGCGGCGGCCCCGGAGGCGGCGCCATCGGCGGCTCTCCGCGCATCCCGCCCGGCCTGTCCTTCGTGACCCGCTCCGACATCGCCATGACGAGCGCGGCGGTGCTGTTCACCGTGGCGGCCGCGCTGCTCAAGGGGCACGGCCCGGTCGTCCCGTTCGTGGTCAGCGGCGTCGCGGTCGTCCTGCTCGCGGCCATGGTCGGCCGCGCGGTCGACCACCTGTCCGACCGGCTCGGCGCCGGCGCCGTCGGCGTGCTGCAGGGCGCCCTGGGCAACCTGCCCGAGCTGTTCATCTGCGTCTTCGCCCTGCGCTCCGGCCTGGACGGCGTGGTCACCTCGGCCCTGATCGGCTCGATACTCGGCAACCTGCTGCTTGTGCTGGGCCTGTCCTTCTTCGTCGGCGGGCGGCGCAACGGCGTCCTGCGGTACTCCCAGGTGCGCGCCCGCATGATCATGGCCCTGATGATCCTCTCGGTGGCCGCGATGCTGGTGCCGTCGCTGGCCTCGTACATCCACTCCCCGGCGGCGGGCCACGAGGCGGCCCTCTCCCGCATCACCGCGGTCGTGCTCCTGATCGTCTTCGCCATGTCGGTGCCCGCGTCGCTGCGCCGCGAGGACCCGAACCGGGCCGGCGGCGCCGAGCCGACCGCGGCCGAGGAGGCGGCCGAGGCGAAGGCGCAGGAGCACACGGCCGAGGAGGCGGAGCACGGCCACCCGGGCTGGCCCGTGCCCTTCGCGATCACCATGCTGGCGATCACCGGCGCGCTCGCCGCCTTCGTGTCCGACCTCTTCGTCGACGCGCTCCAGCCGGCCATGAACGCGATGCACGTCTCCCAGGCGTTCGCCGGCCTCGTGATCGTCGCCATCGCGGGCAACGCGGTCGAGAACGCGGTCGGCGTCAAGCTCGCCTGGGACAACCAGGCGGACCACGCGCTGTCGGTGATCCTCAACAGCCCGCTGCAGATCGCGCTCGTCCTCGCCCCGGTGTTGGTCCTTATCTCCCCGCTGATCGGCGGCCCCGCGTTCACCCTGGTGTTCAGCCCGATGCTGGTGTCGACGGTCGGCGTCTCGACGCTGGCGGTGGCGTTCCTGGTGAGCGACGGCGAGTCCGACTGGCTCGAGGGCGCGACCATGGTCGGCTTGTACGTGCTGATCGCGGCAGCGTTCTGGTGGGGCTGAGGGAACGGCCGGCCAGGCTTCGGAATATATGACAAATACGCTAAATAATGGAATCAACTTCATTTTCCGTCATAGTGCTGACTCCTTCCCTATCGTCGAAATATGGATGCGATCGCACAAACCATCGAACAGGAACAGGCCACCGAGGACTTCGAACGGGAGGTCTCCTCGGTCGCCGACCGGGTTCGCGCGCTGCGGGCCGACGGGCTTACGCCGAAGCAGATCCGCGCCGCGCTGCCCGAGGCCACGCCCTGGGCCGTCAACTGCGCGATCAACCGGGACGCGACGGCGATCGCCGCCCATCCGGGCCTGCGCGCCCGCGCCAGGGACGAGGACCGCGAGCGCGCCCGGGCGCTGAGGCTGGAGGGGAAGACCTACGACCAGATTCTGAAGCAGGTTCGAGCTTCCAGGGCATCGCTCTCGCTCTGGCTGCGAGACCTGCCCTATCCCGAGGTGGACCAGATCGCCAAGGCCGCACACATGAACCGCGTGCGCGCGGAGCGCATCGAAGCACAGCGCCGACGCACCAAGTCCGAGGCGTTCGGGCAGATCGGAGTATTGACCGAGCGCGAGCTCATGCTCGTCGGAGCCGCCCTCTACTGGTCCGAGGGCGCGAAGGACAAACCGTACGACCGGCGCGAGAGCGTCGTGTTCATCAACAGCGATCCCGACATGATCCGGGTGTTCCTCGCCTGCCTTTACCGGCTCGACGTTCCGCTCGGCCAGTGCCGATTCCGGATCTCGATCCACGAGACGGCCGTACTCTCCGAGGCGGAGGAATACTGGCGCGGCGTTACCGGTGCGTGGGCCGAACTGTTCTACCGTCCGGTGATCAAGCGCCATAACCCCAAGACCGTCCGATATCGGACCGGCGACGAGTACCACGGCTGTGTGGCGATCCAAGTGCTCAAGTGCGCCGATCTGTATCGCCGTTTCGAGGGCTGGTGGCGCGGAATCGCAGCTGCGGTGGTTGCGCGGGATGTGACAGACTTGGCAGCGGAGGGTCCGGTTGTCGACCGTTCCGCCGTAGGGTAACGGTAGCCCGCAAGACTTTGGATCTTGGTCAGTCCTGGTTCGAATCCAGGCGGCGGAGCACGTGATATCTGCATCAATGATTCGAGTCCCCGTCGGGGCGGCCGGTCACCGGCCGCCCCGATCTCGTTGTGCGGTAGGTAGGCTGGGCGCGTAATCGACGTCGAAGCCCATGGAGACCGGTGTGACCGTCCCGACCGCGCGCCCCGCGGCAGTACTCGTTCTCGCGGCCGGGGAGGGGACCCGGATGAGATCCGCGACCCCGAAGGTGCTGCACACGCTGTGCGGGCGGTCGATGGTCGGGCATGCCGTGGCCGCGGCCCGGGGGCTGGAGCCGGAGCACCTGGTCGTGGTCGTCGGGCACGGGCGCGAGCAGGTCGTCGAGCACCTGGCCGCGATCGATCCGGCGATCCGGCCTGTCGTGCAGGACGTGCAGCGCGGCACCGGGCACGCGGTGCAGGTCGCGATGGACGCGCTGGCGCAGGACATCGGCGAGCTGGACGGAACGGTCGTGGTCACCTATGCGGACACGCCGCTGCTGACCGCGGAGACGCTGGCCGGGCTCACCGCCGCGCACCGTGAGGCGGGCAACGCCGTGACCGTCCTGTCGGCAGTCGTCGACGATCCGACGGGTTATGGGCGGATCGTGCGCAGGGGCGCGGACGGGAGCGCCGCCTCCGGGCACGGTGCCGAGGCCGCGGCGCTCGGTGGTGAGGTCGCGCTGATCGTCGAGCAGAAGGACGCGACGCCCGAGCAGCTCGCGATCCGGGAGATCAACTCCGGGGTGTACGCCTTCGACGCGAAGCTGCTGGTGTTCGCACTCGGCCGGCTGACGCCGTCGAATGCGCCGGGGGAGCTGTATCTGACCGACGCGCTCGGGATCCTGGTCGGGGACGGGCACGCGGCGGGCGTCGTGGTCGTCGAGAGCGGGGCCGAGATCCTGGGCGCCAACGACCGGGCGCAGCTGGCAGAGCTGCGGCGGGTCTTCAACGCGCGGCTGACGCGGCACTGGATGCGCGAGGGCGTGACGATCGTGGATCCCGCGACGACATGGCTGGACGTGCAGGTGACGTTCGGGCGGGACTCGGTGGTCCGGCCGAACACGCAGCTGCTCGGCACGACCAGCGTCGCCGAGGGGGCCGAGGTCGGGCCCAACTGCACGCTGTCCGACACGGAGGTCGGGCCCGGGGCGAAGGTGACCAACGCCACAACTGAGGGTGCTGTGATCGGCGCCGGGGCGACCGTCGGGCCGTACACGTATCTGCGCCCCGGGACGCGGCTCGGCCCCAAGGCCAAGGCCGGCGGCTTTGTCGAGATGAAGAACGCCGTGGTCGGAGATGGCGCCAAGGTGCCGCACCTGTCCTACGTAGGCGACGCCTCGATCGGGGCCGGGTCCAACATCGGGGCCGGGACCATCACCGCGAACTACGACGGCGTCTCCAAGCACCGCACCGAGATCGGGGAGCACGTCTTCGTCGGCTCGAACTCGGTGCTGGTCGCTCCGGCCGTCATCGAGGACGGCTCCTACGTGGCGGCCGGGTCGGCTATCACCGATCCGGTCGAGTCCGGCGCGATCGCCGTCGCCCGGGGCCGGCAGCGCAACGTGCGCGGCTGGGTGGCCCGGAAGCGGGCCGGGACGAAGTCCGCGGCGGCGGCGCAGGCCGCGGCGCGCAGGGGTGCCGGCGGGGCTGCGGAAGACTAGAGTGACCGGAGATCGAACGCGGAATGTCCGAAGAGTGAAACTCGGGTCAATAGTCACCGCCGATCTGGGATCATAGGATGGGCAAGGCATCCGGCGCCCCGTCATGATCCCGCCGATCCGGTCGGGTCTCGTCGCGCGGCCGCGGCGGACGCGGGCGCGCACAGTGCCCGGATGCGAACCGTGCACGGTGTCGGAGCGCGCGGACACAGGTCCCGAATATGACTCCTGAAGATCAGTATCGGCGCTGCCCGCGACGCGGGCGCACTCGTTGGGAGAACGTGCAGTGACCGGCATCATGGCGACCGGCCAGAAGAAGCTCATGCTGTTCTCGGGGCGGGCGCACCCGGAACTCGCCGCGCGGGTGGCGGCGCAGCTCGGCGTGGAACTCGCCCCGACCCGGGCATTCGACTTCGCCAACGGCGAGATCTACGTGCGCTTCGAGGAGTCGGTGCGCGGCTGCGACGCCTTCGTGCTGCAGAGCCACACCGCGCCGATCAACCAGTGGATCATGGAGCAGCTGATCATGGTGGACGCGCTCAAGCGCGCCTCCGCCAAGCGCATCACCGTGATCACGCCCTTCTACGGCTACGCCCGGCAGGACAAGAAGCACCGCGGCCGCGAGCCGATCTCGGCCCGGCTGATGGCGGACCTGTTCAAGCAGGCCGGCGCGGACCGGCTGATGGCCATCGACCTGCACACCGACCAGATCCAGGGCTTCTTCGACGGCCCGGTGGACCACCTGTGGGCGATGCCGCTGCTGATCCAGCACATCCGGGAGACCATAGACGCCGACCGGCTCACCATCGTCTCCCCGGATGCCGGCCGGGTGAAGGTCGCGGACAAGTGGAGCGACAAGCTCGGCGCGCCGATCGCCATCGTGCACAAGCGCCGGGACGTGAACGTGGCCAACCAGGTCTCGGTGCACGAGATCGTCGGCGACATCAAGGACCGGGTCTGCGTCCTGGTGGACGACATGATCGACACCGCGGGCACGGTCTGCGCGGCGGCGGAGGCGCTGTACGACAACGGCGCGGCCGAGGTGGTCATCGTGTCCACGCACGCGGTCTTCTCCGGCCCGGCCATCGACCGGCTGAAGAACTCGCGGGTCAGCCAGGTCATCGTGACCGACACCCTGCCGATCCCGGTCGAGCGGCAGTTCGACAAGCTCACCGTGCTGTCGGTGGCCCCGATCGTGGCCCGGGCCATCTCCGAGGTCTTCGAGGACGGCTCGGTCACCTCGATGTTCGAGGGCGACGGGTGACCCTGGCACCCTGCGGACGCTGGTAAACTCGTCGCGAGCCCGGCGAGGGAGCGGCCGCGTGACGCGGCCGGCTCCGTGATCGACGTGCTGATCGAGGTTCCCGGCGGGTCCCCGCCGCGGTGTCCAGACAGCTCAGGCCCCTGCGACCATGTGGCCGCGGCGGCCGTGATCATCCAGGCTGACCCACGACACCGACGAGGAGGACCACCATGGCTGAGATCCGGATCACCGCCGAGCCGCGGGAGAACTTCGGCAAGGGCGCGGCCCGCCAGCTGCGCCGCGACGGCAAGATCCCGGCCGTGCTCTACGGCCACAAGACCGACCCGGTGCACCTGGCCCTGCCCGGCCACGCCCTGTTCATGGCGCTCAAGAGCCCGAACGTGCTACTGAACCTGGACCTCGGCACCGGCAGCCACCAGCTGGCGCTGCCCAAGGCGGTGCAGAAGGACCCGGTCCGGCGCACCATCGAGCACGTCGACCTGCTGCTGGTGCGCCGCGGCGAGAAGGTGACCGTCGAGGTCCCGATCGCCACCACCGGCGACATCGTCGCCGGCAACCTGCTCGAGCACACCCTGAACAGCCTGCCGATCGAGGCCGAGGCGACGAACATCCCGGCCTCGATCGAGGTCTCGGTGCAGGGCCTCGACGTCGGCAGCCAGATCCTGGCCCGGGACGTCAAGCTGCCCGCCGGCGCGACCCTGGCGATCGACCCCGAGCACGTCGTGCTGCACGTGATCCAGCCGTCCGCGGCCGAGCCGACGACCGAGCCGAGCACCGAGGCGAGCGTCCTGGAGCCGGTCGGCGACTCCGAGGACTGAGAGTTCGCGCGGCTGGGAGTTCGCCGGACTGCTCCGGCTGCTCCGGCCACGCTGCACGAAGGCTGATACCGGCGTCGCGCCCGCGGGGCGCGGCGCCGGACGCTTGGACCGGGAGATCCGGGCCGACCGGGAGATTGGGCAGAGGTGACGGCGGACAACGCGCCCTGGCTGGTGGCCGGGCTGGGCAATCCGGGCCCGGGCTACGCGGCGACCCGGCACAACGCCGGCTTCATGGTGGCGGACCTGCTGGCCGCCCGGATGGGCGGCCGGTTCAAGGCGCACCGCGGCTCGGCGGACGTGGTCGAGGGCCGGATCGCGGGCCGGCGCGCGGTGCTGCTCAAGCCGAAGTCGTTCATGAACCTCTCCGGCGGCCCGACCGCCTCGCTGCGCGACTTCTTCAAGGTGCCGGTCGAGCGGATCATCGTGCTGCACGACGAGCTGGACCTGCCGTTCGGCGTGGTCCGGCTCAAGCGCGGGGGCGGCGACAACGGGCACAACGGACTGCGTTCGATCACGAAGTCGCTGGGCACCCGGGAGTACCTGCGGGTGCGCTTCGGCATCGGGCGGCCGCCGGGCCGGCAGGACCCGGCGGACTTCGTGCTCAAGCCGTTCTCCGCGGCGGAGGCCAAGGAGCTGCCGGTGCACGTGGACCTGGCCGCCGACGCCGCCGAGGCGCTGCTGACCGACACGCTCGAGGCGGCGCAGAACAAGTTCCACGCGCTGTCTTAGCGAGCACGGTCCTGGCGAGCACGGTCTCGGCAAGCACCGTCTCGGCAGGCCGTACGTCCCGTCAACCCCCTTACGTCCCCCGCGTCCCCGACCGCCCGACCGCCGGCCGGCCGTCAGCTCGCGCGCTGGCTCTGCACCGAGGACGCCTCGGCGGCCAGGCCCGAGGGGGTGATCCCGTTGTTCGCCGGGACCTGGTCCTCGATCGCGAGCCCCACCAGGTTCCACATCAGCGCCGAGTCGCCGACCTCGACCAGCTGCGGAAGCGTGATCGCGTCCGCCGCGGGGGCGAACTCCAGCAGGGTCACCTCCATGGTCACGTCGCTGGTCTGGTACTGGAAGGTCAGCAGGCCGTAGCCGTCGCTGAACGACGCGGTGTACGGATAGGCGCCGTTCAGCGTCCCGGACTTGCAGTTGCCGCTCTCCTCCTCGGTGGCCGTGCAGGTCTGACGCAGCGCCAGGGCCCCGGTGCCCTCGTCGAAGCGCAGCACGAGCGGGTACGAGCCGCCGCCGGCCAGCACCTCGAACGCCTGGTAGCGCTCGACCGCGGTGGCCGGGTAGATCCCGCCGGCCGACACGACGGTCGAGCAGGACTCCGGCCACAGGTTGGTCAGCGCCTGCGCGGCCTGCTGCGGGAAGTCGCCCGCGGAGCCCGACCCGGTGAACCCGGGCCCCGTCGCGCCGCCCGACCCGGCGGACGACGGCAGCGAGTACCCCGGATTCGGCGACGCCGAGGCCGACGCGGTCGCGCCGGCGCTCCCGCAGACCGGGCCGCCGCCGACGGTGGCCGGCAGCGGCGGGCTGTCCGGGTGCAGGGTCAGCGTGCCGACGCCGATGACCAGCGCGGCCGCGCACGCCGCGCTGAAGGACCGGGTCGTGATCCGGCGGCGGCGCACGATCCGCTCGGCCACCGGGGCCAGGTCCGGCAGCTCGGCGAGGTTGTCCGTCGCGTTGTCGAAGAGCTCGTACAGGTTCATGGATGCGTCCCTCTCGGAATCCTACGGCCGGCCCTCTCAGGCCTCGACGAGTTCGGTGAAGTGCTCGCCGAGCTGCGTCCGGAGCGCGGCCAGCGAGCGGGAGCACTGGCTCTTCACGTTGCCCTCGCTGCAGCCGAGGATCCGCGCGGTCTCCTCGACCGACAGGTCCTCCCAGTAGCGCAGGATGACCATCGCGCGCGGTTTGGGCGGCAGCGTCCGCAGCGCGTTCAGCACGGTGACGCGCAGGTCTGCCCCGTCTGCCGGGGCCGTGGAGCCGGGCTTGTCGACGAACAGGTGGGCGTGCTCCCAGGAGCGCCGGCTCTTGCGCTGCTCGTCGAGGAAGGCGCGCACCAGCGTCTTCTTGGCGTAGGCGTCGGGGTTCTCGGCGGCCCGGGCGCTGCGCCAGGAGCGCAGGAGGTTCACGAACGTGGTCTGCACCAGGTCCTGGGCCCGGTCGCGGTCCCCGCACAGAAGGAATGCCGTGCGGAAAAGATGGTGCTGGCGTGCTCTGGCGTATTCGCCGAACTCTTCGTTCACGCCGTCCTGCCCCTCTCCACGGCTGTGGCCCTATACCGCACAGAGCGCACCCGGGCCGGACGGGTTGCACGAAGCCCGAGACCGGGGTGCGAGACTGGACCGGTGACCTACGACTTCGACGCCCCTGCCTCCCAGAAGCTGTTCGACCGGGCCGCGGCGGTGACGCCGGGCGGGGTGAACTCGCCGGTCCGGGCGTTCCGCGGGGTGGGCGGGACGCCTCGCTTCATGGTCTCGGCTGCCGGCGCGCGTATCAAGGACGCGGACGGCCGGGAATATGTGGACCTTGTCTGCTCGTGGGGTCCGATGATCCTCGGGCACGCGCATCCCGAGGTGCTGCGCGCCGTCTCCGAGGCGCTGGCCCGCGGGACCTCCTTCGGTACGCCGACCGAGGGCGAGGTCGCGCTGGCGGAGGAGATGGTCGCGCGGATCGAGCCGCTCGACGCGGTGCGGCTGGTCTCGTCGGGCACCGAGGCGACGATGTCCGCGATCCGGCTGGCGCGCGGGTTCACCGGGCGATCCAAGGTGGTCAAGTTCGCGGGCTGCTACCACGGGCACGTCGACGCGCTGCTCGCGGCGGCCGGCTCGGGGGTGGCGACGCTCGGGCTGCCGGACTCCCCGGGGGTGACGGGGGCTCAGACCGGCGACACGATTGTGCTGCCCTACAACGACCTCGAGGCGGTGCGCACCGCGTTCGCCGCGCACGGGAACGAGATCGCCTGCGTGATCACGGAGGCCGCGGCGGGCAACATGGGCGTGGTGCCGCCGCTGCCCGGGTTCAACGAGGGGCTGCGCGACCTGTGCCGCGAGCACGGCGCGCTCTACATCTCCGACGAGGTGATGACCGGGTTCCGGGCCTCGCGCACCGGCTGGTTCGGCATCGACGCGGTGGCGCCGGACCTGATGACCTTCGGCAAGGTGATGGGCGGCGGCTTCCCGGCGGCGGCCTTCGGCGGGCGGGCGGAGGTGATGGCGCAGCTCGCTCCGGCCGGGCCGGTGTACCAGGCCGGGACGCTCTCGGGCAATCCGCCGGCCACTGCGGCCGGCCTGGCGACGCTGCGGCTGTGCACGCCCGAGGTGTACGAGCACGTGGATCGAGTTGCGCACACGATCGCGGGCCTGGCCTCGGAGGCGCTGGCGAAGGAGGGGGTAGCGCACCGGGCGCAGTTCGCCGGGACGATGTTCTCGGTCTTCTTCACCGACCAGCCGGTCGCCGACTACGCCGCGGCCCGCCGGCAGGACACCGCGCGGTTCGCAGCCTTCTTCCACGCGATGCTGGCCGAGGGCGTCTACCTGCCGCCGAGCGCGTTCGAGGCCTGGTTCGTCTCCGCCGCGCACGACGACGCCGCGGTCGAGCGGATCGCGGCCGCGCTGCCGGTCGCGGCCCGGGCGGCGGCGCGGGCTGGGGCCGAATAGGCGCGGTGTGCTGCGGGCGGCGCCTGTTCGGCGCGGAATTCGACGCGGAATTTCAGCGCGGCAGTACCCCCTAGTATCGAAGGCATGTCTCAGATCGATCCCGGGGTCCGCACCGTCGTGCACCTGATGCGGCACGGTGAGGTGTACAACCCGACCGGCGTGCTCTACGGCCGGCTGCCCGACTTCCACCTCTCCGAACTCGGCCGCAAGATGGCGGACCGGGCCGCGGAGTTCTTCGCCGACCGGGACGTCGCGGTGGTCGTCGCCTCGCCGCTGGAGCGGGCGCGGGAGACCGCCGCCCCGATCGCGGCCCGGCACGGCCTGGAGGTCGGCGCCGACCCGCGGCTGATCGAGGCGGCGAACTTCTTCGAGGGCAAGCGGTTCAGCGTCGGCGACGGGGTGCTCAAGCGGCCGTCGGTCTGGCCGAAGCTGTACAACCCGCTGCGCCCGTCCTGGGGCGAGCCCTACAGCGAGCAGGTCAAGCGGGTGCGCGCGGCGATCGAGGCGGCCCGCGACCAGGCGCCGGGCCGCGAGGCGGTGTGCGTGAGCCACCAGCTGCCGATCTGGGTCTCCCGACTGGCCGCCGAGCACCGCCGGCTGTGGCACGACCCGCGTCGGCGGGAGTGCTCGCTCGCCTCGGTCACCTCTTTCGTCTTCCGCGGCGATCAGTTCGCCGGGATCGAGTACCGGGAGCCGGCGAAGGACCTGCTGCCGGCGAAGACCACGCGGAAGTTCGTCGCCGGCGCGTAGTTCCGCGGCGCCTGCGATGAACGCGCCTCTTGTGAACGCAGTCTGAATGGTCTGAGAGCGCGTCACCCGTTCCTGAAGAAGCGCGCCCCAGCCGCGGGGTGCGAATGCGGGCATGCGAAACTCTTCGCATGCCCGCAACGCGAACGGTCCGCACCGCCGCCGCCGCGCTCCTGGCCCTGGCGGCCGCAGCCGCGGTGGCCGGATGCGGCTCGTCCTCGGGGAGCGACGACACCGGGAACATCGGATACGTCAGCACGCAGAGCGGCATCACCGACGTCCCGGCAGGCCAGCGGGTGGCCGCGCCGGACCTGTCCGGCACCACCCTGACGGGGAGCCACTTCGCGCTCGCGCAGGACAAGGGCCACATCACCGTGATCAACGTGTGGGGCTCGTGGTGCACGCCGTGCCGGGTCGAGGGCCCGGGGCTGGAGACGGCCTATCAGGCGTACCAGGCGAAGGGCGTGGACTTCCTGGGCATCGACTCCCGGGACGACAACGACGGCGCGCTGGCCT
>DASYAE010000144.1:0-3105 GCA_036501535.1 Actinocrinis sp. | reverse complement strand
TGCGCCGAGCAAAGCCAAAGTGCAAGTTGCGCGCGGCGAGGATCGCCTTCGTTCCCTCGCAGGCCATGGGCGAGCGGTCGCGCTGGCCGAGCAAAGCCAATCGGCCTCGGGGATGCCGCGCCGAACGAAGCCAATCTGGGTCGCCACGGCGCGGAGGCCCCGGCGCCGAACGAAGCCAATCTCGGGGGCGGCTTCCGTCGGCCGGCGCGCCGAGCAAAGCTGTCAGCGGGCGCTCAAACCCAGCCACCGAGGGGCGCTTGAAAACCAGCCATTTTGAGGAGACCCAGATGAGCCGGGTAAGCTCCGGGGCAACGACGCTGCCCCGGGAGGCCCACCATGGCGAATCTGCTCAAGATGGCCATCAGCGAGACGATCCGTACACTGCACCGGCGCGGCTGGTCCCAGCGTCGCATCGCCGACGAGCTGGGCGTCAACCGCGAGACCGTCGCACGGCACCTGCGGCTCCCTGAGCCGGGCCCGAAACCGGCCAATGCGCCCGCCGGCTCCCAGCCGGCCGACGGCGCGGCAAAACCAGCCATTGCGCCCACCGGCTCGGGGGAGGCCGACGGCGCGCCGGACCGGGCCGTTGCGCCCGTCGGCCCGGGCGCGGTCCCGCCGCCGCGCGGCTCCGGCCGCCTCAGCGGCTGCGAGCCGTGGCGCGAGCCGATCACGGCCAAGGCCGGTCAGCGGCTGTCCGCGCAGCGGATCTACCAGGACCTGGTCGCCGACCACGGATTCGCCGGCAGCTACTACTGCGTCCGACGGTTCGTCCGCCGTCTCGAAGGGGCGCACGACCTGCCGTTCCGCCGCATCGAATCCGACCCCGGCGACGAGGCCCAGGTCGACTTCGGCGCCGGCGCGCCGGTCGTCGGCCCCGACGGCAAGCGGCAGAGGACCCACGTCCTCCGCGTCGTCCTGAGCCACTCCCGCAAGGGCTACAGCGAGGCCGTCTACCGCCAGACCACCGACGACTTCCTCCGCTGCCTGGAGGGCGCCTTCCGCCACTTCGGCGGCGTGCCCAGGCGGCTGGTCCTGGACAACCTCAAGGCCGCCGTCACCAAGGCCGACTGGTTCGACCCCGAGATCAACCCCAAGGTCCGCTCCTTCGGCGAGCACTACGCGACCGTGTTCCTGCCGACGCGCCCCTACACGCCCCGCCACAAGGGGAAGGTCGAGCGCGGCGTCGACTACGTCCAGGAGAACGCCTTGAGGGGCAGGAGCTTCGCCGGTCTCGACGAGCAGAACCGGTTCCTCCGCGACTGGGAGCTGAACGTGGCCGACACCCGCGTGCACGGCACAACACGTCGGCAAGTCGGTAAGCACTTCGATGAAGCCGAGCGCGCCGCGCTGCTGCCGCTGCCGCCGGACCCGTTCCCATCGTTTCGCGAGGCCCGCCGCACGGTCCATCGCGACGGCCACGTCGAGGTCGATCACGCTTACTACTCGGTGCCGCCGGAGTACCTCGCCCGCAAGGTCTGGGTCCGCTGGGACGCGCGGATGGTCCGGGTCTTCAACGATCGGATGGAGCAGGTCGCCGTGCACGTCCGGCACGAGCCGGGGCGGTTCAGCACGCAGTCGGTGCACATCGCCTCGGAGAAGGTCAGCGGGGTCGAGCGGGGCGCCGCCTGGCACCTGGCGCGGGCGCGTCGCCTCGGGCCCGAGAGTGCCCGCTGGGCCGAGGCGACGGTCGAGGCGCGGGGCGTCGAGGCGGTCCGGGTCCTGATCGGCCTGCTGGGCCTGGCCGACCGCCATCCCGTCGCGGCGATCGAGCGGGCGTGCGCGATCGCGGCGAGCTACGGCTCGCACCACCTGCGGACGGTCCGCGCCCTGATCGAGCGCGACGCCCCGAGACAGGAGACGATGCCCTTCATGAGCGAGCACCCGATGATCCGTCCGCTGTCCGACTACGGCCGGCTGGTCCACGACGCGTTCCAGAAGGAGGAGGTCCTTCCATGAACGATGCCTTGCGTAGTGCCTTGAAGAAGCTCCGCCTCTCCGGGCTCCTCGAGGGCCTGGAGATCCGGCTCCAGGAGGCGGCCGGCCACGGCCTGAGCCACATCGAGTTCCTCGAGCTGATCCTCCAGGACGAGCTCGCGGTGCGATCCGACCGCCAGTTGCAGCGGCGGGTCAAGGCGGCGTCGTTCCGCGACCTGAAGCCGTTGGACCAGTTCGACTGGGCGTTCAACCCGTCGCTCAAGAGGAAGCAGGTGCTCGACCTGGCGACGTGCCGGTTCGTCCGCGAGAAGCGCGACGTGCTCTGGCTCGGGCCGCCGGGGGTGGGCAAGAGCTTCCTGGTCCAGGCGGTCGGCTATCAGGCGATCAAGGCGGGTCACGCGGTGCTGTACCGGTCGGTCTTCGACGTGGTCCGCGACTTCCTCCACGACGAGGCGGTGTCGGCCGAGGACAAGGTGCTCTCGAAGTACCTCAAGCCCGACCTGCTGGTCATCGACGACATGGGGATGAAACAGTTGCCGAAGCGTTCCGGCGAGTATCTCTTCGAGATCATCATGCGGCGGTACGAGACGCGGTCGACGATGATGACGTCGAACCGCCCGCTGGAGGACTGGGGCAAGCTGGTGGGTGACGTCCCGACGGCGACGGCGATTCTCGACCGGTTCTTGCACCACGCGGAGGTGGTCCAGATGAACGGCCGGAGCTACCGCCTGAAGGACCGGCCGGGTGTGCCGGCGGACGCACCCCAGGATTCAAAACCAGCCAAAGCGCCCCCCGGCTCGGGGGGCGGTGGCTCGGGTTCAAAACCAGCCAAAGCGCCCCCCGGCTCCGCGGGCGCACGAGAGGAGGATCTCTGAGCCGGTTCTGGTGAGCGCCGGACATCTCCAGCAGGGGTCGCGAACCGAGCCACGCCGCTGGCCGACAGGACACCCTCGCGGTCGGAAGAAGAACGCCGCTCCGCTCCTGACCCTTTGAACCAGATGTCGGGCCGGATACAGTCGAGATGTGGACGAGAAACCCCAAGAGTCGTGGCTGGTTTTGAAGCGCCCATGAGTGGCTGGTTTTGAAGCGCCCGGTGACATGATAAAGGCGATGACTTCACGATGCACGTCGCGGTTGATGGAAAAAATATTCGATTTGATATGTTCGATA
>DASYAE010000143.1:0-1843 GCA_036501535.1 Actinocrinis sp. | reverse complement strand
TTCTTCGTCAACTCGGCGCTCGGGCACGTCGTGGCCAGCTACCCCAGCCCGGCCGGCGTGACGGAGTGCGAGCTCGACCTGGCCGGCTGGGACCGGCTCGCCGCCGCCCATCCGCTGCTGCGGGCACCGTTGCCGGACGTGGAGGCGATCCTTATCGTCGCGGGCTCGCCGCGCCTCGCGGGCGGTCCGGCGCCCGCGCCGGTCGGTCCCGGCGCCGACGACGACGCCGAAGGGGGCGTGGAGGCGTTCCTCATACCGATCGACATGTGCTACTCGCTGGCGGGCGGTCTGCGGGTGCACTGGCGCGGCTTCGACGGCGGCGCGGAAGCACAGCGCCTCCTGACGGACTTCCTCGCCGATATCCGGGAGCGCACCCGCCCGCTGGCGCCCCCGGATCCGCTGGCGTCCCCGGATCCGCTGGCAGGGGCGTAGATGGCGAAGCTGATCTTCGACTGCCCGGGGGCGAGCGCGGCGCCGTACACGGCGACGCCCACGCTGCTGTTCCGGCTGAACGTCACGGAAGGCCTCGGCGAGCGCGTGGACGCTGTCGCGCTCCGCTGCCAGATCAGGATCGAGCCGCACAAGCGCAGGTACTCCCCCGACGAGGCACGGCGGCTGCACGACCTGTTCGGCGACACCGCGCGCTGGGCGGAAACGGTCAAGCCGATCCAGCTCGCCGCCGTGTCCGTCATGGTCCCCGCGTTCACCGGGCAGACCGAGGTCGGCCTCGAGGTGCCGTGCACCTACGACCTCGAGGTGGCCTCAGGCCGGTACCTGCAAGGCCTGGACGACGGCACGATCCCGCTGCTGCTGCTGTTCAGCGGCACCGTCTTCACCTCGCCCGACGGCCGGCTCCGCGTGGAGCCGATCCCGTGGAGCTCGGAGGCCAGCTACCGGATGCCGGTCAGCGTCTGGCAGGACGTGGTGAACGAGCACTTCCCCGGCAGCGCGTGGCTGCGCTGCAGCCGCGAGACACTCGACGAGCTGTCGGCGTTCAAGGCCGTCCACGCGCTGCCGACCTGGGACGCGACGCTCGCGGCGCTGCTGGCGAACGCGGACCGGGCCGGCCGGGACGCCGGCGGGACGATGGGGGGCACGCCATGAGCCTCGACGACGTGCGGCGCGTCGCCGACGCGGTGCTCTACGAGGGCTACATCCTCTACCCGTACCGGGCCTCGGCCCAGAAGAACCGGAGCCGCTGGCAGTTCGGCGTGCTGATGCCCCCGGCGTACGCGGCGGCCGATCCGTCGGAGACCACCACCGCGCGGGCCGAGTGCGTCTTCACCCGCGACGGCGAGCCGTCCGTCGACGTGGTCGTCAGGTTCCTCCAGGTGCAGCGCAGGACCTGCCCGGGCCCTGGAGCGCCGGACACCTGGGACGAGGCGGTCGAACGCGAGGTCTCGGCCACCGTGGCGGGCGCCGCGCTGTTCGGCGACGGCACCGCCACGCCGTTCGGCATCCGGGGCGGGGAGGAGCACGAGGCGACCGCGGACGGGGACGTGATGCGCGTCCGCCGGGCGCTGCGCGGCGTCGTGACGGTCCGCGCCACAGAACTGCCCGGTCCCTGGCAGGCGGCGCGGCTCACCGTCGGGGTGACCAATCAGACCGCCGCAGGCTTGGCGCTCCGGACAGCCCGGTGCCGGACAGCCCGGTGCCAGACAGCCCGGTGCCAGACAGCCCGGTGCCAGGCAGCCCGGTGCTAGGCAGCAGAGCGCAGGCGCTGCCGGCCGCGCTGGTGGCGGCGCACATGATCATCACCATCTCCGGCGGCGCGTTCGTGTCGATGACAGACCCGCCGGAGTGGGCCGCGCAGGCGGTCAGCGAGTGCGAGAACGCCGGCTGC
>DASYAE010000142.1:0-10917 GCA_036501535.1 Actinocrinis sp. | reverse complement strand
TAGGTGCCGGCTGTGGCCACGGCGACCGTGTAGTTGAACCACTGGGCGTTCGTGGTCCAGCCGACGTCGTAGCCGGCTCCGGCGCCGGTGGTGTCCTGGGTGTCGCTTGTGTTCTCCAGGTCCACGCCGTCGGGGCGATAGCCATCGGCGCCGCCGTTGACCGAGCTGACGCTGTATCCGGCGCCCTGTCCACCGGTGTCGTAGTTGGCCGCCTGCACGGTGCCCGGGACCGCGGTGGCGGTTCCGCCGTAGGGGGCGGAGAGCAGCGCGAAGGAGAGGTCGTGGATGTTCCAGCCGCCGTTGTCCTGCGCGACCTTCAGGGTCTGCACACCGGCGGGCAGGGTGACGGTGGTGGTGACCGTGGTCCAGTCCTGGAAGCCGCCGGCGCGGCCGACCTGCGGCCCTACGCGATGCTCTCCGGGTGGGCCGGCTTCGTGCCCGGCGTGAAGACCACGGACTTCGTCACCGAGGAGGGCCGTCCCCCGCTCTACGGCGCCGACAACCTCCCGGACCCGTGGACCAACCCGCAGATCGAGCTGGTCCAGGACGCGTTCAGCCCGCTGCTCGCGGCGGACCTGCCCTACTGGAACGCCAGCGGCAGCTCGGACTCCGCCGGCGACTTCCCGGTCCTGGCCGACGAGCCCAGCCTGCCCTACGGACAGCCGGTATCGCGGAGCATCACAGTGTTCAACGACACGCTTGCCGGGACGTCGGTGCAGTTCTCCTGGTCGGCGCACACCGGCTCGCCGACCGGGCCGACCGTCGCCTCCGGCAACAGCACCCTGACCGTGCCGCTGGCCGGGCGCGCACAGGCCGCGGTCTCGTTCACCGCGCCGTCCACCGGCTCGGTGCTCTACCTCACGCTGCAGACCGCGAAGAACGGCGCGACCGTCTTCAGCGACTCGCACGAGGAGTTCTCGCTCGGCTCGGCGACCACGATCGTCAATCCGGCGTCGGGCCGGTGCATGGACGCGTACGGGCAGGGCGCGACCAACGGCACGGTCGTCGACATCTGGGACTGCAACGCACAGACCAACCAGCTGTGGACAGTAAACCGGAACGGCACCATCGTCGGACAGCAGTCCGGTCTGTGTCTCGACGCCTACGGTCAGGGCACGACGAACGGGACCGTGGTGGACCTGTGGTCGTGCAACGGCGGCGCCAACCAGCAGTGGACCATCGGCTCCGGCGGCGCCATCATCGGGACCCAATCAGGCCTCTGCCTGGACGCGGCCGGCGGCGCCACCGCCGACGGCACACCGCTGCAGCTCTACACCTGCAACGGCGGCAGCAACCAGCAGTGGGAATGACGGCTCAGGCCAGCAGTCCGGCGATTCGCCGGATCCGCTGGCGGACGAAGAGCCAGCCGAACAGGCACCAGAGCAGGAAGGCGAAACAGGCCAGGAAGATCAGCGCGCCGAAGCTGTTCGGGGCGGCGCCGAGGACCACCAGGCCGCCGACCAGACAGGGGAAGCCCACGCAGATGTTGATCAGGGCCAGTGGAGTGACGCCGATCCGGCGTCGGCGGTCCTCCGGATGGCGGCGGCGGTCGATGTTGGAGTAGAGCCCGGTGGCCGCCATCAGGGCCATGCCGCCGCTGAGGATGATCATGCCGAGGTCGAGGGCCGCCTCGTCCTGAGGGGAGTCGTTGTCCAGGGCGTAGCTGGTGGTGCTCAGGCCCACGGCGACCGCGTCGCCCTGCCAGACCAGCATTTTCACGCTCTGGCCGAACTTCAGGCCGCGTACCAGGCCGGACGGGTTGTCGTAGTAGAGGTCCCAGTCGCCGCCGGTGGCGTCCTCGAGGGTGAGGTCGGTGGTGCCCTTGTCCGGGATGTCCAGGCCGAAGACCTGCGCCGTCAGCCAGACGGCGCAGGTCCCGTTGGTCGAAAGAACGTTCGACGATGCAGCCGGGGGCACCGTTGCGCACCGAGTCGCGGCCTCCATCTGGTCGACCTGGGAGCGTTCATGTGCTTCGTCGAACGAGGCTCCGACGAGCAGTGCCATCCCGCCGAGGAAGATGACCGCCAGCAGGACCAGGCCCTTCCAGGTCGGCTCGGGACGCGGCTTGCTCAGCAGGGTCGTGGCACGTGATCGCGGTCGTGTTCGTGATCTGCGCTTCTCGTGCTCGATCTCGTCCATCACGCCGAGATAGCTCAGATCGTCGTCGGACCCGTCGCGTCCAGCGAGCCCGCCCCTGTTCCTGCGCCTGCTCCGCAGCATCTCCCGCCTCCCGGACCCCGGTCCCCGTCGGATCCCTCGCCCGAGCGTACTGCGCCGCGCGCGGCTGGGCAGCCGCCGATCGCCCGACGGCGCGGCCGTCGTGGCCTAATATTCGAGCTCGCCCATCCAGGCGCGCCAGGCCTCGGTCTCGTCGGACTCGCCGGTACCGTCGGTCTCGCCGGGGTCGAACAACAGATGCGCTGCGATGTGCCCCTTGCCGAAGCCCGCGATGAAGCGCAGCAGGGCGTCGTCGGTGCGCACCCCGAGTGTCGTCGCGTTGACCGCGTAGACGGTGCCGTCGACCCGGCCGATCCCGGGCAGGTCCGCGTGGACGCGGTCGCCGACCGCGACCGGGTCCGCCATGCCGAGCCGGCGAACGACCGCGGCGCGGGTGCGACCCCAGTCGCGGCCCTCAGGCCCGAACGCGGTCACCGGCCTCGCGTGACGGCCGGCGAACGACGTGAGGTAGGCGATGAGGGTCTCGAAGTAGAAGTCGGTGCCGAGCGTCATCGCCTCGTACTCGTCGGACCAGTCGTCGCCGGGCAGGAAGCCGCTGGTGACGGTCCGGATGACGGTGCTGCCGCCGTCCCGCGCGCCGATGAGGAATTCGTAGGCGATGAACCGGCCGTCCGGCGCCGGCTCGGCGCCGTAGGCGAAGCGGGAGGGGCGGTCGGCGGCCGAGACCGGCAGTTCCGGCGCGTAGTCGCCGAACACGGTGCGCACGGCGCCGCCCTCCACCTCGGTGCGGCCCATGAACCAGGAGGTGATGCCGGGTCCGGTCGCGATGGCGTCCCAGACCTGCTCGGGGGTCGTCGCCGGGAGTTCCGCCTCCCGGCGCTGCTCGAACGGCCGACCCATATCAGAACCCCTCACTCGGCGGAGCGGAAGCCTCGTCAGGCCCCTGCGGGGCGGCGGCGGGGGCGCTCGGGTGCACGGCGAGCACCAGCCGGTGGCTGCGGCCCTGCGCAGCACCCTGATCGTGGTACTTGGCGACCAGTGCCGCCACCGCCGAGGAGACCTCCTCGGCGAACGCGGCCCGGTCGGCCGCGCTGGCGAAGCGGATCTCTGCGTCCAGGGTGAAGGTGGCCAGCTTGCGGCGCGCCTGGGCCGCGCCCTTCACCAGCGCCCCGACGTCGCGCACGAGCTGCGACGCCACGGCGAGCAGCCAGGAGGCGGACAGCCGGTCCGGCTCGCGCGCGGGATCCGGGGCGAGCCGGGCCAGCGCGGCCGGCGAGATGAGGTAGGAGCGCGCGGTCGAGCGCAGCAGCCGCTCGGTCATGTTGCCCTTGCGGCGCTCCTCGACGAGCTCCACCAGGCCGCGGCGCTCCAGCTCGCGCAGGTGGTAGTTGATCCGCTGGCGCGGCAGCCCGGACTGCGCCGCCAGCATCGACGCCGACATCGGCTCCGACAGGCGGGCGAGCAGCGCGATCCGGGAGCGGTCGAGCACCGCCTCGGCGGTCTCGCTGTCCTCGATCACCTCGACGTCGAGCACGGTGGTCCTCGTTTCCGTCCGGTGGTGGGGGGTCGGGAGCGCGGAGCGCTACGCCGCGTCCGCGAAGAACTCTCGCAGCACCGGTGCGACGACGCCGGGCTTGACCATGTGCGTCTGTCCGTCCAGGACCTGCAGCCGGGCGCCGGGCAGCCGGCCGGCGAGTTCCTGCACGCCGTGCTTCATCCATGCCGGGCTCTTCCCGCCGAGCAGCACGAGCGTCGGCAGGTCGATCGCGGCCCAGCGCTCGGCCGGCAGCGGATGGCCCTTCAGGTAGGGCTCGACGAAGGCCGTGTCGTAGACGACCGTGGGGGCCACCGCCTTCAGTTTCGACCACGCGGGCGTCAGGGGCATGATCAGGGTCATCGCCTTGGGCACCCGGACGCCCTCGGTCATGAACTGCTTGATCGCCGCGCCGGGCCGGCCCGCCTCGATCAGGGCTCGAAGACGCTCGCCGTAGTCCTCGCCGACCGGCGGCCGGGAGTCGTCGACGACCATCGGCGCCTCGTAGAGGGCGAGCCGGCGGATCGGCAGCCCCTGCCGGGCGGCCTCGAGCGCCAGCGACGCGCCGGACGAGTGGCCGAACACGTCGGCGGTGCCGCCCGCGGCGTCGATCACGGCGCGCAGGTCCTCGAGTTCGCGGTCGGTGTCGTAGGGCAGGGTGTCCCCGCTGCCGCCGCGGCCGCGCCGGTCGTAGATGTACACGGTGAAATGCTCGGCGAGCGGCTTGGCGAGGCTGTGGCCCGGCCCCATCGTCCGCGAGCAGAACGCACCGTCGACCACGACGACCGGCGGCCCGCTGCCGATCCGCTCGTACGCGATCACCGTGCCGTCCTTGGAGACGACCGTCCTCGTGTCCGACGCGAGGGCGTCCTTGTCCGCCATCATGATCCCGACAACCTCCTGTCAGTTCTCGGTCAAATTATTTCAAGCACAGTGATATTCGAGGTGGAGTACCCCGGAGTCGAATGCCTCATGTGCGACGAGGGTCAAAGGTACCGGGCTGCCCCCGCCGTCGAACAGGCGCCGCCCCTCCCCCACCACCACCGGGAAGACCAGCAGGTGCAACTCGTCCAGCAGGCCGTGCCGCAGCAGCCAGGCGACGAGCGTCGCGCTCCCGCTGAGGTTGATGTTGCGGCCCTCGCGCTGCTTGAGCTCGGTGACCGCGGCCTCGACGTCGCCGTTCACCAAAGTCGAGTTCTGCCATTCGGCACGCTCCAGGGTCGTCGAGACGACGACCTTCTCGAAGGCGTTCATCTGCGCAGCCATCGGGTCGCCGCCGGTGTCGCCGGCGAACGAGGCGGCGAAGGTCTCGTAGGTCACCCGGCCCAGCAGCAGCGTGTCGCCTCCGGCGACCAGCGATCCGACCACGCCGCCGACCTGCGGGCCGAAGTAGGGCCCGGTCCACTTCTCCGGCGCCTCCACCACATTGTCGACCGAGACGAACAGCCCGGCCACGGTTTTCCTCATGTCGATCTCCTCCTCGTCGCGCCTGCAGCGCCGCCGCGTCCTGCGCCGGCTGCACGACCGAGCATCCCGCCGAAAGTTTTTCTTGTCAAGACAGATGAAACTGTCGGTGATTGGTGAGTCGATCAGGCGGGCGAGCGGGCGAGCGGCCGTCATCGTGGCGGCAAGCGGGCATGGCGATCCGGCCGCGCGGCAGTGAGCCGGCGGCAGGACCGCGAATCGAATGAGAAGAACGGGAGAACCGCGCAGCAGCAGAACGGCGCTGCGGCGCAGCTACGGCGCAGCTACGGTCAGCCGGTGCCGCTCGCCGCGAGTTGCCTCGGCGAGGCGGCGGCGTCGCGCAGCTTCTCCCGGACGGCCTCGGCCTGCTCGTGTTCGAGGCCTTCCAGGATCTCCAGGGCGCTGGTCCACGCCGCGCGGGCGGCGTCCGGCCGGCCGGCGGACCGGCACGCGTCGCCGAGGCGGCCGAGGGTGTCGGCCTGGGCGAACTGCACGCCGATCTCCCTGTACAGGCCCAGCGCCTGGTGATAGCTGGCGATCGCCTCCGCGTGCAGGCCCAGGTGGTCCTGCGCGTAGCCGATGCTGTCGAGCGTGTCGGCCTCGGCGTACGGGATCTCCAGCTCCCGCAGCAGCCCGAGCGCCTCCTCGCAGTGCGCCAGCGCCTCCCGGTACTGGCCGAGCAGCGCGCAATACCAGCCCACTGCGTTGAGCGCCGCAGCCTTCTGCGGCAGTGCGCCGGTCCGGTCCTGCAGGCTCAGACATCGGCGCGCCTCGGCCAGCGCCTCCTCAAAAAGGCCCTGCTGCTCCAGGACCCAGCTGATCTGCCGGTGCGTCTCCGCCCGCGCCGCGGCGTGCCCGGCCGCCTCGAACAGGCGCAGCGCGACGCGCAGGTGGGCGTGGGCCGCGTCGAACCGGCGCAGCAGCACGTCGCCGCGGGCCAGCGCCAGCCGTACGAACGCCTGCGGCACCGGATCGCCGATCCGCTGCGCCGCCTCCAGCGCGATGCGCTGCACCGCGATCAGGTCGTGCCACAGCCCCCGGCGGTCCAGGAAGTGCTCCAGGGCCAGCGCGAGACGCCAGGTGTGCTCGTCGAAGCCCTGCCGCTCGGCCCAGCCGATCAGCCGGACCAGGTTCGGATGCTCGGCCGCGAACCACCGCGCCGACTCGTCCGCGTCCGCGAACGCGACGGTGTACCGGTCCCGGGCCGGCACCGGCTCGAGCTGCACGAGCCGCACCGGCGAGAAGATCGCCGACGCCGCGGCGGCGCTGCTGGTGTAGTGGAACAGCAGCCGCTCGACCGCGTGGTCGCGCTCACGCTGCGAGTCCTCGAGGTGAACCAGCTCGCTGGCATACGCGCTGAGCAGGTCGTGCCGGGTGAACCTGTCCGGAGCCTGCTCGGTGAGCAGGTGCATGTTCGTCAGCTCGTCGACCAGCGCGCGGGCCCGGCGCCGCGGCGCCGCGACGAGCGCGGCGACGGCGCTGATCGGTATGTCCAGGCCGGGATGCAGCGCGAGCAGCCGGAAGAGCCGCGCCGCCGGGCCGCTGAGCGACCGGTACGACCAGGAGAACACCGCGCGGGTGTCGGCGGCCGGATCGCCCTCCACCGACAGGGCCTCGAGGCTGCCGCGGGCCGCGCGCAGCTCGGCGGCGATCGCGGCCAGCGGGACGTCGGGCATCTCGCCGGCCCGCGCCGCCACCACGGCCAGGGCGAGCGGCAGTCCGCCGCAGTACTCGATGACCTCGTCGACCGGGTCCGGCTCGGCGTCCACCCGGCCCGGCCCGAGGCTGCGCACCAGGAACTCGCGCGCGTGTCCGGGCTCGAGCACGCGCAGCCGCAGCGCCCGCGCGTGGTGCGTCGCGATCAGGCCGGAGAGCCGGTTGCGGCTGGTGACCAGGGTCGCGCAGCCGCTCGCGCCCGGCAGCAGGGGCCTGACCTGGCCGGCGTCCCGCGCGTTGTCGAGCAGCACCAGGATCCGGCGGCCGGCCATCAGGCTGCGAAAGAGCGCGGAGCGCGCGGACAGGCTCGCCGGGACGTCCCGCGGGGCGACGGCCAGCCCGACGAGGAATTCCTCGAGCACGTCCCCGGGCAGCAGCGCGCCGTCGTCCGGGTCGAAGCCGCGCAGGTCGGCGTAAAGCTGGCCGTCCGGGAAGCGGGAGGCGTTGCGGTGCGCCCAGCGCACGGCCAGGGCGGTCTTCCCGATTCCGCCCATGCCGTGGATCACGCCGACCGCCGCGGCGTCCGACGGCGTACCAGACGTCTGAGACGCAGTGTTCTGCGCCGCGCCGCGCGCGCCGTCCAGGACGAGGCCGGTGATTTCCTCGAGCTCGTGCTCGCGGCCGATGAAGTCCGGCAGGTCGGCGGGCAGCTGGGCAGGCGTGATCCTCCGCTCCGCCTCCCGCCCGGACACCGGCGCGGCCTCGGGCCGGGCACCCGCGGCCGTCGGCCGTGCCTGGGGCAGGTCGTTGGCGAGCACCCGCTGGTGCACTTCCCGCAGCTCGGGGCACGGGTCGACGCCGAGCTCCTCGCGCAGCAGCAGGGCCACGTCGCGGAAGACGCCGAGCGCCTCGGCCTGGCGGCCTGCGCCGTAGAGCGCCGTCATCTGCAGCACCCTGAAGCGCTCCCGCAGCGGGTGCTCCGCGACCAGCGGGGCGAGCTCGGACACCGCCTCGGCGGGCCGGCCCAGCTCGATGACGCAGGCGAGCCACTCCTCCAGGACGACCAGCCGCAGCTCGGTCAGCCGGGTGCGCTGGATGTCGGCGCAGGGCCCCGGGACGCCGGCCAGCGCCGGGCCGGTCCACAGGGCGAGCCCGGCCGCGAACCGCTCGGCCGCGGCCGCCGCGTTCCCGGCGCCGTGCTCGGCCCGCGCCTCGCCGACGAACCGCTTGAAAAGCGCGAGGTCCACGTCCTCGGCCGCCACGCCGCCCAGCGCGTAACCGCCGCCGACCGACCTGATCAGCGTGGCGCCGTCCGGGCCGAGCAGCCGGCGCAGCCGGTGGATGTAGTTGCGCACGATGCCCACCGCGGAATCCGGTGGACCGTCCCCCCAGACATCGTCGACCAGACCGTCGACCGTGGCCTGAGCCCCCTCCCGCAGGATCAGGGCGGCCAGCAGCGCCCGCTGCTGCGGCTGGCCGATGTCCAGCTCGGTACCGTGCCGCCACGCCCGCAGCGGCCCGAGGACCGCGAATCGCATCCCCACCGACATTTGCATGTCCCTTACGCTGGAACCTTATACGCCTGTCAACGCCGCAGAAGCCGTCCGCCGCCGTGATGACGCCGCCACGACGACAACCGCGGCAGGGCGCGAGCCCGTCCCCGGCGCGTCGTACGGCGCCCCCCATCACAGGGCGTGCGCTCCACCAATAGTGAGTCTTTCAACCACCCTAAGACGCAGTCAGGCCAGTGGCGGTTGACTCGTTCGGGTGAAACGTGCGATCACGCTCACTCACCGGCGCCGCCGAGGCCGTCGGTGTGCTCACCGCCCACCCCGGAGGAGCCCACCGATCGGCCTTCCTGGACTTTTAAATGCTCCCTCCCCGGGGCGCCGCTGCACAGCTGCGTGCGCTGGTCCACCCAGGACGGCGACGGGCCGCCGGTCAGGGTCGAGTCCAGGGTGAGCGAGTCGGGCTGGCCGGTCGGGCCGGTCACCGACATGATCACCGAGTCCGCGCTCCTGGTGTCCTGGCCGACGCACACGTAGAAGCCCTGCAGCATCACCTCGGTCGGCCGGCCGACCGGCAGCCCGGAGATCTTCCAGGCGTAGGCGTCGAACAGACCGGGCGCGAAGACCTCCAGGGTCAGCACGATGATCGGCGCAGGACCCTGATCCATCAGGGTCAGGTCGTAGTCCAGCGCCGGGAAGGCCGTTCCGGGCACGTACCTGCCGGAGACCACCACCACCGTGTACCGGTTGCGGTCGCGCTGCTGCACCGCGCGCACCTGACCGACGGCGACGACCGATCCGGCGACCAGTGCCGCCGCCGCGCCGAGCACGGCGGCCCGCCGCCAGGTCAGCCTCAGCCAGCCCGGCAGCTCTCTGCTCCACACTTCGTCCGGGCCCGAGTCCGGGTCCGCGGCGACGGCCGCCGCGGTCCGCACGCCGCCGGTCTCGCCGGCTTCGCCCGAGTCGGCGAACTCGGCGCCTTCGGGCCGCTCGCCGGCGGCCTCGTCGGCGTAGTCGAACTCGACCTCGAAGTGTGCCTCTCCCGGCGCGTTGACTTCGTCGGAGCCGCGCCCTTCACGCCACTTCACGCTGACGATGATGCTCGCGCGGCCCGCCGAGCGCCAGGGCGGCCGCCCGGCCGTAATCCCCCGTAAGGGGCCGGGCCCGGATCCTCGCGCGGCCGCGCCCGGCTTGAGAGGATCGGTCCGCCGGCGACCGGCAGCGCGCGGGGTGCCGCTTCAATGCCGCCGAACTGTTCGCGATCTGGAAGGGGACCCGATGATCAGCAGGATCTGGCGCGCCGAGGCGACGCCGGAGGGCGCGGAGCGGTACAGCAAGCACTTCGAGGACACCGTCGTGCCGGAGCTGCGCGGCATGGCGGGATTCGTGAAGGCGGACCTGCTCACCCGGCAGCACTACGACGAGGTGAGCATCGAGGTGCACACGTTCTGGGAATCCCTCGACGCCGTGCACGGCTTCGCCGGCGAGGACGTCAAGGACGCCGTCGTCGAACCCGAGGCCCAGGCGGCGCTGATCGGCTACGACGACACCGTCACGCACTTCGACGTCCGGACCTTCGGGCTCTAGCCGGCCCCGGCCGGGACGCGGCGGCGCGGCGGCCGCCGCGGCCCGGCACAGGGCGAAACTTTCACCCCGCCGGAGCCGTCGGACGGGCCGGCGCACCGCGCCCGCCGCCGGCTTCCGCCGCCCCGAACTGCGCGATCATCCGCGGCCCGGCCGCGGCGCGCCGGCCCGTTCGACGGCGTTCGACGCGCGCTCCTTGACCTTCCCGCGGAACGGACCGTTCACTGCACCGGAAACGGCCCGCCCCGGCACAGTGCCGCCGGATCATCCGTGAGGAAGCCCATGCCCGAACCCCGTCCGCCCGCCGCACCGCCGAGCCGCCGCCCGGGCGTGCGCTCGCTCGCCGCGCTCAGCGCCGCCGCCCTCGCCGCCGGAACCCTCGTGTTCGCGGTCAGCACCGCCACCCCGGCGCACGCGGCCTCCGGCCTCGGCGCAGGGTACTGGCACACCTCAGGAAGCCAGATCCTGGACTCGAACGGCAGCGCGGTGCGCATCGCCGGCATCAACTGGTACGGCTTCGAGACCACCGACGAGGTCGCGCACGGCCTGTGGGCGCAGGACTACCACACGATCGTCGACGACATCAAGAGCCTGGGATACAACACGATCCGGATCCCGTTCTCCAACCAGATGGTGGAGGACCCGGTGGTGCCGAGCAACCTCAGCTACTACGGGCAGAGCGGGCCGATCAACACTGATCTCAAAGGCCTGAACTCGCTGCAGATCCTGGACAAGATCATCGCGTACGCCGGGCAGGACGGCCTGAAGGTCATCCTGGACGACCACCGCTCCGAGGCCGGCAACAGCGCCGAGGCGAACGGCCTGTGGTATACGAGCACGTACACGAACGCCGACTGGGTCAACGACTGGACGACGCTGGCGACGATGTTCGCCAACGACCCGACGGTGATCGGCTTCGACCTGCGCAACGAGCCGCACACCCCGACCGGCGACACCTACGCCGAGGGCGCGACCTGGGGCACCGGCGACACC
>DASYAE010000141.1:0-36923 GCA_036501535.1 Actinocrinis sp. | reverse complement strand
AACGAGATGGCCAGCACCATGCCGAGCCAGAGCAGCGCGGCGGCGGTCGCGATCTTCTCGGCGGCATCGCTCACCGCCCGGCCCCCGCGGCGGTGAGCCGGGCAACGCACAGGTCGGGCTCGGCGAACGGTTCGAGCCGCTCGACGTCGACCCGGCCGCCGAGCGCGCCGAGCACGCCCTGCATCAGTCCGAGGTGCACCGCGCAGACGACCTCGCGATAGTCGTCGACGAGGTCGAGGAACGGGCAGTGCCGCAGCCGGATCTCCTTCGCGCGCGGGCCTTCCGGGGGCTCGGGCTCGAAGCCGAGCTCGTCGAGCAGGGCCACGGTTCGCGCGACGGCGTCGGCTCGGCTGCGCCGGCGGGGCGCCGATGCGGATGCGGATGCCGCGGGATCGGCGACCAGCGATGGTCCCCACGCGCGCCCGAGCTCGGCTGCGGTGGCCGCCGGGTTGTCGCTGGTGGTGGCCAGATAGCTGGTGAGCATGGTCGCCATCAGCCGGTAGTTGGACGGGCCGGAGCGGTCCATGGTGCGGCTGGTCCTGTACACGATCGGCGGCCGGCCGGGGCCGGCGATCTCGCCGAGCAGCCTCTGCGCGCGGCCCGCCTCGACGAGACGGTCGAGGTGGAAGCGGACGGTGTTGGGATGCACGTCCATGCGCTCGGCGATCTCCTGGACGCTCAGCGGCGTCGGGGAGGCCTGGAGGATGGAGAGGATCACGCGCCGCCGGCCGTGCGTGACCTCGTCGGCCGCGATGGAGCGTTCGGAGCCAACGTCCGCAGCTGTGGCCGCGGCGGGTCCCAGGGCGGCCTGCTGCACCGAAGGCTCCTGACGGCGCGTCACGATTCCGGCTGCGGGATCGCGGCGACCGCCGGGGTGTCGGCGTCGAGCGCGCCGAGTTTCGCGGCGCCCCCCGGCGAGCCGAGCGGGGCGGCGCGGCCCGGCAGCGCCTCGCTGAAGAACCGCTCGTTCTCCTGGGTGAAGACGCTCCACTGGCCGGGCACGTCGTCCTCGTAGAAGATCGCCTCGACCGGGCAGACCGGCTCGCAGGCGGCGCAGTCCACGCATTCGTCCGGATGGATGTAGAGAGTACGTCCGCCCTCGTATATGCAGTCGACCGGGCATTCGTCGACGCAGGCCCGGTCCTTCACGTCCACGCAGGGCAGCGCGATCACGTAGGTCATGCGGGCGAGTTTACACAATAATCACTTGTAAGAATATGATCGGCCCATGAACACTTCACCGACCTCCGGGCGCGGCGCGCCCGCCGGAACCGACCCGGCCGACGACCTCGGCGGGCTCGACGTACTGGACGTGCGCGAAGTGCCCAAGCCGCAGCGGCACGGGCTGATCATCCAGCGCTTCGCCGCGCTGTCCCCGGGTGCATCGTTCGTGCTGGTCAACGGGCACGATCCGAAGCACCTGCGGGCCGAGTTCGACCGGGACCACCTCGGCGCGTACGAATGGTCCTACCTGGAGTCCGGCCCGGTGTGGCGCATCCGGATCGGCCGGGTGACCGACGCGGACCTGCCGAGGCCGCTGTGCGACACCGCGGCGGTGCTCGACGGCGCGGCCGACGCCGCCGGCGCGGTGTGGAAGCTCGAGGTCGCCGACCGACACCTGGACGCCAACGTGATCCGGCTGCGCCCCGGCGCCCGGATCGACCCGCACCGCGGCCCCGACCTCGACGTCCTCGTGCACGTGCTGTCCGGGGACGGCCGGATCGAGATCGAGACCGGCGAGGTCCCGCTGAGCGCAGGGCAGCTGGTCTGGCTTCCGCGCCGCTCCCGGCGGTCCATCGTCGCCGGGGCCGCCGGACTCGGTTATCTGAGCGTGCACCCCCGCCGTCCGGGCCTGGCGATCCAGTCCGCGGCACCACGCTGACCAGCGGAGGACTGATATCGTCGCGGCCGTGTCGACAGCATCGGCGGACGCGCTGCGGCAGCGGCTGCGCGTCGCGCTCTCCGCAAGGATGAAGCAGCGTGACAAGGCCGCCGTGAGTGTCCTACGCGCGACCTTGGCAGCCATCGACAACGCTGAAGCAGTCGATCGCCCGGCGGACGCGGATCAGGGGCTGGCGATCGAGCAGATCGAGGCCGGTGCGGGTGTGAACGACGTCGCGCGGCGGACACTGACGGTGGCTCAGGTCGAGCAGATCGTGCGAGACGAGCTGGCCGAACGGCGGTCCGCCGCAGACGAGTACGAGCGGGCGGGTCGCGCCGACCACGCCGCAGAACTGCGTGAGGGCGCGAAGATCCTTTCCGCTCTGCTCGAGGATGCTTAATCGGCCTCGCCCAGCACAGCCAGCTCCAGCTTCTGCAGCCGGGCCGGGTCCGCGACGAGTTCGTATGCGCTGATGCGCTCGCCGTCGATCGTGATCGCCATGACGAGCCGAAGCCGGCCCTGCGGCGCGACCACGACGCCGACGGCGCCGTCGACCAGTGCCATCTTGGCGAACCGCGAGCTCCGGCCGAAGACGGCGATCTCCTTCGACACGTCCTGCGCGCCGCGGACCTGCAGCGGCCGGCCGTCCGCGACCGCGGCCGCATCCGCCGTGCGCACGACGTCCGGCGCCAGGATGGCGAGGATCGCCGTCAGGTCGCCTGCGCGTGCCGCGGCGAGGAACGCCTCGACCACGCGGCGGTGCCGGGTCAGCTCGGCGCCGCTGACCGCGGGGTTGCCCCGGACCCGCTGGCGGGCGCGGCTGGCCAGTTTCTTCGCGGCCGTCGGGGTGCGGTCCACGATCGGCGCGATCTCGTCGAACGGCACGGCGAACATGTCGTGCAGCACGAAGGCGATCCGCTCGCCGGGGCCGAGCCGGTCCAGCACTACGAGCAGCGCGCGGCCGACCGAGTCCGCGAGCACCGCCTCCTGCTCGGGATCGCGCTGGGAGGCGGAGCCGGCGCTCGGGCCGACGTCCGGCATCCGGGCGCCGACCAGCTCCTCGCGGCGCGCCGCGCGCGAGCGCAGCATGTCGAGACAGATCCGCGAGACGACCGTCGTCAGCCATCCGCCGAGGTTCGCCACCTCGTCGGCGTTGGCGCGCTGCAACCGCAGCCAGGTCTCCTGGACCGCGTCCTCCGCCTCGCTCAGCGAGCTGAGCATCCGATATGCGACCGATTGGAGGTGCCCGCGCTGCGTCTCGAAGCGCTCGGTCAGCGACGACGCCGATTCGACTGTGCCGTTTTCGGCTGGGCCGTGCCCGTCCATCGGTCACCTTTCTCCGGCGCGGTCCGTCAATCCTATGGAGCGCCGGCACGGGGCCGACGCCCAGCTCAGGAGACGGGACACAGTCACATGGACATCTACGATGCGGTCGAGACCCGGCGGGCGGTCCGGAGCTTCACCGGCCGGCAGGTGCCGAAGGAGTCGCTCGAACGAGTGCTCGCCGCAGCGGCCAGGTCGCCGTCCGGCGGCAATATCCAGCCGTGGAGCACGTACGTGGTAACCGGCGCGCCGCTGGCCGAACTGAAGCAGCGCGCCTCCGAGCGCTTCGCCGCCGGCGACCCGGGCGAGGAGCAGGAGTTCGACTTCTATCCGCCCGACCTGAAGCCGCCGTACCTCGAGCGGAAGTTCCAGGCCGGGGCGAAGCGCTTCAGCGCGTTGGGCATCGCGCGCGCGGACGAGGGCGCCCGCAACCGGCACATCGCCGAGAACTGGAGCTGTTTCGGCGCGCCGGCCGCGCTGTTCTGCTACATCGACCGCAGCATGGGCTCGGCGCAGTGGGCCGACATCGGCATGTACCTGCAGAGCGTCATGCTGCTGCTGCGCGCCGAGGGACTGCACAGCTGTCCGCAGAAGGCGTGGTCGGTCTATCAGAAGACGGTCGCGCAGGTCGTGGCGCCGTCGCCCGAGCTGATCCTCTTCTGCGGCATGTCGATCGGCTATGCGGACGAGACGGAGAGGTTCGCGTGGATGGACCGCGCGCCCCTCGCCGAGACGGTCACGTTTCTGGACTGATCCGGACCGGCCTGCTCAGGACACCGCAGCCGCGGCGCTGGTGAGCTCGCCGTGCGCGGAGCAGCGCGCGGTCCATCCGGTCGGCAGGATCTGGACGACCATCCGGCGGGCGCACCGCGGGCAATAGCGCGGCGGCTCCAGCTCGCGGCGCGCAGCGCAGGTGCTGTGCGCGTCGGCGCCGGCGTGCTTGGCCTCAGCCTCGCCCACTGCCGCCGTCGGCTTTCCGCACTGGTCGCAGAACTGCGGCGCCGCGTCCTCGACGCCGGTGTCCTCGATGTCGGTGTGGGCCATGCCGGCCATCATCGCAGGGTGAGCACATAAGCGGCCAGCAGCACGCCGTCGTCGCCGCGCGGACGCCAGTCCCGCTGCGGCGCCCGGGTGAAGCCGAGCCGCTCGTATATCCGGTGCGCCGCCTGCGAAGCCGGGCCGGTGGAGAGCACCAGCCGGGCCAGCCCGGCCCGCTTGGCCCGGTCCACGCAGGCGAGCACCAGCGTCTCGCCCACGCCACGGCCGCGCGCCGACTCGTGCACGGCCAGCATGCGGAACTCCGCCTCGCCCGGCTCGGCGAGGTCCTGCCACGGCGAGCCCGGCGCGGCGTAGGTGACCGTGCCGATGACGCCCTCGGTCCCGTCGTCCAGCGCTACGAGCAGGGTCGTTTCCGGGGCCGCCCAGCGGGCGCGGGAATCGCGCAGCACGGCCAGGTATATCTCGTCCGCCATGTCCTCACGCGCGTAGACCCCGGCGGTCAGCTCGCCGACCTCGTCCAACTCGTTCTCGCGGGCTTCCCGCACCAGCACGTCCATGTGATCAATACTGACACGCCGATCCGACACGACGGCGCGGGCCTGGAACCAGGACTTCCGCCTGGTTCCAGGCCCGCGCCGCAGGGGGTGGGACTAAGCCGTCGTCGCAGTCGGCTCGATGCCCGGCCCCTCGGTCAGGCTCGCCGCCGCCGGGGCCTGCTCTTCGTAGTCGTAGTCGGCCGGCGAGGTCTCGTCCGTGCCCGCCGCGGCCTTGACCGCGCGCAGCACGAAGTTCGTCACCAGCATCACCACGAGGTTGATCACCAGCGCCGTCGCCGCGATGTACGACTTCGTGTGGGTCCACGGGATCAGCGCCACCTGCGAGGCGAAGTGGTGTTGCGTGGCGGACGACTGGTTCCACGCCACCACGGCGCCGTACACGATGCCGGAGGCCCAGCCGAGCAGCAGCGACCAGCGGTGGAAGTACCGCGTGTAGAGCCCGAACACCACGGCCGGGAACGTCTGCAGGATCAGCACTCCGCCGAGCAGCTGGAAGTTGATCGCGCTGGTCGCGTCGAGCCCCAGCACGAAGGCCAGCGCGCCGAGCTTGACCACCAGCGAGGCCAGCTGGGAGACCCGGGTCTGCTGCTCGGGCGTGGCGTTCGGCCGCACGAACTCGACCCACACGTTGCGGGTGAACAGGTTCGCCGCGGCGATCGACATGATGGCCGCCGGGACCAGTGCGCCGATCGCGACCGCGGAGAAGGCCACGCCGGCGAACCAGGACGGGAACGCCCAGTTGAACAGCGCCGGCACGGCGTGCTGCGAGTTGCCGCCGAGGCTCGTGGAGGTGAAGCCGGCCGCGATCGCGACGTATCCGAGCAGCGCGATGAAGCCGAGCATCAGCGAGTAGACGGTCAGCGCGGCCAGGTTGCGGCGTACGGTGAGGCGGCTCTTGGAGGCCAGGACACCGGTCTGTGCATGCGGGTACATGAACAGCGCCATTGCGGAGCCGATGGCGAGCGTTACGTAAGGCAGCTTGTTCGCAGTAGGCAGCAGAGTCGAACCGGCCGGCTTGCCGGTCGTCTTGCTGGGCTTGCTCAGCGTTTGCTGTGCGGCGTCGAAGATGTGCGACCAGCCGCCGCCGATCTTCGTCGGGATGTAAATGATCGCGACGATGACGGTCAGGTAGATCAGCGTGTCCTTCACGAACGCGATCAGCGCCGGAGCACGCAGGCCGGACG
The DNA here is from genome assembly GCA_036501535.1 of Actinocrinis sp. Lineage (GTDB taxonomy): Bacteria > Actinomycetota > Actinomycetes > Streptomycetales > Catenulisporaceae > DASYAE01. The sequence goes on along the minus strand of DASYAE010000141.1, from coordinate 30,978 downwards.
TATACGTATACGCGGCGAGCACCGCGAAGGCGATGAAGAGCGGCAGGTCCTTCGCGAAGGTCGAGCCGTTGCCGCCGATTCCTATCACGTCCAGGCAGGCCTGAATGCCCACCAGTTGCAGGGCGACATAAGGCATCGTGGCCACGATCCCGGTCACCGCGACAGCCACCGAGAGGCTGCGCGAGCCGTGCCTGCCCTTGACGAAGTCCGCCGGCGTTACGTAGCCGTGCTTGCGTGATACCGACCACAGCCGCGGCAGGAAGATGAAGACCAGCGGCCAGACCAGGATCGTGTAGGGCACGGCGAAGAAGCCGAGCGCCCCGCCGGCGAATATGGCCGCGGGCACCGCGACGAACGTGTACGCGGTGTAGAGGTCGCCGCCGAGCAGGAACCAGGTGACGAACCCGCCGAAGGAGCGCCCGCCCAGGCCCCACTCATTCAGGTGCTTCCCGTCCCCGGCCCGCCGCCACCGGGCCGCCGCGAAGCCGACCACCGCCACCACCAGGAAGAAGAACACGACGATGCCGAGCTCGACGCCGTTGATGCTCTTGTTCATGATCGTGCCGGTGGCGACCGATCCGGTGTTGCCGATCGGCTCGAGGGTCTTCATTCCGCCTCCCGTTCCTCGGCGGCGCCCGCCGTGCGCCGCGCGGACCGGTCATGCGACACGGCGAGGTACGCGACAGCCATCAGCACCGCGGTGATGATCACCCACAGCAGCTGGTACCAGTAGAAGAACGGGAACCCGAGCAGCTTGGGGTCGGTCTTGTTGTAGGAGGGGAGCCAGAGCATCGCGACGAACGGCGCCACGATGCACACCGCAGCGACAATGCGGAGGGGGGAGAACAACGTGGCGGACACGGGGTGGGCAGCCGATTCCGGAGCCGCGGTCATTGCAGGTGAACCTCCTGACGGCGGACGTCTGCTTTGACGCCGCCACGGCAGGTTTATTGCACTCGCGCTGCTAATGTCGCGGAGCGACGTGATCACGATTGGGTCACGGTCGCTGAGTGCGGCCCGCCGCGCGGCGAGCGGTCACCCGGGTCCGGAACCCGCGACTGCGGTGCGGACTCAGAGCGTCGCGTTCAGTGCCTTGACCGGCATCGACAGCTTGTCCAGCAGCTGCAGATCCTGCGTCGCCGGGCGACCCAGCGTCGTGAGATAGTTGCCGACTATCACGGCATTGATGCCGCCGAGCAGGCCCTGCTCGGTGCCCAGGTCGCCGAGCGTGATCTCGCGGCCGCCCGCGTAGCGCAGGATGGTACGCGGCATCGCCAGGCGGAAGGCGGCGATCGTGCGCAGCGCCTCGCGCGCGTTCAGCGGCTCGCGGTCGCCGAAGGGGGTGCCCGGGCGCGGGTTGAGGAAGTTCAGCGGCACCTCGTCCGGCCGCAGCTCGGCGAGCTGCGCGGCGAACTCGGCGCGCTGCTCGCGGGTTTCGCCCATGCCGACGATCCCGCCGCAGCACACCTCCATGCCCGCGTCGCGCACCATCACCAGCGTCTCCCAGCGCTCCTGCCAGGTGTGTGTGGTGACCACGTGCTGGAAGTAGGAGCGGGCCGTCTCAAGGTTGTGGTTGTACCGGTGCACGCCCATCGCGGCCAGGTCGTCGACCTGATCCTGCGTCAGCATGCCGAGCGAGGCGGCCACGTTGATGTCGACCGCGGCCCTGATCGCGGCCACGCCCTCGCGCATCTGCTCCATCAGCTTGGCGTCCGGTCCGCGCACCGCCGCCACGATGCAGAACTCGGTCGCGCCGGTGGCCGCCGTCTCCTTCGCCGCCTCCACCAGGGACGGGATGTCGAGCCGGGCCGCCCGCACCGGGGTCGGGAACAGGCCGGACTGGGAGCAGAAGTGGCAGTCCTCCGGGCAGCCGCCGGTCTTGATCGAGACGATGCCCTCGACCTCCACCTCCGGGCCGCACCAGCGCTCGCGCACCTCGTGGGCCAGCGCGAGCAGCTCCTCGAGCCGCTCGTCCGGCAGGCCGAGCACCGCCAGCACCTGCTGCCGGTCCAGCCCGCGGCCCTGCTCCAGCACCTGGGCGCGCGCGGTGTCCAGGATGTCGGTGCCGGATTCGACGGTCACGGTCATGGCGGGCCCTTCGGGTGTCTGCGGCAGAAAAGTCGGCAGTGTTCGGCGGACTTCGGCGGGCTTCGGCGGATCAACGATATGCGGTGCGCGTCGGGTATCAGCTCGAGTGCGGCTTTAGCCGTGCGTTAGGTATCTCACGTACGTCACGGCGCGTATTCGCGCCGGAATGCTGCGGCATCGAACGTGCCGCCGAGGGACGGGGCGAGGCCGGCGCGGGCGGCCGCCAGGAACTCCGGTGCGCTCAGCCCGCCGGCACCGGCCGGCAGCGCTCCGGCCAGCGGCCGCGCGATCAGCATCTCCAGGTCCCTGATATTGCTGCGCATCGCCAGGTCCGGCTGCCGCGGCCAGGAGCCGATCACGATGCCGGCCGGCTCGAGGCCGCGCGCCGCCATCGCCTCGAGGGTCAGCGCGACCTGGTTGAGCGTGCCGAGGCCGGGCTCGGCCACCAGCAGCACCGGCGCGCCGAGGTCGCGGGCCAGGTCGGCCAGCGTCCCGCCGTCCTCGTCGAACCGGACCAGCAGCCCGCCGGCGCCCTCGACCAGGACCAGCCGGCGGGTGCCGGCGAGGTCCCGGACCGACTCGGCGGCCAGCTTCAGCGAGAGCGGCGCGAGGCCGGAGAGCCGGGCCGCGGCGGCGGGGGAGAGCGGGTCGGGGAAGCGCGCGTACTCGTGCAGGTCGGTGATCCCGGCCAGGGCGGCGATCTCGGCCAGGTCGCCCGGCTCGTCCGGGCCGACGCCGGTCTGGGCCGGCTTGACCACGGCGACGCTCGCTTCCCGGGCCGCGGCCAGCGCCGCGACCGCCGCGGTGGCGACCGTCTTGCCGACCCCGGTGCCCGTTCCGGTCACCACGAGAATGCTCATGTCCGGCAGCCTAGAACGCGCCGGCGGCGATGCTCCAAGGGCTGCCCGACAACTCTGGGGCCCCGATCTTGTCTGTTTTGTCTCAGCTGGACGGCCAGATGATCTCAGGGGACCGGTAGTAGTCCACCCCCATCGCCTTCCAGCGCGGGCCCTGCGCGGCCAGCCGGGCGGCGAACGCGCTCCAGGTGTGCGCGGACTGCGGGGACCAGCCGATCTCGGCCTCGGCCGGCAGCCGCGGGAAGGTCATGTAGTCGAGGTCTGCGAGGGTGCTCAGGGTCTCGGTGAAGAGGGTCGCCTCGATGCCCGTCACCGCGGCGGCGGGCACGCCGGACAGCAGCGTCGCCGGGTTCCAGTCGTAGGCCTGCTCGACCTCGGTCGGGCCGGCCCAGTTGAGCCCGAGCGCGGTGGTCGCGGTGTACTTCTGGTCCATGTACGTGTGCTGAGCCGGGGCGAGGATCACCTGCGTGCCCTGCGCGGCCCCCTGCGCCATGGCGCTGTAGGAGCCGCTGGGGTTCCAGTACACCGACGCGTTGGGCGCGCTGATCGCCGCCGAGCTTTCCTGATAGCCCATCACGGTCTTGCCGTCCGCGCGCACGTCGTCCGCGGCCCGGCCGACGATCGAGTCGTAGACATCCCCGGAGATCCCCTCGGCCTCGTCGCCGCTGACGCTGATGTACGGCCCGGGGGTGATCGCCGCCAGCTGGTCGATCACCGCGCTGAGGAACGACGGCAGCTCCGGCGAACTCGCGCACAGACTCGTGATATCGGGGGAGATGGTGGTGGGCACCGTGTACTGCGTGTACTGACCCTGCGCGTTAGGACAGCCGAGCTGCGGATAGGACGCCAGCGCGGCAGTGGCGTGGCTCGGAACATCGAACTCGGGGATCACGGTGATGTTCCGCGCCGCCGCATAAGCGACCAGCTGCTGGTACTGCGCCTGTGTGTAGAAGCCGCCGGAGCCGCCGCCGACCTCGGTGGAGGCGCCGACCGAGGTGAGGTCGGGCCAGCCGTCGATCTGGATCCGCCAGCCCTGGTTGTCGGCCAGGTGCAGGTCGAGGTAGTCGACCTTGTACAGCGAGATCTGGTCGATGTACTGCTCGACCTGCGGCACGGTGAAGAAGTGCCGCGCGACGTCGAGCATGACCCCGCGGAAGGCATAGCGCGGGTAGTCCAGCACCGTGCCGGTCGGCGCGGTCCAAGCGACGCCGGACTGCGCGGTGCCCGCCTCGATCGAGGGCGGGAGCAGTTCGCGCAGCGTCTGGATACCGTCGAAGAGGCCTGCACTGTTTTGCGCCGATATGGTGACCAGGCCGGTAGCGATCGCGAGCCGGTAGCCCTGCGCGCCGATGGCCGAATCCGACGGCGTGATCGCCAGCCGGATGCCGCTGCTCCCGGTGCTCCCGGTGCCGGGCGCGGTCCGCAGGGCGAAGCCGGTGGCCGGCCGGAAGAGCGTGGAGAGATATGCGGCGTCCTGCTGCGCGCCGCTGTCGCCGGCCGGAAAACGGACCTCCGTCTTACTGCTGAGGGCGAACGGCGCCTGCCCGGTCGCCGTGTACTTCACCGGCGCCGGCACGATGTCGGCGAAGCTCTCCGCTGTGGAGGCCGCACTCTGCGGCGCACCGTTCGACGAGCAGCCGGAAAGCAGCGGCCCGGCGATCGCCGAGAGCGCGGCGCAGACGATCGCGGCGCTGCGGCGCCGGAGGAGACGAGGCATGCGACGACCCTATGGCAACGGCCGCGCGGTTCAGGAAACGGTGTGCTGAGCGCTCTGCCAGGGCGACGGGAGCCGCGCGAGGGCGGTGTCGAGGCGCAGCCGCCAGTCGTGTGCCGTCCCGCTGATCCCGGGGTTGTCCTCGGTGAACGCCTCCCAGTCCGCCTGCTCGGGGCCGGAGATGCCGAATTCACGCGTGGTTGCGGCGATCGTGGCGTCGCTGCGGCCCAGGATCGTCTTGAGGAGCCGCGCCGAGAGCCGGGTCCGGCCGTCTTCGGCGAGGATGACCGCGTCGTACAGGTCTTTGGGGCGCGGTCCGGTGCTGCCGGTGCTGTCGGCGCGGAGCCAGTGGAGTTTCCAGGCCAGGGACAGCCCTCGGCTCGCCGCCCGGACGACCAGCGGCGCGGCGGCGCCTGCGCGGGGGATCAGGGCCCAGACGGGAGCTTCGGGCAGCCTCTCGTCCATTGCGAGATCGATGTGGACCTCGCCTCCGGGCAGATCCGGCGCGCTCCACGGGACGATGATGCGGATGCCGCCGGGTCCGTCGCCGCCGTAGGCGTACGTCCAGGAGTCGTCGGTGCGAACGCGGTCCGGGGCGAGCAGCACGTCCGCGGCTGCCTGCGGCTGGAGGCGCAGTTGCCTGACCAGGTCGTGGTGGTAATCGACGGTGAGCTCGGAGCGGTCCGGCTCCTCTGCCCAGTTAAGGCCTTCTGGAGCGGCTATCGCGTGTATGCCGCCGGTGTGGAACTCCTCGTCGCCGTCCTTCCATATCTCGTACCGGGCGGCGCCGTCGGCGGCCTCAGGCCACTGCTGTACCGCGTCGAGTACGGCCACATGGGGGAGCGGGTCGAACGGATCGATCGGGACCGACAGGTCCGGCAGCACCACGAAGTCCAGGTCGGCCGGGTCGCGGGCCGAGCCGGCCGCCCACGCGCACATCAGCATGCTGCCGCGCAGGACCAGGCCGTCGCTCCACGGCAGGGCCGCGATCAGGCCCAGCAGGTGGTCGAGTGCGGCGCGGCGGGCGGCCCGCACGCGGGGATCGGTCACGCGTCGGCCCAGCCGCGGTCCAGGCCCGGATTGTCGTCGTGCACGACGAACTCCTCCTCGACCTCCACGGCGTGGTGCCCCGCCCCGGCCAGCTCCGCGAGCAGCGCTTCCAGGCGCCGGTGCGCCTCAGGGCGTCCGACGAGCGCGAAGCGCTGCGTCACGAAGCGCTGGTGGCGGCCGCCGTCCAGGACCCGGCGGGCGTTGCGGGAGACGTGCCCCGCATGGCGCGCGCCGATCCGCCGGACCGCGTCCACCTCGGCCTCGTCGGCGAGCACGAGCTTCACGTGGTGCTCGAAATAGCACTCCGGCGGCAGGGCCCTCGCCTGCTCGGCGCTGCGCGGCACGTCCTCGTTCCACGGCGCCGCCTCGACCTTCACCCGCGCGACGTCGAAGCCGTCGCCGTGCAGTCTGGCGACCCACTCCCGGGCCGACTCCCGCTGTGCCGGCAGCGTGCCCGAGCCGTGGTACGTGAGCATCGGCTGCCGCGGGGTCCGGCCCCGGTCGAGCAGTATCTTCGTGTATTTCATCCCGTGCCGCCGCGCCCAGCGCTCCAGCACGTCGTCGCCCTCGGGCCGGCCCCTCGGAACAGGCCGCGCCGGCTGGGGCACCGTCAGATGGGTTTCGAACATTCCATCGAAATACCGCACGGCGCCATCGTAATCCGCACCTGTGTCAGGGCGGAGAGATGCCGCGAGATGCCGCGGCCGGGCGCGGGCCCGCGATCTGAGCGCGGGTCAGTTCCCCGGCCGGGTCAGCCGGGCCAGGAACTTGTACCGGTCGCCGCGGTAGACCGAGCGCACCCACTCGACCGGCTCGCCGTCGCCGTCCTTGGAGTGCCGGGAGAGCAGCAGCATCGGCAGGCCGGTGTCGGTGCCGAGCAGGGCCGCCTCGCGCGGCGTGGCCAGCGCGGTCTCGATGGTCTCCTCGGCCTCGGCCAGGTGCACGCCGTACTCGACGCTGAGCGCGGTGTAGAGAGAGGTGTACTTCGCCAGGTGCCGGCGCAGGCCCGGGAAGCGCTTGGCGGACAGGTGGGTGGTCTCGATCGCCATCGGCTCGCCGTTCGCCATGCGCAGCCGCTCGATCCGCAGCACCCGCGAGCCGGGCTTGATCACCAGCCGGTCGGCCAGGTCGTCGTCGGCCGACACGTAGCCGATCTCCAGCAGCCGGGAGGTCGGCTCGAGGCCCTGCGCGCGCATGTCCTCCGTATAAGAGGTCAGCTGCAGCGCCTGGGCCACCTTCGGCTTGGCCACGAAGGTGCCCTTGCCCTGGATCCGCTCCAGCCGGCCCTCCACCACCAGCTCCGCCAGGGCCTGGCGGACCGTCGTGCGCGAGGTGTCGAAGTCGAGGGCGAGGGTGCGCTCCGGGGGGACCGGGGTGCCCGGCGGCATCGTCTGGGTCATCTCCAGCAGGTGCCGCTTGAGGCGGTAGTACTTGGGGACTCGCGCGGTCGGCTCCCCCGCCGGCGTGTTGTCGTCCTGCGCCGTCTCCCCCTGCGCGCCGATCTGTCCGGACACCTGCGCCCGGGCGTCGACAGCGCTCTGCTCGACCGTCACGGCACCTCCCTCTCTGTGCGGACAAGTTGCCATGCTCCCACGTCGGTGTCTAGCACCGACAGGGCAGGCCTCTTAAGGATTTCTTGACCGGCCCATCAGGTCCCGGCCGTAGTCCGCGAGATCCACAGTGGTATAGACCGGTATCTACATCCTACCGGCCCCGGCCCCGTGCCGGTGAAGCCTTGATAACGGGTTGGCCCTCCGTTCGCCGAACCCTTGACTGTTCACATTGGTCTATGCCAGTCTCCCAACTGGTCTAAACCAATCGAGAATCGCGGACCGGGGCGCCCCGGAGACCCGCCCGGGCGGGGCGACCGCCTTCGAAGGCCGCAGCGCGGCGCATGGGACGGCACCGCCGCGAGGCGGGTGACGGAGCATCACCGCGCGGCGGGCGACGGGGGCGGAAATCCCTCCCGGAGCAACCTATTACCCACCGTAACCCGGTAAGAAGGCCATTATGCACCGGGTGGCGGCACGGCGGAGCTCAGGGTCGCCGTGCCGGATCCCAGCCGGCGCACCCCGCCAGGTCATCCATCAGGAGGATGGTTTGAAGCGCAAGATTGCAGCCGCGGTCGTCGCGGCGGCGGCACTGACGGTCTCCACGGCGTGCTCGTCGTCGAGCTCCGGCGGTTCGACGCCGAGCAGCACCAACTTCATGAGCGGCTCCGCCACCGCCACCGGCACGCTCAACGTGTGGCTCCTCTCGAAGTGGAACAACGACGAGGTGCCCAACGCCACCGCGGCCTTCAACAAGCTGTACCCGAAGGTCAAGGTCAACGTGCAGTACCAGAGCTGGGGCACGTACACCAGCAAGTACCAGGCCGCGATCAAGGCCGGAAACGCTCCCGACGTGGTCGAGTTCGGCAACACCGACACGGCCCTGCCGATCGCCGGCGGCGCCTTCCAGAACCTGACCTCGATCAAGAGCCAGTTCCCGAACTCCTCGTCCTGGCTCACCAGCCTGGTCGACTCGTCCACCTCGGGCAGCGGGCAGCTCGAGGCGGTGCCCTACTACGCCGGTGACCGCCTGGTCGCCTACAACCAGAACGAGTGGACCGCGGCCGGCGTCACCTCGGCGCCCACCAGCTGGAGCCAGTTCCTCGGCGACATCCAGACGCTGAACACGAAGAACGCCGGCACCGCCGGGTTCTCCGCGTTCTACGTGCCGGCCGGCTACGAGTACCTCGCGCTGTCGATGATCGAGGACGCCGGCGGCCAGCTGGCCACCGAGAGCGGCGGCAAGTGGACCGCGCACTTCGCCGACGCGGCCGACGTCAAGGGCATCGAGAACTACTTCCAGCTCTGGTCGACCAGCAAGAACAACCCGGCGGACACGAACGACCTGAACATCACCACGCCGTTCACCACCAACTACACCGCCTCCTCTATCTACCAGGACGGCCTGGTCGCCGAGCCGACGCCGGCCCCGGCCAACTGGCCCAGCTTCGGCTACTTCGACCTGCCCAGCCCGACCAACCCCGGCAAGAACGTGCCCGAGTTCCTCGGCGGCTCCGACCTCGGCATCACCGCCGCCTCCAAGCTGCTGCCCGAGGCCGACGCCTTCACGGCCGAGCTGACCAGCACGGCCTCCGAGACCGCGTACGGCAAGGAGGGCTGGATCCTCAACGCCAGCTCGCTGGACTCGACCCTGACCGGCACCACCAAGCAGTTCGCCGACGCGGCCGCCTCCGGCAGCTGGTTCGTGCCGAACAGCGTGAACTGGAGCAAGGTCGACGGCACGCCCAACCTGGTCGACCAGGCCCTCGAGGCCATCGCCGCGGCAGGCGCCACCACGGCGTCGATCCAGAGCAACATGGCCACCCTGGACACCCAGGTGGACGCCGCCCTCAACGGCTAGACGGGATCTGGTCCCGCCTCGACAATCCGGATGTAAGCCGTCCGCGAGCCGCCCGCCTCCCGGCCCTTGCCGGGAGGCGGGCGGCTACGGGGTCCACGGTCCGTCAGGGCCCCGGTGCTCGAGATCTCCACAACGGTCGGAGTGCAGGCCGACCCCCTCCCCTCACCGGTCCCGCCGACAGCACGACCGCCGCGCGGCAGCGCCACGGCGACAACGCCCGCGTCGGCGCAGAACACCTTTCCTTGGAGGCACGCTCGTGACCATTTACGGAGCGACCGCTCCGACCGCGGCGCCGCCGGCCGGCGGCCGCCGGCCGCGGTCCGGGGGGCGGGGACGCAGCCACCTGCACAATCGCAGCACCCCGTATCTCCTGCTCGGGCCCGCGGTGGTGATGATCCTGGCGGTGCTGGGATACCCGCTGGTGGAGGTGGTCATCCTCTCCTTCCAGAACTGGCGCAACCAGAACCCCTACTCCACCACCCAGAACACCCCGTTCACCTTCTCGAACTACACCGATGCGCTGAGCAGCGGCCAGTTCTGGACGGTGACCGTGCGCACCATCCTGGTCACCGCGGTCATGGTGGGCGCCTCGCTGCTGCTCGGCATGCTGGTCGCGCAGCTGATGACCCGGATCTCCAAGTGGGCCCGGGCCTTCGTCATGTTCGGGCTCGTGCTGGTCTGGTCCGTTCCGACACTGATCAGCACCATCGACTTCCAGTGGATGTTCAGCCAGGCCTTCGGCCTGGTCAACTACCTGACGAACGACTTCGGGCACGACTGGTTCAGCGACTCCACCTCCGGCTTCGGGGTGATCAGCTTCCTGGTGGTCTGGGGCGCGCTGCCGATGATCGCGATCATGTTCTACGCGGCGCTCACCCAGGTCCCGCGCGAGCTGGTCGAGGCGGCGCGGGTCGACGGGGCGAACCGCTGGCACGTCTTCCGCTTCGTGGTCGAGCCGATCATCCGGCCGATCGTGCTGATCATGCTGGCCCTGTCGGTGTTCTGGGACGCGCAGGTCTTCGTCCAGATCTACAACATGTTCAACGACGCGCCGCCGTCCGCGTACTACACCCTCGGCATCTGGTCCTACATCCAGGGCTACGGCCAGCAGGACTACGGAACCGCGGCGACCCTGACCATCGTGACGGTCCTGATCCTGCTGACCGTCTCGGTCCCGTACCTGCGCCAGCTCATCAAGATCGGAGACGGCAAGTGACCTCCACCACGCAGCGCGAATTCTTTGGCCACAGCGCCTCGCGCCCGGTCAATGCTGCCGACGAGGAGGCGCGGCCGGCCGCCCTGGTGCGGCGCAGGCGCCGCCCGGTCGGCAAGTACGTCCTGAACGCCGTCGCCGTCGTGTTCACCCTGGTGTGGATCTTCCCGATCTACTGGATGCTGCTGACCGCGGTGCGCCCGCTGGGCGACAGCCTGACCTCGCACCCCAGCTTCCTGCCCTGGGAGGGCTTCTCCGGGGTCAACTTCCGCACCTTCCTGGACGACTCCTTCTTCTGGACCGCGTTCCGCAACAGCGCCGTGGTGGTCGTGCTGACCGTGGCGATCGCGCTGTTCGTCGGCTTCCTGGCCTCGATCGCGCTGGGCCGGCACCGGTTCCCGGGCAAGCGGATCGCCATCGTCATGGTGATGATCGTCCAGATGACCCCGATGCTCGCGGTGCTGATCCCGCTCTACGTGATCTTCTCCAAGGTCCACATGGACGACAACCTCACCGGCCTGATCGTCGCCTATCTGGCGGTGAACCTGCCCTTCACCATCTGGACCCTGCGCGGCTTCGTCGCGGCGATCCCGGTGGACCTGGAGGAGGCCGCGATGGTCGACGGGTGCAGCCGGTTCGGGGCGTTCCGGCACGTGATCCTGCCGCTGGTGGTGCCGGGCCTGATCTCCACCGGGATCTATGTGCTGATCCAGACCTGGAACGAGTTCATGATGGGCAACTTCCTGATCAACAGCAACAGCCACTGGACCCTGCCGCTGTACCTGAACAACTTCTTCGGCAGCGCGTTCAAGGTGGTCCCGTACGGCGAGGTCATGGCGCTCTCGCTGTTCATGGCCGCGCCGGTGGCGGTGCTGTTCGCGCTGGTGCAGGGCAAGGTCGCGGCCGGCATGACCGCGGGGGCGGTCAAGGGCTAGCCGGAGGGATCCCGCCCCGCCATCACGCGTCACGGGCCGGCCGCCGGCCGCCGGCACAGCTCGCCTCCTCGCGCCCTGCCGGTCCGGTCGGCGGCGCCCTACCGTGGGGGCGACGAACGGCGGCTCGGCGCGGCCCCGGCAACGGCAGAACCGTGATTAAGGAACCAGGCGAACATGACCACGCACTCCGGCCGCCCGACCGACCAGCTCATCCGGGACGCGGGAACCGTCCTGCACGCCGGGTTCCCCGGCACCGCCGCGCCGGACTGGCTGCGCCGCCGGCTCGCCGCGGGGGAGGTCGGCGGCTGCATCCTGTTCAAGCGCAACATCGAGGACCCCGAGCAGGTCGCGGCACTGACCGCGGCGCTGCGGGAGGCGAATCCGGACACGATCGTCGCCATCGACGAAGAGGGCGGCGACGTGACCCGGATCGAGGTGGACCGCGGCTCCTCGTATCCCGGGAACCTCGCCCTCGGCGTGGTCGACGACCCGGCGACGACCGAGGACGTGGCCCGCGCCATCGCCCGCGACCTGCGCGCGATGGGCGTCACGCTGGACTACGCCCCGGACGCCGACGTCAACGCCAACCCGGACAACCCGGTGATCGGTGTGCGGTCTTTCGGTGCCGACTCGCAGCTGGTCGCGCGACACACCGCCGCCTACGTCCGAGGGATGCAGGGCGAGGGGATCGCGGCCTGCGCGAAGCACTTCCCCGGGCACGGCGACTCGAGCGAGGACTCGCACTTGGGCCTGCCCTTGATCGACCTCGACGAAGTCGGCACGCAGCTGCACCTGGCGCCGTTCCGCGCGGCGATCGAGGCGGGCGCGAAGGCCGTGATGACCGCGCACGTGCTCTATCCGCGGTACGGCGGCTCGCTGCCGGCCACGATGTCGCACGAGGTGCTGACCGGGCTGCTGCGCGGCGAGCTCGGCTTCGACGGGCTGATCGTGACCGACGGCATCGACATGGGCCCCATCTCCGGGACCTATGGCGTCGCGGAGGGCACGGTCAAGGCGATCGCGGCCGGCGCGGACGCGATCTGCTGGGGCGGCAGCCCGGCCGGCGAGGAGGAGTTCCTGTACCTGCGCACCGCGCTCGCCTGGGCGGTGCGCGAGGGCCGGCTCTCCGAGCAGCGCCTGCACGAGGCGGCCGAGCGCAATCGAGCGGTCGGCCGGTGGGCCGCCGAACAGCGCGCCGCACTGCCAGAGCTGGAGCCCGCCGCGGCCGCGGGCTTCGAGGTCGGACTCGGCGCGGCCCGCCGGGCGCTGCGCGTCCACGGTGAGCTCAAACCCCTGACATCGGCCGCGCACGTCGCCGAGTTCGTGCCCGTACTCAGCTTCGCGATCGCCCCGGGCACCGCGTGGGGCGTCGCCGAGCCGCTGGCGCAGCTCCTGCCCGGTACCACCGCCGAGCGCATCGACGCGCCGACCGCGCGCACCGAGTCGGTCGGCCTGATGGAGAGCCGGGTGATCGACCCCGACGCCGCCGCCGACACCGCGTCGGTGCTCACCCGCGCCGTCGGGCGGCCGCTGGTCGTGGCCGTGCGCGACCTCGGGCGCAACGCGTGGATGGAGGCCGCCGTCCGGACCCTGCTGGCCGACCGGCCGGACGCGGTCGTGGTCGAGATGGGCCTGCCGCACCGCCTGATCGGACAGCTGGCGGGCGAGGGCTTCACCGTGCTGTGCACACACGGCGCGTCGCGCGTCTGCGGACTCGCCGCGGCGGAGGCGCTGATGGGGCGGGCGAGCGGCTGAGGCTCTGGGAGCGCGACGATGGTGCGCATTGATGCAGGTCTCTGCCGCGCTCTCGCGATCTAGGGACCGGCCGCGCGGACGGGGGCAGGTCGCCTCACTTCATGACGGCGCGGATCGCGTGCCGCAGCTGCTCGCGGGAGGGTTGCAGCGCCCGGTCGAGGCCGAGGGCGAACGGCAGGACGGCGCCATCCGGCCGGGTGACCCGCTTCGGCGGCGCGGTCAGCCGCATCTCCTCGGCGGCGGTGGCCAGGATCTCCGCGCCGATCCCGCAGCTGCGGTTGGAGTCGTCGATCACGACCAGGCGGCCGGTGCGGGCCAGCGAGCGGTCCAGCGCCGGCCAGTCGAACGGGAACAGCGTGCGCGGGTCGAAGACCTCGACCGAGACCTCGTCGGCCAGCTCCTCGGCCACGGCCAGCGCGTCGTATATCAGGTGTCCGACGGCGACCACGGTCACGTCGGCGCCCTCGCGGCGCACCCGCGCCTCGCCGAGGGGGACCGGCCCGAGCTCCCAGGTGACGTCTTCGCGCACTGCCATCGCGCCGGCCGGGGCGAAGACGACGGTCGGGTCGTCGTCCCGGATGGCCGCGGTCAGCAGGCCGTAGGCGTCCGAGGGCGTGGCCGGCACCACGGTCTTCACGCCCACGTGCGCGAAGAGGCTGTACGGATGGTCGGAGTGCTGGCCGGCCCAGCCCTCGCGGGAGCCGGAGCCGGGCACGACGTAGGTGACCGGGACGCTCGCCTGGCCGCCGGTCATCAGCGAGATCTTGTGCGCCTGGTTGGCGATCTGCTCGAAGGTCAGGAACAGCAGCGAGGGGATCTGGAACTCGATCACCGGCCGCATCCCGGCCAGCGCCGCGCCGGTCCCGAGCGAGGCGAAGGCCTGCTCGGACAGCGGGGTGTCGACGACGCGGCGCGGGCCGAAGCGCTCCTGCAGGCCGAGCGTCAGGCCGGCCAGCCCGGCGCCGACGTCCTCTCCGAACACGCACACCGCGGGGTCGGCCTCCAGCTGGCCGGCCAGCGCCTTGTTCATCGCCTTGGCGTAAGAGAGCTTACTCACGGTACCGCCCCCGCCCGCGGCCGCAGCCCGTCGGCGTACAGGTGGTCGCAGGCCCCGGCCGGGTCCGGTGCGGGGCTCGCCTCGGCGAATTCGCGCGCCTCCGCGAGTATCCGCGCGACCTCGGCGTCGATCGCCGCGCGTTCGTCCTCGGAGATCAGGGTGCTGGCGAGCTTCAGCGGATCCCGCTCCCGCCAGGCCGCGACCTCCTCGGCGCTGCGGTAGGCCAGCCTGAACGCGCGGTCCCGGGTGTGGTGGTTCTCGAAGCGGTAGGTGCGGCACTCGACGAAGCCCGGCCCGCCTCCGGCGCGGGCGCGTTCGGCTGCTGATATGGATGCGGCGAGCACGGCCTCGGCGTCCATGCCGTCGACCGTCTCGGCCGGGATACCGAATGCCGCGGCCCGGCCGAGTGCGCTGCCGGCCACCGCGGCCGCCGCCGACAGCGTGGTCGCGTAGCCGTTGTTCTCGCACACGAACAGCACCGGCAGCCGCCAGATCGCGGCCAGGTTCAGCGTCTCCAGCAGCACGCCCTGGTTCAGCGCGCCGTCGCCGAAGAAGGACACGGCGATGCGGTCAGAGCCCTGACGCACGCCGGCCCAGGCCGCGCCGGCCGCGATCGGCGCACCGGCGCCCACGATCCCGTTGGCGCCCAGGATCCCGCGGCTGAAGTCGGCCGCGTGCATCGAGCCGCCGCGCCCGCGGTTGAGGCCGGTCGCCCGGCCGGCGAGCTCGGCGAGCATCCGCTTCGGGTCGGCGCCCTTGGCGAGCACGTGTCCGTGGCCGCGGTGCGTGCTGGTGATCAGATCGTCCGACCGCAGCGCTGCGCACACCCCGACGGCCACCGCCTCCTGACCGATATAAGGATGCGTACCGCCGACGATCACGCCGCTCTTCACCAGGCTCAGCGCCAGCTCTTCGAAGCCGCGGATCAGTCGCATCCTGCGATACCGGTCCGCCGCCGTGCGCAGGTCCGGCGCCGTGCCGATCAAGGGCGCCGTGCCGATCAGCGGCGCCGGGCCCGGCTCGTGAGGTGTCGTCACGCCGGCGCCTTCCACAGCGTCGGGCAGAACTCGGGGTCGGCATAGTCCGGCAGCCCGTCCGCGGTCCGGCGCACGAGCACGTCGTGGTTGTAGACCACCGGCGTGCCGTCCGGCCGCGGGAACGGCCGGTGGCGGTTCTCGCCGTCCTGCAGGTGCAGCGAGATCGCCCGGCGCGGCAGGCCGGACAGGTTCGCGCCGCTGCCGTGATAGGTCATGCAGTGGTGGAAGCTGACCTGCCCGCGCAGGATCTCCACCGGCACCCTGCGGATCTCCTGGCCGTTCAGCCGCGCGGTCGCCGCGAGGATCTGCTCCAGCTCGCCGCGGTCCCGCTCGGCGAAGTGCCGGGTGGAGTCGTCGGCCTCGGCCGGCTCGCGCCAGCGGTTGCTGCCGTCGATCATGGTGATGGTGCCCATCCGCACGCCGCAGTCGTGGAACGGGATGAACGCGGTCAGCATCCGCTGCGAGGTGCAGGTCTGCCAGTAGTGCCGGTCCATGTGCCAGGGCACGAGGTTGGTGGCCTCGCGGGCGTTCGGCGGCTTGTAGATCAGCGTGGCCTGGAACACCCTGATCTGCGAGGCCTGAGCCAGCGCCGCGGCCACCGCGCCGAGCAGCGGTTTGCGCAGGATCCGGCCGACCGTCTCGCTCTCGTAGTGGATGTAGTCGTTGTGCCGCTGCACCCGGCCGTGCGACGGCTCCCACGAGGCCAGGTGCGGCGGGCGCGCCGGCAGGGTGCGGTCGCGGTGGCCCTCGTAGTACTTCTCGGTCGCCTCCTGCAGCAGGTCGAGCTCCTCGTCGGAGAACAGCGGCCGGGACAGGTGCCAGCCGCGCTCGGCGTACTGCGCGACCTCCTCGGCCGTGGGCAGCAGGTCGCGCTCGGCCGCAGTCAGGTTGAAGTCCTCTGTGACGCTCATCGCCCGGCCCCGTCAGCTCTCCGCGGCCCGGCGGCGCTCGACCGCTTCGTACAGGGCCCTGATGTTGGCGGTGCCGAAGGTGCCGGCGCCGCGCCGCTCGATCAGCTCGAAGAAGTAGGTGCGGCGCGGATGCACCGAGCTGGCGAAGATCTGGAACAGCTGGCCGCCGTGGTCCTGGTCGACCAGCACGTTGAGCCCGCGCAGCGCCTCGAGCGGGATCCCGGTCGGGCCGAGCCGCGCCTCCAGCGCGTCGTAGTACTCGGCCGGCGTGGTCAGGAAGTCCACGTCGCGGGAGCCGAAAGCGCGCACGGCGCGCGCGATGTCGCCGGTGCGCAGGGCCAGGTGCTGCACGCCGGCGCCCTCGTGCGCGGCCAGGAAGGCGTCGATCTGGCCGGGCCGGCGGCCCGCGGCCGGCTCCAGCAGGGTGAAGGTCACCTCGCCCGACCCGCTCTGCACCACGACCGAGTCCATGCCCTGCCGCCCGATCTCGATGTACTCGCTGAAGATCCGGCGCAGGCCCAGCGTGCGCTCGCAGAACTCGACGGTCGGGGCCAGTCGGCCGGACGGGACGCAGACCGCGACGTGGTCGATCGCCGCGAACGGCCCGCCGGGCGGCTCGACCTGCGGCGGTGCGGGGGTTGACGGCGCGGGGACGGACGCAACGGCGTCCGCCAGCACCGGGTCGTCCGGCTGCACGAAACGCAACGTCACGTCGCCGAACAGCGCGATGGACAGCGCGTCTGAGTCGACCAGGTGGGCCCCGCGCGAGATCGCGTCGGCGCACGCCGCCCGCGCGTCGTCGCAGAGCACGCCGATCACCGCCACGCCGTCGCCGTGTCGCCGCACGAACTCGGCCACCGGATGGTCCGCGGGCACGCCGGCCGCGCCGGTCACCACCAGCCGCACCCCGCCGTGGACCAGCAGGACGCTGTCGGGCCCGGGCCCTGGCCCGCCGAAGCCGGGGCGCCGGTAGCCGTCCTCGATCCGGAAACCGTAGCCGGAGACCAGCTGGTCGGCGCTTTTGCGGGCGTCCTCCACGTGGAACTCGGCATAGGCGACTCGCTGGATGTTCATGGCTGCCCTCCCGGGGGGCGTCGGTCGGCGGCCGTGCTCGGCGACCCGAGCAGCAGGCTGATGTTGTGGCCGCCGAAGGCGAACGAGTTCGACATCGCCCGCCGGACCGGGACCTGCCGTGCGCCGCCGCGCACGTGGTCCAGGCCGCACACCGGGTCGGGCGAGTCGAGGTTGAGCGTTGGCGGGAGGGCGCCGCGGGTGATGGAGAGGGCTGTCGAGACGGCCTCCAGGGCGCCGGAGGCGCCGAGCAGGTGGCCGGTCGCGCCCTTGATGGAGCTGACCGCCGGACCGCCGCGCTCGCCGAAGACCTGTCTCAGGGCCTTGGCTTCGGCGGCGTCGCCGAGTCTGGTGCCGGTGCCGTGCGCGTTCACGTAGTCGATCTCTGATGCGTCGACGCCGGCCCTGGCCAGCGCCACGAGCATGCAGTCGGCCGCGCCGCCGCCGTCGGGCCGCGGCGTGGTCGGATGGTGCGCGTCGGTCGACGCCCCCCAGCCGAGCAGGTCCGCGTATCCGGCGGCGCCGCGCGCATCCGCGTGGTCCGCGCGTTCGACGACGAGTACCGCGCTGCCTTCGGCGAGCACGAAGCCGTTACGGCGCGCGTCGAACGGACGGCTCGCGGCCGCCGGGTCGTCCCAGCCCTCTGCGAGCGCTCGCGCATTGGTGAACGCGGACGCGATGGTCGGGTGGAGGGACGCCTCGGTTCCGCCGCACACCACGACGTCCGCATCGCCGCCGTGGACGAGACGGAACGCCTCCGCGACCGACTGGGCGCCGGCCGCGCAGGCGGTGACGATCGAGGCGCTGTAGCCGCGGATGCCGTGCTTGATGGCGATCCGCGCAGCCGCCATGTTCGAGAGCATGCCGGGCAACATGTACGGGCTGACTCCGGCGCGCCCGATCTCCTGGCGCCGCCGGGCCTGCTGCTCATAGGTCTCCAGACCGCCGCCGCCGGTGGAGATCACCACCGCGGCCCGCCTCGGGTCGACATCGCGACCGATTTCGAGGCCTGCGTCCGCCAGAGCGTCCGCCGCGGCCGCCATCGCCATCAGCACGTACCGGTCGACGAACCGGGTCTCGGTCGGCGGCAGCACCTCGCGGCCGTCGATCGGCGGCGCGATCCCGGCGGCCTTGAGCCAGCCGGCCGCCGGGTGGCCGTCCGGCGGCCGGACGATGCCGCTGCGGCCGGCCAGCAGCGCGTCGAAGAACTCGTCGGCCTTTCGGCCGAGCGGCGTGACCAGGCCGATCCCGGTTATCGTCGCGGCACCGGCCATTGCGCTATTTGTCAATATATTGCCGGTCACTTCCCGGCTCCGCGCTCTTCCAGGTGCCGCTGCCGCAGCAGGAACTTGCGCACCTTCCCGGTCGGCCCGAGCGGGATGCTGTCGTCCTCGACCACGATCACGTCCCGCACCGTCGCCGCGACATGGCCGTCGAGGGCTGCGACGACCTCCCTGGCGCGCTCGCCGTCCCGGGCGCGGTCGGCCCCGTCCGCGAGCTGGAGCAGCAGATCGCTGACGACCGCCTCGCCGTCCCGCCACGCGACCAGCGTGCAGTCCAGCACGTCCGGGCAGGCGGCCAGCACCCGCTCCTCGGACTGCGCGGTGAACAGCCGGCGCCCGCCGCCGAGGTCGAGCGAGTCGACCGCGCGGTCCACGTGGTAGTAGTAGCCGTCCTCGTCCCGGTACATCAGGTCGCCGGTCAGGAAGTAGCCGTTGACCCTGGTGCGGTAGTAGGTCGCGGAGTCGTTCCAGTAGCCCAGCGCCAGCGTCGGCGACCTGGTGCCGAGCTCGCCGACCTCGCCGGGGCCGAGCGCGTTGCCGTCCGGGTCGAGCACTTCGCAGTCCACGAAGGGGTGCGGGCGACCGACGCAGCGGCCGTACTTGTCCGTCTCGGCGGTGTGCGTGATGTGGAAGTGCGAGTGGCCCATCTCGGAGGAGCCGATGCCGTCGATGAACACCGAGCCCGGCCTGGTCACCCGCCCCTCCCGGCTGGAGACCACCCTGCTGCCGACCGCGACCAGGCGGCGGATGTGCGCCTCGTGCGCGCAGTCCCCGGTGTTCCACCAGATCGAGACCGAGTCGAGCTGCCGCTGCGCCAGGTCGAAGCGGGCCAGGTCGGCCCAGGTCACCGCGAATCCGAACACGGCGTGCGGTTTCCATTGCTCGATCGCCTCCAGCACCTGCGCGCCGGCCTGCGTGGAGAGGTTGGCGATCTCGGCGTTGAAGCTGAGCGCCTGGTTGATCGCGATGAGCGTCGCGGCGTGCGGGGAGGGCAGTGCATTGAGAATCCGGTCAGTACCCTGTGGCACCGGCAGGGACAGGCGGTGCCGGATCGCCGCGTACAGGCTGCCGTGTCCGTGCACGACTGCCTTCGGCATGCCGGTGGTGCCGGAGGAGTGGGTGATCGCGACCGGGTCGCCGGACCAGTGCCGGTAGGGCTCCGGCGCCATCTCCGGGTCGCCGGCGCTCAGTCCGCTGATATCCGGGAGCAGCGGCGTTCCGCAGTCGTGGTCGGCCAGCGCGATCCGGTGCTCCCGGTCGAGCAGCACGCCGGCCGCCCGCAGCCGGCCGATGTAGACCGCCGCCTTGTCCGCGTCCAGGTTCGGGTTGACCAGCGCCGGGATCGCGCCGAGCCGGGTGAGCGCGAGGAAGCTCAGGATGTTGTCGGCCGCGCTGGAGGCGTAGACCGCGACCGGGTCGCGCCGCCACACGCCGAGGTCGTGTAGCGCGGCCGCCCGGGCCCGCACCGCGCGGTCCAGCTCCCGCACGGTGAACGGCTCCCAGGCCGCGCGGCCGTCCACCTCGGTGTCGAAGCAGACCTTCGGCTCGTCGAGGCCGATGCCCAGCCGGATCCGGGTCGTCAGGACATTGCCGGCGCCCGTCTCGGGATCGGCGGCGAGCAGCGTGCGGATGTTCGGCTGGCTCATGGTGCTGGTACCTCCGGTGCGGGATGTCGCTGGTCTGATGCCGTTGTGCGGGTCCTGACGGAACGCGCCGTGGCGGTCGCGGAGTCTGCGGATGAGGATCAGGGGGCGAGCGCGACCAGTGCCGCGTCTGCCCGGCCTGCCTCGCCCGGCGCCCTGCCCTGCTCGGCCGCGATCACCAGGACCTCGTCCGCGTCGCCGTCCCACAGCAGCAGGCCGGCCGCGGACAGCGCCTCGGCCGGGACGCCGGCGTCGGTCTCCTTCAGAGGGCTGATGCAGACGACCGGCCCGGTGAGGCCCCGGCGCCCGGCGACGTGGCCGAGGACGGCGTTCGGATTGGACTGGAAGAACAGCAGCGGAGGCACCCGCCGCCCCTCGCGGACCGCCTCGGCGATGGCCTGCGCCGTGTCCCGGTCCCCGCCGGTGCTGGCCAGCAGGATCGCGGTGCGGGCGCCCGGGGGCGGCTCGGGCCGGCGGTTCAGGCACCGCTCGGCGACTTCGGCCACCATCGGGACGAACGAGGTGATGATGAAGCCTGCGATCGGCGGGGCGACGTCGTCGGGGGAGTCGGGCCAGTGCGCCCGGGCCAGCACCCGCAGACCCGCTGCCGCAAAGGGCGCCGTGTCCGTCGTCGCCGCCTCGCTCGCCTCATCATTCATAGCTGATATCAGGGCATTAGTATCGGTCATGCCACACCGACCAGCAGCGCGGTGTTGGCGCCGCCGAACGCGCAGTTCACGGTGAGCGCGTAGCCGGGGTCCGCGTACCGGGGCCGGTCCAGCACGAGGTCGAGCCGGCAGTCCTCGTCCGGGCCGAGATAGCCGCTGTTGACCGGCAGCACCCGGTCGCGCACCGCGAGCACCGTGACCGCGAACTCGAGCAGCGCCGAGGCCTCGAGCGCGTGTCCGTGCACGGATTTGGTCGAGCTGACCGCGGGCCCGCCGCCCGCGCCGAACACCGTGCGCAGCGCTCTGGCCTCGGCTGCGTCGGCCAGCGGCGAGCCGGTCGCGTTCGCGTTCACGTAGCCGACCGCTCCTGGCCCGACTCCGGCCCGGCCGAGCGCGGCCTCGATGGCGCGGACCAGGCCCGAGCCGTCCGGGATCGGGCGGCACACGTGGTAGCCGTCGCCGGCGCGGCCCCAGCCGGCCAGCCGGGCCAGCGGGACCGCGCCGCGCCGCCCGGCGGCTCGGGCCGACTCGAGCACCACCGCGACCACCGCGTCGCCGAGCAGCAGGCCGCTGCGATCCCGGCTGAACGGCCGGGCCCGGCCGTCCCGGGCCAGCGCCCGCCCGGCGTCGAAGACCCCGAACGTGTCCGGCTCCACCAGATATCCGGCCGCGACCACGACGCGTTCGTGCATCCCGGCCGAGATCAGCGCCGCGGCGTCGGCGACCGCGGTGCTCGCCGCGACGCAGGCGCAGGTGTAGACGCGCTCGATGCCGGGCAGGGCGCAGTGTTCTGCGACGCCGCGTGCCACCTCGGCGACTACCGCGCCGATGCGCAGGTCGCTGTGCAGTGCGAGCAGCAGTCGGGCCTGCGCGGCCTCCCGCGGGAGGAGCGCGGCCTCATGGCAGGCCTCGTAAACCGCCGCGATCAGAGCCTCGCCGAGCGCCGGGGATCCGGGCAGCTCGGCGGCGTGCGCGGTCGCCCGGCGGGTCGTGTCGAACCGGGTGACCGGGGTGAACGCGGGCGTGCCCGAACTCACTGCAGTGGCCAGCGCCTTGGTGCCGCGGCCACAGCCTGACAGAACACTTATGCCGGTGACGACGACGGCCTGCCGCGCGGCGGTGCCGGTCACCACAGTGCCGCTCACCTCTGTGCCATCCACCTTTGTGCCGTTCACCTCAGTGCCGCTCCGCCTCGCGCCGGGACACGGCCTCGGCCACAGTCACAGCAGACGTATTCGCACCCTCCGAATCCGGCTGGCCGAGCACGCCGCGCAGCGCCCCGGCGGCGTCGTCGACCGTGCGGATCGCGGCCAGTTCCTCGTCGGTGAGCTCCACCACCACGCCGTACCGCTGCTCGACCTCGGTGATCAGCCAGGTCAGCTCCAGCGAGCCGATCGCGTCGTCGACCGAGCCCGGGGCGCGGTCGCCGAACGCGGCGAGCATCGCGATCACGGTCGGCCGCCCGAATGCCCCGCGCTCAGAGGCGGCGGGCTGGGTCACCGGGCGCCGCCGACGGTACTGCCCCCGACCGCGCTGCCCCCGACTGCTCCCGCGGCGGACCGCGCCGCCACATCCGCGCTGAACTCGTCCAGGGTCATCAGCGCCGTGCCCTCCATGTCGTCGAGCTCGAACTGGACCCCGTACCTCTCCTCGATCTGCACGGCCAGGTCGGCCAGGCCCAGCGACTCCAGGTCGAGGCCGGCCGGGCCGAGCATGGTCGCGCCGGTCACGTCGGAGACGTCGTAGTTCATCGTGCGCAGGGTGCTGATGACGAAGTCGCGGATCTCGTCCCGCATGTGTCCTCCTCGAGGGGCGTCGGTTCCGGCCGGCGCAGCGGGGACGGCCCGGGAGCGGTTGGGCTGTGGAGCTGCGGAGCTGATGGAAGCGGTGCTGGTGGTGGGCGGTTCCTGGCTTGTGGGGCTGTGGAGCGATCTGCCTGCAGTGCCTATTGCGGTGGGCTCGGTTCGTCGTGCGGCTGTGCGTTCTGCTGTGCGTGCTGTTCGGTGTTCGCAGCGGCCTCGCGCAGCGCAGCCGGGTCGCGCAGGATCTTGCCAGTGGCGGTGCGCGGCAGTTCAGGCAAAACCTTGATATATCGGGGCAGCTTGTAGGAGGCGATCTCGACCGCCAGCTTGGCCCGGATCTCGTCCGGCCCGGCGCCCTCGTCGAGCGTCGCGTAGGCCTGGATCATCCCGCCGGCGAATACGACCACTGCCGCGGTCACCCCGGGCACGGCGCACAGCGTCTGCTCGACCTCGGTCAGATCGACCTTGAGCCCACCGATCGAGACCTGCGAGTCGCGCCGGCCGAGGACGGTCACCAGCCCGGTGGCCGGATCGATCCGGGCCGCGTCCCGGGTGTGCAGCCAGCCGTCCGACCAGCGCGCCGGATCGGACTGTCCCAGATAGGGCGAGTCGGGCATCCGGATGTGCAGCTCGCCGTCCCGCTCGGCCAGTTCGAGGCCGTGCGTCGGGGCGGCCGCGGGGCGCAGCGCGCCGGTCAGGTCGGTGGCGATGACGCCGAGCTCTGTCATCCCGTACATCGTCCCGAGCGGCACGCCGTACTTGGCGGTGAACGCCTCGGGCACGCCGGGCCGCACCAGCTCGCCGGCAACGATCATCCGGGTGAGCGAGGGCAGCGCCGGGGGCCGGTCCGCCGCGGCGAGCAGCTCGGCGAAGAAGGGCACGCCGATCACCGTGGCCGGCTCCGGGCCGGCCGCGACCGCGCCGAGGATCCCGGCCTGGGTCAGCCGCTCCGGCAGCACCAGCTCGGCCCCGGCGTGCAGGCACTGCAGCAGCCCGCCGACGAGTCCGAGCACGTGCACGATCGAGGAGAGCAGCACGATCCGCTCGCCGCGGCGCGGGAACTGCGGCAGCCGGGCGTACCGGTCCAGCTCGAATTCGAGGTCTGCCGCGGTGCGCGCGATCACCTTGGACGGCCCGGTCGATCCGGAGCTGAGCTGGATCAGCGCGTGCGCACTGGACGCCGGCCGGCCGGATTCCCGTGCCACCGCCTTGGTCTCGAGCTCCGCGTATCCCCGCATGGCCGTGTTGGCCGGGCCGGCCGGCTCGACCAGCACCTGCGGGACCAGCCGGTCCAGCGCCCGGTCCACCTCGACTGCGGTCAGCCGGTGGTCCAGCAGGCTCACCTGCGCGCCGGTGCGCCACGCGGCCAGCAGCGTGACGACGAAGCCGAGCGAGGGCGGCAGCCGCAGCGCGACAGTGCCGCCGTCGGCCAGACCGGCGGCGGCCAACTCCTCCTGAGCCCGCTGCACCCGGGCGCGCAGGGACCCCCGTCGCACCGGCTCGCCGAGCCGGAGACAGGGTTCGTCGTCGGGTCCGGCGAGCAGGACGCGGTCCACCCACGCGGCGCCGGGTCCCGGAACAGGGCAGGCAGGATCAGCGTTCAACACAACCCCCGGTATTTCGGCCAACTAAGTACAGAGCATTGAGTCACGTTGGTTCGGGCCGTGCGGATCTGACGGTTCCACATCCGCGCCCGTCGGTCAAGCATTGATAAAATTGGTGTAGACCTTGATCAAATCTGGTCTATACCATGAGCAGCCAAGAGCCCAACTATGCCGGTAGACAGAATATTGCCTCATCAAAGTAATCGTGGGTCTATACCTCTGAGTTATGGGTCTAGACCAATCTGAACAAAGTCCGGATAAGCTCCGACGGGTAAGTGATCTCGTGTCCTGTCATGCGATTGCGGACGTTCTCCCGGACGGCGACACGCTGTAGCATCACGAGTCGATCCGGGCATTGATAATTTGTGCAGGTCGCGGCGGCCGGCCGGGTGCCGCCCGAGCGAAGGAGGCGTCTGATGGCAGCCGACGAGCCGTTCGCGGGCTGGGACTGGGACTGGGAGGACCCCGACGGCCTCGCGCCGCGGATGGACGAGTTCAGCGCGAGCCTGGCCCGCTGCGACAAGCTCGAACAGGTCGCCGCGGCGGTGCCGCGCACGAGGGCCCGGCTCGCCGAGCTCGGCGTGACCGGGATCGAGTTCGCCGCGTTCAAGACCGCGCACCCGTCCGGCCTGGGCACCGACCTGGCCGGACTGAGCAGCGAGGACGCGGCGACCGGGCCCGGGCCGGTCTACCGGGTGGACGGCCAGAGCCTGTTCACCCAGCTGGACATCACCGAGCCGCTGCCGCTCGACGACGGCTGCGTCGACTGGGTCTACGCCGAGCACCTGATCGAGCACGTGCCGCTGCCGGCCGCGATCGGCTGGCTGGCCGAGGTGCGCCGGGTGCTCGCGCCGGCCGGGCTGGTCCGGATCACCACGCCGGACCTGGCGAGATACATCGAGGGCTACCACGAGGACAGCGCCTTCTACGCCAAGCACCGCCGGCGGCTGAAGGTCATGCGGGTCGGGCCGCCGATGCCGGATCGCAGGGCCTTCATGTTCAACCAGATCTTCTACCTCTACGGCCACCGCTGGATCTACGACCTCGACGAGCTGCGCCACGCCCTGGTCGCGGCCGGGTTCGCCGCCGAGTCGGTGCGGGAGTGCGCGTTCCGCCAGGGGTCGCGCGCGGACGTCGCCGAGCTGGACACGACGTTCCGCAGCGACGAGACCATCTACGTCGAGGCGAACGCCTGATCAGAGCTTGATCACTGCCGACGCGGCGCCCTGGCGGGCCGCCGCGCCGCTGCGGGCGCACGTGCACGGTGAAACTTTCACATACCGTTCCTGTCAGAAGTAACTTTCATCGTGAGCATCACGCCTCAGCGCCGTGACATCAGCTGACCCGCCGGGCGAACAGCCGCGAGGTCCACGCCACCGCAGCGACCATCACCGCCGCCGTCAGACCTATGCCGCCCCACACCGCGCCGGCGCCGACGTCGCCGGCGAACAGGTCCCGCATCCCGGTCACCGCCCAGTAGAACGGGTTCCAGTCCGCGATCGAGCGCAGCCAGTGCGGCGCGAGCGCGACCGGCAGCAGCACGCCGGACAGCAGCGCGAGCGGCTGCGAGACGGTGTTCATCACCGGGGCCAGCGCCGCGTCGGTCTTGATGGACATGGTCACGCCGTACGAGATGGCCGTGGCCGCCATCGCCATCATGGCCAGCAACAGGTAGGCCAGCAGCAGCCCGCCGAAGTTCGCGGTCAGCCCGAACGGCAGCGCCATCACCGTGATCACCGCGCCCTGCACCACCATGATGGTGGTCTCCCGCAGCGCCCGGCCGAGCAGCAGCGCGACCCGGCTGACCGGGGTGACCCGGAACCGCTCGATCACGCCCGTGCGCAGCTCGCCGAGCAGGTTGAAGCCGGCGAACAGGCCCGCGAAGATGGCCAGCGCGGCGAGCAGTCCGGGCACGTAGATCCGGTACGCGGCCGAGTAGGTCGCGGTGCCCAGGGCGGCCTTGAGCATGGGGGCGAACAGCAGCAGGTAGACGACCGGCTGGATCAGGCCGATCGCGATCCAGCCCGGGCTGCGCAGCACGAGCAGCATCTGGCGCTGGTAGACCAGCCAGGTGTCGCGGAGGAGTTTCACAGGGCTCTCCAGCTGGGGGAGGAGGGACGGGCGTGCGTCGGTCGCGCGCGGGCCGGTTCGCACATTGATCGGGGACCGCGACCGGAGACCGCGATCAGGACTGCGCGATGGTCCGGCCGGTCTTGGTCAGGAACACGTCGTCGAGGCTGGGCCGCTGCAGCTGCACCATCTCCGGCTCGATCCCGGCGCCCTCCAGCGTGCGCAGGACCAGCGGGATCGCGGTCGCGCCGGTCTCCACGTAGAGACGCAGCGCATTGTCCTGAGGCAGCTCGATCTTGCGCAGGTAGGGCTGGTCGGCCAGCGCCTTCTGTGCCGCCGCGGCCCGCCCCTCCTTCGCGGCGGTGTCGCCGAGCCCGACGATAACGACGTCGCCGGCGATCTCCCGCTTCAGGTCGTCCGGCGTGCCCTCCGCGACGATCTCGCCGTGGTCGATGATCGAGATCCGGTCGCACAGCGAGTCGGCCTCTTCGAGGTAGTGCGTCGTGACGAAGACCGTCATGCCCTCCCCGCGCAGCCGGTTGACCTCGGTCCACACGCTGTTGCGGCTCTGCGGGTCGAGGCCGACCGTCGGCTCGTCGAGGAACAGGGCCCTGGGATTGTGGATCACGCCGAGGGCGATGTCGAGGCGCCGGCGCTGCCCGCCGGAGTACGTCTTGCACGGCCGGTCGGCGAACTCCGACAACCCGAAGGCACCGATCGCCGTGCCGGCCCGCTCCTGCGCCTCGGACTTGCCGAACCCGTACATCCGGGCCTGGATGACGAGCTCCTCGCGCGCGGTCACGTCGTCGGTGGTGCCGCCGCTCTGCGCGACGTAGCCGATCCGGCGCCGCACGCCCGCCGGGTCGGTGCGCAGGTCCGCGCCGAAGACCGTGGCCTCGCCGCCGTCCGGCGGCAGCAGTGTGGCCAGCATCCGCAGGGTGGTGGTCTTGCCGGCGCCGTTCGGTCCGAGGAAGCCGAAGATCTCGCCCTCGGCGACGGCCAGGTCGACCCCGCGCACCGCTTCGACGGTCGTGGTCTGACGGCGTTTGCGGGACTCGAACGACTTGCGCAGCCCTCTTGTCTCGATCAACTCGGATCTCCCCTCAGAAGGTCGACAATGCGCCGGCGAGCGCCTCGAGCCGGTCCGCCGCGGTCCGCGCCCCGCCGTCCGCGGCGAACCGGTCGGCGATCCGGCCGGCCGCCGCGCGGTACGAGGGATCGTCGAGCACGGATTCGATCGCCCGGCGCAGGCTCTGCGGGCCGACCCGGGAGAACCGCACCCGCACCCCGGCCCCGGCGGCGGCCACCTGGCCGGCGGTGACCGGCTGGTCGTGCCGGATCGGTGCGAGCACCAGCGGCAGCCGGTGTGCCAGTGCCTCGCAGACGGTGTTCATGCCCGCGTGGCAGACCACTGCGTGCACGGCGCCGCGGCCGAGCAGGTCGAGCATCGGGACCCGCGGTGCGGCGATGACGTGCTCGGGCAGATCGGCCGGCAGGGCCTCGGGCGGCGCGACCACGACCGCCTGGAGCCGGCCGTCCAGCGGCCGCAGCGCATCGACCGCGCGGCGGTAGAAGCCCTCTGCGACGTCCGCCGCGAGGGTGCCCATCGTGACCAGGACGCACAGGCGTTGCGGGTCCAGGCGCTCCCACGGGAACGGCAGCTGCTCCGGCCGCTCCGCGAGAATCGGGCCGACCAGCGCGTAGTGCTCCGGGAAGTCGGCGCCTTCGCCGGTCAGGGCCCTGCTGGTCTGCGCGAGCACCAGGAACGGGGAGAACCGGGGGTCCAGATATTCGTCCTCGGGCAGCCCCGCAGCGTTCCACAGGGCCCGCAGATGTCCGGTCATCCACGCCTCGACCTGCGGCAGCTGCCGATACGGGCGGTTGATCTCCATGGACGAGGTCGCCATGGTGGCCCACCGGATCCCGTGCCGGTGCGCGGTGAAGGCGCCGGCCGGCGTGTGCTCGTCGGCGACGATCACGTCGGGCTCGAACTTCGCCGCGGCCTCGTTCAGCGCCTTCTTCGTGAACCGCGCGTACGGGACGATGAACTCCTTCCACAGTGTCCTGACCGCGGCCAGGCCGCCCTCACCCTGGTCGCGCAGCACCCGCGAGCCGGTCGGGAACACCGTGGCGGCCTCGCCGAGCAGCGGCCGCAGGATCAGCTCGGAGCCGGCCCAGGCCACCTCGTGGCCGCGCCGCTGCAGCGCCCGGCCCAGCCCGACGGTCGGATTCACGTGGCCGGCCAGCGGCGGCACGACGAACAGGAAGCGGCTCACCGCCGGGCCTCCCCGTCATGTGCGGCCTCTGTCTCCGGCCGCATGACGTCTTGCACATGCGCTGCAAGATCGGACACTGTCAACCCAATGATCTGATCCAGGTCCATTCCGGCGAGCCACCGCAGCAGGTCGGCCCGCGGCCCGTAGCGCGAGCAGAGCAGCGCGCTGAGATCAGCCAGTTCCACGCTGTCGAGCCCGATATCCGCCTCGAGCAGCGCGTTCGGGCGGACCGCGGCAGCCCAGCCGGCGTCCTCTCCGACGGCCCGCGCCAGCAGTGCGGCCGACTCGGCGAGCGCGCCGGCGCTCGGCGGCGGATGATCGAATCCTGTCACGACGGCCGGTTGCTGTACCACTGGTCTCCCCTTAGGCTCCTGTTATCACGAGCTTGCGTCTGGTGGAGCTGGCCGGTCGGCGGCATACTACAGCACGCGCGGAAATTGGACTAGACCACTGTTTCGAGGGGAGGCGGCGTGACCGCACTGGAGGCCGTGGCGGTGCACCTGCCGGCCGAGTCGGTGCCGATCGAGCAGGTGGCGCAGCCGCTGGGCCTGAGCGCGAAGGAGATCGTGCTCTTCCGCCGGTTCCACGGCCTCGACCGGGTCGTGCTCGATTCGCAGGGTACTCTGCCGGACCTGCTGCGCGGAGCGGTCGGCGCCCTGAAACCCTTGCACGGCCGCGAGAAACAGGTCCGTTATGTGCTGCACGCGCGGACCATGCCGGTGACCGTGCCGTATCCCGCCAACCCGCTGCACGAGGTCTGCCACGAGTTCGGCCTCGAGCATGCAAGCTCTTTCACGGTGACCCACCACGGCTGCGCCTCGAGCCTGCTCGCGATCGACCTCGCCGGGCGCCTGCTGGCCGCCGAGCCCGACCCGCAGGCGCTCGCGCTGATCGTCGCCGGAGAAAAGGCGTTTACTCGCGATGCCCAGTTGGTCCCCGAGGCATCGCTGTTCAGCGAGGGTGCGGCGGCCTGCCTGGTGCGCGCGGGGGAGGGCTCCGGGCGCGACAGGATGCTGTCCTACTCGGCCGTGCTGCGCGGCGAGTTCAACGGCCGGCTCTCCGAAGACCACGACCTGATGTTCCGCTACCAACGCGCGTACCCGGAGTTGCTGGCCGCGGCCATCGGGTCGGCGTTAGACTCGGCGGGTACGAGCCTGGAGGATCTTCGCCTGATCCTCCCGCACAACGTCAACCGGGTGGTGTGGAAACGTCTGTGCCAGAGCATCGGCTTCCCGCTGGAGAAGGTGGTGCTGGACAACGTCCGGCCGCTCGGCCACAGCTTCGCCGCCGACGCGCTGATCAACTACCACACCGCCGCGAGCCGCGGGCTGTTCGAACCGGGCGACCGCTACCTGATGGCCGCCGCCGGGCTCGGCGCCGCGTTCTCGGCGATGGTGTTCGAGCACTGAGCGACGGCGTCCGACGGCTGATGCATCCGGTGGTGCGGCGCCGGTTTCGCAGGGAACTGGTACGGCCCGTCATGCCCCGTCGCACAGGATTGGACCGGACGCCATGGAAGAAGTGATGCAGCAGCCCGCCGCGCAGGCCGGCGGCGAGCTGCGCGAGCGGGTCGTCGAGAGCATCCGGCTGCTGCTGCCGCGGGTGCTCAAGCGCGAGGTCCCG
Organism: Actinocrinis sp.; assembly: GCA_036501535.1. Taxonomy (GTDB): domain Bacteria; phylum Actinomycetota; class Actinomycetes; order Streptomycetales; family Catenulisporaceae; genus DASYAE01. The sequence goes on along the minus strand of DASYAE010000141.1, from coordinate 910 downwards.
GCGCTGGCCGAGGAGGCCTGCCTGGTCGACGAGCTGGGGCTGACCTCGTCCAGCACGCTGACCCTGATCCTCGAGCTCGAAGAACACCTCGACATCCAGGTGGACGTGGAGGACATCGGCCAGGACGACCTGATGTCGCTCGGCGCGATGGCCGACTTCGTGGCCGGACACGCGATCACGGAGGACTGATCCGGTGCCCGGGGACGGAACCGGGACGGTGCGGCTGAAGGGGACGCCGGAGCTTCGCGGCGCGACCACCGCACTGCGGCTGACCCGGGTCGTCGGCCGGCGGTTCGCCGGCGGCTCGGAGCTGGCGAAGGACCCGGACCTGCGGGTCTACCTCGGCGACCTGGTCCGGCCGTACGGCCTGCCGCTGCGCGAGGACCTGCTCGACGAGGGTGCCGGGCACGCCTACGCGGAGATGGCCGAGGAGCTGATCGGCGCCGCGGTCGGCCCGCACGAGCCGGTCGACCTGCTCGTGCTCGCGTTCGCCGTGCCGGACGTGCAGCCGGGGCGCTGCACCGCGCTGCACCTCGGCCATGTCTGCCCCGGCGACCCGCTGGCGTTCGGGGTCTGCGACCAGGGAGTTGCGGCCGCGTTCACCGCGCTGCGCATCGCCCGCGAATATGCGCGGTCAAGCGATCTGCGCCGGGCGCTGGTGCTGATCGTCGATCAGGCGGTCCTGCACTATCCGCCGATGACCGAACCCGGAGATCCGCTGACGCTGGCGGAAGGGCCCAGCGGTGTCGCGCTGCTCTGCGACGGTATCGGTGCCGACCGCGACACCGACCGTGCCGCCGATCGTGCCACTGCCTCCGCCACCGCCGAGATCGCGCAGATCCGCGAACACGCCGCCGTCGCGCCGGAGTCCGTGCGCGGCCTGCTTGCCGAAGAGGTCGCCGCCCTGCTC
>DASYAE010000140.1:0-88149 GCA_036501535.1 Actinocrinis sp. | reverse complement strand
GCCGAGCTGACGCGCGATGAGCTGCTGGTACTGCTCGCGGCCAAGGATGCTGAGATCGTGGCCAAGGACGTGCAGCTCGCGGAGCTGCGGGCGCGGATAGAGCGGTTGGAGGCGCTGCTGCGCAAGGACTCCTCGAACTCCGGGAAGCCTCCCTCGTCCGATGCGCCGTTCGAGAAGAAGCCGGCGCGTAAGCGTTCCTCCCGGCAGCGCACGGGACGCAGGCCGGGTAGGCAGCCGGGGGATTCCTCCACGACGCTGCGGCTGGTGGAGAACCCCGACGAGATCATTGCCTGCACGCCGGCGTGTTGCGCGGGCTGCGGCGAGGGCTTTGCGGACGCGGCAGTGTTCGCGACCAGCCGCCATCAGGTCGTGGAGGTGCCCGACACGCCGAAGCCGCACGTGACCGAGTATCAGGTCCAGTCGCGGGAATGCGCGGGCTGTGGCACGGTCACCGAGGCGAGCGCACCTTTGGGTGCGGGCGGCCCGGTGGCGTACGGGCCGGGGGTCAAGGCGCGGGTGGCGTGGCTGACCTGCGGACAGTTCCTGCCGGTACGCCGGGCGGCGCGGGTGCTCGGCACGCTGCTGGGCGTGCACGTCTCGGTCGGGTTCACCGCGTCGGTGCGCGCGCAGGCCGCGAAGCTGTTGCAGGACGGCGGGTTCCTCGACCGCGTCCGGGACCTGATCAAGAGCGTGCCGGTGGCGCACGCGGACGAGACCACCGCCCGCGCGCACGGTGCCCTGCGCTACCTGCACATCGCCTGCACCGAGTACCTGACCGTGATGCACGCCGGGGACCGCACCGGCGAGAGCATCGACGCGGGCGGGATCTGGCCGGCGTTCACCGGGGTGCCGGTGCGCGACGGCTACCGCGGCTACGCGCACCTGACCGGTGCGGTTCACGCCTGGTGCGGCATCCACCTGCTACGGGATCTTCGCGCCGTACACGACGGGGACCCGGACGGGCAGGGGTGGGCCGATGCGATGGCCAACACCCTGCTGCTGGCCAACACCAGCGCGCACACCGCCCGCGACCAGGGCCGAGACGCCCTGACCGGCGAGCAGCTCACGACGATCCGCTCGCGCTACCACGGCGCGATCGCCCACGGCTGGAGCGAGAACGCCGCCGGGCGCGGTCCCCTCGCCGACCAGGCCCGCACACTGCTGCGCCGCTTCGCCCGCTACGAGGACATGATCCTTCGCTTCGCGTTCGACCTGCGGGTCCCCTTCACCAACAACACCGCCGAGCTGGACGCCAGAGCCGCCAAGGTCCAACAGCGCACCTCGGGTGGGTGCTGGAGAACCCTGCAAGGCCTGGCCGACTGGGCTGCGGTCCAGTCCTACCTGGCCACGGCCCGCAAATGGGGCATCGACACCCTCGACGCCCTGGTCAAGCTGTTCACCGACGGCCCCTGGCTGCCCGACAGCCTCACGCCGAGCTCGACAATGCTCTGACACGCGCTGCCCACCCCAGCTGAACAGCTACCCTCGGCCCAGTTCGCGATTCGCTCGGAGAGCGCTCCACCAGTGGCTGAGATCACCGCAGCGATCAGCGGCAAGAGCAGATCGAAATCCATATCTACATGATGCGCAATCAGTCGTCAGCCTTCGCGGTTTCCGACTATCGATGTCGGCTTGTTACATGTGGGCCTGCGAGTATCTCTACTTCAAGCGCAGTCAGCCGCCCGTATGGCAAGCTGCCAGCGGAACTGAGCAGATCGCTCCGGCGAGGCCGCTGGCATTAGGCATGTCCAACGTCAGAAGCGGCTACCCGGTGAGGAGTCTCATGCTAGGTAGTTACTCGATCATGATCCTGATCGCGGATGTCGAGTTCGTCGAATACGCCCTACGTCAATAGTCGACCGTCCTCTGTCTCCGAAGTGACCGCTCGTGTCATTGTTTGCGGCTACTTCTGTAGCTCATTCAACCAGTGAGGTAGAGGTGCGGTTCGGCCGTTACCGTTCATGCCGCCGCGCTGGGATCTGGAATGGCGTGCATAAGTTCGGGGACGACGTTGATGTTCATGATGATCGGTCGAACTCCAAGGGGCGTGGGTGGACGTCACGCAGCGGGATGTCGAGTTCGACGCCGCCGAGTTTGCTGAAGGTGGCCATGAGCGCTTCGGCCAAGTTGTCCTGATACTTCACGTTCTCGTCGAGGTTCCGAATCACCGTCGGTGTCGGGCTTTCGGTGGGCATCGCGTGGCCGGTCAAGAGGTGGTCAGGGGTAGGGCCGGTGCCAGGCGTTCCAGTTGGGTGACGGCTGCGGACACGTCGTGAGGGTCTGGCTGCACCATCAGACGATCGCTCGTGATGGGGTGGAGGAGGACGTGATCTGCGCCGGCGTCCAGGTGTCCTTGGATTCGGCGGGCGATGGCGGGCTCGTCGCCCCAGGCGACTATGTCGTCGATCAGGCGGTTGCTGCATCCGTCGGCCACGTCGTGGTCGGTGTATCCCAGGCGCAGGAAGTTTTTGCCGTACACCGTGCTCGCCGTCTGGCCGCTGGTGAGGTTCTCGCGCGCCAGCGCGCGTGCTTGGGCGGGGTCGGGCTCGAGCACTACGGCCTGGTGGACGATCAGCAGTTTGTCCGGGCCGAGGAGCTTTCGGGCGGCAGCGGTGTGCTTGACCGGGGAGAGGAAGGTGAGCGCGCCGCCGGCGCGGTTGCGGGCCAGTTCGAGCATCTTCGGGCCTAGGGCCGCGAGTATGAATGGGAATGCCGGTTGCGCCAGTTCGGGGAACTTGAGCGCGGCTGCGTCCATCTCGTCGAGGTATTCGCGCATCTGCTGGACGGGTCGCTCCCACTTCAGTCCGATCCGCTCGACTTGATGGTCGTGGCTTACGCCGACTCCGAGCATGAACCGGTTTGGGTATGCCTCGGCGAGCGTGGCGGCGCCGGCCTGCACGGCTATGCCTCGCCGCATCCACATGTTGGCGACGCCGATGCCGATGACCAGCGACTCGGTGGCGGCCAGCAGGATCGTGTGCTGGGCGAAGGTCTCCCTGCTGCCGATTCTCTCGCCGCCCCATAGCGAGCCGAGGCCCAGTGCTTCGAGTCGCGCGGCGGCCTGCCGTTGGGCGGTGGCGGGGGTGGCGGCGAGCGTGGTCGGCGCCAGCCATACGCCCACCTGGCCCAGTCGCCGGCGCGCGCCCTGCACGGTCGAAGCAGTTGAAGCGGGCACGTATGCCTACCTTCGTCGAGTGAGGCCCCGACGTCGCTATCCGCGTGGGGCAGGGGCGGTGGGTGGTGGGTGGTGTATCAGGCGGCTGAGGAGATGGGCAGTGCCGGAGCCAGGCGTTCCAGGTGGTCGGCGGCGGTGGATACGTCCTGGGGGGCGGGGCGCGTCATCACGTGGTCGCTCGTGATGGGGTGGACTAGGACGTGGTCGGCGCCGGCGTCCAGGTGTTCCTGGATTCGGCGGGCGATCGCGGCTTCGTCGCCCCACGCGACGATGGCGTCGATCAGGCGGTCGCTAAAGCCGTCCGACAGGTCCTCGTCGGTGTAGCCGAGGCGCTTGAAGTTCTGACCGTAGACGGATGTCGCGGCCTGGCCGACGGCGAGGTTCGCCCGCGCGGTGGCGCGTGCTTGTGCGGGGTCGGGCTCGAGCACGACGGCCTGATGGGGTATCAGCAGCTTGTCCGGGCCGAGGATTTGGCGGGCCCTTGCGGTGTGCTCTACGGGGCTGAGGAAGGGATGGGCGCCGTCTGCGCGGTCGCGGGCTACTTCCAGCATTTTCGGGCCTAGGGCGGCGAGCACGAAGGGGAAGGGTTCTGCGAGGAAGGGGGACTTGGCGGCGGCCTCCATCTGGTCGAGGTACTCGTTCATCCGCTGCAAGGGGCGTCCGTATTCGTAGCCGGCACGTGCGGCCTGATGGGGATGGCTTACTCCGACGCCGAGGATGAACCGGCCCGGATATGCCTCGGCCAGCGCGGCGGCACCGCCCTGCATGGCCGAACCGTGGCGGGCCCACAGATTGGCGATGCCGGTGCCGACGATTAGCGACTCGGTGGCGGCCAGCAGGATCGAGTGCTGGGCGAAGGCCTCCTTCGCGTTGATCGCCTCGCCGCCCCACAGCGAGCCGTAGCCGGCAGCCTCGATGCGGGCCGCGGCACTGCGCTGTGCGGCGGCTGGAGCGATGCCGAGGGTCGGCGGCCCCAGCCATACGCCCACCTGGCCCAGATGTTCCCGAGTCCGCTGCACGGTCGTTGAAGTCGAGGTCGGCATCGAGGTCTTCATCCCTTCGCGTCGTGCCGCCGCTGTGGGACGGCAACCGGATGCGCTCGCTAACGTAGGGAACGGTGCCCTGATTCGCAATGCTGAGATACTGGCGGATTGGATCAACGCCGGTGGCGCGGGCGGCCGGGGCCGTGCGGGGCTTTGTTAGCCTGATGGCATGATCATGTGGCGGCGTCGGTGACCGCGCGCTTGGACCGGTTCCCGCTCGGGGCGGCGATCACGGCGGCTGACCTGGAGCGCGATCCGCATCCGCTGCTCGCTCGGCTGCGCGAGAGCGAACCGGTCTCCTGGCTGCCGGCGCTCGGCGGATGGCTCGTCACGCGGCGGGATCTCGCGCTCGAGGTGCTGCGTGACGCCGAGGCGTTCACTGTGGACGATCCGCGCTTCTCCACGGCGCAGGTCGTCGGGCCGAGCATGCTCTCGCTGGACGGTGCGCAGCACGCGCGGCACCGTGCGCCGTTCGCTGACCGCTTCCGGCCGCGGGACGTGGAGGCACGGCTCGCCGCGTTCATCGAGGGCACTGCGCAGGAGTTAGTCGGCGCGCTGAAGCCGGCCGGCCGGGGCGAGCTGCGCCGGGGTCTCGCCGGGCCGCTGGCCGTGGCGGTCGTCGCCGAGTCGCTGGGCTTGGCCGGAACCGACGCCGCGACGGTGCTCGCCTGGTACGACGCGATCGTCGGCGCGGTCTCCGACATCTCCGCGGGGCTCGAGCCCCGGCCGGCCGGGCGGGATGCGTTCGCCGCGCTGAGCGCGCGGGTGCGGGAGACGGTCCGGGCCGGCGACTCGGCGTCCCTGCTCACGATCGCGGCGACAGGTGAAGCAGGGCTCGAACTGTCCGAGGTGGTCTCGAACGCCGCCGTGCTGATGTTCGGCGGCATCGAGACCACCGAGGCGATGATCGCCAACGCGGCGCTGCACCTGCTCTCGCATCCGGACCAGCTTGCGCTCGTGCGCGCCGACCCCGGCCTCGTCGGGGACGCCATCGAGGAGTCGCTGCGGCTCGAGCCGGCCGCCGCGGTGGTCGACCGGTACGCGACCGCCGAACGCGAGCTGGGCGGCGCGCCGATCCGGGCCGGGGAGCAGGTGATCGTCTCGATCGCCGGCGCGAACCGCGATCCGGAGGTCTTCGAGCAGCCGGACCGGTTCGCCGTGCGGCGCGCCAATGCCCGGCTGCACCTCGCCTTCGTGCAGGGTCCGCACTTCTGCCTCGGTGCGCACGCGGCGCGCCTGGAGACTCGAGTGGCAGTCAGCCTCCTGCTGCAGGAGCTGCCCGGCCTCCGCCTCGACCCGGACCGGACGAGCAGCGCGCCCCGCGGCCTGGTCTTCCGCAAGCCCGATCACGTATACGTATCCTGGGATACATGACCGAGGTGTGATGCGGGACGGATTCCCGGGATTCGCCACGGTGGCGCCAGGTGGCGTGGATAATTCCTCGGGTGGGGACCTCCATGCATGGATTCGTCGAGTGCCGCACCTGGGAACTGGGGCGCGAGAACGGGGACACCGCCTGGTACTCGGCCGTCTCCCTCGCGATGCTGGGCGTGACGCAGGACTGTGGAGCCCTCGACTGCCTGTTCGACACGCTCTGCCCCGGGACGTGCCGGCCGGTCGCGCCCGCGCGCGGCCTTCCGCCGGATGCGGCGGAGCTGACCCGGGCCGACTTTGGCGCGGCCGGCACCGCAGCCTTCGGAGCTACCTTCCTGAGCTGGGGCGAGATCGCGTCGATCGACTGGGACGAGCCGACACAGCGGCGCGAGGTCATGCCGCCGGACGGTGCGTGGGAGCCGGTGTGGAGCGTGATGCGGGCGCAGGCCCGGATCCACGGCAACGACGGCGTCCGGCTGGTCGCCTGGTTCGAGAGCTGACCCGGGCGGCCGGCGGCGAACCCCGAGCGCTGCGGGGCGGCGCCGATATTCTTGATCGGTAATCGAGACGGGAGAGGCGGGCGCCGATGGAACGGGCTCGGCTCGTCGCCGCCTCGGTCGAGGTCAACCGGGTTCCGCACGGTCCGCAGCGCCTCGCCGCGCGGGAGGAACTGCTGGCCGCCGCCGAGCAGTCCGGCGACCCGGGCGCCGTCGCGTCGGTGCTGCTCGATCTGGCCGGCGACCAGCACCACCACGGCGGAACCGGGGCCGGGACGGCGGCGCTGGCGCGGGCCTGGCAGATCCGGCGCACGAACCCTGAGGTCTTCGACGCGCGCCTGCACGGCAAGCTGCGGCTGGTCTTCCCGGCCGTCCTCGAAGGCCTCGTCCGGCGGCGCGACCTGCCGCGGCCGGAGATCGACCGGCTGGCGGACGAGATGGAAGGGCTCTACCGGTCGTGCGGGTTCAGCCTGCGCGCCGTGCACCGCAGCCGGCACCTGATCCACCGGGTGGCAGGCGAGCAGGAGGCGGCGAGCGCGCGGATCGAGGCGATGCTGTCAGAGCCCGGAGACGCGCACAGCTTCTGCGGCGCGTTCTACCACTACATCGCCGCGCTCTGGTTCGAGCGGCTGCGGGACTGGGAGCGGGCCGCGCTGGAGTGCCGGGCGATCCTTGCCGAGGGGGCGTCCTGCCGGTGCGGCCCGTCGCATCTGGCCAACGGCCACAATGAGCTGATGTACTGCCTGCTCAGGCTGGGCCGGTTCGAGCAGGCGCGGGTGGTGCGGGAGGCGGGCTATCCGCTGGTCCGCGGCGTGGAGCGGCAGTGGCGGCACGTCATGCAGCACATCCTGCTCGCCGACCTGACCGGGGACACCGAGTACGGGCTGCGCGTGGTGCGGGACCACGCCGGCTGGCTCTCGCGGGGCAGTGCGAAGGTGGGCGAGTGCTGGCTGCTGGCCATGATCGCGCTGAGATTCCTGGGCAGGGTGGAGGCGGAGGGCGGCGGCAAGCGGGTGCTGGTGCCGGACGAGGGCGGCGGCAGGGGCCTGACGGTCGCGCGGCTGCGCGCGGATCTCGACGCGGAGCTCGCCGAGCTGGTGGTGAAGCGGGATGCGGCGGCCGGGGGCGAGAGGTTCCGGCGGCTGCTGGAAAAATACCGCCACAAGGCTGGTGCGGCGCGGGAGAAGGAGAAGGTGGTCGTGCCCGATGGTGCGGACTGCGGCGTCACGGCTGACGTGGATGCGATCTGCGCCGACGATTGAGGGTCCGGACTCGGGCCGGCGTCAGGCAGGCTGTGGCGTGAGGTCGCACCGAGCGGCGAGTTCGTCGAGCGGGATGCCGACCTCGGCGGCCAGCGCCGCGACGGTGAAGAAGGCCGGGGTGGGGATGCGGCCCGACTCGATCTTGCGGAGGGTCTCGACGGGCACCGCGGCCGCGGCGGCGACCGCGACCATGCTGCGCGGCCCGCGCGCCTCGCGCAGCAGCGCGCCGAGGCGTTCGCCGCGGGCTCGTTCGAGGGGGCTGAGTGGCGGTCGGACCATGCCATGATAATAATACCGGTATAGTTATCCCGTACAGTGGGACATGGCGGAACATGGCGCGGCGCGGCGGGAAACCGCGTCGCGGCGGAAAACGGTGAGAGGCGAGGGGCAATGGTCGAGCTGAAGACCCCGGGCGAGATCGACGCGATGCGGGCCGCGGGCCGGGTCGTGGCGCAGGCTCTGGCCGCCGCGCGGGCGCAGGCCCGGGTGGGGGCGCGGCTGACGGATCTGGACGAGGCCGCGCACCAGGTGATCCGGGACGCCGGGGCGACCTCGCCGTTCCTCGGGTACCAGCCGCGGTTCGCCTCGGTGCCGTTCCCCGCGGTGATCTGCGCCTCCGTCAATGACGCGGCGCTGCACGGGATCCCGGACGGCTACCGGCTGGCCGACGGCGATCTGCTGAGCATCGACTGCGGCGCCACGCTGGACGGGTGGACCGGGGACTCGGCGATCTCGCTGGTCGTCGGGACCGCCCGGGACGAGGACACCCGGCTGATCGACACCGCTTATGCCGCGCTGGAGGCAGGGATCGGCGCGGCGGTGGTCGGCGGGCGGCTCGGGGACGTCAGCGCGGCCGTGGCAGCCGTGGGGCGGGCCGCGCGCTACGGCATCTGCACGGACTTCGGCGGGCACGGCGTCGGGCACACGATGCACGAGGAGCCCTCGGTGCCGAACGAGGGGCGGGCCGGGCGCGGGCTGCAGCTGCGGGCCGGGCTGGTCATCGCGATCGAGCCCTGGTTCCTGGCCGGCGGCAAGGACGAGTACTGGATCGACGACGACGGCTGGACCATCCGCAGCGCGGACGGGAGCCGGGCCGCGCACGTCGAGCACACCGTCGCGGTCACGGATCAGGGGCCGAAGATCCTGACGGCGCCCTGAGGCGGCGGGCGGCCCGCAGGTCGGGCGGTGAGTCAGGCCTCGGCGATGCCCAGCGAACGCAGCAGCCTGGTTCCGTCGTGGTGCCTGACGTGCGGCCACGGACCGTCCAGCGCGTCGGTCACCCGGACCGCGAACGCCTCGGTCATCCGGCGGGTCACGTCGTCGCGGTCGAGCCAGAGCACGTCGGTCGCCTCGTCGTTGACCGCCGCGCTGCCGCCGAGCAGCCGGCAGCGGAAGACCAGCGCCACGACGCCGAGCCCCATGTGCTTGTAGATGCCGGTCAGCGCCTCGGGCTTGACCGAGAACCCGGTCTCCTCCAGCACCTCGCGGGTCAGCCCCTCCTCGACCCGCTCGTGCTGCTCCAGAACGCCGCCGGGCGCTTGGTACTGGCCGTTGTCGCGGCGGCGGATGACAAGCACCCGCCCGTCATCGCGCACGACGACGCCGGCGACGGAGACCGAGTGGCGATAGATCTGTGGCACAGGCGGATCTTAGAGGGTCCTTCTTATCGGCCACCTGAGGATTCGTCACTGCGGCGCGGTGAAGCGGTTGGTGAAGACGATCATCCGCGAGTTGACTACGGACTCGAACACCTCGACCGGACCGTCCGCGTCATAGGCGACCCGCAGCACGCACACGACCGGCGTGCCGGCCGGCAGCCGCAGCAGCCGGATCTCCTCCGGCGTCGGCATGCGGGCGGTGAACTCCTCGTAGAACTCGGTGATGACGTGCCCCGACTCCTCCAGGCGCGCGTAGCTGCCGCCCGGGCCGGTCCGCACGTCGGTGATCGCGGTTCCCGCGACGACCTTGGGCAGGTAGTACGAGGCGGCGACCTGGTTGGGCTCGTCGCCCACGAACTCGCGCCGGTAGCGCTTGAACACCAGGTCGCCCTCGGCCACGCCGAGCAGCTGCGCGATCCGGTCCGGGGCCGGGACCTCGGCCAGCTCCATGATCTCCTGGCGGAAGGTGCGGCCGATCGCCTCGGCCTCGGACTGCTGGGCCGACTTGCCGGCGGTGCGGCGGGCCCGGGAGAAGCGGTCGGTGCCCAGCCGGATCAGCGGCTCGTGTACGCGCACGAACACGCCGCGGCCGGCCTGCCCGACGACCAGGCCCTCGTTCTTGAGCAGCGCGACGGCCTGGCGCACCGTCTGCGGCGCGACGTGAAAGCGCTCTGAAAGCTCGCGCTCGGAGGGAAGCTTCGCATCCGGCGGAAGGGCGCCGCTGGCGATCTGTTCGCGCAGGTCGGCGGCGATCTGTTTGGAGGGCGACCGCGGATCCATGGGATCGAGGCTCATGGTCTCATCGTATACACGTCCCTCACTAGTGAGGTATTGCGGAGCCCAGATTCCCTTGCTACGGTTGACGGGTAACCTCACTAGTGAGGTTGTCCGCAGCGGTCATGAGACCCCTGTGATACATGCGACGGGGGCGGGAGCCCCCGGCAATCCACGAATGGCACTGTCACGATCGGCGCTGTCAGGATCCTCACAGCGCGGTTCAGTCAGGTGGGCGGATGGGCGCCGGGCACATGCTTCGCTTCGAGATCCCGGCCGCCCCGGAGGCGGTCGCGCTCGCCCGGCGGCGGCTGCTCGAGGAGCTCGAGGGCTGGGGCACGCCGGTGGACCGGGACGTCGCCCAACTGCTGCTGAGCGAGACGGTGACCAACGCGATCCTGCACGGCACCGACCTGACCGCGGCGGACGCCACGATCCGGATCGAGCTGGCCGAGACCGAGATCGCGCTGCGGGTCGAGGTGCACGACGCGCACCACGACGGGATCGTGCGGCCGGCCAACGGCCACGACCACACCGACCCGGCCTACCTGCGGATGTCCGGCCGGGGCCTGTACCTGGTCGAGGCGCTGGCCGAGTGCTGGGGGGTCGAGCGGGAGGAGCTCGGCAAGTACGTGTACTTCGAGCTCGGCAACGCGCTGCGGGCGCGGCACGCGAACGGCTTCGATCCGCTCAACGGATCGGAACACTGATCGATCGTCGCAGGACACGTTTGCCGCCGGACACGGCGGGCACCCGGCGGCATGCGAAACTCGGAGCACGCGACGGACCGCGCGTGGTGGCAGACGACCCGGACCGCCTGGATGGGGTTCCTGCTGGCCGCCGGATTCCTGGCGCTCGGCGGCTTCGTGGTCGCCAACGCGAACGGCAGCCACGAGGCGCAGCTGCTGCGCCTGTCGACAGGTGCGCTGTTCCTGCTCATCGGCGCCTCACACCTGCTGTCGGCATTCGCCATCTGCCGACGCCGGCTCGGCGTCTCGCGAACCGCCGCCGCCGATCACCGCCACGTCCCGACAGCCTTCTGACCTCTGAACCGGCACCGGCACGTCCCCGAACCCTGACGGCTGCTCCACGCCGATCCACCACAGACAGGCCAGGCAGGCCACAATCGAGAAGGCCAGCAGGGCGGCGGCGGCCGCGGAAACAGGGGCCGTATTGTGCGAGCCCGGCACCGACGCTACCGGCGTGAATCCGATGTAGACCCACAGCGTCACGGCGCATGAGGCTGCCGTCGCCGCGGCCGCCGCCTTCGGCGAGAGCGACCAGAATCCCAGCACGCCGGCCGCGATCAGCACCGGCTCGACGAAGTACGTTCCCTGATGCGCTAGGGTGGCGTTCCCGCCGAACAGGACGAGCGGCCAGATCAGCAGCGTGATCCCGACGCACAGCAGCCAGACCGGCTCCGGCTGGAGCCCGGCGAGCGGGCGGCGGGCGGCGACCCGCCGGACCATCCGCGCGGCGAGCACGAGCAGGCCCCAGCCGGTGAACCCGAGGATCGGCCCCAGGAAGAAGAACTGCCAGGTCACGATGTCGTGCGCGGAGGTCTGCGCAGCGGCCTGCTGACCGGCGAGCAGGTGGTACGGCAGTGCGACGGCCTCGCGCAGATAGCCGAGCGTGTGCCGGAACGGGACCTCGTAGTTCGACTCCTTGTTCGTGACGACCTGGTGCAGACCGGCTTTGCGATAGGCCTCGGCGATCACTCGCAGCGTCGATTTGCCGGGTACCGGTCCGGAGGTGCCAGCCATGTTGACCTCGGTCGGCGTGTTGCCGGGCGGGTCGACGAACCTCTGATATGCCGACCACGGCGCGTATGAGACTACGAATCCGATCGCCGCGGCCGCGTTGAAGCGGCGCGAGGGCGGGAGCCAGCCGGGCGGCCGGAGCCGGCGCAGCCGCCAGAGCACTGCGATGCCGCCGACGATCCCGATCAACGCGAACAGCGTGCCCGGATGGCCGAGCATCGCAATACCCAGCGAGAGGCCGACCAACGCTCCGGCGGCGCGGCCGGTGCGCAGCGCGCGCAGCTCCGGGGTCAGCAGGACCGCTGCGGCGAGCAGGACGCCGGTCGCCGCCGCCAGCTTGGGCCAGGTGAAGAACGAGTTCTGGATCACGAAGCCGCTGAACAGCACAGCGGCCAGGCAGAGCGGGACCGCCCGGCGCGGCTTGCCGGCCGCGTGGAGCAGCGCCCAGAGCCCGACCACCCAGGTCGCCTGGAGCAGGGTGCCGAGGATCTGGTAGTCGTCGAAGCGGCCGGTGCCGAGCGCCGACTGCTGCAGCAGGAAGTAGCCGGTCTGCAGCGGCGGCCGGTCGCTCGACTGCCAGCCCACGACGAGGAAGACCGGTATCGGCCGGGTGCTGCTCTGCAGCTGCTGCGCGAACAGCATCGGGAGGACGCCACCGAATCCGGGATCCGGCACATAAGCCCAGAACACTGCGAAGCCGAGCAGCCCGGCGCCGCCGAAGCCGCAGATGAGCAGAAGCACCGGATGCCTTATACCGAGCCGCAGTCCGGTGAGGGTACAAGCCAGCATGGGAAGTAACAAAAGTAACAAATCAGCCAGCAAATGGCATGCGAAAGCCCCTGGGCCCGCCATGGGTTCCCCCTCGTCGTGATCCTCGGCTACATCACGCCCGGGTCAGTCAGAGGGTTTCGGGGAAGAGGCCTGATTCTTTTGGACCGGGCCGGCCGGACCGGCCGGGGTCCGCTCAGCCCACCGGGTCAGCTCACCTTGAACGAGGCGATCTTGATGCCCGCTTCGTCGAGCGCCGCCTTCAATCGCACCCGCAGCTCCCGCTCCACGTCGAGGTTCTTCTGCGCGATCGTGCGCGCCTGCATGCGGATCACGACGCCGTCGGCGTCCAGCGCCTCGATGCCGACCACCTGCGGCCGGCCCGCCTCGCCGAAGAAGCGGCCCTGCCACGCCTCGTCCTCGTAGAACTGCTCGGCGGTCAGCGCCATGATCTCCTTCACCCGGCCGACGTCCTCGCCGTACTCGACCGGGACGTCCACCACGGCCCGGGTCCAGCCCTGCGACTTGTTGCCGACCCGGTCGATCGTGCCGTTGCGCACGTACCAGATCACCCCGTCCACGTCTCGCAGCTTGGTGATCCGCAGCCCGACCTCCTCGACGGTGCCCTTCGCCGCGCCGGTGTCGACCACGTCGCCGACGCCGTACTGGTCCTCGAAGATCATGAAGACGCCTGCGATGAAGTCGGTGATCAGGTCCTTCGCGCCGAGGCCGACCGCCACGCCGATCACCGAGGCCGAGGCGAGCACCGGCGCGATCGGGATGTCGACCAGCGAGAGCACGATCAGCCCGCCGACGCTGAAGACGATCGCGGTGGCCAGCGAGCGCAGCACCGAGCCGATCGCCTGCGCCCGCTGCCGGGTGCGCTCGCCGGCCAGGACGGCCGATCCCTCGGTCTCCAGCCGGCGCGCGGCGCGGCCCTCGGAGACCCGGGTGGCGTGGTGCACGACCCGCCGGATGGACTTGCGCGCCAGCACCCGGATGACCAGGCAGGCCACGACGACCGACACGATCTGCGCGCCGTGGCCGACCAGCGCGGCGGTGTGCTGCTCGAACCAGTTGCCGACGTGCTGGGCCGCGACGGTGTTCGAGGTCGAGGTCGAGTCGCCGGAGGTGCCTGAGCTGCCCGAGCCCGTCGCGTCGCCGAGGCCGCCGATCAGCCCGGACACGGACGACGACGCAGCGGATATGATCGGTGACACAGCGGCAGATAGTGAGGACGACACCGGCGGGCTCTCCCCTTCCACGAGTCGGTGGGCGACGCGACGACCGTAGCCGATTCACCGGATCGGCTGATCGAGGCGATGGAAAAGTGTGGATTCTACCCGTTTGCCGCGCGCCGACAACGCCTTCCGACTGAAACACACTGGCGGGGGAACAACTCTGGCAGTCACACTGATGTTGCGCCCGACGACGGGCGGCAGCGGTCGGGCTTGGCAAGCCTGCCGCGTCCCGGATGGGCCATGGTTCCGTCATGGCCGTACCGGGCGCAGGCCCGAACGCCTTTCGGGCGCCGAGCCGTCCTCCCGTCGGGCAACCGGAGCCCGGTGCGAGCCACGCGCCGGGCGCTGATAGGAGGAGGCCCCGGTGCCCCACTCGCTGGTCCTGAACGCTTCGTACGAGCCACTGTGCGTCGTCCCGCAACGCCGCGCGGTCGTGCTCGTCCTCAATCACAAGGCCGTCACGATCGAGGCTGCGGGCGCGCCACTGCACGCCGCCTCGTTCGACCTGCCGGCCCCGTCCGTGGTCAAGCTGACCCGCTACGTGCGCGTGCCGATGCGGCGCAGCGTGCCCCTCACCCGCCGGGCGATCTTCGCCCGGGACGGCGGGCGGTGCGTCTACTGCGACGCGCCGGCCACGAGCGTCGACCACGTCGTTCCGAGGTCCCGCGGCGGTCGTCACGCCTGGGACAACGTCGTCTCCTCCTGTCGCAGGTGCAACCACGTCAAAGCCGACCGGCCTCTGGTCGAGCTCGGGTGGAGGATGAAACGGCAACCGGTCCAACCGACGGGATCCGCCTGGAGGATCCTGTCGTCCGGGAGGACCGATCCGCGTTGGATGCCCTACCTCAAGGGATACGGCGCCGATGCGGAGCAGTTGCCGTTCGAGCCCTTCGGGCCGGGCGGCATCGTCGTTTCCGAGGCCTTCGCGGCATAGCGTTGCTCAACCGTTTGCCGTGCGCCTGATTCCGTCGGCCGCGCCACTGTGAGAACTTGGAACACATGAGCTCAGTGGCGCGGAACGGCGGAGGCGGGAAGGCCCGGCGCGGCGACGGTCCGGGCGGCACCGGAGGGCGGTCTTCATCCAGTGGAGCGGGCACCAGCGGCGCCGGCAGCGATGCCGGCGCCGCAGCCGTGTCTCCGGGCGGTCCGGAACCGGCGCGTGCGGCCCCGAAGAGCAGCGCTTCGAAGAGCAGCGTTTCGAAGAGCAGCGCCTCAAGCAGCACCGGCCGCAACGGCACGACCGCGAGCGGTGCGGGTCCGAGCAGCGCGAACCAGAACGGGACGAGTTTGAAGAGCGCCGCGCCATCACCCGATCCGGTACCGCCGAAGCGGATCGGCAGGCAGGCCGCTCCGGCCGACTCGGCGCCGCCGAGCTCCTCAGTGCACGCGTCCGAACCAGCGGAGCCGAGCCCGAGCACGGCTCCTGACGCCTCGTCCGAACCGGCGGCCGAGACCGTGGCACCCGAGGCCGCCGCGCCGCAGCCGGAACCCGAGCCGCAGCCAGAGCCAGAGCCACAGTCGCAGCCCGAGCCCGACCCGGCACCCGAACCGCAGTTGCCCGACACCGTCTGGCCGGAGCTGGCCGAGACCGCCCGCGCGTTCCGCATCGCCACGCGCTACCACGACTGGCACGGCCGGCCGGTCGAGGTCCCCGCCCGCACCCTGATCGCCGCGCTGGCCGCCTTCGACGTCGCCGCGGACAGCCCCGAGTCGTGCCGCCGCGCGCTGGACGAGAACCGGCTGGCCGCTCTCAGGCCCCTGCCGCCGTGCGTGATCCTGCGGCAGAGCGCGCAGCACGCCCCGCACGGGACCGGCTCGGCGGGCTCCGGCGGCCACGCCGTGATTGTGCGCGAGACGAACCGGCACCGGGTCACCGCGCACGCCCCGGTAGGCGCCGTGCCGACGCTCTGGCTCGCCCTCGAGGATGGCAGCCGCCGCTACGACATCGCGCTGCTGCACACCGACCCCACCGAGCTGCCGGGCCTGTCCGCCTACACCTTCGCGCTGCCCGCCGCGCTGCCGATCGGCTGGCACAAGCTGTACGCCCGCATAGGCGACCACGTGGTCGAGGCGCCGCTCGCGGTCGCCCCGCACCGGCTCGAGACGGTCGGGCGCGGACAGAAGGGTGGGCGCCGGGCCTGGGGCTTCACCGTCCAGCTGCACTCGGTGCGGTCGCGCCGCTCGTGGGGCATGGGCGACCTCGGCGACCTGGCCGAGCTGGCCGCAGTGGCCGGGCACGACCTCGGCGCCGGCTTCCTGGTGGTCAACCCGCTGCACGGGAGCAGCCAGGTGCCGCCGGTCGACCCCTCCCCCTACCTGCCGGCCACCCGCCGCTACCCGGACCCGGTGCACCTGCGAATCGAGTCGGTGCCGGAATACGCCTATGCGCCGGACGAGGTCAGGACCCAGATCGACGCGCTCGGCGCCGAGCTGCGCCGGCAGAACCTGAGCGGCGACCTGATCGACCGGGACCTGGTCTGGGAGCGCAAGGAGCAGGCGCTGCGCCTGTTGCACGCCACCGCGCGCACGCCCGGCCGCAGCGCCGCCTTCCGGGCGTTCCTGGACCGCGAGGGCGAGCCGCTGCGCAAGTACGCCGCCTGGCTGACCCTGGCCCGGCTCTACGGCGCCGACTCCGATGCGTGGCCGGAGCAGGTGCGCCGGCCGATCGCGCTGGAGCACAGTCATGGCCCGGACGGCCCGCTGGCCTCGCAGCAGGCTGAGATCGGCTTCCGGTGCTGGCTCCAGTGGCTGCTCGACGAGCAGCTCGCCGCGGTGCGGGCGGCCTGCGCGCACTCCGGCATGACGTACGGGATCCTGCACGACCTCGCGGTCGGCGCGCAGGCCGGCGGCGCGGACGTGTGGGCCGACGGCGACGTGTACGCCCGCGGGGTCACCATCGGCGCGCCGCCGGACGAGTTCAACCAGCGCGGCCAGGACTGGAGCTCGCGGCCGTGGCGCCCGGACCGGCTCGCCGAGTCCGGCTACCTGCCGTACCGTCAGATGCTGGCCGGAGTGCTGCGGCACGCCGACGGCCTGCGGATGGACCACGTACTCGGCCTGTTCCGGCTCTGGTGGGTACCGTCCGGCGCGGGACCGGCCGCCGGCACGTACGTGTCGTACGACCACGAGGCGATGCTCGCGGTGCTGACGCTGGAGGCCCACCGGGCCGGGGCGGTGGTGATCGGCGAGGACCTCGGCACGGTGGAGGGCGGCGTGCGTGACGCGCTGGCCGACCGCGGCGTGCTGGGCACCAACGTGCTCTGGTGGGAGCGGGACGAGGCCGGCGCGCCGATCCGGCCGCAGGGCTGGCGGGAGAGCTGCCTGGCCGCGGTCACCACGCACGACCTGCCGCCGGCCGCCTCCCTGCTGACCGGCGCGCACCTCGAGCTGCGCGACCGGCTCGGCCTGCTGACCCGGCCGCTGGAGCAGGAGCGGGAGATCGACCGGGCGAACCTGAAGGCCTGGCTCGACCTGCTGCGCGCGACCGGGCTGCTGCGCGACGGCGCCGGCGAGCAAGAGACCGTGGAGGCGCTGTACCGCTTCCTGACCTGGACCCCGGCGAAGCTCATCGGGGTGAACCTGCCGGACGCGGTCGGCGATGTGCGCCCGCACAACCTGCCGGGCACCGACGGGGAGACCTACCCGAACTGGCGGCTGCCGCTGGCCGGGCCGACCGGCCGCCCGATGCTGCTCGACGACCTGGCCGGGGACGCCCGGGTGCGCTCGCTGGCGCGGGTGCTGCGGACGATCGCATAGGCACTGTTCCGACCGATCACGACGCCCTTCCACCGCTTCGGGTGAATAGGGCGCGCTTTGCAGCGTCTGGCGCCGCAATGGCCGCACCATGGTGCACATGATTGAGGCTCAGAAGAGATCCCTGGCCCTGCCGCCCGAGGTTTGGGCCGCCGCCGAGAAGGGGGCGGCGTATGAGGACTCGACGGTCGCGGAGTTCATCGCGCAGGCGATCGTGCTGCACGCGGCGATCACCTTGAGCCGACGGGCCACGGCGATGCGGGAGTGGCGCGAGCAGGGTCCGCCGGTGGCCGTGGGGGCGGCCGCGCTGTTCGCCGGGACGATCATGGGGACAGGCTTCTAAAGGCGGCGAAGCCGCGGGCCGGAGGCTCGCTCGCGTCGCCGAGAACGAGCGCAGCGAGATCGACGACGACGCAATAAGCACAGCCCAGCACCGCCTCTGCCTTGCGCTCCCCCGCAGCGGAAGGCAGGGCGGTACCGGCCCCTGCATCGACGGCCTCGTCTCGGTGCCGTCGCAAGGATCGTCCGCCCCCCGGCGTACGCCGGTCCAGATCGGCACCGTCTTCTGCGACACCCGCGTTCGTCCCAATGCTCTGAGCTGCGGTTTGAGATTTCCCATCCGCGAGATTGAGACACCGCGCTACACTGCTGCCCTCATCGGCCCGGCCGCCTCCCTGCGAGAACCGTGTCCAGGTGAGAGCAGTACTCGGTGGAGGCAGTACCCGTCCAGAGGCAGCGCTCGTGACGAACCGTGTCCGCTTGGAGATTGTGCTGTGGGCACCCGTTGGACCGAACCACCCGACGAGCTGAACGGCCCGGGCCGGCAGCTGGTCGGCGAACTCCGCGCGCTCAAGGACGGCAGCCGGATGTCCTTGGCCGAGATCGGCGCGCGCACGCACTACAGCCGGGCCTCCTGGGAGCGCTGGTTCAACGGCAAGCGGCTGGTCACCCGGCCGGCGCTGACCAGCTTCGCGGTGATCTGCAGAACCGACGCGGCGCCGCTGCTCGCCCTGCTCGACGAGGCGGTGCTGGAGCCGCGTCCCGACGCGGTCGCCTACGCGCCGATCGACGTCGAACAGACCGGCGGCGCGGTCACGGTACGAGGCCGGTCCGGGCACTCCGCCGGGCCGGACGCTCCGGCCCGCCGCATCGCCGTGCCGCTCTCGCAGCTCCCGCCAGACATCGGCGACTTCTCCGGACGCCGCTCCCACGTCGGTGCGCTGGCCGACATTCTGACGGCGGCTCAGCACCGGTCCGACCCGCCGGCCGCGGACGCGGACCACGCCGGTCCCGCCGCCGATTCCACCGACCCCGGTCCCAGCCCCGGCCCC
Source organism: Actinocrinis sp. (assembly GCA_036501535.1). Taxonomy (GTDB): domain Bacteria; phylum Actinomycetota; class Actinomycetes; order Streptomycetales; family Catenulisporaceae; genus DASYAE01. The sequence goes on along the minus strand of DASYAE010000140.1, from coordinate 69,513 downwards.
GAGGCGGGCGCCGCCGTCGCAGTGGTCTCCGGCTGCGGCGGCGTGGGCAAGACGACGCTGGCCGTGCGCGTGGCGCGCCAGGTGGCCCAGCTCTTCCCGGACGGCCAGCTCTACGTGGACCTGCGCGGCGCGGGCAGCTGCCCGCGCATGCCGTCCGAGGTGCTCGCCCGGTTCCTGCGCGACCTCGGCGTGGCCCCGGGCGACGTGCCGGCCGACGAGGAGGACCGTTCCACCCTCTATCGCAGTGTTCTGGCCCGCACGCGGATGCTGGTGCTGCTGGACAACGCGCGCGACTCGGCGCAGGTGCGCCCGCTGCTGCCGGCCGAGCCGGGCTGCGCGGTGCTGGTCACCAGCCGGCGCCGGCTGGACGCGCTGCCCGGCGCGGCCCGGATCGACCTCGACCTCATGCAGGACGACGACGCGCAGGACCTGCTTTCCGCGGTCGTCGGCCCTGAGCGGGTGGCCGCCGAGCCGGCCGGCGCGCGGGCGCTGATCGAGCAGTGCCGCGGCCTGCCCTTGGCGCTCCGGATCGCCGGCGCCCGGCTGGCCGCCCGGCCGGACTGGCGGCTGGACGAGCTCGCCGGCCGGCTCGCCGACGCGCAGGGGCTCGACGAGCTCGAGGTCGACGACCTCGCGGTGCGCAACGCCTTCGCGGTGACCTACACCGCGCTGCGCGACTCGGACCGGCCCGGCGACCGGGATGCGGCGCGGGCCTTCCGGATCCTGGGCGTGTGGCCGGGCCACGACCTCGAGACCCAGGCCGCCGCCGCGCTGCTGGACCGGCCGCTGCGGCACGCCGAACAGGCGCTCGAGGCGCTGGTCGACGCGCGGCTGCTGCAGAGCCGGGCGCCCGGCCGGTACCGCTTCCACGACCTGATCCGCAGCTACGGCGCCGAGCTGGCCCGCGGCGGGCTGAGCGGGGCCGAGGCGACAGCGGCGCTGGAGCGCATCGCGGCCTGGTACCTGCACAGCGCCGTGGCCGCGAACCACGCCCTGATCCCGGCCCGCGCACTGCCCCGGCACTCCATCGCGCCGCCGCCCGAGCTGCCGGTCTTCCACGACGGCACGGAGGCGCTGGCCTGGTACAGCGCGGAGCGGCTCAATATCCTGGCAATCGTCGGCTGGCCCGGCTCCGCGGTGCTCGACCAGGCCTCCTGGCGCACCGCCAACAGCCTTGTGCCGGTCTTCCGCGCCGGGCTGCACAACGACGACTGGGCCGCGGTGCACCTGGCCGCGCTGCCCGCGACCCGCCGCCTGGACGACCACTTGGCCGAGCGGGAGATCCGCGGCAGCCTGATCAACTCCTACCGGGAGCAGGGCCGGCTGAAGGAGGCGATGGCGGCCGCCGAGGAGGCGCTGGACATCGCCCGCGACCGGGCCGACTTCCTGGGGCAGGCGCTGCACATGCAGGAGCTGGCCTACATCTGCCGGCGGCTCTCCCGGCGGGAGGAGGCGGTCGCCTGGTCCGAGCAGGGGGTGGCGCTGCGCCGGGTGCACGGCGGCACCCCGTTCGGCTTCGCCAGCGCGCTCAACGGGCTCGGCATCGCGTATCACGCGGTCGGCCGCTATCCGCAGGCCCTGGCCGCCTACGAGGAGTGCCTGCTGTTCAGCCGCAAGGAGCAGGACCGGTACAACGAGGGCTACGTGCTCGACAGCGTCGGCGAGACCCAGGCGGCGCTCGGCCGGTTCGCCGAGGCCGAGGAGTCGTTCCGGGAGGCGGAGGCGATCTGCCGGGAGCTGGGCGACGAGGCGGCCTGCGGGCAGATCCTGGACCACCTCGGCTCGCTGCTGGTCGCCGCGGGCCGGCCCGGCGAGGGGCTGGCGGTGCTGCAGGAGGCGCACGGGATCCTGGACCGGATCGAGTACCCGGGCGCGGACGCGCTGGCGCGCCGGGTCGCAGCACTCGCCGAAGCCGTCGAACGCGCTGATCGGACCGCCGCGGCCGAGCCGCACCGGCCCGCGCGCGGGGGCGAAACCGTTGCCCTGCGCGCGGATCCGGCGCAGGGACCTGGCGAATTCGGCACGTAGCGGGTGTGGCGTCCGACTACTATTGGGGCGGCTGACACGGAAAGACACCGGGCGGGTGTGCTTCCGGTCACCGGCGCCCGGCGGACCCTTACGCGACCGGACCCGGATGCGGTAGCGTCCGGCGGTTGAGACCCGTCGCACCGCACCGGAAAGGCACCCGAGCGCCCTCAATTGCCTGATTCACAGCGCCTTGACCACGTTTGTGCCGAGGAGAGATGGACGCTTCCCAGCAGGACGGCCCGCAACCGGGCCCGGCCGCGCACGGACGGGGCGGATCGGGGGAGCCGGCGGGCGGGGCGCACAGCCGGCGGGCCGCGCGGAGGCAGCCGCCGCCGGAGCAGCGCCAGCCTGGCCACGCCTCGGCGCAGCCCGGCCAGGCCCCGGCGCAGCCCGGCCACGCCTCGCCCCAGTCCGGTCAGGCCTCGGCGTTCCGGCGGGCGCTGGACGCGCAGGCCGAGGTGCCCGGGCTGGTGCCGTCCGCGCCGCACGACCTGACCCAGCCGATCCCGCGGGTGCAGATCGACGACGACGAGTTCAGGTTCCCGGTCGCGCCGGTCGGCCCCGGGTTCGACCCGGCCTACGGCGCCGTCGACGAGACCAGGCCGGTCGGCCCGGTGCCGGACGAGCTCGCCCCGCCCTCGCGGGTGCCGGCCTGGCTGCCCCCGGTGCAGCCGGCCGACCAGGCCCGGCTGGCCGACCGCGGCTTCCCGGCCGGCGCGGTCGCCCGGCCGATGTCGCCGGGGCAGCACACCGCGCTCTCGCACCTGGCCCCGATGCCCGGGCCCGAGATCCCGGGGCCGATGCGGATGCCGGCGGCGCCGGTCTTCGCGACCGCGCCGATGCCCTCCTCGGCCCTGACGATCCCACCGTCGAAGGAGCCTGCGACGGCCGGGGCGACCACGGCGATGGTCAAGCCGCCGCCCGGATTCGCCACCATCCCCACCGCGCCCTCGCCGCGGCACAGCGGCCGCAGCCGGCGGGACCGGATGCTGCTCGTGGTCGGCGCCTGTGTGACGCTGGCGGTGGTGCTGGGCGTCGGACTGATGCTGGTCGACCGCGGGACCCCGATGAACCCGATGGCGCCGTCCGCGCTGCCGAGCCCGGCGGGCCCGTCGAAGCAGGCGCTCATACCCGGCGTCGGCCCGTCCGGCACAGCTTCCGCCTCGCCGTCCGCCTCGGCCTCGCCGAGCGACACCGTCACGCAGAGCCCCTCGGCCAGCGCGGCGGCCTCGACGCAGCCGGCCTCCGCGTCGCCGTCGCCGGCCGCGAGCAGCGCGTCCCCGGCCGGTGTCCAGGCCCCGGCGCTGGCGTGCAGCACCACCTTCTCGGTGCAGAGCTCCTGGTCCGGCTATGAGCTGAACTTCACCGTGACCAACACCGGCAGCCAGCGGACGAGCGCCTGGTCGGTCTCCCTCGTGCTGCCGAGTGGAGAGACCGCATACCGGGTGTCGAACGCGCAGGCCGAGCAGATCGGCCAGACCGTCGACGCGAGCTCCGATTCCAGCAACGGCCAGATCTCCGCCGGCGGCACCACCACCTGGGGGCTTCAGGTGCGGGGCAACGGTCAGGCGCCGTCGCCGACCTCGAAGTCCACCGACCTGACCTGCAGCGCGCACTAGGCCGAGACAGAACACGCAGTTCAGGCCCCTGAAGTAAGGGGCCGGCCGCGGCGCGCCGCCGGGCGGATCAGGATGCTCCTAAAATGGACGCCGCTAACACAATCCGGGTTATCTGGGCCAGTAACTTTCTACACAATTTCGCAAAGACCGTCCCACGGGGCACTCAAATGCAGGACCATGTCACCCATGGCACGGCGCAGCTCGGCACGGTGTCGATTGACCCGCGGGTGATGTGAGGCGGTGCGGCTACAGTGAGCCGAGTCGGGGGACAGCTTGCGGTCGGGCAGCGGCGGGAGCCCGACCGGCTCGGCGTGTACTTCATCGACGCCGAAGGGGTGCTCTGCGAGCTGCGGTGGGACGAGGCGGAGCGGGGCGGGGCCGGCGGAGCGCTCTGGCGGCGGGCGGCGCTGCCGCGGGGGGACGGGCTGCCGTTCGGCACCCTCGACCATCCGCCCGGATCGCTGGCCACCGGCTACCAGCGGGCCGAGGACCGGCTCGAGGTGTTCGCGGTGGACCGCGACGGCATGCTGCGGGTCTTCACCGCGCACGGCGAGCGGCACTGGGAGTCGGACGTGGTGCCCGAGGCGGTGGGCATCCCGCCGGGCGCGTGCCTGGCGACCGGCTTCGAGCGGGACCACGACGACGGCCGGGGCCGCGGCGAGAGCGTGCTGCTCGACGTGTTCACCACCGGCCGCGCCGGGCAGCCGCTGATCTACCAGGTCGACGCGGACGGGAAGTGGCGGGCCGGCCAGCTGCCCTATGACGCGCCGCTGCCGTACGGCGCGAACCTGGCCACCGGCTATCGGTCCGGTCGCAGGCTGCTGACGGTGTTCGCGGTGGACCGGGAGGGCTCGCTGGTGTGCATGGCGCAGTCCGCCGAGGGGAAGTGGCGGGCCGACTCGGCGCTGTCCGGCGAGGCCGGCGGGGCTCCGCTGCCGCCGGGCGCGCCACTGGCCGTCGGCTATCCGGACGGCGGCGAGCCGAGCGTCTTCGTGGTCGACCAGTCCGGCCGGCTGCGCGAGTTCCAGCAGGAGCGCTCCGGGCGCTGGGCGGACCGGCCGCTGCCCGCCGACGGCATGCCGCCGCTGGCCGCGGTGGCCGTCGGCTACTGCGAGCGGCCCGAGCTCGGATCCCGCCGCCAGCTGCTGCTCTTCGCGATCGACGAGGTCGGCCGGCTGCGTCAGTATGCGAACGAACCGGGCGGCGGCTTCACCGTCGGGGTGGTGCCGGGCGGGCTCGGCCTGCCGGCGGGCGCGCCGCTCGCGGTCGGCTATCGGGACGGCGGCGCGCGGATGGACGTGTTCGTACTCGACCGGTATTCGCAGCCCCCGCTGCATTACAGTCTCAAGGACGGCGGCTGGACCGGACCGCATCCCGTCTAGCATCCTTTGCTCATGACGGTGGTCGCGGCAGCATCGGTGTCGAATCTCAGCGAGCTGTGGCACGAGGTGGTCACCGTGCAGCCCGACGCTCCGCGCTGGCTGGTCCTGGCCGCGGCGACCGCGTCGCTGGCGGCCGTGGCGTACCGGCCGGTGTGGCGGATCGCCCGCAACGCCGTGACGATCGCGCATGAAGGTGGCCACGCGGTCGCCGCTCTGGCCACCGGACGACGGCTGAGCGGCATCCGGCTACACGCGGACACCTCGGGCGTTACGGTGTCCTACGGCAAGCCGTACGGCGCCGGCATGGTGCTCACCGCGGTGGCCGGCTACCTCTCCCCCTCGCTGTTCGGCCTGGCCGGTGCGGCACTGCTCGGCACCGGGCACGTGACCGCGCTGCTGTGGGCCTGCGTGGCGCTGCTCGGTGTCATGCTATTGATGCTGCGCAACTTCTACGGGCTGCTCGCCGTGCTGGCCACCGCGGCGCTGGTGTTCGCCGTCTCGTGGTTCGCCGATCCGCGGGTGCAGGCCGCCTCCGCGTACGCGGCGGTCTGGTTCCTGCTGTTCGGCGGGGTGCGCCCGGTGTTCGAGCTGCAGCTGCAGCGCCGGGCCGGGCGCGCGCCCGACTCCGACGCGGACCAGCTGGCCAAGCTGACCCGGCTGCCCGGCTGGGCCTGGGTCGGCCTGTTCATGCTCGTCTCGCTCGGCTGCGTCCTGCTCGGCGGCCACTGGCTGATCCCGCACGGCTTCCACTTCGCCCGCTGAACCGGCCCTCCCCCTCCCCCGAAAAACACGCCGCCGTACCCCCGCCGAGCTGCGACCCAACCCCTTTCCTAGCCGTGCTCGACCCCTCAACCTTGCCCTCGAGAGGCGCTATGGGCGAGAATAATTGCGTAATCCTCACGTTGTAGACGTAAATTTTACGGACGGAGCGAGATCATGGCGCAGACTCTCGCGTTGGCGGACATTCCAGCGGGCACCGAGGCGCAGACCCGCGATCAGCAGGACCGGGCCGCCTGGCGGCCGGGATGGGACCGGCTGGCCGCGGCGGTCGAGCGGATCCGGCCGCTTCAGGCGAAGGACGGCTCGATCCCCCCGACCGATGACGCAGAAGGGCCCGGGGCGGAGGAGCACGCGCAGGCTCGCGCCGCGGTCGCCGAGGTCCTGGCGGCGCTGGACGAGCTGGCCCCGCACTTCCCGCACGACGCCGAATACCTCGCGACGGCCGCGGCCGACCTGCGCCGGTGGGCCGACGGCGGCTTCGGCGTGCCGGACTTCCTCGACGCGCTGCTCGCCTTCCACCCTGAGCAGCAGCGCGCGGACGGCCGCCGGCACCTCGTGCTGTTCCCGATGTACACGCAGAACGGCAACCCGGACCGCAACTTCGAGGCCGTGGTCTTCCGGGTGGTCTGGCCGGACTGGCTGGCCGAGCTGGAGCGCACCCGGTACGACAACCCGATGTTCGTGCCGATCGCCTTCGAGGCCTTCACCGCCGGCTACGACACCAACAGCGCGGTGCTCTTCCCGGAGACCGTGGCGGTGCGCCAGGCGCCGGAGCGGTTCAGCTGGGGCGCGATCTTCTGCGACCGGGAGTCGGCGCGGTTCCGCGCGGTCACCGGGGCGGCCGCCGAGGTGCTCCGGCTCGAGCTGCCCGAGGACGCCGCCGGGCTGGTCGCCGACCAGGGCCGGGCACAGGACGCGTTCGTGCTCTGGGACATGGTGCACGACCGCACGCACAGCCACGGCGACCTGCCGTTCGACCCGTTCATGATCAAACAGCGGATGCCGTACTGGCTCTACGCGCTCGAGGAGCTGCGCTGCGACCTGAACACCTTCCGCGAGGCGGTGCGGCTCGAGGCCGAGGGCCTGGCGCAGGGGCGGGCGGTGCAGCAGGCGATCCTGTTCGACCGGCTCTTCCGCTTCCCGATCACCGGCAGCCGGGTGCGCAACTACGACGGCCTCGGCGGCCAGCTGCTGTTCGCCTACCTGCACAAGAACGGCGTGCTGCACTGGACCGACAACCGGCTGCGGATCGAGTGGGAGCGGGTCGCCCCGGCGGTGATCGACCTGTGCGAGAAGGTGGAGAAGCTCTACCGGGACGGCATCGACCGGCCGAAGACGGCGCACTGGATCGCCGCCTACCAGCTGGTCGCCGAGTACGTCACCCCGAACCCGGCGTCGACCTGGGCGCGCGGGCTGGCCGGCGGGCCGGGCCGGGGCGAGCCGTGGGGCGAGGTGCTGCCCCTGCAGGGCGCGCCGCGGGAGCTGGTTAACCTGGTCATGGCGGACGAGTTCCCGCTGAGCATGTTCTACGAGGCCCTGGAGAAGAAGCTGCGCGCGGTGATCGCCTCGACGAAGGGCATCACCGGCGACAGCCGGCCGACGACAGCCGCCTGACCGATTGCGAGAACACGGTGACCGTCCCGCGACGACACGACCCCGAGCTGCGCGGCTTCGCCAGCGACAACTATGCCGGCGTGCACCCGGAGGTGCTCGAGGCGATCGCCGCGGCCAACGGCGGCCACCAGATCAGCTACGGCGAGGACGACTACACCGAGCACCTGCAGGAGCTGTTCCAGGAGCACTTCGGCCCGCAGGCGAGCGTGTTCCCGGTGTTCAACGGCACCGGCGCGAACGTGGTGGCGCTGCAGTCGATGACCGGGCCCTGGGACTCGGTGATCTGCGCCGAGACCGCGCACGTCAACGTGGACGAGTGCGGCGCGCCGGAGAAGGTCGGCGGCATCAAGCTGCTGACGCTGCCCGCGCCGGACGGCAAGCTGACCCCGGATCTGGTGGCCCGGCACGCCTGGGGCTGGGGCGACGAGCACCGGGCCCAGCCCCGCGTGGTGGCGATCAGCCAGACCACCGAGCTCGGCACCTGCTACCGGCCGGCGGAGATCGCAGCGCTCTGCGAGCAGGCGCACGGCCACGGGATGAAGGTCTACGCCGACGGCGCGCGGCTGGCCAACGCGGCGGCGACGCTTGGGGTGCCGCTGCGCGAGTTCACCACTGACGTGGGCGTCGACATGCTCTCCTTCGGTGGAACGAAGAACGGCGCGCTGTTCGGTGAGGCACTGGTGGTGCTGAACCCGGCCGCGGCCGAGGGCGTGAAGTTCCTGCGCAAGCTCGACATGCAGCTGGCCTCGAAGATGCGCTTCGTCTCGGCTCAGTTCGAGGCGCTGCTCGGCGGCGACCTGTGGCTGCGCAGCGCCCGGCACTCCAACGCGATGGCCCGGCGGCTCTACGGGGCGGTGCGCGACCTTCCCGGCCTGACGGTCACTCAGCCGGTCGAGTCCAACGCGGTCTTCGCGATCCTGCCGCGGGACGTGACGGGCCGGCTGCAGAAGCGGTTCCGTTTCTACACCTGGAACGAGCACACCGGCGAGGTGCGCTGGATGGCCTCGTTCGACACGACCGAGGCGGACATCGACGCTTTCGCCGCGGCGATCCGGGAGGAGCTGAGCGGGATCGGCTAGGGCCCGGTAGGCGAAGTCCGGGAACATTTGAGCGGCAAGAGTTCCAAGCCCCGGTTGTACTCGGCGGACATTGCTGCGAGGCTGAGTGGGCAGATCGCGGGGGTGTTTCTGTGACTGTTGCTGTGGTCGGGGTCAGCAGGGCGTCGGGTATCGGCGCTCCGGGGCTGAGAAGGTTTCTGAGGCACCCGCGCCGATCGAAAGGGCAATGGCATGCAGGATCTGAAGGGCGACGAGGTCGCCGAGGGCGACACGGTCGAGTATCGGGCCGGCATGAATGCGGACTGCGCGCCGATCTATTCGACCGTGGTCGGTCCGGCGGACGGCTATCCGAAACAGATCCTGATCGACTGCGGGCCGACCAAGAAGGCGGCCCCGTATCACCGTGATCAGCGGATCGTGTGGCCTGGTCAGATCCGTAAGGCCTGAGACTCCGCCCGCGCGACGGTGACGATCTCGCGGCTCTCGCTCGTGATCGGGCCGTGTTTCCAGTCGCCGTACTGCTCCTCGACCTTGAAGCCGGACGCGCCGAGCAGGTCGTTCAGCGCGGCCGGCTCGAGGAAGCGCAGTGAGCCGCGGCCGACGTGCAGGGCGGTGCCGTCGGGCGTGCTCGTCGTCTCGGTCATCGCCACGACGCCGTCCGCGATCGACTCGATCCGCCAGGAGACGACCAGGTCCCGGCCGCGCGCGTCGACGACCCTGTCCGGCTCGGCGGCGGCCCACTGCTCCCAGGCCCGAGCCTGCGGATGCCGGGTCTCGAAGGCGAACCGGCCGCCGTCGGCCAGCGCGCCGCGGACGGCGGCCAGCGAGGCGCGCAGCTCGTCGTCCCCGATGAGGCACTGGAAGGCGTGGCTGACCATGGTCGCCAGCTCGAACGCCCCCTGCCAGGCGGGGATCGCGGCGATGTCCGCGGCGGTGCCCTCGACCCATTCGACCTCGAGGCCGGCGTGCTGCCGGGCCCGGTTCAGCGAGGCGAGGTCAGGATCGATGCCGGCGAACCGGCCGGTGTGCCCGAGATCGCGGGCCCGGTGCAGCATCCGCCCGGTGCCGCACCCGACGTCGAGCACTGATGCGGCGCCCATGACCAGCCCGATGTAGTAGCCGTCCGCGGGAAAGCGCTCCTCGTCCCACGGGTACTGCGCGTCGTAGAGCGCGGCGACGTCGTCCTCGGTGAATTCCACCGCGCCAGCATGGCCCGCGCCGCGCCGCCCGACAAACGGTTTTACCGGGGCCGTCGCGGCACCTCAGCCGAGTTCGAGGGTTGTGACGCCGAACACCTTGTGCGGGGCCGCGATCGAGACCGGCGCCGTGTACATGCGCGCGGTCTCGAAGACGACGGCCAGGCTGCGCTCGACGGCGAAGTCGCAGGCGGCGTGGTTGGGCTCGGGCACGTCGATCTGCACCGGGCTGCCGGCCAGGTCGGCCGTCAGGGCCTCGTAGAGCGCGGCGGCGGCCTGCGGCGTGTCGGCGAACAGCGGGCCGATGCGGTAGGCGTCGCGGCCGGGGCGGATCACGCCGTAGCCGACGATCGCCTCCTCGTCCCGGCTTATCGCGGCGAAGGCGGTGTGGCCGGGCACTGCGATCCAGCGGTGCACGAACTCGCGCCGCTCCGCCGGGTAGCACTGCCGGTCGTAGGCGGCCAGCTCGTCGATCCCGACTTCGCGGGCCGGGAACACCACGAGGCCGGTCTCCGGCGCCGCGGGCCGGGGACACGGACGGATCACGCCGCCGTATTTCAGGGTCCGATAGGCGGCGGTGAAGCCGGAGCGCTCGTAGTTCTCCTGTTGCGCGATCACGCCGTCGAGGCCGATCGGCCGGGCGACTCTGTCTTCCGCCGCATGGCCGATCGCCGCGCGCCACGTCGCGATGCCAAGCCCGCGCCCGCGAAGTCGCGGATCCACCAGGTAGAAGCCCAGGAAGGCGAATTCGTCCCCGTAGTTGACCACCGAGATCGCCGAGACCTCCGCGCCGTCGAGGCGGCCCAGGAAGAAGCCGCCGGGGTCCTGCGGCAGGAACGCGTCGCTGTCGCGCAGGCCCGGGTTCCAGCCCTCGGCCGCGGCCCAGGCGATCGCGGCGGCAGACCATTCGGCGGGGCCGACCGGGGTGACCACGAGGCGTTCGTGGTCCGGCTGCGAGATCATGGTGCTTACTCCTGGATTGCTGTGCATGGCTCACATGACCGGGACCGCGTCATGCGTTATCAGTACTCATACCAGAGGAGGGGGCTCAGACCAGGTCCATCGCCGCCAACTCCTCCGGCGTGCCGTAGCTGACCGGGCCGTGGAAGCTGCGCCTCGCGGCGGCGAACCACCAGACCGTGGCAACCACCATCACCGCGCCGAGCGCGACCGGCGCGTAGTTGAACGAGTCGTGCGTGATCGGGCTCGACTCGGGCAGCATGAACAGCACGCTGCTGAGCAGGATCCAGGCCACCGCCAGCGCCGCGATCGGGCCGCCCCAGCGGCCCCGGTTCCACGGGCCGGGCCGGAAGCCGGCGCCCAGCCGCAGCCGCAGGAAGATCGGGATGCCGTAGGAGCCGAACAGCCCGATCACGTTCACGCTGACGATCGCCTCGAACGCGGTGGTGTTCCAGTAGCCGGGCAGCAGCAGCACGAAGGCGCACCCGGCGGCCAGCCACACCGCCTTGACCGGCGTGCGGGTGCGCTCGCCGACCGAGTACCAGAACCGCGAGCCGGGCAGCGCGCCGTCCCGGGAGAAGGCGAAGATCTGCCGCGAGTTGCTGGTCATGTTGGCCAGGCCGCAGAACAGCAGCGCGCCGATCACGATCAGCAGCAGGAGCCGCGCGGCCGGCGCGCCGAGCGCGTCGACCAGGATCTGCACCGGCGGGTTGCCGGCCGCGGCCTGCCCGGCCCAGTCCCGGCTGGCCAGCACCAGCGCCAGCAGCAGGAAGAACCCGAACACGGCGGACCAGCGGATCGCGTTCACGATGCCGCGCGGCGCGTTGTCCGCGGCGCCGACGGTCTCCTCGCTCATGTGGAACGAGGCGTCGAAGCCGGTGAACGTCCAGGCGGTCACCAGCAGCCCGAGCGCGCCGCCGTACCAGGCCGCGCGGAACCCGGTCCGGTTGTCGAAGGCGAACACGAACGAGGGCGGCTGGTGCTGCGCCGGCCCGAACGCCAGCGCGCCGACCAGGATCACCACGCCGGCCAGCAGCCACCACACCGAGACCCGGTTCAGCAGCGCCACGAGCCGGACCGTGTACGTGTTCGCCGACGCATGTACGAGCAGGATCACCGCCGCGATCAGGACCTGCTGATGCGCCGTCGGCCGGTAGGACGGCCAGACCATGGCGGCGAAGGTCTGCGTGAAGGCGGCCGCGGCGAAGTCGGTGGCCGCTGTGCCGCCGATCTGCCCGGCGAAGTTGAGCCAGCCGGTGTACCAGCCCCAGGCCGCCTTGTGCCGGCGGGCCAGCTTCGCCGCCGAGTAGTAGAGCGCGCCGCTGGTCGGGAAGGCCGAGGCGATCTCGCCCATGGCGGTGCCGACGGCCAGCACCAGCGCCGAGACCAGGATCCAGCCGAAGACCAGCACCCGCGGGCCGCCCGCGTTCATCCCGATCGCGAAGCCGGTGAAGACCCCTGCTATGACGTTGATGATCGTCGCGGAGATGGCGAAGTTGTCGAAGAGCTCGAACCGGCGGGTCAGCCGGCGCGGGTAGCCGAGCTGGTGCAGGGTGGCGTCGTCGTCCGGGACGGCCGGGGTGCGGGCGTGGCCGGACAGTGCCGCCGGGGGCACGTCTGCTGGGGGCTCTGCTGAAGACTCTGCTGGAGACATCGCTGGGCGCTGCCTTTCCGGATGGGCGGTCTGCGGTCGGCGGTCTGCAGGCGGATCGGCGCGTGCGTCAGAGCACTGGCACGCGCAGCCCGAGCCGGCGCCTGGCCTCGGTGAGTGCGGCGACCGGATTCCCGTGCAGGTCCCAGGGAACGGTGGTGGCGAACGGGCCCATCGCGCCGAGGACGTGGCGCGCCTCGCTCAGCCGGGCCATCGCCAGGGCGTGGCCGAGGCAGGAGAGGTCGACGACGGGTGTGAAGCGGTACTCCCGGGCGACCCGGGGGAACCAGGACCGGTAGACCGCGACGGCGGCCCGGCGCCAGTCCGGGTCCGCCCACGGGCCCGATTCGGCGGGACGTTCCCGCGCGTCTTCGGCCAGCGCCACGAACGGAAGCAGCGCCAGCTCCGAGTCCTGCGCCACCCGGTCGGCGATCCACCAGGCGGCCTGCCACATCTCGGCGGCCGATCCGCCGTGCCGGGCGAAGTGCAGCGCGAGCAGCCGGTGGTGCGCCTCCCGGTTGCCCGGGTCTATCTCGGTGATCTGCCGGAACAGGTCGTGGGCGGCGTCCAGGAGCGCCGCCCTGGCCGCGGCGCGGCCGTGCTCGCAAGCCGACGCGGTATCAGGCGCGGTACTGAGGCGGGCCAGCGAGAGCTTGACCACCAGCGGCACCGGATCGCCCGGCGCCGCAACGGCCGCGCGCTCGCAGCCTGCTGCGGCGATCTCGGCCAGCCGCGCGGCCCGCCAGTCGCCCCGGTCGGCCGCTCGCAGTGCCCTGGCTGCTGCGGTGCGGGCGAGCAGCAGCAGGGCGTCCGGCCCGGGATCACGAGCCGCCCACTGCTCGGCGGTGTCGGAGTCGGCGGCCGCGGCGGCCAGCACCAGGCTGCGGTGCGCACGCAGCGCGGAGTCGACCAGGCCGGAGCGGGAACCAGAACGTGAACCAGAACCTTGACCGGCGCCGGAACCGGGCCCGGCCGCGCCGCGGCTCTCGGCCAGCACCTCGCCGGCCGCGCGGTGCAGCCCGGCCTTCAGGTCGATACAGGCGCGGGCCAGCCGGACGTCGTCCGCGGCCGGGTTCCAGACGTAGCGGTCCCCGAATTCCGCCGGACGCGTGAATTCGACTTCTGCGCGCAGCGCGGTACTCAAAACGAGACCCCCTGTCATCCGACTCGAAATCCGGTCGATTTCCGCTCGGCCTGTCCGGCTTTCCGGTTATAAGAGTGCTGCCGGATCTGCCGGATATCCTTCTACCGCCGCGCTCCGGCGCCGGTCCACCGGGGCGGCCGGCCGGAAAGGCCCATCGGCGCAGGCAGTTTCGGCGGGCCCAGTTCACGGCCCGTTCACCCGGCCCTGATAAACCTGCGCCAGCGCCGCGCCGGACGCCGCGCCGCAAGGGGGCCGTGGGCATTCGGACCGGAACAAAACGGTCCAAATTCGCATGACGCCCTGGAAGACACAAAGCGGTGTCACAAGAATGCGCAGGGTGGGCGCGGTCAAACGTTGTGGACTGTATACCTGGCGTTCACCCTCCCCCGCCGGTCGATTCACGTCCGCTGCCTACGTTCGGACTCGTCAGCACACCCAAGGCTCACCCGACCCGCCGTCGGAGCTACCCCTTCCAAGAAGCATCAGCACAGGGAGGGTGGTCCACCGAGGGCGCCCACCCATGTGAAGGGACTTCCGCCGTGAAGCTCCAGAGGTACGCCGCCACCGCGGGCGCCGGCCTGCTCGCCGTCGCGACGCTCGCCGCCTGCGGGACGAACAACAACACCCCCGCGAGCTCGACGAGCACCGGGGCCTCGACCTCGCCGTCGGCCTCCGTCGCCTGCGCCACGGGCACCCTCAACGTCGCCGGGTCGACCGCCCAGCAGAACGCGATCGACAAGTTCGCGAACGACTTCCAGGACGCCTGCCCCGGCGCGACGGTCAACTACAACGGCAACGGCTCCGGCGCGGGCCTCACCTCGTTCGAGAACAAGCAGGTCGACTTCGCCGGCTCGGACTACCCGCTCAGCAGCAGCAACCAGTCCGCCGCGAACGCCGCCTGCGGCACGGGTACAGCCGTCGACCTGCCGATGGTGCCCGGCCTGATCTCGGTCATGTACAACGTCACCGGGGTGACCAAGTCGATCAACCTGAAGGCCTCCACGCTGGCGAAGATCTTCAACGGCAAGATCACCAACTGGAACGACCCGGAGATCGCGGCGGAGAATCCGAGCGCCACGTTCCCGAGCCTGACCATCACCACGGTGCACCGCTCGGACACCTCGGGCACCTCGTTCAACTTCTCGAACTTCCTGAACCAGACCGACCCGACCGACTTCCCGGAGGCCGCGAACAAGGCGTGGCCGGGCAGCGGCGGCGAGGGTGAGAACCAGAGCTCGGGCGTCGCGCAGACGGTCTCCACCACCCCGGGCGCCATCGGCTACGCCGAACTGTCCTACGCCCAGGCGGACAAGCTGCAGGTGGCCAACGTCGGCAACGCGAACAACCAGTACGTCCCGATCACCGCGACCAACGCGGCGAACTTCATCGACCAGGCCAAGGTGGTCGCCACCGGCGACGACCTGCAGCTGCAGTTCAACTACGCCTACGCCTCGAAGACCGCCTACCCGGCCGTCCTGGTGACCTACGAGATCGTCTGCGCCTCCGGCAACAACGCCGCGCAGCTGCCCCTGATCAAGGACTTCCTGAAGTACATGGACAGCTCCGCGGAGCAGACCCAGCTGCCCGGCATCGGCTACGTCGAGCTGCCGACCGCGGTCCAGACCAAGGTTCTGAAGTCGATCACCGCAATGAAGTGACGGCGGTTCCCGGCGCCGGCCGACTGCTCGGCCCGGCGCCGGACCCGAGCGGCTGCCGACCGCGGACCAACCCCGCGGGCGGCAGCCGAGCGGCATATCAGCCCCGTGCACATGTGTCTTCACACGCAGCCTTCGTGCATCCGTCCCCGCGCCACAACCCCGTCCCAGACTCGCACCGTCAGGAGTATCGATGAGCGGCGATTCGCCGTCCGTGGCCGACGACACGGCCGGATCGGCCGATGAGGTCATCTCCTCGCGCAACAACGGCCCGACCCGGCGACCCAAGCGCAGCAAGCACGGCGGTGCGGCCGGGCTGACCGGGCACTCCCGCCGCGGCGACGTCACCTTCGCCGGCATATCGTACGGCGCGGCGATCTTCCTGCTCGTCCTCATGATCATGGTCGCGCTCTTCCTGGTCACCAAGGCCGTGGGCGCGATCGGCGCGGACAAGGTCAACTGGCTGACGTCGTTCGCGTGGGACCCGGACGGATCGCCCTCCGAGTGGGGCGTCGCCCTGATCGCGTGGGGGACCCTGATCACCTCGCTGTTCGCGCTGCTGCTCGGCGCCCCGATCGCGGTGGGCACGGCCCTGTTCATCAGCCAGTACGCGCCACGCCGGCTCTCGCAACTGCTCGGCTACATCGTCGACCTGCTGGCCGCGGTGCCGTCCGTGGTCTACGGCCTGTGGGGCATCATCTTCCTGGTGCCGCACATGACCGGGGTCTCGAAGTTCTTCGGCACCGTGCTCGGCAGCTGGATCCCGATCTTCAAGTACCACGACGCGCCGAACCCGCGGTCCATCTTCGCCGCCGGCATCGTGCTGGCCATCATGATCCTGCCGATCGTGGCCGCGATCTCGCGCGAGGTGTTCCTGCAGACCCCGCGGGAGAACATCGAGGCCGCATACGCGCTCGGCGCCACCAAGTGGGAGATGATCAGGCTGGCCGTGCTGCCGTACGGCCGCTCCGGCGTGATCAGCGCGATCGTGCTCGGCTTCGGCCGGGCGCTGGGCGAGACCATCGCCGTGGCCATGGTGCTGGCGACCATCCCGACCTTCTTCACGCACTTCCTCGACCCCGGCGGCAACACCATCGCGGCCAACATCGCGATCGAGTTCAAGGACTCGCTGACCAACGGCCGCGGCGCGCTGATCGCCTCCGGCCTCGTCCTGTTCGTGATGACCCTGATCGTCAACTACGTCGCCCGGGTCATCGCGCGGCGCAGCACGGGCGGCGGCGGCAGCCCGGCGGTCGCGACGGCCGGCGCCGGGGCGGCGGCCGCGGCCAGCCCGGTCGAGGCGTACCAGCACAGCGAGGTCGCGGCGGCGGAGAAGAAGGCGGCCGAGATGTCGCGCAGCGGCGGCGGCGAGCTGGCCCCCTCGCCGCTCGGCAAGGCGAATCCGATGCGCCGGGCGACCGACTGGACCGCCCGGATCGGGATCTGGCTCTCGTTCCTGATCGCCGTCCTGCCGCTGGCCTCGATCCTGATCCTGGTGGTGGGCCGCGGCTCGCACGTGTTCGGCATGCCGTTCCTGAGCCACTCGATGCGCGGCGTCGACGACCTCCAACCCGGCGGCGGCGCCTACCACGCCATCCTCGGCACGATCGAGCAGGCCGGCCTGGCCACCGTGATGGCGGTGCCGATCGGCATACTCACCGCGATCTACCTGGTCGAGTACGGCCGCGGGAGGCTGGCCCTGGCGGTCACCTTCGTCGTGGACGTGATGATGGGCCTGCCCTCCATCGTGGCCGGCCTGTTCGTCCTGGCCCTGTGGATCCTGGCGCTGCACATCCAGCCGGCCGGCTCCGGCTTCGCCGGCTCCCTGGCGCTGCTGATCATCATGCTGCCGCTGGTGATCCGGTCCGCCGAGGAGATGCTCAAACTCGTCCCGCACGGCCTGCGCGAGGCCTCCTACGCGCTGGGCGTGTCGAAGTGGCGCACCATCACCAAGGTGGTCGTGCCCACCGCGCTGCCGGGCATCATCACCGGCATCATGCTGGCCGTCGCCCGGGTGTTCGGCGAGACCGCGCCGGTGCTGCTGGTGGTCGGCTTCACCGAGTCGATCAACCAGAACCCGTTCAGCGGGCCGCAGGGCTCGCTGCCGGAGTTCATCTACACCGAGGTCAGCTCCTCCTACGCGCCGGCCCTGGACCGGGCCTGGGCGGGGGCGCTGACCCTGATCCTGATCGTCATGCTGCTCAACCTGATCGCCCGGTTGATCGCCTGGTGGAAGCGGCCGGGGCGGGCGTGACGGGCCGGACAGCCGGGCCGGACGGGGATCCGCCGCCGGGCCGCCGCCGAAGCCGGGCGGCCCGCGCGGACGGAGCGGCCGGGCCCGAGCCGGAGCCGGGGGATCAGGACGCAAGCACCGCACAGCCAGTCGGGACCCGAGCCGAGAGTCGCCCAGGGAAGGAGACCGTGATGCCGACGAGCAGCGCCGCCGCACCGAGGACCGCGGCCGTGTCCCGGCGCGCCGCGCGCGGCTCGGCCGGCCCGGTGCGCGGTGTCTACATCCCGGTGGCCCCGGCCACGCTCGGCCGCCTCAGGCTGTTGACAGTAGGGCCGGTGGAACTGAACCTGGACGGGATGGCCGTGCGGGTCGGCGGGCGCCAGGTGCACATGGCGCCCAAGGAGTTCGAGCTGCTGGCCGTGCTCATGCAGAACGCCGGGCGGCTGCTGACCCGCCGTCAGCTGCTCGACGCGGTCTGGGGCGAGGGCTACCCGGACCGGAACAAGACACTGGACGTGCACATCCGCCGGCTGCGCCGGCACCTCGAGGCCGACCCTGAGGCCCTGGCCAGGATGCGCACCGTGCGCGGCCTGGGCTACGTATACGACATCGGCGATTGACCGTTCCCGACCCGAAGGAAGAAGTACCAGCGATGGCCAAGCGGATCGACGTCTCGGGCCTGTCGGCCTACTACGGTCCCACCCGCGCGATCGAAGACATCAGCCTGACGGTTGAGCCGCGCACCGTGACCGCGTTCATCGGCCCCTCGGGCTGCGGCAAGTCCACCGTGCTGCGCACGCTCAACCGGATGCACGAAGTGATCCCGGGCGCCCGCGTCGAGGGCAAGGTCATGTTGGACGACGTGGACCTCTACGGCGCGTCCATCGACCCGGTCTCGGTGCGGCGCACCATCGGCATGGTGTTCCAGCGGCCGAACCCGTTCCCGACCATGTCCATCTACGAGAACGTGGCCGCGGGCCTGCGGCTCAACGGGATCAGGCGGCGCGGCGAGCTCGACGGCCTGGTGGAGAACTCGCTGCGCGCGTCGAACCTGTGGAACGAGGTCGGCGACCGGCTGGGCAAGCCCGGCGGCGGCCTGTCCGGCGGCCAGCAGCAGCGCCTGTGCATAGCCCGCGCGATCGCGGTCTCGCCGGAGGTGCTGCTGATGGACGAGCCCTGCTCCGCCCTCGACCCGATCTCCACGCTCGCCATCGAGGACCTGATCGCGCAGCTGAAGTCCGAGTACACGATCGTGATCGTGACGCACAACATGCAGCAGGCCGCGCGCGTCTCGGACCGTACCGCGTTCTTCAACATCGCGGGCACCGGCCAGCCGGGCAAGCTGATCGAGATCGACGACACCACCCGGATCTTCGCCAACCCGACCCAGCGGGCCACCGAGGACTACATCACCGGCCGCTTCGGCTGATCTGCCGCGCATTCTGCGCGCACCTGCGGCTCCGGCGGCCTAGCCGCCGGGGCCGGGCACCGCGATAAAGTGGGCCGGTGACCACCGCACAGCCCAAAGAGCCCGCCGACGCCTACGCGCTGACCGAGGTGGTGGCGCGGCTGCGGCGGGTGCTGCGCTCGAGCATCCGCGCGGACTACCCCTGGGAATCGCTGCCGATGGCCCAGGTGGAACTGCTCCAGTCGCTCGCCGAGAGCTCCCCGGCCCGGGTCGGCGACCTGGCCTCCCGGCTGCGGCTGGCCCCCTCCACGGTCAGCGGCCTGATCGGGCAGATGATGAACGGCGGGCTGGTGGTGCGCGGCGTGGACCCGGCGGACCGGCGCGCCGCGGTGGTGGAGCTCAGCGAACTGGGCCGGGCGCAGCTGACCGACTGGCACGGGGCGCACCGCAGCCGGATCGCCGCGGCGCTCGGCGAGCTCGACCCGGAGGACCGGGCCGCGATAGACACGGCGGTGCCCGCGCTCTCCCGGCTGGTCGACCGGCTCGCCGCGTCCCGGGACGAGAACCGGGACGCGACCGGCCCGGGCTCGGCGACCGAGGCGGCGAAGGCCGCGTCGGACCTCCCGGTGCCTGACACTGCCGCCTAGGGCCGGGTGAAGCAGATGTGCGTGACGCCGCTCGGCGACGTGGTCGACTCGACCCGGAACCGGCTCTCCAGGCCCTCCAGCCCGTCCCACAGCCGCTCGCCGCGGCCCAGGATGATCGGCACGACCGCCACGTGCAGCTGGTCCACCAGGTCGGCCTCGAGGAACTGACGGACCGTCTGGGGGCCTCCGCCGATCCGCACGTTCAGGCCGCCGGCCGCCTCGCGCGCCTGCCGCAGCGCCTCCTGCGGGGTGGCGTCGATGAAGTGGAAGGTCGTGCCGCCCTCCATCTCGAGCGAGGGGCGCGGGTGGTGGGTCAGCACGAACACCGGCGTGTGGAACGGCGGGTTCTCGCCCCACCAGCCCTTCCAGTCGTGGTCCTGCCACGGCCCGCGCTGCGGCCCGAACTTGTTGCGCCCCATGATCTCGGCGCCGATTCCCGGCCCCCAGGCGCCGGCCATCGCGTCGTCGACCCCGGTGCTGCCGCCGGGCTCCCCGTGCATCGAGTGGAAGCTGTGCGTGTCCATGAACCAGCCGAGCAGCCGCTGTCCGGCGTGGCCGAACGGCGCCTCGAGCGTCTGACCGTCGCCGGTGGCATAGCCGTCGAGCGAGATGCCGAAGTTGTGGACTCGAACCAGAGACATGGCGAACTCCTGTGTTTGTTCAGGCGGCTGCTTATTCAGGCGGCTGCCTGTTCAGGCGACCCGTTCAGGTCGCGCTCGATCCGGGTGACCGCGCCTCGAATCTACGATCGCGGGCCGACAGAAACCGTCCGACCCGCCGCCAGAAGGCCGCTGCCCCGCATCCCGGGTCGGATGCGGGGCAGCGGCCGGACGCCGACGGATCTGACGCGGCCTCAGTCCATCTCGGCGGTCGCCTGGGCGAACTGGGCCGAGTAGAGCCGGGCGTAGGCCCCGTCGACGGCCAGCAGCTCGTCGTGCGTGCCGCTCTCGACGATCTGACCGTGCTCCATCACCAGGATCGTGTCCGCGTCCCGGATGGTGGAGAGCCGGTGCGCGATCACGAAGCTGGTCCGGCCGGACCGCAGCTTGTTCATCGCGCGCTGGATCAGCACCTCGGTGCGGGTGTCCACCGAGCTGGTCGCCTCGTCCAGGATCAGGATCGCCGGCTCCGCGAGGAAGGCCCTGGCGATGGTGATCAGCTGGCGCTCGCCGGCGCTGACGTTGGAGCCCTCGTCGTCGAGCACCGTGTCGTAGCCGTCCGGCAGGGTGCGCACGAAGCGGTCCACGTAGGTGGCCCGCGCCGCCTCGATGATCCGCTCCTTCGACACCCCGACCGAGCCGTAGGCGATGTTCTCCTCGATCGTGCCGCCGAACAGCCAGGCGTCCTGCAGCACCATCCCGGTCTTCGAGCGCAGCTGCTCGCGCGGCATCCGGGCCACGTCGACCCCGTCCAGCGTGATCCGGCCGCCGGTCACCTCGTAGAACCGCATCAGCAGGTTGACCAGGGTGGTCTTGCCGGCGCCGGTCGGCCCGACGATGGCCACGGTGTGGCCCGGCTCGACGGACAGCGAGAGGTCCTCGATCAGCGGCTCGTCCGGCTCGTACCGGAACGAGACGCCGTCGAACTCGACCCGGCCGCTCACCGGCTCCGGCAGCGCGGCCGGCTCCGGCTCCGCGCTCTGCTCCTCGGCGTCGAGCAGCGCGAACACCCGCTCGGCCGAGGCGACCCCGGACTGCAGCAGGTTCGCCATGCTGGCCACCTGGTTGATCGGCTGGGTGAACTGCCGCGAGTACTGGATGAAGGCCTGCACGTCGCCGATGGACAGCGCGCCCGAGGCGACCCGCAGCCCGCCGATCACCGCGACCAGCACGTAGTTCAGCGAGCCGAGGAACATCATGGCCGGCTGGATCATGCCGGACATGAACTGGGCCTTGAACGCGGACTGGTACAGCTGCTCGTTGTGCTCGCGGAAGGTCTCCTCCGCCTCCTCGCGCCGGCCGAACACCTTGACCAGGGAGTGGCCGGAGTACATCTCCTCGATGTGGCCGTTGAGGATCCCGGTGGTCTTCCACTGGTTGATGAACTGCGGCTGGGCGCGCTTGCCGAGCTGCGCCGCGACCAGGACCGAGAGCGGCACGGTGACCACCGCGATCAGGGCCAGCAGCCAGGAGATCCAGAACATCATGCCCAGCACGCCGACGATGGTCAGCAGCGAGATGGCCACCTGGCTGAGGGTCTGCTGCAGGCTCTGCTGGATGTTGTCTATGTCGTTGGTGACCCGGCTGAGCACCTCGCCGCGCGGCTGCTGGTCGAAGTAGCGCAGCGGCAGCCGGCCGAGCTTCTCCTCCACGTTGACCCGCAGCCGGTAGATCGCGCGCTGCACCACCACCGTGGTCAGCCGGCCCTGCAGGTACATCAGGATGCTGCCGCATAGGTACAGCAGCATGATCAGTCCGAGCAGGCTGCCGATGCGGTCGAAGTCGATGCCGACGCCGGGGGTGAAGGGGACCGAGTTGATCAGCTTGGCGATCGAGCTGTTGCCGCTCTTGTCCACACTGGCGATGGCCTCGGCCTTGCTGATGCCGGCCGGGAAGCGCTGACCGATGACGCCGGAGAAGATCTCGTTGGTCACGTTGCCCAGCAGCTTCGGGCCGAGCACGTTGAGCGCGACGCCGCAGGCCGCGATCACCAGGCCGACCACGATCAGAAAGCGCTCCGGCCGCATGGTGCCGAGCAGCCGCTTGCTCGATCCGCGGAAGTCCAGCGCCTTCTCGGTGGAGCGGCCGCCCATGTGCGCCATGGGGCCGCGCATCGTGCCGGGTGCGGGGCCGACGCCGCGCTTCGGCACGGTGCGCTCGACCCGCGGACCGCCGATACTCGGTGCCGCGGGGTTGGCGCTGCCGTTGGCGCCCGCCGCTTTGGCCCCGGAACCGTTCAGGTGCACGCCGTTCGGCACGGCACCGTTCGGTGCGCCTCCGTTCGCTCCATCACCGTTCGCACCGGCACCGTTCGGATTCTGCCCGTTCACGCGGCCAGCGCCGTCCTCGGGGCTGCTCATGCCGCGGCCTCCTGCTCGGTGAGCTGGGAGAGCACGATCTCCCGATACGTTTCGTTACTGTCCATCAGCTCCGCGTGTGTGCCGGCGCCGACCACCCGGCCGTCGTCGAGCACGAGGATGCGGTCCGCGGTACGGATGGTGCTGACCCGCTGGGCCACGATGACGACCGTCGCCTGCGCGGTCTCCTTGGACAGCGCGGCGCGCAGCCGGGCGTCGGTGGCGTAGTCGAGCGCGGAGAAGGAGTCGTCGAACAGATAGATGTCCGGCCGGCGCACCAGGGCGCGGGCGATGGCCAGGCGCTGGCGCTGTCCGCCGGAGACGTTGGTGCCGCCCTGTGCGATCGGCGCGTCCAAGCCCTCCGGCATGGCGCTGACGAAGTCTTTCGCCTGGGCCGTCGCCAGGGCCTTCCACAGTTCCTCGTCGGTCGCGTCCGGATTGCCGTACCGCAGGTTCGAGGCCACCGTTCCGGTGAACAGGTAAGGCCGCTGCGGCACCAGGCCGACCGCCCTGGCCAGATCGGCCGGGTCGAGGTCCTTCACGTCCACCCCGTCGACCTTCACGCTGCCCGCGGTCGCGTCGAACAGCCGCGGGATCAGGTTGACCAGCGTGGTCTTCCCGCTGCCGGTGCCGCCGATCACCGCGGTCACCTCGCCCGGCCGGGCGGCCAGGCTGATGCCCTTGAGCACCGGGACCTCGGCGCCCGGGTAGTGGAACTCGACGCCGGACAGCTCCAGCGTGCCGCGCCCGCCGCCGATCCGCACCGGGCTCGCCGTGGGCTCCACGCTGGGGTCGGTGTCCAGCAGCTCGCCGATCCGGTCCGCCGACACCGCGGAGCGCGGCACCTGCATGAACATGAAGGTGGCCATCATGACCGACATCAGGATCTGCATCAGGTAGTTGAGGAACGCGGTGAGCGAGCCGATCTCCATCCGGCCGTCCGCGATCAGGTGGCCGCCGAACCACATGACCGCCACGCTCGAGACGTTCACCACCAGCATGACCGCCGGGAACATCATCGACATCAGCTTGCCGGCGCCGAGCGAGACGTCGCGCAGCTCGGAGTTGGCCGCGTCGAACCGCTCGCGCTCCCAGCCGTCCCGCACGAAGGCGCGCACCACGCGGATGCCGGTGATCTGCTCGCGCAGGATCCGGTTGATGCCGTCGATCCGCTTCTGCATGGACCGGAACAGCGGCACCATCCTGCGGATGATCAGCGTCATCGATACGGCCAGCGCGGGCACCACGAACAGCAGCAGCGAGGAGAGGGTGACGTTCTGGTTCAGCGCCATGATGACCCCGCCGACGCACATGATCGGCGCCGTGACCATCATGGTGAAGCCCAGCAGGGTCAGCATCTGGATCTGCTGCACGTCGTTGGTGGTGCGGGTGATCAGCGAGGGCGCGCCGAACCGGCCGACCTCGCGGGCCGAGTAGTCCATCACCTGGTGGAACACCCGGGCCCTGATGTCCCGGCCCAGCGCCATGGAGGTGCGCGCGGCGAAGAACACGGCGCTTATCGAGCAGACGATCTGCGCGACGGTGACGCCGAGCATGATCCCGCCGACCCGCATGATGTAGCCGGTATCCCCCGCGATCACGCCGTTGTCGATGATGTCCGCGTTCAGAGTGGGCAGGTACAGCGCGGCGATCGTCGCGATCAGCTGGAGCACGACGATGGACGCCACCGGTCTTCTGTACGGAGCCAGGAATCCCCGTATGAGTTTGACTAGCACAGCGGCTCTCTCCGATGGTCGGACCGTCCCGCGGCCCGAGGTCTGGGTGTCATGGCGTCGAGGTGGTGGTCGAGGTCGTCACCCGAGTCTGCCCCCGGGTTCTGATGCGGCGCTGACATTTACCGACGGGTCGCCGTGCGCCGCGGGCGGGCCCGGTGCGCGGGGCCGGGCGGCCGGGTCGGAGTCGGGCGCGGAATCGGCGTCGAGCGCTGCGACGTGCATCGCGTGGTGCGCTGTGTGGTGCGCCGTGTGGTGTGCTGCTTGGTGGCCATTGCCGTCCCCGCCCTGGCAATCGCCGTGTCCTCCTCCGGGCCCGTGCCCGCCGCCGCGCCCGTTCCCGACCTTGTTGGGGCCGAACATCAGCTCCCCGGCCCCGAACGGCAGGAAGCCGGGGTCGGCCGCGGACAGCCGGCAGACCAGCTCCACCAGGAAGTCCCGGATGATCGCCTCGTGCTCCGGCTCGAGCGAGGCGGAGACCGAGGCGGCGATCTCCCGGATCTGGTCCCGCAGCTGCCCCACCCGCTCGGTCCCGGACTCGGTGAGCGTCAGCCAGACCACCCGGCGGTCCCCGGCGTCCCGCTCCCGGCGCAGGTACCCGGCCTTCACCAGGGTGCTGACGACGCCGGTGAGCGTGGCGGGGGTGATCATGCAGCGGCGGGCCAGCTCGGCGTGGGCGACCCGGCCGGACGATATCTCCTTCTCCCGCCCGCGCCCGGCCCAGCCCATCACGTTCAGCACCGCGGCCCCGCTCGGGCTCAGGCCGTCCTGCTCGCCGAAGATCCGCGCGAAGCGCTGGGCTATCAGGTGGCCGGCCACCGAGACCAGCCGCAGCGTCGGCGACGTCTCGAGCCGGTCCCGCAGCTCGCTGGGCTGCTGGTCCGGCTGCCGACCGGGCTGCTGAGTCTCACTCACGAGATAACCTTAGCAGCCAAACAGTTTGGCCGCTAACTATTTAATCCGACCAGCCTGTCCTGCACGCACGGCAGGCCCGCCGCCAGGATCCGCCTGCGGACCCGCACGGCCGTGTCCAGCGCGTGCGCGGGCACGGCGATCTGGTCGCGCCCGTCGAGGAAGTCGATCGCCGGCCACGGCCCGAAGTCCGTGTGGTCCCACCGCACCCAGTGCGGATTGGGCAGCGGCGGCGCGACGGCGACCTCGGCCAGTTCGGCCATCAGCCGGGCGAACAGCTTCGCGTAACGCACGGCCACGTCCGGCGAGTCGCCGACAAGCACCTCGCCGCCGGGCCGGAACTCCTCGGCGTGCACGGCCAGCGCACCGACGCCGACCACGGGCGTCAGCGGCCGGGCACAGGGGAACCCGCGTTCGGCCAATCGGGCCTGCGCCGCGACGCACGAAGCGGCCCGGCCGTCATCGGGGCGCGCCTTGACCACGACATCCGTGCCGTCCGCCAGCCGCAGCCCGAACACCATCGAGACCTGCTGCAGCCGGAACAGCACCTCGGCCGATTCGCCGCCGAGGCGGTCCGAACACCACGCCGGCAACCAGTCCGGCAGATCGTCCAACGACAGATCGTCCAACGGCATGGCCGGCATGGTGCCAGGCTCGTGCCGATCGGCGCTACATCGCCAGCGATAGGCGCACCACGTCGGCGAGGCGATGCGCCAGCCGGTCGGCCAGGTCGTGCGACTCGGCCTCGACCATCACGCGCACCAGCGGCTCGGTGCCGGAGGGGCGCAGCACCACCCGGCCGGAGCGGCCGAGCTCCGCGCGGGCCTCGCCGACCGCCTGCTCGATCTCGCTCGACGAGCCCACCCGGGACTTGTCCACGCCGTTCACGTTCAGCATGACCTGCGGCAGCTTGCGCATCACCGCGGCCAGCTCGCCGAGCGGCTTGCCCAGCTCGGCCACCCGGGCCAGCAGGTGAAGACCCGTCAGCACGCCGTCCCCGGTGGTTGCGTGGTCCAGCAGCAGCACGTGCCCGGACTGCTCGCCGCCGAGCGCGAAGCCGCCGCTGCGCATCGCCTCGAGCACGTAGCGGTCGCCGACCGCGGTCTCCACCACGGTCAGCCCCTCGCGCTCCATCGCCAGCTTGAAGCCGAGGTTCGCCATCACGGTGACCACCACCGCGTCCCCGGCCAGCCGCTGCCGCTCGCGCAGCGCCAGCGCCAGGATCGCGATGATCTGGTCGCCGTCCACGACCTCGCCGTGCGCGTCCACCGCCAGGCAGCGGTCCGCGTCGCCGTCGTGCGCGATGCCCGCATCGGCTCCGTGCTCGACCACCGCGGCGCGCAGCGCGTCGAGGTGCGTGGAGCCGCAGCCGTCGTTGATGTTCAGGCCGTCCGGCTCGACCCCGATGGTGACCACCTCGGCGCCGAGCCGGCGCAGCGCCTCGGGCGAGACCCGGTACGCCGCGCCGTGCGCCTCGTCGGTCACGATCTTGAGCCCGTCGAGCCGGTTCGGCACGGTCGCGACGAGGAAGTCGACGTACCGCTCGCCGGCGTCGGGCAGCTCGGCGATCCGGCCGACGGCGCGGCCGACCGGGCGCTCCCACTGCTCGCCCATCCGCGCCTCGATCGCGTCCTCGACCTCGTCGGCCAGCTTCAGCCCGCCGCGGGCGAAGAACTTGATCCCGTTGTCCGGCGCCGGGTTGTGGCTGGCTGAAAGCATCACGCCGAGGTCCGCCTCGAGCGTGTCGGTCAGGTAGGCCACCGCCGGAGTCGGCAGCACGCCCACCCGCAGCACGTCCACGCCCGCCGAGGCGAGGCCCGCGCACACCGCGGCCTCCAGGAACTCCCCCGAGGCCCGCGGGTCGCGGCCGACCACGGCCTTCGGCCGGTGTCCGGCGAACGTCCCCCGTTCCGCCAGCACGTGCGCCGCGGCGATCGACAGGTCGAGCGCGAGCTCGGCGGTCAGATCGCGGTTCGCGAGGCCGCGCACACCGTCGGTGCCGAAGAGACGGGTCATTGCGTGGGCTCCCCAGATCTATCGTTCGATCGTTTCGTACAGCATTCAGGACACTCACTAAAGCAGCGGACCCCACCGTATGCGAGGGCGTACGGTGGGGTCGCTGCGGGTCCGTGGTGCCGGTTGCGGCGGCCGTCTACCCGACGTCGTCCGCCACCGCGGCGGTTGCGGTTTAAGCGCCCGAAAAGGTGACCGGGACCGGTTTGCGAACCGCCGCTTCGGATCCGACTACCGCTTGCTGTACTGCGGAGCCTTGCGCGCCTTCTTCAGTCCGGCCTTCTTGCGCTCCTTGACCCGCGCGTCCCGGGTCAGGAAGCCGGCCTTCTTCAGGGTCGGGCGGTTCGCCTCGACGTCGGCCTCGTTCAGCGCCCGGGCGATGCCGAGCCGCAGCGCGCCGGCCTGGCCGGACACGCCGCCGCCGTCGATGCGGGCGATCACGTCGTAGCGCCCGTCCAGCTCGAGCACCCGGAACGGCTCGTTGACCGCCTGCTGGTGCACCTTGTTCGGGAAGTACTCGTCCAGCGAGTGGCCGTTGATCCGCCACTTGCCGGTGCCGGGCACGATGCGCACCCGGGCGATCGCCTCCTTGCGCCGGCCGGTACCGCCGGCCGGGACGGTGACCGAGACGCGGCGGGCCGGCGCGGAGGCCGGGGCGGTCTCGGTGGTGTAACTCTCGGGGACTACTTCCTCGTCGGGGGATTCGACTTCCTCGACTTCGGCGGTCTGCTCTGACACGGCCGCGAACTCCTTGTCTGCTTCGATGATCGTCGTTGGCGGCAGTGTGCTACTGCGCGGTCTGGGTCAGCTGGAACGGCACCGGCTGCTGGGCTGCGTGCGGGTGCTCGGGGCCGCCGTAGACCTTGAGCTTCCTCAGCATCTGGCGGCCGAGGGTGTTCTTCGGCAGCATGCCGCGCACCGCCTTCTCGACGGCCTTGCGCGAGTCCTTGTCGATCAGGTCGCCGTACTTCACCGAGCGCAGGCCGCCGGGGTAGCCGGAGTGCCGGTAGGCCAGCTTGTCCTCGCGCTTCTTGCCGGAGAGGTAAACCTTGTCGGCGTTGACGATGATGACGAAGTCGCCGGTGTCGACGTGCGGCGCGAACTGCGGCTTGTGCTTGCCCCGCAGGAGGATGGCCGTCTGGCTGGCGAGCCGGCCGAGGACGACGTCAGCGGCGTCGATGACGTACCACTTCTGCTCGACCTCGCCGGGCTTGGGGCTGTACGTGGGCACGGGACTGCCTTCGCTCGGAAACGGATAGGGGACCGGGTTCCGTAGGCATGCCCCCAGACGCCTACGGCATCAGGCACCGTGCCCCCCGGCTTCTTCCATTACTGCGACTGGAAGTCCGGGCGCGTGCCGCTGGAAGCGGGCATACGCGGAACGTGCAACGAACGCCGAGTTTACCTGTCCGCCGGAGAATCACCAAAACGCTGGAAACTGTGCTCCAGAGTGTCCAGAGAGACGCTCTTCGGGTCGAAGGCCGGCGGGACGTAGGCCGCGGCGGCGGCATAAGCGGCCTTAGTGCGGCGCCGCGCGATGTAAAGGCAGCCCGCGCCGGCGCCTGCGAGAACCAGCGCCAGGGCGATCAGCGTCCACTGCACCCAGCCGGGACCGGAGCCGCCGACGGCCGAGCCGGCGCCCAGGTGAGTCGGGCTCGACGCGGAACTGCCGGCCCGCGTGGACGGCGCCGAGCGCACCTGCGGGGTCATGACGCCCGGCCCCGCGCCGGCGGTCGCCGGGACCGGCACGACGTTGGAGCGGACGCCCGTGCTGCCCGTCCCGCCCGCGCCGCCCGCGCTGCCGGAGGTTCCGCCCGGGCCGGATCCGGAGCCCGGCGCGCTGCTGCCGACCGTGCTGCCCGGCTGGCCCGGCGTCCAGTCCAGCGTCGCCTTGGCGGTGTCGCCGGCCCCGACCGCAATGCCGACCGCGTCGAGCAGGTAGCCGGTGACCGCAGCGGTCAGGTCGGCCGGCCCCGACCCGCCGGAGAAGGCCAGCGTGATGGAGACCGCTGAGTCGCTCGAGCTGAGCGGGGTCGAGTAGGCGCAGTCCAGCTGCGCGCCGGACTGGGAGCAGAGGCCCGCCGGAGTCGCGGTGACGGTGTAGCCGCCGAGCCCGGTGATCCGCACGGTGAAGTAGCTGTCGAGGTCCCCGCCGCTCTCGTCGACGGTCAGTTCGGCCGTGTCCGCGGACTTCTGCGTCAGTGTGGCCGAGAGTGCGTCAGATGCGCCGGACGCCGAGAAATCCGCGATATTCGAACCGACCCGGCCGGTGTCTCCGGGTATTCCGACACCCCTGAATAAGGCCACCGCGGCCGGGGCACTGACCAGCAGCGCCGCGGCCGCGACAACCCGGAATATCCGCGTTCTGATCGCCACGGTCGTCTTCCCCCTGTTCGGAAGCGGCGCGGCAGATTATCACGCGGCCGCGCGACCGGAGAAGACCCGTCTCACGAAAAGGGCGTGAATTCACTTACGGGTCGGGTCGTGGTGATTATCCGTGAACAGGGCTGGAATTCGACTCCGCGTCAGACGGCGCCGGCAGCCGGTCCGGGTCGAGGCAGGGCAGGCTGCGCTTGGTGCGGGCCTGCGCGGCGCGCGCGATCATGGCGGCCGTGTCCTGCGGGTACCGGACCTCCTCGAGGGTGAGGCCGTGCGGCGGGGCGACGTTGACGCCGGGATGCCGGATGCGGCTGGAGAGCACCTCGGCCGGGAACTCGGCCGGCCGGCGGCCGTCGCCGACCATGAACATCGCGGCGACCAGGGCGCGGACCATGGAGTGGCAGAACGCGTCCGCCTCGACCGTCGCGCCCACCTCGCTGCGCCCGCCCGCCGGCTCGGTGCGCTGCCAGGTCAGTGCGAGCAGTCGGCGGATGGTCGTGGCGCCCTCGCGCTTCTTGCAGTAGGCGGCGAAGTCGTGCTCGCCGAGCAGCAGCTGCGAGGCCGCGTTCATCGCCTCCACGTCGAGCCGGTGCGGATGCCAGAGCACGAACCGGCGGCGGGTCGGCTCGGCCCCGAAGCGGCAGTCCGCGACCCGGTAGATGTAGCGCCGGGAGATCGCGGCGAAGCGGGCGTCGAAGCCCTCCGGGGCCTCCTGCGCGTCCCAGACCCGCACATCCGGCGGCAGCTTCCCGGCCAGCCGGTACAGCAGCCGCTCCCGGTGCTCGTGCCAGATCCGCTCCGGCACGTCGAGGTGGACGACCTGGCCGGCGGCGTGCACCCCCGCATCGGTGCGGCCGGCCACGGTCAGGTTGGCCGGCTCGGGCAGCCGCAGCACGGCGGTCAGCGCCGCCTCGAAGACCGACTGCACCGTGCGCACGTCGCCGCGCTGCCGGGCCCACCCCGCGAAGTCCGTGCCGTCGTACGCCAGGTCGAAGCGGATCCGGACCGTGTCCACCTGGAATGTCCCTCCCTCGCACCCCTCTTGCACACCGAGAACGGGCGGGAGCGAGTTTCCGCTCCCGCCCGTTCCGACACCGAACCGATCGTCAGGCGTCGTCGCCGTCGTCCGCGTCGTCCTCGGACTCGTCGTCGTCCTCGCCGGACTCGGCTTCCTCGTCCTCGGACTCGTCCGTGAGCTCGGTGTCCGCGCCCTCGGTGTCGGCCTCGTCGATGTCCTCGTCCTCGACCTCGTCCTCGGCGTCCTCGTCGGCCGCGGTGGCGGCGGACGCCTTGGCGTCGGCGTCCTTGGCCGCGCGCCGGGTGGCGGCGGTCGCCTCGTCGGTCGCGGTCTGGGCGATGGTGCGCGCCTCGACCAGCTCGATCCGGGCCATCGGCGCGTTGTCGCCGCGGCGCGGGCCGAGCTTGATGATGCGGGTGTAGCCGCCCGGCCGCTCGACGTACCGCGGCCCGATGTCGTCGAACAGCTTGAAGACGATGTCGCTGCCGTTGTAGAACATCGTGTTGCGGATCTCGAGCGCGGCGATCACCTGGCGGCGCGAGTGCAGGTCGCCCTTGCGCGCCTTGGTGATCAGCGGCTCGACGAACGGGCGCAGGGCCCGGGCCTTGGGCAGCGTGGTGGTGACCGCCTCGTTCTCGATCAGCTGCTTGGCCAGGTTCGCCAGGATGTGCTTCTGGTGCGAGCCGGATCCGCCGAGGCGGGGGCCCTTCTTCGGGGTGGGCATCTGGTCTCTCCTCATTGTTCCTGCGCCGGCCGTGCCGGGTACCGGCGCAGTCCCGCCGCCCGGGGATCGGGCGGCGGCCGCGTGTGTCTAACTAATTATTCAGCGCTGTCAGTACTGCTCGGTTTCGGCGTACGACAGGTCGTCGTCCTCGTAGCCGGTCTCCGAGGCCAGCGCGAGCGCCGGGTCGAATCCGGGCGGGGAGTCCTTCAGGGCCAGGCCCATGGTGTGCAGCTTGGCCTTGACCTCGTCGATCGACTTGGCGCCGAAGTTGCGGATGTCCAGCAGGTCCGCCTCCGAGCGGGCGACCAGCTCGCCGACGGTGTGGATGCCCTCGCGCTTGAGGCAGTTGTAGGAGCGGACGGTCAGCTCCAGCTCCTCGATGGGCAGCGCCAGGTCGGCGGCGAGAGCGGCGTCGGTGGGCGACGGGCCCATGTCGATGCCCTCGGCCTCCACGTTCAGCTCGCGGGCCAGGCCGAACAGCTCGACCAGGGTCTTGCCGGCCGAGGCCACCGCGTCGCGGGGGCGCAGGCACGGCTTGGTCTCGACGTCGACGACCAGCTTGTCGAAGTCGGTGCGCTGCTCGACTCGGGTGGCCTGGACCTCGTACTTGACCTTCAGCACCGGGGAGTAGATCGAGTCCACCGGGATCCGGCCGATCTCCTGCCCGGCCTGCTTGTTCTGCACCGCGGAGACGTAGCCGCGGCCGCGCTCGACGGTCAGCTCCATCTCCAGCTTGCCCTTGCCGTTGAGCGTGGCCAGGATCAGCTCCGGGTTGTGCACCTCGACGCCGGCCGGCGGGGCGATGTCCGCCGCGGTGACCACGCCGGGGCCCTGCTTGCGCAGGTACATGACCACCGGCTCGTCGTGCTCGGAGGAGACGACCAGGCCCTTGATGTTCAGGATCAGGTCGGTGACGTCCTCCTTGACGCCCGGGATGGTCTGGAACTCGTGCAGCACGCCCTCGATGCGGATGCTGGTGACCCCGGCCCCCGGGATCGAGGAGAGCAGGGTGCGGCGCAGGGAGTTGCCGAGGGTGTAGCCGAATCCGGGCTCCAGCGGCTCGATGGTGAACCGGGAGCGGAACTCGTCGACGATTTCCTCGGTCAGCGCGGGACGCTGAGCGATGAGCAATGCAACCTCCGTGATACGGGGCGCCCTCTATATGACGCCCACTCAGGCACGCCCAGGCGGGCATGCCGCCGGGGTGCGCGTTACAAGTGTAAGCCTTGTACCGCGCACCCCGGAAAAACTCCGTCTACCAGGGTCTACTTACTTCGAGTAGAGCTCGACGATCAGCTGCTCCTGCACCTGCGTGTCGATCACCTGGCGGGCCGGCAGCGAGTGGATCAGGATCCGCATCTTCGACGGCACGACCTCGAGCCAGGCCGGCACGGTGCGGTCACCGGACTCGGCCCGCGCGACCACGAACGGGTCCAGGTTCACCGACTCCTTGCGGACCTCGACGATGTCGCTCTCCTTGACCCGCATCGACGGGATGTCCGCCTTGTGGCCGTTCAGCTGGATGTGGCCGTGCCGCACCAGCTGGCGCGCGTGGTCCCGGGACTTGGCGAAGCCGGCCCGGTAGACCACGTTGTCCAGCCGCGACTCGAGGATGCGCAGCAGGTTCTCGCCGGTCTTGCCCTGCTTGCGGTTCGCCTCCTCGTAGTAGCCGCGGAACTGCTTCTCCAGCACGCCGTAGATGCGCGCGCACTTCTGCTTCTCGCGCTTCTGCAGCAGGTACTCGCTGTCCTTGGTCCGGCCGCGGCCGTGCTCGCCGGGCGGGTAGGGACGGATCTCGATCGGGCACTTCGCCGACTCGCACTTGCTGCCCTTGAGGAAGAGCTTCGTCTTCTCGCGGCGGCACCGCTTGCAGTCGGGTCCGGTGTAACGGGCCATGTGTTTCTCTGTCTCCTGGTCGGCGGGCTCAGACGCGGCGGCGCTTCGGCGGGCGGCAGCCGTTGTGCGGGGACGGGGTCACATCGTTGATGGACCCGACCTCCAGGCCGGTCTGCTGCAGCGAGCGGATGGCGGTCTCGCGGCCGGAGCCGGGACCCTTGACGAACACGTCGACCTTCCGCATGCCGTGCTCCATGGCGCGGCGCGCTGCGGCCTCCGCGGTCATCTGCGCGGCGAAGGGCGTCGACTTGCGCGAGCCCTTGAAGCCCACCTGGCCGGAGGAGGCCCAGGCGATCACGTTGCCCTGCGGGTCCGTGATCGAGACGATCGTGTTGTTGAACGTGCTCTTGATGTGCGCGTGCCCGTGGGCGACGTTCTTCTTCTCCTTGCGGCGCACCTTGGTCTTCGCGGCGGCCGCGGCCTGTCGGCTCTTGGGAGGCATCTAGCAATACTCCAAGTGAGGTGATCGGTCCCGGTGCGGTGTCGAGGACCGCGGGGGACTACTTCTTGCCCGGCTTCTTCTTGCCCGCGATGGCGCGGCGCGGGCCCTTGCGGGTACGCGCGTTGGTGTGCGTGCGCTGGCCGCGGACCGGAAGGCCGCGGCGGTGCCGCAGGCCCTGGTAGCAGCCGATCTCCATCTTGCGCCGGATGTCGGCCTGGACCTCGCGGCGCAGGTCGCCCTCGGTCTTGTAGTTGGCCTCGATCCAGTCGCGCAGCTTGATCAGGTCGTCGTCGCTCAGGTCCTTCACCCGGACGTCCGGGGAGACACCGGTCCCGGCGCAGGTGTGCTGCGCGCGGGTGCGGCCGATGCCGAAAATGTAGGTGAGGGCGATCTCCAGCCGCTTGTCGCGGGGGAGGTCGACCCCGATGAGGCGTGCCATCTCGGCAGGCTCCTAAGTTCTGTCGCGGAGGTCTGTCGCGGCACCGTTCCAGTCGCTCCGCTTGCGCGCAGAGACGGAAGGTCCCCGGCCTCCGTGCCGGGGGTGTCGTCCGGCGGAGCGCCCCGCAGAGGGCCGGTTCGCCGGGGTCGGGATGCCGCGCTCTTACGGGTGCTGGACGTCAGTTGTCGACGACGCGGCAAGCACGAAGCGGGGCGAGAAGCGGCCTCGCGCACACGCGCAGCTGGTGCCGGGGGGATTAGCCCTGACGCTGCTTGTGGCGCAGGTTCTCGCAGATCACCATGACCCGGCCGTGACGGCGGATCACCTT
Organism: Actinocrinis sp.; assembly: GCA_036501535.1. Classification (GTDB taxonomy): domain Bacteria; phylum Actinomycetota; class Actinomycetes; order Streptomycetales; family Catenulisporaceae; genus DASYAE01. Next base: position 35,238 of record DASYAE010000140.1, on the reverse strand, counting down.
GCACTTGTCGCAGATCGGCTTGACGCTCGGCTTGACCTTCATCGAAGGTTCCTTTCGAGCGGCGCCCCGCACGGGGCCGGGCGCTGGATCGCGATTCAGGATGTTGCTATTTATTTGTGAGGATCCGTTCTCCCGGTCACTTGTACCGGTAGACGATCCGGCCGCGGGTCAGGTCGTACGGGCTGAGCTCGACCACGACCCGGTCGTCCGGCAGGATCCGGATGTAGTGCATCCGCATCTTTCCGCTGATGTGCGCGAGAACCTTGTGCCCGTTCTGCAGCTCCACCCGGAACATGGCGTTGGGAAGAGATTCGACGACGGTGCCCTCGATCTCGATGGCCCCTTCTTTCTTGGGCATGTCCTCGCACTTCATTCGGTAGGCATACGGCTGGCCGGCCGATGGTCGCTCGGCCGACGAGCCAGTTTACGTCGCGGGCTGCGGAAAACACCAATCGGGTGTCGGCCCTGCAGACCGGCACCGTGTCACGTGACACCGGATCAGTAGCGACGGCTGCCGAACAGCCTGATGGAGCGCAGCAGCGCCAGGATGCCGATGATGCCGATCGGCCAGGCCGGCCAGAAGTAGTGGCCGCCGTGCGGATCGGTGACCAGCTGGATGAACCAGATGCCGGTCAGCAGCACCGAGGTCACGACCCACCCGCCGAGCGCGCCGCCCGGCGACCCCGCGGTGCGCCGGGCCATCCGCGCCTCGTGGCGCTGCTGCCGCACTTCCATCCGGATCTGCTGGTTCGTGCGCCTGATCTCGCGCTGGGCCCGGAGGTCCGCACCGGCGTTCACCAGCGCGCCGATGACGTCTGTGGCCGCGTCGATCGGGCCGCGCTCGGTGCGCGGCGCGCCGCTGCCGAAGGTCGCGGGCGAGCCGAAGCCCGGGTCGGCGCCGAAGCGGTGGCCGTCCGAGCGGTATTCGTTCGGAACGGAGTCCTGCGGCTCCGCCCTGCCGCTGCCGGTGCGAGCGCTCAGGTCGACCGGAAGGTCGGCGGTCAGCGCGGCGAGGTCCCCGTAGGTCCTCGCGGCGTAGGCGGCGGACATCCGCTGCTCGAACTCGTCCATCGTCAGCCGGCCCTCAGCCGCGCTGCTCCGGAGCTTCTCCACGATCCTCTCGCGATCCGCGTCCGAGGCCCGGAGCCGCGAGTCCCCGCTGTTCGCTTGCGACATATCGCGAGTGTACCGCGCACGGGAAGCGTCCGGCAGTGCCGGTGCGTCACCAATCCGACATGACGTCAGTCATCCGGGGAGGTAGGGCTGACACGAAGTACTGCAGGTCGCGGGAGCCCGGCTCACTTGCCGGGGACGCCCGCGGTCTCGTCGATCGGATCCGCGTCGCCGTTGCGCTCCGACGAATTCTTCCCGGGGTCCTTCCCCTCGCCGTCCCCCTCGGGATGCGCGGCAGAGACGGTCGCGGACATGAGTGGCGACGACGATAGCTCCACATATCCGTACGCGATCACGGCGAGGCCCAGGATCTCCGGCACCAGCCACCAGCCGAGCCGGATCGTCTCGCCGAACAGCAGCACCCCGAAGCAGGTGCTGATCAGCGCGTCGCCGAGGGTCAGCATCGGTTGCGAGGCGACCAGCGTGCCGGCCTGCAGCGCGTTCTGCAGCAGGAAGAGCGAGCCGACGCCGGCCGCCGCGGTCGCGTAGAGCTGCCAGGTGGAGAAGAACGTCGCGGCGCCCTCGCCGAGCGCGGACATCGCCTGCTTCATCAGCGCGGCGGTCAGCGCGTAGCCGCACGCGGCGGCCAGGCCGAGCAGGGCCGCGCGGCCCTGGCCCCGGGTGCGCAGCGCCGCGGAGATCAGCAGCACCTCGAAGCCGCCGGTCGCGATCAGGGCCAGGGTCCACAGCGCGCCCGGCGCCCGGTCGGTGCCGCCCGACGGGGAGGCGCAGATCAGCACCGCGGCCAGTCCTCCGGCCACCGCCCCGACCGAGGCCCAGATCCGGCGCGGCAGCCGGCGCTGCATGACCAGGCCGCCGATCAGCAGCGCCAGCGGGAGCTCGGCGATGAACAGCGGCTGCACCAGCGCTATCGGGCCGGTGGCCAGCGCGGTGGCCTGGCAGACCGCGGCCAGGATGGTCATCGCGATCCCGGCGAGCCAGACCTTCCGGCTCATCAGGTACGTCAGCAGGGAGAGCCGGAAGGCCCGACCCTCCGGCGCCTCGGCCGCCGCCCGCCGCTGCAGCACCGACGCCGTGGCGTTGCTCAGCGCGGTCAGCAGCGCGAAAATCACGCTGACCACGGGTACACACTTCCCTATTCGCCGCGGAAGACACCTGCGCGCGCGATACGCGGGCGCCAAACGGGTCGGGGCGGTCTTCGAACGGGTCTGCGGCGGCCGCTTAAGACAGTGGTCCGACGGCACGCAAAGGGCTGGCGCAGATCGGGAACAGCGGGGACGCTTGTATCGAACGCAGGGCTCGAGGAAGGGCGTGGCATGGCCGACGACGTCAAGGTCGACGACGAGCAGGACGGCACAGACCAGAAAGAGGAGCACGGCAAGGACGAAGAGCGCGGGGAGCAGAAGGAGAAGAAGCAGGAGCGCGGCCGCGACTCGGCGGCCGATGGCCTGGCGATCGCCGCCGCGCTGATCCTGGCCTCGCGCTGCGGCCGCGGAGGGCGCCAGTGGCTGCCGCCGGTCAACCGGCCTGGAGAAACGCGCATCCGCACGTCACGCGGCGACTGCTGGTGGTGCTGGTAACGCGGCTAGGGCCTACGGGTGGGCGGCGATGTCGAACCGCTCCAGTGCCGCGTGGCCGCCATCCTGAGCGGTCGTCACCCACAGGCCCTGCTCGGTGATCGCGACGGTGTGCTCGAAATGCGCGGCGATCGAGCCGTCCTCGGTCTCCACGGTCCAGCCGTCGTCGAGCTCGCGGGTCTGCCGCCGGCCGAGGGTCAGCATCGGCTCGATCGCGATGGCCATGCCGACCCGGAGCTTCGGGCCGCGGTCGACCGTCCGGTAGTTGTAGACCATCGGCTCCATGTGCATGTGCGAGCCGATGCCGTGGCCGCCGTAGCCCTCGACGATGCCGTAGCTGCGGTTCTGGGCCCGCACGAAGGCCTGGACCGCGCGGCCGACCGTGTTGACCCGCTCGCCGCCGCGCACCGCGGCGATGCCGCGCCACATCGACTCCTCGGTGACCCGCATCAGCTCCGCCGCCTCGGCGGAGACCTCGCCGCAGCCCACCGTGATCGCCGCGTCGCCGTGCCAGCCCTCGAAGATCGCGCCGCAGTCGATGGAGACCACGTCGCCGTCCCGGACCGCCGTCGGCCCGGGGATGCCGTGCACGATCTGCTGGTTGACCGAGGCGCAGATCACGCCCGGGAAGGGCGGCACGTCGGGCCCGATGCTGTAGCCCTTGAACGAGGGGACCGCGCCCTGCGAGCGGATCGACTCCTCGGCCAGCTCGTCCAGCCGCTTGGTGGTGACGCCGTCCTTCACCTCGCCGCGCAGCAGTTCAAGCGTGCGCGCGACGACCAGGCCGGCCTCGCGCATCAGCGCGAACTGCTCCTCGGTCTTCAGTTCCAGCATGTCGACCATTCTCCGTCACGACACCCCCTGCCACCGCCGCGCGCCATGCTGTGCCTATCCGGCCTCGGCCCACCTGAGGCCTCGGCCCGTCCGGCCCCTCCCCTGCGGCGCCGACCTCAGCGGTCGGCCAGCGCCGCGAGGATGCGGCCGGTCACCTCGTCCATCGGGCCCTGCGCGTCGACGCTCTTGAGCAGGCCGTGCTCGGTGTAGTAACCGACGATCGGGGCGGTCTCCCGGGTGTAGACCTCGAGCCGGCCCCGCACGACGTCCTCCTCGTCGTCGTCGCGCTGGTAGAGCTCGCCGCCGCAGATGTCGCACACGCCCGGCACCGCCGGCGGGTTGAACTCGACGTGGAAGATGTGCGTGTCGTTGTTGCGGCACAGCCGGCGCCCGGCGATCCGCTTGACCACCTCTTCGGTGTCGACCACCAGCTCCACCACCACGTCGAGCTTGGTGCCGAACCCGGCCAGGATCGCCTCCAGCTCCTCGGCCTGCGCCACGTTGCGCGGGAACCCGTCCAGCAGGAAGCCCTCGCCGGTGTCCTGCTCGGCCAGCCGGTCGCGCACCATGGCGATGGTGACCTCGTCCGGCACCAGATCGCCGGCGTCCATGAAGCGCTTGGCCTGCAGGCCGAGCGCGGTCTTCGAGCCGACGTTGGCGCGGAAGATGGCTCCGGTGGAGATCGCGGGGATCGAGAGCCGCTCGGCGATGATCTTGGCCTGGGTGCCTTTACCCGCGCCGGGCGGGCCTACGAGCACGATACGCATCTACCGGAGGAACCCTTCGTAGTTGTGCTGCTGCAGCTGGCTCTCGATCTGCTTGACGGTCTCCAGGCCGACACCCACGATGATCAGGATCGACGTGCCGCCGAACGGGAACTTCGAGCCGGTGTGGAACTCGGCCAGCGCGACCATCGGGATGATGGCGATGATGGCGAGGTACATCGAGCCGGGCCAGGTGATGCGGTTCAGGATGAAGTGCAGGTAGTCCGCCGTCGGCTTGCCGGCCCGGGTGCCCGGGATGAAGCCGCCGTACTTCTTCATGTTGTCCGCGACCTCGTCCGGGTTGAACGTGATCGCCACGTAGAAGAAGGCGAAGAACAGGATCAGCAGGAAGTAGGCCAGCGAGTAGTACATCGAGTAGCCGTTGGCGGTCAGCCCCAGGTTCTGCCGGATCCAGTTGGACCAGCCGTGCGTCCCCTGCGGGTCGGCGAACTGCGCCACCAGGACCGGCAGCTGCAGCAGCGACGAGGCGAAGATGATCGGGATGACGCCGGACTGGTTGACCTTCATCGGGATGTAGGTGGACGACCCGCCGTACATGCGCCGGCCGACCATCCGCTTGGCGTACTGCACCGGGATGCGCCGCTGGCCCTGCTCGATGAAGACGACCGCGCCGACCAGCACCATGCCGATCAGGATCACGCCGATGAACACGATCCAGCCGCCGCCGAGGGTGGAGCCCTCCTTGATCGACCACAGCGAGCCGGGGAAGCTGGCCGCGATCGAGGTGAACATCAGCAGCGACATGCCGTTGCCGATGCCGCGGTCGGTGATCAGCTCGCCGAGCCACATGATGATCGCGGTGCCGGCCACCATCGTCAGGACCATGACGGCCTGGCCGATCACGCCGACCGAGGGGTAGACCACCGAGGTCGGGCAGGCCTGGCCGTAGAGGAACTCGCCGTTGTTGCTCTGCGCGGTCGCGATCAGACCGGTGGACTGCAGGATCGCCAGGCCGATGGTCAGGTACCGGGTGTACTGGGTGATCTTCGCCTGCCCGGCCTGGCCCTCCTTCTTGAGGGTGTCGAGGCGCGGGATGACCACCGTCAGCAGCTGCAGGATGATCGACGCGGTGATGTACGGCATGATGCCGAGCGCGAAGACCGAGAGCTGGAGCAGCGCGTTGCCGGAGAAAAGGTTGATCAGGCCGAGGGCGCTGTTGTTGCTCGTGCCGCCGAGGCACGCGGCCACCGCCGAGTGGTTCACGCCGGGCGCTGGAATGTACGCGCCGAGCCTGAAGACGGCCATGATGACCAGCGTGAAAACGAGCTTCTTGCGCAGGTCCGGTGTCCGGAATGCCCGGACGAAGCCAAATAGCACTGTTCCTCCTGCGCGCTACCCCTCGGGGCCGTGCGACGCCCCACGGTGGCGATTGACGATGAGTCCTGCCAGAACCGAATGATGCTGCTGTCTGATGCCGCCTGATACTGCTTGCTGTGTACTGCCTACTGCGACTCGCGCCCGATGCCAATGACGTATTGCTCACGTGGCCGGACGCTTGCCATCGCCGCAGTGGCCGAGTCCGGGACCGCGGCGCGGCCCAAGCGGCCATGCCGACAATCCGCGGCGATGCCGGCGGCTCGGCCATCCTACGCAACGATCCGGGTGCTAGGCGATACCCGACCCCCTTTGTCCGGTTTCGGACGCGTCGGTTTTCAGTCCCCGCTCACAGCTGCCTGGCCCGGCGGCGGAAGGCGTCCCGGCTGGCCGCGACGACGTAGGTGTCGCCGGGCACCAGCCGGTGCTCCCGGTCCGGAAGCCACGCGAAACCGGTCGCGCCCGCCGGTTTCAGCGCCACGACGAGGACGCCGCCGTCCGCCTCCGCCTCGCCCAGCGGGCGCCCGTCGAGCGCGCCGTCCCGGCGCACCGTGTACTGCGCGATCACGATCAGCGAGGGGTAGACCGACAGCACCCCGAGCACCTCGCGCCCGAGCAGCGCGGCGGCGAACTTGGGCGCGGCCAGGAAGGTGGCCGAGCGGGAGGCCACGTTGTCCACGGTCTGGTAGACCTGCCGGGCGAAGTCGCCCTCCCTGGTCCGCAGCACCAGCCGCACCTTGGGATTCATCTCCCGGGCCACCAGCGCCGTTTCCAGGTTCTCCGCGTCGTCCCCGGTCATCGCCATCAGGGCCCTGCTGCGATGTACCCGGGCCTCGCGCAGCGGCTGGTCCAGCCCGCCCTCGCCGACCACCACCGGGATGTCGAGCTCCCGCGCCTCCGCGAGGCCGCGGGCGTTGGGGTTGCGCTCGATGCCGACCACCGGGACGCCCCACTCGACCAGCTGGGCCGCGCAGCGCATGCCGACGTTGCCGAGGCCGACCACGACCACGTGGTTGCTGACGCCGGCGCTCGGGCTCTTCGGCGCGCCGCGGCTCTCCCGGCCCCGGTTCTCCACCAGCACCGCGGTGAGCACCGCGACCATCGGGATGCCGGCGAAGGTGATCGCGAGCTGGGCTATGCGCTGCCAGTCGCCGCCGGTGCCGGCGGTGGCGGGCGCCTTGTACACGTCCGGCACCGCGTCGCCGGCCAGGTCGAGCAGGGTCTGGTAGACCGCCCAGCCGAACGGCCGGTCCAGCGCCCAGATGATGGCGAAGCTGATCAGCACCGTGACGAAGCTGCTGGCCAGCACCAGCCGCAGCGGGCCGACCGAGAAGAACCGGCCGACGTCCACCAGCCGCCAGCGCAGCCGGACGAACCGGGAGACCGATACCCGCGGCTCGCCATCCAGGAACTCCAGCGCGGCCAGCCGGGAGGTCGACTCCGGGAAGGCGAACGGGTCCGGCTCCCAGGGCATCAGCCGCATCGCGGGCAGGTTCCGCTTGTCCACCCGGTCCGCGACGACGCAGAGGAAGCCCTCCCGCTGGATCCGCGAGCCGATCTTCACGCACACCCGCCGGTCGCCGATCTGCACCCAGGCCGGCCGGTCCAGCGCCGCGTTGACGAAGGCGTCCGCGGCGGTGGCCGAGCTGGACAGCGCGGCGCAGTCGCCGAGCAGCTTCTGCACCTGGTTGCCGAGCCGCTGGTTGTAGAAACGCGCGACGATCCGCACGTCCGGGTTGATCTCGCGGACCCGCAGCGCGTTGCGCATGTTGGTCTGGTCGTCCACGTCCACCAGCGCTATGCCGGCGGCCTTCCTGATCCACTCCGGGCGCAGCGCGGACGGGCCGTTGAGCGAGGCCTCGAGCACGGACTCGCCGTCGAGCTTCTCCGCGATCAGCTGCGCCTGGCCGGTATATCGATCCGAGACCACCGCGACGACGTCGGCCTGGTGCGCGTCGCGCAGCTCGCACACCAGCCGGTAAGCCAGGTCGCTGGTTCCGCACACGATGAAGTAGCCGCCGCGCCGTTGCCCCTCGAGCGGCAGCTGGGAGTCGTCGGTGATGAACTCGTCCTGAGTCGTCACAACTGACGATATTAGAACTGACGGCCCGTCTGGGATGCGGAAGTGCGCTTTTCGACGCGCCCATCGATGAAATCCGGATTCAGGATGCGTGAAGCGACGGCCGGCTCAGGGTGTCGGACCCCTAATCGAGCTGATTGCTCAACCACTGCATCGCGGGCGCGATCTCGGCGTTCCAGGTGCTGAAGTTGTGCCCGCCGTCCGCCCTTATCAGGGTCGAGACCTTCATCGGCGCCTTGGCGTCCTTGGCGAAGTCCAGCGTGGAGTGGTAGTCGTCCTCGCCGGACTTGCTGGTGGTCAGGAGCACCGAGATGGGCGGGGAGGGCAGGTTCTCGATCCGCCACATCAGGTCATTGGCGTTGCGGTAGGACTGGCTGCCGCCGTACAGGTCGCCGGTGGTGCCGTCCTCGAGGGCGTCGAAGTACCCGGACAGCGAGACCGCGGCGCCGAACTTGTCCGAGTTCATCATCGCGACCTTGAGCGCGCAGTAGCCGCCGGTCGAGTCGCCGATCAGGCCCCAGCCGCGGGCCTGGCCGGTCACCCGGTACTGGTGCTCGACCGCGTTGGGCACGTCGTCCGCCCAGAAGCTCTCCGCCTGCGGGCCGCCGCCGGGCACGTCGGTGCACTCGGTGTCCCGCGGGGCGACGATCATCGGCGACATCATCACCAGGACCATCGGCTTGTCGGTGCCGAGCGCGATCCCCGTGGCCAGCCGGGAGGGGTAGCGCAGCAGCGAGACCAGCTTGGTCACGTCGCCGGGGTAGCCGGTGGACACGATCGCGGCCGGGAAGTCGGTGTCCTTGTACGCGGCCTGGAAGTACTGCGGCGGCAGATAGATGATCGCGGTGGCCGACAGGCCGGTGCGCTGGCCGTGGATGGTGGTGTACTGCAGCTCGCCGACCTTCTGCGGGTCGCTGCCGTTCGGCATCTGCAGGCCGCCGGTGCTCTGCACGGTGACGGTGGAGCTGGTCTGACCGTTGCCGAGCGCGGCCGCCCCGCTGCCGCCGAGGTCGCCGGAGGCCAGGCCGGCCAGCTGGCCCCACGAGCTGTAGAACCCGTAGTAGTCGTTTGCCGCGGCGCACACGGTCAGCAGCAGCATCAGCTGCACGCCCGCTATCGCCCCGGCCCGCCCGGCCAGCGACTTGAAGCCGCGATTGGCGAACCGGCTCCAGTAGCGCACCACCACCGCGACCGCGGCGATGGTCAGCAGCGCCAGCAGGACCAGCACGAAGTTCCCGGTCAGGCTCATGCCGCCGCGCCGCCTTCCAGGGTCTGGGTCAGCCAGGTCACCGCGGCGGGCACGTCCATGCCCGTCGCCGTGGTGACCTGGAGCGGGGAGCGCACTCCGGGCAGCACCTGGCTGACCGGGCGGCCGAGGTCGGAGAAGAGCAGCCGGCTCGGCGGGGCCGGGAAGGTCTTGAGGTACCAGGCCGGGTCGGTGTCCGAGCCGGACGCGGACGGCGGCTGCCAGGCCCCGAGGACCGCGGCGGCCGAGTACCGGTCGGCGTCCTCGAGGGCGAAGGTCACCGGGCAGGTGCCGTTCTGCGCGTCGGCCACCGCCCCCCAGTCGTCGGCTCCGAGCCCGACCCGGTACCGGGCGTTGATCGCGGTGCGCAGGTCCTGGCCCCAGAACAGGTCGCCCTGCATGCCGCCGGGGACGTCGGAGCAGGAGATGCCCGAGCCTTGATCAGCACTGTTGTCGGAAGTGCTGACCACCACCACGACCGCGGCGGCCGGATTCCCCTGCGCCAGCAGCTTGGCGACGATCGGGCCCGGGTCGCCCTCGCCGGCCGCGTCGACCACCACCGCGGGGAAGTCCCGCTTCGCGTAGTCGGCCGCGTTGTACTGCGGCGGCAGGTAGATGCTCAGCTGGGCGTCGATGCCGCTGCGCGAGCCGGTCATCTTCGCCGTGACGACGGTGCCCTGCGCGCCGTACCCGGAGGTGACGACGGAGGCGAGCTGCGCCGCGCTCTGGCCCGGGTTCACGTCGCCTTTATTGGTCAGCGTGTAGGACTGGGAGCCGAGGCCGAGCAGGTCCTTCCAGGAGGTGTAGAACCCGAAGTAGGCGTTCCCGGTGGCCAGCACGGTGGCGACCAGGGCGAGCTGGCAGACCGCGAGCAGGCCGATCCGGCCGGACATGGCACGCTTCGTGCGCCCGGCCAGGCGCGGCCAGAGCCAGATCGTGAGCACGAACAGGATCAGCGTGAGCAGTCCGAGCACCAGTATGAATTTCTTGCTGTTTATCCCGAAACCGATCATGCCCGAATGCCCGATCCCAGCCTGCCGACAGGCGGCGGTCACCCCCCTCGGGTTGCCGCTCCTGTGCCCGAAATTGTCATTTCTTCACGGTAGTGCCGTGCCGCCGGCCGCAGCCGTCCGGCCGGGCCCTTGGTCCGCGGCCCCGGCCGGGCGAGCCGCACCCGAGCGAGTATTGCGACGCCGCCGCGCCCCATACGGTTGCGACCGCCGTCCGGCGCCCGCTCAGTCGATCCCGCCGCGCTGGCTCCACTCCTCGTACGCGGTCGTCACCTCGTCGACGTCGCCGTCCAGCCGGATCACGCCCTTCTCCAGCCAGATCGCCCGGTCGCAGATGTCCCGCACCGAGTTGATCGAGTGGCTGACCACGAACACGGTGCCCGCGTTGCGCCGCAGGTCCCTGATCCGGTCCTCGCTGCGCCGCTGGAAGCCGGCGTCGCCGGTGGCCAGCGCCTCGTCGATGAGCAGCACGTCGTGCAGCTTGACCGCGGCGATGGAGAAGCGCAGCCGGGCGCCCTGGCCGGAGGAGTAGGTCTTCATCGGCCGGCGGGTGGCGTTGGTGCCGTTCTCGTCGATCCCGGAGAAGTCGATGATGGACTGGTACTTCTCCTTCACCTCGGCCGGGCTCAGGCCCATCGCGAGGCAGCCGAGCACCACGTTGCGCTCGCCGGTCAGGTCCCGCATCAGCGCCGCGTTGACGCCGAGCAGCGAGGGCTGGCCGTCGGTGTAGACCCCGCCGACCTTCTCGGCCGGCAGCAGCCCGGCGATGGCCCGCAGCAGGGTGGACTTGCCGGAGCCGTTCGAGCCGATCAGGCCGATCGACTCGCCGCGCCGGGCGACGAAGGAGATGCCCTTGATCGCGTGCACGTCGGTGATCGAGGTGTTGTTCTTGCGCCGGACCATCCGGGTCAGCGCGCCGACCGCCGAGCCGCGGCTGGCGCCCGCGCCGTAGACCTTGTAGTGGACGTGCAGGTTCTCCACGACCACGGTGGGCGGGTTCAGGGCCGCCTCGGCGCGGCGCTTGGCCCGGCGCTCCAGCACCTCGGCGCGGGTGAGCAGCTCGCCGTCAACCAGCTGGGCCGTCTCGCCCGCGGCGGCGGGCTTGGCCTTGGGCGCGGGCACTGTCTCCACCGGCGCTGTCTCCACAGGCGCCGATTCCGGCAGCACGACCGTCTCGACCGGCGCAGCGGGCTGCGCCGCCTTCTTCGCCGCGGTCTTGCGGGGAGCCGCCTTCTTGGCCGCCGGCGCGCCCGCGGCAGCCCGCTTGGCCGGCGCCTTCCGCGGCGCCGGCGTGCCCTCGCTGCTCGACTCAGCCACGTCCGTAGGTCTCCTCGCCCTGCCAGAAGTACAGATACCCGCCGATGCCGAACACCAGCGCCCAGATGATCGCCCAGAGCCATCCGCCGGACGGCAGGTACATCGCGTTCGCGATGTCGCTCGACGAGAGCGCCTGGGACGGCGGCGGCGGAGTTATCAGGGCATTGCGGATAAGCTGGATGAAGATCAGCGGCGGGTTGTGGTCCAGGATCCAGGTCAGCACGCCCGGCGTGCTGGGATGCTGCGAGATCATGTGCTTGATGCTGTAGAACACGCCGGAGCCGTACATCCAGGTGCGCAGGACGAAGGGCAGCAGCTGGCTGGAGTCGGTGAGGATGGCGCCGAACCGGGCCACGATCATGGCCAGGCCCGCGTTGAAGACGAACTGCAGGCCCAGCGCCGGGATCACCTCGAGCCAGCGCCAGCTCAGCGGCTCGCCCTTGCCCAGGGCCACCGCGAACATGATCACCATGGCGATCAGCAGCTGCTGCAGCTGCACGATGGTGATCGCGATCGGCAGGCTGGCCCGGGGGAAGTACAGCGCCCGGATCAGGTCCAGGTTGTCGCTGATCGCGCGGGAGCCGAAAAGCACCGCGGTCTGCATGAAGTTGAAGATGAAGACGCCGATGACCAGGTAGACGATGAAGTCCGGCACGTTGCGGCTGGTGCCCAGCAGGATGCCGAAGACCAGATAGTAGACGGCGACGTTCAGGATCGGGGTGAGCACCTGCCAGATCTGGCCGAGCCGCGAGCCGGAGTAGACCGCCTGGTTGGTCGCGGTGGCCCAGGCGACGATGAAGTGCCGGGCCTTCCAAAGCCGCTGGGCGTAGGTGATCGGGTTGGGCCGCTTGCCCGCCACCGCCAGCTGGTACCGGGCCGCCATCCCGGCCCCGCCGAGCTCCACGTACTCGGGGTCGCTCGGCGGAAGGCTGGCGGGGGGCTCCTGCTGCGCCGGGCTGCGCATGGTTGTCTGGGTGCCGCTCACTTAGCTCTTCGTCCTCATCGGTGCTCGCTGCTCCTCGGAACCGCGCCGCCCGGCGCACGGGCCGTGCGGTGAAAACAAACTGTGTCTCCCAGCTTCGTGCCCGGCTTCCCGCCCCCCGACGGCAAGCCTAATAGTGCCTTGCTACAAGCCTTATAAGGCTTATACGACCGGGGGGCGGCCGATCCTCGTCATCCGCCCAACCGTACGCCACCGCATAGGCCGGCGATCACCCGCGGGGGTGCGCCAGCCCTCCGCGAATCCGCCCCACCACGCCTTGAGGGACGCAGGATCTCGCACGCGCAGATGCGTCAGCGCGATCCAGCTGCCGAGATAGACCGGGACCAGGACGGCCGGCAGGTTGCGCCGGGCCAGCCAGACCCGGTTGCGCGCCACGAGCCGGTTGTAGGTCGCGTGCCGGGTCGGCGAGGTGGCCGGGTGCAGCAGGGTCAGCTCGGGCAGGTAGGCGATCGACCAGCCGGCGTCCAGGGCGCGCCAGGCCAGGTCGGTCTCCTCGTGGCAGTAGAACCAGTCGTCCGGCAGGCCGCCCACCTGGTCGAACACCGCGGTGCGGATCGCGCTGGCCCCGCCGAGGAAGGTGGTGACCGGGCCGGGCCGGTCGGGGTCGCCGGCGCGCAGCCGGGGCACGTGCCGCCGCTGCACCGCGCCGGTCTCCGGATCGGCGATGCGGAACGAGACGATGCCGAGCCGCGGATCCGCTGCGAAGGCCTCCCGCAGCCGCTCGCCGACCTGCTCGCCGGCCAGCGCGCCGTCGTCGTCGAGGGTCAGGATCACGTCCGGCCGCTCCTGCGCCGGCAGGGCCCGCAGCAGCTCGTAGCCCCGGTTGCGACCGCCCGGGATGCCGAGGTTCTCCGGCAGGTCCAGCGTGCGCGCGGAGCCGAGGTCCGGCAGCTCGGAGGCCTTCACGCCGTTGCCGACCACGACCACGTCGATCGCGTCGCCGCGCTGCTCGGCGACCGTGCGCAGCAGCTCGGCCAGCTCCTTCGGCCGGCTGCCCATGGTGATCACCACGGCGGCCAGCCGGAGCGCCCCGGACGGGCTGCCGGGGGCAGCCGCCGCGTGCGCCGTGTCCGTCTCGGCGTTCATCTCGGCCGCCTCCTAAGCCTTGAGCCGGCTGGACAGGACGATCGAGAGGAAGTGCAGCAGGACCATCACCAGCGCGATGGCGGCGATCGCCGCGACCGCGATCCGGGTGAAGGGCTCGCCGTGGGTGAAGCTGTCCAGGATCCCGGCGGCCAGCACCAGCAGCGAGGCCTCGATGCCGCCGATCAGCCGGTGGATCTTGAGCGCGGAAGCCACCGCGCGGGCCTTCGCCGCCCCGCGCGAGCGCGGCACCGCGGCCGCCTCGGCGACCGCGGGCAGCCCGGAGCGCGCCCGCGCCACGTCCACCAGGTCGGTCTCCGACTTGACCAGGATCACCCCGAGCGCGGCGGCGAAGCCGAGCACCGTCCAGCCGTCCGTGCGCAGGCCCCCGGCCCGGAAGCCGAGGCCGACCAGGAAGGCCGCCTCGCAGATGTAGTGGCCGACCCGGTCGAGGTAGACCCCGGTGATCGAGGTCTGGCGGCGCCATCGGGCCAGCTCGCCGTCCACGCAGTCGAGCAGGAGGTAGACCTGGATGAGGAATGCGCCCAGGATCGCGCCGCCGAGGCCGCGCCACAGCAGCGCCGCGCCGGCCGCGATGCCGGCCAGGATCATCAGGTACGTATAGCCGTTGGCGGTGATCGGCGAGTTGACCAGACGCCTGGTCACCCGCAGCGAGATCCGCCGCATGTAGAGCCGACCCGCCCAGTGCTCTCCGCTGCGGCGCTGCATCTTCTCCGGCGGCTGAACGACTTCGCGCAGCTCATCGAGCGTAGGTGTCGACATAGTCCTTTACCGTGTCGCGCAGATCCGGTTCGGCGAGATCGAGATGTTCCAGGATGGTGTACCGGCCGGGTCTCGTCTGCGGCGCGTAGGCTACCGCTTCCACGAACCGGGTGGTATCAAGCCCCAGATCCGAAGGTAGCCCCGGCAGACCGTGCCGGCGCAGCGCGGCGAGCAGTTCGCCGGCCCGGTCGGGCTCGCCGCGCAGGTGCATCGCGAACACCGCACCCACGCCGACCTGCTCGCCGTGCTGACCGTAGCGGCCCGGATACAGAACGTTGAGAGCGTGCGAGATCTCGTGGCACGCGCCGGAGCTCGGCCGACTGTTACCGGACACGGACATCGCGAGCCCCGAGAGCACCAGCGCCTCGGCCAGCACGGCCAGGAACGCGTCCTGCTCCACGCCGCCCGGCTGGCGCAGCACGGCCTCGGCGGCGGTGCGCGCCATCGCGGCGGCGAGCCCGTCCACGGCCTCGCCGGTGACCCGGTGCGAGAGCTCCCAGTCGGCCAGCGCGGACAGGTTCGAGAGCGCCTCGCCGATGCCCGCCGCGACGAACTGCCGCGGCGCGGCCCGGACCAGCTCGAGGTCCACCAGGATGCCGATCGGCCCGGGCACGCCGTAGGAGCCGCGGCCGGCGTCGTTGTCGAGGGTGGAGATCGGCGAGCAGATGCCGTCGTGGGCCAGGTTGGTGGCCACCGCGACCATCGGCAGGCCGAGCCGGGCCGCGGCGTACTTGGTGACGTCGATGACCTTGCCGCCGCCCAGGCCGATGATCGCCTCGTAGGGGGCGCCGGCCGCGCGGATCCGGTCGGCCAGGCCCACCGCGGCGTCCAGCGAGCCGCCGGAGATGGGGAACCAGGCGGCCTCCGGGGGCAGCCAGTCGGCCAGCTGCTCGCGCACCCGCTCGCGCAGCGCGGCGCCGGAGCCCTCGCTGACCACCAGGGCGAGCCGGCCGCTGCTGGAGATCCGCTGGTCGGCCAGGACGGTGGGCAGGTCGGCCAGCGCGCCCGCGCCGACGCGCACCGCCGCCGGGCCGGGGAAGAGCCGGGTCAGGACCGCCATGCCGGGGACCGCCCGCCTTCCGGCGAGGAGCCGGACGGGCCGGCCCGATCGGCCGGGCCGGCCGCGCCGGCATCAGCACAGATCTGCCGCGCCCGGGCCAGGTCCTCGTGGTTGTCTATCTCGACCCAGGCGACGTCGCCGATCGGCTGCACGTCTATCCGGAAGCCGCGGTCGACCAGTTCCTGATAGCCGTCCTCGTAGTAGAGCTGCGGGTCGCGCTCGAAGGTGGCCCGCAGCGCGTCGGCCAGCTGCTCCCCCGCCGCCGGCTCGATCAGGGTCACCCCGATGTACTCGCCGGTCGCCTCGGCCGGGTCCATCAGTTTCGTGATACGCCGCACGCCGTGCTCGGCGGTCCAGACGACCTTCATCTCCTCGTCGGCCAGCCGCTTGACCGTGTCGAGGGCCAGGATCACGCGCTTCTCCCCGTCGCGGGCGCCGAGCAGCGCGTGCTCGACCGAGACCGGGTGCACCGTGTCGCCGTTGGCCAGCAGCACGCCCTCGCCGAGCAGGTCGCGGGCGCACCAGAGCGAATACGCGTTGTTCCACTCCTCGGCCTTGTCGTTGTGCACGAGGGTGATCTTGACTCCATACGCGGACTCCAGGGCCGGGACCCGCTCGCGCACCGCCTCCGCCCGGTAGCCGACGATCACCGCCGCCTCGGCCAGCCCGATCTCGGCGAAGTTCGCCAGGGTCAGGTCCAGGACGCAGCGCTCGCCGTCCACCGGGACCAGCGCTTTGGGCAGCGTGTCGGTCAGGGGGCGCAGGCGTCTGCTCGCCCCGGCCGCCAGGATGAGTCCGATCATGCCGGCCATTCTGCCAGCCTTCCCATGTGTTCAGACCTTGTGTTTAAACACTGTGTTCAGGCCTGGTGCTGGCGGCGCCAGCCGGCCCAGGCGGAGGCGACCATCTCGCCGAGCCCGTACCGGGCGGTCCAGCCGAGCTCGGTCCGGATCCGGTCGGCGGCGGCGATGGACACCACGATGTCGCCGGGCCGGCGCGGCGCGATCCGCGCGTGCGTGTCGAGGCCGGTGTGCGCGGCGATCGCGTCTACGACTTCGCGTACTGAGACGCCCTGGCCGCGGCCGACGTTGAGGGTCAGCCCGGCCGCCGGGTCCGAGACGAGCCGGCCGGTGGCGGCGACGTGCGCCTCCGCCAGGTCCTGGACGTGGATGAAGTCGCGGATGCAGGTGCCGTCCGGCGTCGGGTAATCGGCGCCGAAGACGATCGGCGCCTGCCCGGCCTCGAGCCGCTCGAAGACCATCGGGATCAGGTTGAACGCGCCGACGTCGGCCAGCTCCGGCGCGCCGGCCCCGGCGACGTTGAAGTAGCGCAGGTTGACGTACGCCAGGCCGTGCGCGGCGGCCGCCGCGCGGATCATCCACTCGCCGGCCAGTTTCGTCTCCCCGTACGGCGAATCCGGCGCGCACGCGGTGTCCTCGGTGACGACGTCCACGCCCGGCGAGCCGTAGACCGCGGCCGAGGACGAGTAGAGGAACCGGCGCACACCCGCGGCGACCGTCGCCTCCAGCAGCGTGGCCAGGCCGCCGAGGTTCTCCTGGTAGTACCACAGCGGCTTCTCGACGGACTCGCCGATCTGCTTTTTCGCCGCGAAGTGGATCACACCGTCGATCTTGTGCGCGGCGAAAACCCGGTCCAGCGCATCCCGGTCGCGCACCGAGCCGACCTCGACGGCGACGCCGGCCGGCAGCCGGTCCTTGAACCCGGTGGAGAAGTCGTCGAACACGATCACGCGGTCGGGAGCGCGCTCGCCGACGCCGCCGGGGCGCTCGAGCAGGCAGCGGACCACGTGCGCTCCGATGTATCCCGCGCCGCCGGTTACCAGCCAGGTCGTCATGCCTCGACCCTATCGGCTGGCCGCGGGCGCCGAGGGGGCCAGCCAAGTGCAGAACCAAGCCGTACGGACCGGAGTCAATCGGACGGATGTCCAGTACGCTCGCGACGATGAGCGCTTCGGATCGGGACCCGGCCCGCTCGGCGGAGGCGGAGGCGGCGCAAGAGGCCGTGCCGGAGCCCGCGGCCGACGCGGGACGGCCGACGCGGCGGTGGTCGCGCGCGCTGGTGGCCGGCACCGTGGTGGCGACCGCGGCGGTCGTCGCGGCGCATCTCGCCGCGACGTTCCTCTACAACGCACCGGCGAACCCGGTCTCGCAGAAGTACGCGTCGCAGGTGAACACCTGGATGAACCCGTTGTTCGCGCAGAACTGGCAGCTGTTCGCGCCGAATCCGATTTCGGAGAACGTCGAGCTGCGGGCCCGGGCGAGCATGTCGGCGGACGGCCGGATCACGCAGTGGATCGACCTCTCGGCGATGGACGCGGCGCAGATCACCGACGATCCGCTGCCGGGCCAGGTGGCCGAGAACGAGCTGCGCAACGCCTACTTCTCCTGGGCCGAGTCGCATGACGCGAGCGGGAACCCGACCACGTCCGACGGCCAGCTGCTGCAGCAGTATCTGGAGAACGTCGTGATCGACCGGCTGGCCCCGGTGGTCGGCGGGCAGATCGGCTCGATCGACATCCAGGCGACGATCACTCTGCTGTCCGGCCCCGGCCGCACCGCCAAGCAAACCGCGCCGCAGACGGACGATCTGGGCTGGTGGATCGTGCAGTCATCGCCGGGCGCGGCCTCATGACCGCTGCCGACACCGGCGCAGAGATATCCGAAGCCGACAGATCCATAGCTGCATCCGGTGCGGCTCCGCGGCCTGTGCCCTTGGCGAGAACCGACCGCGCCTGGCTGATCAAGCTGGCCGCCGGACGGTGGTCGGCCTGCTACGAGGCGATCACCACGCGGCGGTTCGCTTCGCGCGGCTCCGCGGTGCTGCGCATGGGCTACGGCGGCGTCTGGACCCTGTTCCTGCTGCGCGAATACGGCGAGCGCGACGCGGCCTGGGGCCCGGGCTCGGCGTGGAGCCCGGCGATCGACCGGCAGTACGCGGCGCTCGGGCACTGGCCCGGCTGGCTCTCGTTCTGGTTCACCGCGGTGGCCCGGCTCACGCACACCGAATACGACCTCTTCTATCTGCTCACGCTCGCGCTGGGCGTCGCCTTCACGGTCGGCTGGCGCACCCGCGCGGTCTCGGTCCCGTTCGCGTTCACCGTGCTGGCGCTGGAGAACCGCGCGCCGCTGCTGACCGACGGCGCGGACAACGTCATCATGCTGATGGCGATATACCTGCTCTTCACCGCCTGCGGCGAGCACTTCTCGCTCGACTCCCGACGGGCTCGGCTCCAAGCGGCAAGCGGCGGCGGCGACCGGGAACAGGAACAGGAACGGCAGCCCCAGACGGCGTGGCGCGCGGAACTGGCCCTGGCACGGCGTCAGATGGCGACGGTCGTGCACAACGGCGCAGTGCTGGTGATCGCGGCGCAGGTGTGTGTGATCTACGGCACGGCAGGCCTGCTCAAGGTGCAGGGCTCGATGTGGCAGAACGGCTCGGCGCTCGGCTACGTGCTGCGGCTGCACTGGTTCCAGCCCTGGCCCGGGCTCTCCGGCTGGCTCGCCGGGCACGCGCTGCTGCTCGCGCTGGCCGGCTACGCCACGGTGTTCCTGCAGATCGGCTTTCCGTTCATGGTCTTCTCGCCGCGGCTGAAGTACCCGGCGCTGGCGGCCCTGGTGATGATGCACGTCTCCATCGCGGTGCTGCTGGGCCTGCCCTTCTTCTCCGCGGCGATGATCGTGGGCGACGCGGTATTCATCCCGGACCGGGTGTGGACGGCCGCGGCGGCGGCGCTGCGTGGCCCGGCCTATGCTCGAGCCATGGCTGAGCAGGCGACGCAATCCGCGGCCGGGACCGAGACCGAGGCGGACCGCGCCCTGCCGCAGCCGCCGACCCTGGTCTTCGACGGCGACTGCGGCTTCTGCACCAGCACGGTGCGCTGGGCCGAGAAGCACTGCCGGCCCGCGGTCGAGTTCGTGCCCTGGCAGCACATCGACGATCTGGCCGCGGTCGGCCTGACCGAGGCGATGGTGACCAGGTCGGTGCAGTGGATCCCGGCCGGACGCACCGGCGTGATCCGCTCCGGCGCCGCGGCGGCCGGCCGGACCCTGCTGCGCTCGCGCTGGCCGTGGCGCCCGCTCGGCGCGCTGATCCTGACCCCGCCGGTCTCGTGGCTCGCCGCGCTCGGCTACCGCGTCATCGCGGCCAACCGCTACCGGCTGCCCGGCGGCACGCCCGCCTGTTCGGTGAAGAACCGTCCTTGAGGCGTCGCACGGCTCGTGGTCAGGCCAGGCGGGTGAACCGGACCGACACCGTCAGGGTGCTGTCCGGCGCGCCGTGGTAGATGCCCTTGTGCGGCAGCACGTCGCCGTAGTCGCGGCCGCGGCCGACCACCACGTGGCGCGGGCCGGGCGTGGAGCGGTTGGTGGCGTCCAGGCCGGTCCATCCGCCGGCCCAGTACTCGAGCCAGGCATGGCTCTGCCCCTCGGCGGTCACGCCGGGCTGCGCGTCCGGGTCGGGGAAGAGGTAGCCCGAGACGTAGCGCGCGGGCACGCCGACCGCCCGCAGCAGCGCGATGGCCAGGTGCGAGAAGTCCTGGCAGACCCCTGACCTCTGGTCCCAGGACTCCTGCGCGTTGGTGTGCACGCCGGTCGCGCCGGGGACGTAGGCGAGCGTCTCGTGCACCCAGGCGGAGATCTCGTCTGCGGCCTCGTGCGGGCCGCAGCCCGCGGTGCGCTCCCGGGCGGCGCACTCGAGGTCCGCGTCGACCCTGGTGCGCTCGGACGGCACGGTGAACTCGCCGAGGTCGCCGACCGCGATCCGCTCGGCGATCCGCGGCCAGTCGGCCCGCGCGGACCGGGGGCGGGGGGCCGGGGAGGTCTCCACCGTGCTCGCCGCCCGGATCGTCAGGGCACTGTGCGGCTCCTGAAGGTCGAAGGAGGTCACCCGGGTGCCCCAGTAGTCGGTGTACTGCCACATGGCCGCGGCCGGGCGCAGCTCCACCTGGCTGGTCAGGGTGGTCTGGCCGGATGTGTTGAGCGGCGTCATGCGCAGCTCGTTGTACGACGCGCGGGCGGCGCCGCTGTACTCCACCACGGTCTCGTGCACGATCGCCAGCCGCCACGGGCCTTCGGGGCGCCGCGGCACAGCGTTCGTAGATGCAGCGTTCGTAGAAGCAGCGTTCGTAGAAGCAGCCTCCGTCGGCACAGTCTCAGTCGACACGGGCCCAGTCGTCCTTTCCATGCAGCCAGATCACCGGCGGTCCGTACTGGAAGTACTCCTCGGCGATCTGCCGGCTGGCCGCCAGGCAGGCCTCCTGCAGCTCCTTGAGCACGGCGGGCAGCTGCGCGCCGAGCGAATCGGCATCCAGATACTCGAGCATGGTGCGGGTCCGGCCGATGACCCGGCGGGCGGACGGGGCCACCAGCCGCACCCGGCCGCGGCCCGCGCCGCGGGGGAACTGCGGCGTCCCGGCCAGCTCGCCCAGACACTGCTCGGCCCTGGCCAGCGCGTGCACGATCGAGCGCGGGAAACTGTCCTCCAGCACCAGGAAGCCGGCCGTGGACTGCGGATCGCTGGCCCAGCCCTCGGTGCGGTGGTAGACCTCGTCGGCCCCGGCCGCGCGCATCAGGGTCAGCCAGTCCGGCGCGTAGCGCGATGCCAGGACCCTGACCGAGAGCAGCCGCGCGGTCATATCGGCCCGCTCGAGGCTCTGGCCGAGGGTCAGGAAGAGCCAGCCCTCGTCGCGGCGCATGGTGGAGTCGGCGAGCCCGTAGAAGAGCGCGGCACGCTCCTTGATGTAGCGCAGATACGCGTGCGGCCCGACGCGTCCGGCGGCGCGGCGCTGGGCCAGCAGGGCGCGCCGGGTCACGTTCAGGCACTCGAAGGTCTCGGCCGAGATGACCTCGCGCACCCCGCGGGCGTTGGCGTGCGCGGCCTGCCAGGCCCCGGCGACCGAGCTCGGGTTCGCCGCGTCGAAGCCGAGCAGGCTCATCACCGTCTGCGCGTCGCAGTTGCCTGATTCCTCCTTCGGCAGCGCGACGCCGAGGATGTCGAACAGGGCCCGGCACGCGGCCTCCTCGTCGGTGCCCGGATCGTCCAGGAGGCGATGCATGAACGCGTCGAGCACGCGCGCCGTGTCGTCGGCGCGCTCGACGTATCGGCCGAGCCAGAACAGGGTTTCGGCGATGCGACTCAGCATGGGCAGCCCCGGGGTTCATTCTTCGGGCGGTGGGTGATGTGGACTCACTGCTGTTGCTGCTGCTGCTGGGACGGGGCCTCGGCGGGCGGGCCGGCCTGGCGGTCGGCGACGCCTTCGCGC
This sequence comes from Actinocrinis sp., assembly GCA_036501535.1. Taxonomy (GTDB): domain Bacteria; phylum Actinomycetota; class Actinomycetes; order Streptomycetales; family Catenulisporaceae; genus DASYAE01. The sequence continues at coordinate 13,732 of DASYAE010000140.1, read as the reverse complement.
ACCGCGGCCGGGGCGAGCGCGAAAGTGCCGTTGGCCGGTTCGACGACGCCGTCGGCGGCCGACGGGTCCGAGGCCAGCACCCAGGTGTCCTTCGACCCGCCGCCCTGGCTGGAGTTCACCACCAGCGCGCCCTCCGGCAGCGCGACCCGGGTCAGCCCGCCCGGCAGGACCCAGACGTCGTCGCCGTCGTTGACCGCGAACGGCCGCAGGTCGATGTGCCTGGGGGCGAACCGGTCCGCGACGAACGTCGGCGAGGTGGAGAGGGCCACGGGCCGCTGCGCGATCCAGCCCCGCGGCGCGGCCGCCACCTGCGCGCGCAGCCTCCTCAGGGTCCGCTCGTCGGCCTGCGGGCCGATCACGATCCCCTTGCCGCCGGCCCCGTCCACCGGTTTGAGCACCAGTTCGGCTAGCGAGTCGAGCACGTGGGCCAGCCGGTCGGGGTCGTCCAGCCGGTACGTCTCGACGTTGTCGAGCAGGGGCTCCTCGGCGAGGTAGTACCGGATCAGATCCGGGACGTAGGTGTAGATCAGCTTGTCGTCGGCGGCCCCGCAGCCGACCGCGTTGGCGATGGCGACCCGGCCGGCCCGGGCCGCGTTGAGGATGCCCGGGCAGCCGATCACCGAGTCCGGCCGGAAGTGCAGCGGGTCCAGGAACTCGTCGTCGATCCGCCGGTAGACGACGTGCACCGGCTGCTCGCCGGACGTGGTGCGCATCCGCACGCCGTTGCCCGAGCAGATCAGGTCCCGGCCCTCGACCAGCTCGACGCCCATCAGCCGGGCCAGCAGCGCGTGCTCGAAGTAGGCGGAGTTCGCCACACCGGGGGTCAGCACGACGACCACGGGGTCCGTCACGCCGGCCGGGGCGGCCGCACGCAGCGCGGCGATGAGGCGCCCCGGGTAGTCGTCCACCGGCCGCACCCGCTGGTCCGCGAACAGCCCAGGGAACGTACGGGTCATGATGAGCCGGTTCTCCATCACGTAGCTGACCCCGGACGGCACCCGGCCGTTGTCCTCCAGCACCCGGAACCGGCCGTCCACATCGCGGACGAGGTCGATGCCGGCCACGTGCACCCGCACGCCGTTCTGCGGCACGATCCCGTGCGCGGCGCGGTGAAAACCGCCGCCGGTGAGCACGACCGAGCGCGGGACGACCCGGTCGGCGAAGACGGCGCCCCGGCCGTAGACGTCGGCCAGGAACGCCTCCAGGGCCTTGACGCGCTGGCGCACGCCGCGGCCGATCACGTCCCACTCGGCCGCCGCGATCACCCGCGGGACCAGGTCGAGCGGGAAGGGGCGCTCCTCGTCGCCGAGCGCGAACGTCACTCCGCGGTCGGTGAAGGAGCTGGCCACCTGGTCGGCGCGGAACCGCAGCTCCGCCGGGTCGAGGTGCTCGAGGGTCGCGAAGACCGCCTCGTACTCGCGCCGCGGCGCGCCTGGCGCCTCGAACATCTCGTCCCAGGCCGCGGCAGGCTCATACGCATCGAAAACGTCCGCCATGACCAGAAGTTAGTGCCGCCGTGTTTCAGAGTCGTGACGGCGCGGGACGAATTTCCGCTGGCCGCGGCTCGGCGCGCTCAGCGCAGCGCCCGCCCGACCTCCCCCGCCGCGCGCACGATCCGCGGGCCGGTGCGCGCCGGGTCGAGCTCGCCGAAGGAGATCACCCCGACCGAGGCCTCGATGCCGGGCACGTCGGTCACCGGCGCGGCGATGCCGAAGGCGCCCGGCTGCAACTCGCCCTCCGTGACCACGAAGGTGGTCGACTTGCCGGTGCGGTAGGCCAGGATCGCGCGGCCGGCGGCGCCGCGGTCCAGCGCGTGGCGCGAGCCGATGCGGTAGGCGACGTGGTAGTCGGTCCAGGTCGGCTCGACGACCGCGACCGCCAGCGCCTCGCTGCCGTCCACCACGGTCAGGTGCGCGGTCGCCCCGACCTCCTCGGCCAGCCGGCGCAGCGGGATCGAGGCCGAGTCGCGCAGCAGCGGCTGCACCTGCCGGGCCAGGGAGAGCACGCCGATGCCGAGCCGGGCCCGGCCGGCCGCGTCCCGGCGGGCCAGGCCGTGCAGCTCGAGCGTGGCCAGCAGCCGGTAGACGATGGTGCGGTTGACGCCCAGCCGATCTGCCAGCTCGGTGACCGTCAGCCCGCTCGGCGCGTCGGCCAGGGCCTCCAGCGCGCGCAGGCCGCGGTCCAGCGTCTGCGAGGTCTCCGGGTGCGGCGTATTCACAAGGGACCACTTTATGCGCGGGTACCCCGCTGCGGCGGGGCCCGGGTCCCGTGTCGCCCGAGCACGTCGGAGCGGTGCGGGCGGCCGGGGCGTCCGCATCCCGGGTCGCCTGGTCCGGATGCCGGGCAGGTTCATCAGGGCTCGTTGGAAGCCGGCGGCCGGAAGCCGGGATCGGCCGGCGCCCGCGATGCGGACCGGTCTCGAGACAGGTTTCTGCGATCTCCCGCGGAGCCGCGGGTGCCGAGGGTCAGGCCGGCCGCGTGGCCCAGGTGCGCACCAGCTCGATCCGGCTGCGTAGCTCGGCGGCCGTGGCCTGCGCCGCGGGCGGCCCCCCGCAGCTGCGGCGCAGGTCCGAATGGATGACGCCGTGCGGCAGGCCGGTGCGGTGGTGCCAGGCGCCCACCAGCGTGTTCAGCTCACGGCGCAGCTCGAGCAGCTGCTGGTGGCTGACCACCGGCCGGTCCTCGGCGGGCACCGGCTCCGGCGCCGCCCCGTCGCGGCCGCCCGCCCCGCGCTGCCGGGAGATCTGCCGGGCCTGGCGGCGCTGGAGCAGCTGGCGCACCTGCTCCGGCTCGAGCAGCCCGGGGATGCCCAGGAAGTCGGCCTCCTCGGCGCTGCCCGGCTCCGCCGCGACGCCGTACTCGCCGCCGTCGTAGAGCACCCGGTCGAAGTTGGCCTCGGACTCCAGCGCCTCGAACGCGAACTCGCCGAGGTCGTTCGTGTCCTTGGTGCTGTTGGCCTCGGCCAGCAGGTCCTCCTCCTCGGACCACAGGTCGTCCGCATCGCGCTTCTTGCGGTCGAGCACGTGGTCGCGCTCCAGCTCGAGCTCGTTGGCGAACTGGACCAGCGACGGCACCGAGGGCAGGAACACCGAGGCGGTCTCGCCGCGCCGCCGGGCCCGCACGAAGCGGCCGACCGCCTGGGCGAAGAACAGCGGGGTCGAGATCGAGGTCGCATACACCCCGACGGCCAGCCTTGGCACGTCCACGCCCTCGGACACCATGCGGACCGCGACCATCCAGCGGTCCTCGCTCTCGGTGAAGGCGGCGATCCGGCTCGAGGCTTTCGGATCGTCGGAGATCACGACCGTCGTGGCCTGGCCGGTGATGTCGCGCAGCATGCGGGCATAGGCGCGGGCGGCGTTGTGGTCGGTGGCGATCACCAGGGCGCCGGCGTCGGGCACCGAGCGGCGCACCTCGGTCAGCCTGCGGTCGGCCGCCCGCAGCACCGCCGGCATCCAGTTCCCGGCCGGGTCCAGCGCGGTGCGCCAGGCCTGCGCGATCGCGTCCTGGGTCATCGGCTCGCCGAGGCTGGCCGCGACCTCGTCGCCGGCCTTGGTGCGCCAGCGCATCTGGCCGGCGTAGGAAAGGAAGATCACCGGGCGCACGACGCCGTCGGCGAGCGCGCCGCCGTACCCGTAGGTGTAGTCGGCGACCGAGCGGCGGGCGCCCTCGGCATCGGGGGCGTAGGAGACGAAAGGGATGGGCGCCGTGTCGGAGCGGAAGGGCGTGCCGGTCAGGGCGAGCCGCCGGGCCGCCGGTTCGAAGGCCTCGAAGACCGCCTCGCCCCAGGAGAGCGCGTCGCCGGCGTGGTGGATCTCGTCCAGGATCACCAGGGTGCGCCGGCCCTCGACCCGGCGCCGGTGCAGCATCGGATGCGCGGCCACACCCGCATAGGTGACGGCGATGCCGGTGTAGTCCCGCGAGGTGCCGCCGGCAGAGCCCGAATAGGTGGGGTCGATCCCTATCCCCACCTTCTTGGCCGCCTCCGACCACTGGTGCTTCAGATGCTCGGTCGGCGCGACGACGGTGATCTGCTGCACGACGTGACGGTCCAACAGCTCGGTGGCCAGGCGCAGCGCGAAGGTGGTCTTCCCGGCGCCGGGCGTCGCGACGGCCAGGAAGTCGCGCGGCTCGTGGCGCATGTACTCCTCGAGGGCCGCCTGCTGCCAGGCGCGCAGCCGCCCCGCTGTGCCCCACGGCGCCCGGTCCGGATACGCCGGCGACAGGTGGGACGCGGCGGTTGTGCTCATGCGGTTGGTTCCCCCCGGGGCGGTGTGCTTGCGTGCGTCGGCTGGGCGCGGGCCTCGTTCCTTCAGCGGCCTTCAACCGTACCGGGTCCCGGTGACAGCCGGATGTCCCCGCAGACCGGCTCAGCGTGTCCGCGTGCCGGGAGTGCGCACTCGCGGCGCGATCAGCCAGGCGAGGCAGGCCAGCCCGATCAGCGTGCTGAACATGACCACGAACACGGCTCCGCCGGTCCCGCTCGAGCCGTTGACGGCGTGGTAGATCGCCCCGGCCACGGCGATCGAGAGGGTGCTCGACATGCCGTCGGAGACCTGGAGCGCGGACGAGGCGGCGCCCTCCTCGCCGGGGCCGGCCAGCTCCAGGGTCAGCACGCTGATGTTGGTGAAGGCGAAGCCCATGCCGAAGGCGGCGCAGAACATCGCCGCGGCGGCGGTCCACCAGGGCGTGCGCGGGTCGATCGCGACGATGTCGCCGACCAGCGACACCGCGGTGATCGCGATGCCGATCCGGAGCATGCCGGCCCGGGGGATCCGCGCCTGCACCCCCGGCCGGTTGACCAGCCAGGCGGCGATCGCCCAGCTGATCGCGGCGAGGGTGAGCGAGAGCCCGGCCCGGGTCGGGCTGAAGTGCCGGTGGGTCACCAGCATCAGCGGGATGAAGGCCTCGATGCCCATGTACGAGCCGGCCAGCAGCCCGCGCAGGGCGATCACCGTGGGCAGGCCGCGCCCGGCCCGGAAGAGGCCGGCCGGCAGCAGTTTCGGGGCGCTGGGCACCAGCAGCACCAGCGCGACCGGCACCAGCAGGGCGCCGATCAGGTTCAGCTCCTGGCTGCCGAGCTGGAACAGCCCGACGCCGAGCGAGGCGAGCAGCGCGCAGATCCGGACCGTGCGCAGCCGCGCGGACTCGACCTCGGTGCGCTGCGGCCGCTCGCGGGGCGGCAGCCGGCGCACCGACCGGACCAGCAGCGACAGCGGCAGCGCGACCAGTACCGCCACGCCGAGGAAGACCCAGCGCCAGGACAGGTCCTCGGTCAGCACGCCGGAGACGAACGGCCCGACCAGCCCGGGCAGCACCCAGCAGGTGGCGAAGGCGGAGAAGGCCTTGCCGTGCAGCCGTTCCGGGTAGGCGTCCGCGACCAGGACGTAGAGCGCGACGATCACCATGCCGCCGCCGAGCCCCTGGGTCGAGCGGCCGGCCACGAACTGGACCATCGTGGTCGCCGTGCCGGCCAGCAGCAGGCCGGCGCAGAACAGGGCCAGGCCGCCGAGCAGCGGCAGCCGCGGGCCGCGTGCGTCGGCGCGCTGGCCGGCCAGCACCATGCCGAGCAGGCTGAGGGTGAGGTAGGCGCTGAAGGCGAGCGAGTAGAAGGCCAGGCCGTGCAGGTCGGCCACCGCGATCGGCATCGCGGTGCTGACCGCCATGGCCTCGAACGCGATCAGCAGCACCGCCGAGACGAACCCGACGGTCACCGCGAGGTGGCGCGGCGAGAAGAGCGTCTCGGCTGCTTCGGCGGCTTCGGCCTCCCGCTGCGCAGCGGCTGCGGACACGCCGCTCTCCAGCTCACGCGTCTCAGAGAAGCCCGCCATCTGTCAACCCCATGTCACGATCCATCACCGAACGTCACAGCCGAGTCCCCCGTCCGGCCATTACTCATTACGCATGGTGTCACGCGCGCGGCCGCGCCGAAACCCGTTGCCCTGCGCGACGCCCGTATGCCACCGTCGTCGTGGAATGACAGAGAACACGACTAGTGACAACACGAAGCACAACAACTGCGGCGCCGGGATGAGTCCCCGCGACCTGGTCCGCACCTCGCGCCGGCTCTCCCTGGTGCTGCGGCACCGGCCTCAGTCCGTCGGCATCACCCTCGACCCGGCCGGCTGGGCCGCGGTCGACACGCTGCTCGCCGCACTGGCCGCGCACGGGACCCGGATCAGCCGCGCCGAACTGGACGCCGTGGTGGCGGGCAACGACAAGCAGCGCTTCGCCTTCGACCCGTCCGGGACCAGGATCCGGGCCGGCCAGGGGCACACGGTGCCGGTCGAGCTCGGCTACACCCCGCTCCCGCCGCCCGCCGTGCTGTATCACGGCACTGTCCCGGCGAGCATCGACTCGATCCTGCGCACCGGGCTGCGCCCCGGCCGCCGGCACGATGTGCATCTCTCCGCAGACGTCGGCACCGCGCAGAAGGTCGGCGCGCGCCGCGGCCGTCCGGTCGTCCTGGAGCTCGACGCGGCGCGGATGGCCGCGGACGGGCACGAGTTCCGCCGGTCGGCCAACGGCGTCTGGCTCGCCGCGGCCGTGCCGGCGGGGTATATCCGGGTTCTGTGACCAGGCGCCGGCTCAGGCGAAGTTGATCGTGATGGTCTTGTAGCCGAGCGACTGGAGCAGGCTGGTGAGCATCGCCTTGGTGTTGCGCTCCGCGTCGGCTTTGAGCGGGCTGGACTGGGCGGCCGTCCCGATGTCCGTGGTCGCCAGTTCGTAGGCGGCCTGCTGGCTGTTCGGGTTGCCGCTCAGCGCCGAGTTGACCTTGGTGAACAGGCCCTGCTGCTGCGCGACGACGTACGACTGGCCGGTGTTGAGCTGCGCCGTCTCCAACTGCGCGTGCGGCAGCGTGATGGTGGCGGTGGTGTGGTCCGGGGAGGTCACCACTGCGCTGCCGTTGAGCTTGGAGAAGTCGACGAAGGCGTTGTCGGTGCCGACCCCGACGAAGAGGGTGTCGCTGCCCTGCAGGAAGCCGGGCAGCCAGCTCTTCGAGGTGATGTTGACCACGACCTGGAAGTTGCCGCTGGCCGCCTCGTACCGGGAGAGCTGGACGATCGACTCGAGCAGGACCGGCCCGCTGGTCTCCGTCGTGGTCTCCGAGAAGGGGTTGCGCAGCTGCGGAAAGAGGTGCACCGCCGAACCGACCAGCGCGACGCCGATCGCCAGCACGATGGCGACGGCGAGAGCGCCGGCGCGCTTGGTCCACTTGCCCCAGGTACCCATAGCCGATACTTCCTTCTCGTGTCATGGCCGTGCGTCTGAGGTGACGTCAGACCGCACTGTTACCCTCCCGCTCGCGACTTACCCGGTCGCGAGCGCACGTTGCGGTAGGTTCCGGTGGCGATACGGTTGGGAGGAGCCGTGCGGGGCCGATCGTGGCGCCCGGAACGCCGATCACACGGTGCCGATTACACTGCGCCGATCACTGTGTCATAGATGGGCAACGCGGAGCGCGGAGGGAAATACGTGGCCTACATGCGACGCCGACGGCGCTACCGGCGCGAGGAAGAACGGGGTCGCCGACCGTACTGGCGCGAGGATCCCCGGGCCCGGCGCCGTTTCGGCATCATCGGCTGCCTGTGGCTGGTCTTCGTCGTGGTGGTCGTCGTCCTGTTGCTCGGCTTCATCTTCGGCGGCTGGGAGCAGGGCACGAAGATCAATCAGCCGGGCAGCGTCTTCTCGGGCTTGGTCTTCCCGGGCTCGGTTCAGAACTTGGTCTCGGGGCGCTCGAGCAGCGCGTCGTCCAGGTAGGTGTCGACCTTCTCGTTGTAGAACGCGATCAGGCCGGCGATCGGCAGCAGCTGCCGGGTCGGGAAGTCGTAGGCCCAGGCGATGTCGCGGTGCTCGGCGCCGCCGATCCGGGCCGACCAGTAGCCGCTCGTCACGCCCTTGTAAGGGCACGCAGTCTGCGTGTCGGTGGCCTCGAGGACGGCGAGGTTCACGTCGGTCCGGTTGAGGTAGTAGCGCGTGGGCAGGCCGGTCTCGAAGACCATCACCGGGGACGACGACGAGGCGAGCTCGACGCGGTCGATCTCGACCCGGACCCGGCGGGCGGACCTCAGCGCGTCGACCCGCACGTACGGGTTGCGCGGGTGGACGAAGACCTGCTCGTCCTCCTCGTACCAGGCGTCCAGCGCGCCCCACTCGAACCGGACCGTGTCGGCCAGGCCGTTAGCCGTCTCGGGGCCGTAGACCCGCGCAGCGGCCGGGCGGACCGCGTCGCCGACCTTCAGCGTCTGGCGCCGGGCGGTGCCGCGCTTGAGCTTCTGCTCGTGGTCCTCGTCGATCAGCACGTCCTTCGCGACGTCCGCGCGCGGGATGTAGAACTGCGGATAGTAAGGGGCCTCCCATACATACAGCGCCCGGGTGGTGTCCACGACGGTCTCGCCGTGCAGGACGGCGCGGATCCGCCGCGGCACCGGCTCGATGTGGTCGACCGGCGTGATCATCTGCGGGTAGTCGCGCATCGCTGCCGCCTCTCTTGTTTCTTATTGCTGCTCGGCGGTTCCCGACCAGGGCCGGATCGGGAGGGCGCAGCGGTGCTCGCCGAGAGCGTCGCGGGCCGCGCAGGCCAGGGCTGCCGCGGCGGCGGCGTGCGAGATCCGGCCGAGCGGCAGGTAGCCCAGCGGCAGCGGGGCCGAGAAGCCGCGGCGGCGCAGGGCGGTGGTGGCCAGCTCGCCTATCGAGGACTCCAGCGGGTCGAGCACCTGCACCTCGGGCAGGTCGAGCATGGAGGGCAGCTGAGCGGCCGACAGGTCGCCGGCGCCGCCGAAGGCCGAGCCGTGCGCCGCGCCGCCGGCGAAGATCGCGGCCGCCGCGGAGGCGATCCCGGCCTCGACCGCCGCCTTCGTCCGGCCGGCCACCATGACCCGGCCCGCGTCGTGCGCCGCGGTCACCCGCACCGGGCGCAGCAGGCCGAGCTCGGTGTCGGCGTCGACCACGGCCCGGTGCGCGGCGAACGCCACGTGCGCCTGGCCTTCTTCGGGGACGAACACGCCGGGCCGGGCCGGGCCGTCGCCGCGCACCCGGAACTCGCCGGCGGCCAGGTACACCGCGGCGCCGCGCAGCGCCTGCTCGTAGACCTGCTCCAGCGGCCGGCTGAGCACGCCGTCGTAGCTGACGACCTGTCCCCCGCGCACCTCGAGCAGCTCCGGCGAGACGGCGAACTCGCGCGCCACGATGGCCAGCGCCTGGGTCCGCACCGCCCGCGCCGCGCGCTGCACCGCCATGCCGTGCAGCCAGGCCGCGCGGCCCGAGGCGGGCGTCGTGGCCGGCAGGTCGGTCGGGTCGGTCGGCCGGCGGACCAGGACCCTGCGAACGCCCAGCACCTCGCGGACGATCTTGCGCAGCAGCGCGTGCTGGCCCGCGCCGGTGTCTGCCATCCCGGTGTTGACGTGCGCGATCGGGCCGTGCAGGTCGCTGGTGAGGGCCACCTGCGCGGTGGCCCGCTCCTCGGCCAGGCCCGGCGGCACCAGGTCGATCATGGCCAGCGCCAGGCCGACGCCGCGGCGCAGCCTGGTCAGCTCGCCGGTGCGGCCGACGGTGCCCGGGAACTCGCGCACGTCCGGGCCCGGCGGGAACTCCGGCATCGGCGCCTCGAGCAGCGCGGCGATCAGTTCGGGCAGCGGCGCGCCGACCGCGACCCGGCGGCCGTCCGGCAGCGGGTCCCCGGTCCGGATCAGGTTCTTGACCCGCAGTTCCAGCGCGCCGGTGCCGAGCTCGGCGGCGAGGGAGTCCATCTGCGCCTCGGCCACCACCGCGGCCAGCGCGGCGCCGCCGCCGGGCCACGCGGCCAGCGGCGGGTTGTTGGTACGCACGACCCAGCCCTGGATGTCGGCCTCGGGGACCCGGTACGGCCCGGCGGCCAGCCGGCAGTACTCGTCCAGCAGCGCCTCGGCGGCGGTGGTCTGCGCGCCGCCGTCGATGACGAGTTCGATGGAGACCTTCTGCAGCATGCCGTCGGCGTCGCAGCGGTGCGTCGCGTGGATGCGCACGGCCGGCGTGGTGATGCCGACCGCGCGGTGCGAGACCCCGCCGTCCACCGCCTTGACCGGCCGGCCGAGGCGCAGCGCGAGCATCGCGGCGGCGACCCGGAGGTCGGCGTCGTCCTCGATGCCGCCACCGGTGAAGGGCGCGGGCACCAGCCGGATCGACTCCTCGGGCCGGCCGAGCACGGCGGCCACGGCCAGGCGGTCCCGCTGCGGATCCGCGCTGAGCGTGTGGATCTCGACCCGGTCGCCGTCCGGGACGGCCAGCACGGTGCCGGGCGCGGCGGGCCAGTCCGCGGGGCGGACGAACTCGTAGCCGTGGGCGACCTCGACATCGTCGACGTCTGCGTCCCCCGGCTGCTGCGGCGATGCCGGCGGTTCGCCGACGCCTGGCATCTCAGAGCCCGGCAGCGGCGAGACGACGGGCGCGGTCGACTTCGCGGCCCTGGCCGCCGCGGCCTTCACGTCCTTGCCGGCCTTCTTGCCGCCCTCGGCCGAACCGGGCTTCTGCGCGGCGCGCGGCGAGGGGACCAGCCGGGCCGAGGCGCCCCGCTGCGGCGCGGCCGCGGGCTCCTCTCCGGGTCCGACGATGTGGCGGTGCGCGGCGATGTTGCCGTCCGGGTGGATCGGGGCGGCGTGGAACGCCTGGCGCGGGTCGGTCAGCGCGTCGGCCGGCCGGTATTCGATCAGGATGGCGTCGAGCGCGGCGCGGGCGACCGCGGGGTGCTCGGCGGCGGCCAGCGCGACGCACTGCCCGAGGTATTCGACCTCGGTCACACCGAGGTCCGGCCCGGCCAGCACCGCGTGCACCCCGGGCAGTTCCAGCGCCGCCTTGGTGTCGTGGCCGGTGATGGTCGCGCGGGCGTGCGGGCTGCGCGCCACCGCGGCCCACAGCGTGCCGGGGCTGCCGAGGTCGGCCACGAAGGGGTAGCGCCCGGCGGCCTTCGCGGCGGGGACCGCGCGGCCCATGCCGTCGCCGTCGCTGCGGGCCGGGTCGACCGGCTCGGTCGCTATCGGGTTGGCCGCCTCGGAGGACAGCGTCGGCAGCTGTTCGCCGATCAGGAAGCCGGGGATGGAGATCGGAGCGCTCACCGGCTGTCCGCCTTACCCGCCATACACGTCTTACAAGCCTTATACGCCTTGCGATGCGTCATCACAGGGGCGGTCACCACTTCTCCGCCCCTCGGCCGCCGCGATCGGTCCGCTCCGGCTCGGCCGCCTGGGCCGGGCTCGGCCGCTGCCGCATGCCCTGGCGCCGGGCGCCCTGCTCCTCGTCGGCCGCCGGATCCCAGTCCTCGATGTCGCTCGCGCGCAGGCTGCCCGTCTCGAAGACGCGGACCGGGAACTCCCCGCCGCCGAAGTCCGGGTTGTCCAGCTCGGTGGCCTCCAGGTCCAGCAGGCCGCGGATCGGCGGCGCCGGACGCGCGGCGGGCGGCCGCGCAGGCCCTTGGCGCGGCTGCGCGGACTGGCCCTGCGGCGGGCTCTGGCCGGCTGGTACGCGACCCTGCGCCGGAGCGCCGGGCCTCGCAGGACGCTGTGTTGGTGGTGATCCCTGTGCTGATAAGCCCTGTGCTGATAAACCCTGTGCTGATAAGCCTTGGGGCGGCCGCCCCTGCGACGGCGCGGCGCGCTGGGCCGGCACGGCCGGCACGCCTCCCGCCGGAGACTGCGCTGGAGCACCCTGATTCGGTACCGGCCCGGTCTGAGGCGGTCCGGCCTGCGGCGGCCTGTCCTGGCGCGGGCCTCCCGGCCCCGCCGGTCCCTGCCGCGGCGCCGCACCCGGAACCGCAGGGGTCTGACCATAAGTGCCGTGGCGCGGTGCGGCGACAGCCGGAGGCTGCTGCGGCTGCGGCGCCTGCTGCGGCGGCGCTTGCTGCACCTGCGGCTGCTGTGCCTGCGGCTGCGGCAACGCCACTTCCGGACCGACCAACACGCTGAAGGTGCCCGACAGGTCCAGCGCGATCGTGGGCGCCGGCATCACCGTCTCGTCAGCCGAATCCCATTCCTCCAGCTGCATGCGCTCGAGCTCTTGTTCGTGCTCATGCTCGTGCCCATACTCAGCGTCCCGCTCGCCCGCCCCTGCGCGCTCGGCCTCGACACGCCCGACGTCTGCAACCGCTTCCGCGGCCGCCCGCGCCGCGGCCCCGGCGACCGCCGCCGCCTGGCCCGCCGCGGCGGCGAACCCGGCCGCCATCGCCGCCGAGTGCGCCGCCTCCGCCTTCGCGTCCGCATCGATCCGGGCCGCCGCAGCCTGCGCCGCCGTGACGAACCGCTCGGCCGGCAGGCACCGGCACCGGTTCCCGCTCAGCGCCTCGCGGACCGCCGCCGCGCTCGGTCTCGGGTTGCGCGCGATCAGGCCGCGCACCTGCATGCCGATGCCGGGCAGGCAGAACCCGCAGCCGGCGCCGGCCTGCGCGGCGAGCGCCGCCGCCACCGGGTCCGGCTTCGGCACCGCGTACTTCTCCGGGGTGTCCACCGTTCGGCCGATCGCGGCGACTGCGGGCACCAGGCACGCGGCGGCCGGCTCGCCGTCCATCAGAACGGTGCAGGCTCCGCATTCGCCCTCGCCGCAGCCGTCCTTCGCCGAGACCAGGCCGAGCCGCTCGCGCAGCACGAACAGCAGGCTCTCGCCGATCCAGGCGGCCTCGATCGGCTGGTGCGAGCCGTTGACCGACAGGTCGTAGCTCGCCACCCGCCAATACGGATCGGTGTCGGTGCCGTCCGGCTCCGCGCCGCCGTGGTCCGCAGCCGGCGAAAGGCCCTCGGCGGCCGCGTCACCGGCCCGATCGGCCGCCGCTGGGCCGGACGGACCCTCCGGAGCGCTCACCGAAAGCCCCCTTCGGGCGAGACGAGTGGTAGCCCAGCGTCCGGCACCGGGGGGCCCGATGGCAAGCCTCGCTCGGCCCGTTCCACCGCGGCCCGCTGGCGCAGGAACTGCGCCCGCTGCTGATAGTCGGCGACCTGGTCCAGCCAGCCGGACGGTGGCAGGGCGCGGACCAGCGCCCGGCGCGCGCACACCTCGGCCGCCCGCTGCCGGTAGTCGCGCGGCACGCCGGCGGTGCTCAGCCCGGCCGGGCCGGCCACCGGCGGCGCCGAGAGTCCCTCGGCCACCAGGCGGGCGAACTGGCCGTAGACCGCCGGGTCCGGGATCGCCGCGGCCGCCCAGTCGACCTGCCCGGCCAGCCACTGCCCGGCGTGGTCGACCCGGGCCGCGGTCGGCGCGAACCCGCCGATGGCGCAGGTGACGGTGTGCGCGGTCTGGTCCGCGGCCAGCGCGAAGGTCAGCACGGGGCGGGCCGCGGCGCCGCGGGCGCCGACCTTCATGAAGCCCTGCGGGCCGGCCGAGACCGGCACGCGCAGCGCCGTGAGCAGTTCGCCCGGGCCGAGCTGCACTCCGCCGTCACGCGCGTAAAGCTCGGTTATCGGGACCTGCCGCCAGGCCCCCGGGGAACGGCACACCGCGACCGCCCGCAGCGCGATCAGCGCGCATAGCAGATCGCGGCCCGGGGTCGGCACGGTGGGACCGCCAGGCCGGCGCCCGGAGAGCACGTTGCCGCCGAGGGTCGCGCGGGTGCGCAGCCCCGGCCCGCCGATCGCGCGGGCGGCCTGGGCCAGCGCGGGCAGCACCTCGCGCACCCCGGCATGTGCGAGGTCGGCGCAGGTGGTCGCGGCGCCGAGGATGACCTCGCCGCCGGTGACCCAGACCCCGCGCAGCTCGTCCACCCGGTCGATCA